>NZ_VIDQ01000153.1 GCF_009760915.1 Azohydromonas aeria
TCTACGGACGGCCTGAGCAGCGTGTTGGCAACAACAGCGGCAAGCCGTTCGTGACGGCCAAGGTGCGTGCCGCCACGGCCGGCGGCGAGACGCTGTTCGTCAACGTCCTGGCGTTCGACACGTTGGCCCAGACGGCGCTGCTGGCGCTCTGCGATGGCGACGCGGTGTCGCTGACCGGCACGCTCACGCCGAAGGTCTGGACGGACAGGGAAGGGCAGCCCCGGCCGGCATTGGACATGATCGCCAGCGGGGTGCTCACGGCATACCACGTCAAGCGCAAGCGCGATGCGGTGGTCGGCACGGAGCCGCCAGCGCCGCAGCCATCTCGGCACCCCTCGCCAGCGCCCACCAGAGCGCGCCAGGGCGACCACCACGCAGCGGCGGTGGCGGCCGAGCGCGGCGCGGACGGCTGGCCGGCGTCCGACGCGCCCTGGAACTGAAGGGTGCTCGCCATGACGGGCGAGCGCGATCTGGGCAGGCTGCTGCGGCACATGACGCCGCAGCTGCAACCGGGCACCTTCGTCTTTTGCACTTTCCCGGAAGGCGAACTGCCACCCGGCGTGGCAACCATCGCGACGTTTCGCGAGGCCGAGGGGCTGAGCGCGATCGTGGCCCTGGACGAGGCCCGGCGCGCCGGCGTGGCCTGGCAGTTCGAGTCGGGCCTGATCACGCTGACCGTGCATTCGTCGCTGGAGGCGGTCGGCTTCCTGGGCGCGGTGTCCGCAGTGCTGGCCGAGGCCGGCATCCCGTGCAACGCCGTGGCGGCGTTCCACCACGACCACCTCTTCGTGCCGCGCGACATGGCGCAGCGGGCACTGGAAGTCCTGATGGCGGCATCCGCAGCGCCGGCACACAGTCCTGCGCAGAATCAGCCGTAGCTCAAGCCGAAGGCGCCTGGCCGGCGCCAGCGGTGAGCCCGAGAACACGAAGGAGGAAAAAAAGGAATGGCTCGACACCGAATCGCGGCAGCCATGCTGCTCGCCGCTGCCGCAGTGCCGGCGTGGTCCCAGGCCGCCGACGCGAGCCGCATGGCAGACGTTGCCAAGCGAGGCGCGGACGTGATGCCGTTCGACCTCAAGCGGACCATCCACATCTTCACGGAAACGGGTGACGGCGGCGTGCAGCGCGTCGTGGCGCGCACGCGGGGCGACGCGGCTCAGGCGCAACTGGTGCGGCAGCACCTGCAGGAGCTGCATGGGCAATTCCTGCGGGGCGACTTTTCAGGGCCGCAGCACATCCACGGCGCCGGCATGCCGGGGCTGGCCGCGCTCAAGGCCGCTGCGCCCGGCAGCCTCGCCATTGCGTACCGCGAGATCCCCGACGGTGCCGAGCTGACCTACCGCACGCAGGACGCCCGGCTGGTCGCCGCGCTGCACCAGTGGTTCACGGCGCAGGTATCCGACCACGGGCCCGATGCGGTGGTCGGGCACCACGACGGGCACCACCCTGCAATGCCTGAGGGCCGGTGAAGGTAGGCGCCGGACGCTGGCTGCCATGGGCAAGGATTGCATTTTCGAATCCTGGCCAGCCGCGGTTGCGCGTGTGAGCATGAACGGGCCGCCGTGGTCGCTGACCACCGACCTGCTCCCGGCACTGCCGTGCTTGCCCTTCTCATGACCGGGCCCGGGCCCTGTCGAATCCAGGTGCTGGCTGACCGGAGCTGTCTGCCAGATGCTACGCAGCCGCACGCCGTCCATGCCGGACGGCGGTCCCCGGTGGCGGCTGCTTCTGCGCGTCAAGGGCCAGATCCTGCGTGAAGCGGCACTGCGGATAGCTGCTGCAGCCCAGGAACGGACCGTGTCGGCTCTCGCGGTGCGCGAGGCGGCCTGTGCCGCATCGCGGACAGGGATCGCCTATAGGCCCGGGTGCCGATCCTTCCGGCTCGACCCGCTCGACATCCAGCCCGTGCCGTTGCACCAGCTCCAGCACGAATTCCGACTCCCGGCCAGCCACGGTGACGAGCGTCACGCTCTGCCGTGCGCGGGTGAGTGCCACGTAGAAGAGACGGCGTTCCTCCGCCAGGTCGAAGTCGTCGCCATCGGGCATCGCCAGGCGCAGCACCGGATCGTCGGCCACGCGGCTGGGAAAGCCCGTCGTGCCCGTGACCATGGCTGGCAGGATGACGTGGTCCGCCTCCCGGCCCTTGGAGGCATGGACGGTCATGAAGTCCAGCGGGGCGGCCGTGCCTGGCCCAGCCGGCATGAAGCGTCGGTCGCCGTTGTAGCGGCCGAGCACGAGGATGGAGGGCGCCGGTCCTGCAGGCGCTGTCGCCTGCAGAGCCTGGACGCACTGGCTCACCGCGGCCTGGATGCGCCCCTGGTTCTCCACGCAAAGGATCCGTACCGGCCGGGCCACGTCTGCCCTGGCCGATGCCACGCGCTTCTCGATCTGCTGTGGGTTTCGCATCACGAAGCGGCTGCTGAGGTCGCACAGCGACTGCGGGCAGCGGAAGGTGGTTTCCAGGCGCAGCGTCTGCGCCGCACCGAACCGCTCCTCGAAGCCCGTCATGACGCCCAGGTCCGCGCCCGCGAAGCGGTTGATGCCCTGCCAGTCGTCGCCCACGGCAAAGAGGCACCGGTCGGGCTCCCGCACCAGGGCCGCGACCAGCCGGGCCCGGGCCTGGCTGGCGTCCTGGAACTCGTCGACCATGACGAGCCGGTACGGGCTCTTCCAGCGGCCCTGCTCGATGCAGTCGCCGGCCTGCCGCAGCATGTCCTCGTAGTCGATGCAGCCCTCTCGCTGCAGCCGCTCCTCCCAGGCCTGCCGGATCCGTTCGAACAGGTGCAGGAAGACGCCGTGCCGATGCTGGAAGTGCCCGGCCGCGCCAGCGTCCAGACGCTGCCTCAACGCCTTGTTCGACAAGGCGTTGCTCTTGGCATGTGCCAGGAATGAGCGGACGGTGCGGGCCAGCCGCGCGATCTCCACGGGCTGCCGGCCTGGAGTTGGCCGGTCGGGGTTGGGGTCGAGCGCGATGCCGCGCCGCGTGAGCTCGCTCTCCAGGTCGCGGAAGGCCTCGCCGCTCCACAGGCCTGCCGTCGTGACTTCCACCAGCGCGGGGCCGTGCTGCCGGTGCGTGTCGCGCGCCCGCTTCATGGCGGCCCGGTCGTCTTCCAGCTGCTCGGATCCCGCTTCGCGCTCGTCGAGCGCTCGGTACGCCAGGCAGGTGTCGATGGCTGGCAGATGGAAGACGGGGTGGCTGGTGAGGCTGGCATCAGCCGTGTCGGCCCTGCGACGCGCGCCGTAGACGTATTCCACGCCGTTGTAGAAGAGCCAGTCGGCCAGCATCTGCTCGCCGCGGCTCTCCACCGTGTCGCCCTGAAGGGTCCGGAAGCCGCGTCTGCGCAGTTGCGGCGCATCCTCGCCCTCGCCGGGGCACGACATGTCCTGCGCCAGCACCAGGCGAAAAAGGTCCCAGTTGGCACGAAAGCCCGCATCGCGGTCCTTGAGCGTGTCGACGATGTCGAGCACCGCCTCCACGTCGCGGCCGCCTTCGAGCCAGGGTGCGAGCGCCGGGCGCCGGCCCGTGGCGGCCCCGATGACCTCCAGGCCGAAGGCATGAAACGTCCTGGCCGCGATCCGGCCCTGCAGTCCCAACCGCCTGAAGCGGTCCTGTGCACGCTGCGCGAGCTCGCCGGCGGCCTCGCGGTTGAAGGCCAGCAGCAGCACCTCCTGCGCGGCGAAGTAGCGCTTGGTCAGCACGTAGGCCGCCTTGGCCACCATGGTGGACGTCTTGCCCGAGCCGGCCGAAGCCACCAGCAGCACCCGGTTGTCCAGGCACACGACCGCGCGGGCCTGCTCGGGCGTGAGCGGTGTCTTCTCCACGGCGTCGAAGAAGTCCTTGCGGGACTGCAGCTCGCGCTGCAGGTGGCGCTCGTTGGTGGCGCGGGCTGCTGCAGCCAGATCACGCTGCCAGAAGCCGAGCGCATCGCGGCTGCGCGCATCGAGGCCTGCGACGGCCTGGGTGAAGTCCGGGTGCGACAGCAGCTCGGCTGCCAACCGCGGCTTCAAGGCGATCTGCCGGGCAATGAAATCCCGGGTCAGCCAGCCGCTGCCGGCGAGCTGTGCCTTGCATGCGGCACGGCAGGCCTGCGCCCATTCGACGACCGGTGAAAGGCACTCCTGCAGTGAGCGCAACAGCTGCTGCGCACGCTCCTGCTCCTGGCGCGTCTGCTCCAGGCGCTGCTGCTCCCGCTTTCGCTGCTGCCGCTTCTCCTGTTCCAGGCGGCGCCGCGCCAGGGCCTGCTCGCGCGCGCAGGAGATCGCCTGCACCATGTCTCGCGCCGCGGCATTGCCGATGCCGTCGAGCTCCAGCACCGACCGGTTGGGCAGCGTCACCGTCACGCGGGACCAGAGCAGGCCCGGCTCGACATGAACGGCACCAAGGTCCTTCAGCGCAATCGCATGCCGGGCGCCTTCCACCTCCAGGAGGGCGCGCTCATCTTCCAGCCACAACTGCCAACGCTTCGATCCGGTGAGGACTCCCCCGGTCTGAGACGGACTCCATGTTCTGTGCATGGAGGAATTGTCCACGCGCGCGGTGCCGCGCCTGCAATCCCAGCCGATTGCGGACAGCTTGCGCTTCGAGCTCGGCGGTACGGCGGCTTCCCGGGTGGCGACGTGCGCATGAGAAACGTGTGCCTAGCGGCGGACAATCGCCACATGTGACTCGACCGGGGTTCCGATGCCATCTCAACGACAAGGGCGCCAGCTGCCATTCGAAGCCCGGTTGGACAGCGGACCGCGTGCATGTTCGGCCACGATCGCCGTTGCCCGGTTCGACCCGTTCATGGGCATGTAACGATGTAGGAGGGAGCGCTTTGTCGTTGGGACAGCGAGGAGACCCGTGCCCAACGGAAGCAGGCCAGGCGGATCAACTCGGCAGCTGCTGACCGCAGACCCGCATGAAGAGAGGGGACAAGCGACCTGCGCTGGCGCCGCGCCGCGCGCCCGAGATCGAGGGCCGCCCGCGACGCCGGTGTCGGTGCCTTCATGAACAAACGGCCCTTGCGTCTTGCGCCTTCGTGCCTCGCAGACGTCTTCGGGGCCTTAGCCGCCGCTACAGTGCAATGGCCTGCTGGCGCGAGAGCTCCGCGTAGGCGCTCCAGACTTCTTCCTTCATCTGCGCCAGCACGCGTTCCTCATCGGCCGTGTCGTAGCCCAGGCGCCTGAGTTCCTCGATCCACGTGGCCTGCGCCGTTGCCCGGTTATCGCACTCCGTGGCCAGGCGCTGCGCTCTTTGCAACGCCGTTTCGTACTGCTGCATCGTCTCCCTCTGCCGCGTTCGCCAGCCCTGTGGTGGGCCGGTCTTCGTGAGGCATGAGCATGGCGGCACCGTGCCTGAGGCACGCCTGCAGGCCCCTTCGTTGAGGGCACGCTGATGGAGGGTTGTACGGTGCTTGCTCAGCAGCAGGGCTGCGCGGTCTCTGGCGGGCTGTGGGTTCAGGGGAGCTCGTGCCGAGAGGTTCGAAAGCGCTCCCGGCGCACTGCCGGCTGCCGCCGACTCGGGGTCTGGAAGCAGGGGCCCGAAGGCCCCAGGATGGACTCGTCGTGCAACAGCCAGGCACGCCTTGGGCCGGTACGTGGCTGACCGCCACGGCGGGTTTCCAAGGCGGCCTTCTCCCCATGTGCCAGGACTTCGACTTCGACCATTTCGCCCTTCTCGCGCGCAGCGATCCCGCGGCATTCGAGGTCCAGCGCCTGATGCTGTTCGAAGCGGCGCTGAGCGAGATGCCGGCAAGCGCACGAGGCGCGGCGCGTGTCGCCTTGGCCAACGTCCAGGTACGGATGGCCAGTGCAAG
>NZ_VIDQ01000154.1:0-1247 GCF_009760915.1 Azohydromonas aeria
GGCCGCCGCCTCCAGGACCACCCGCCCCGGCGCGACCGCGGCGCCGGTGGCGGCCGCGACGCCGTCGCCGGCCATCGCCGGTGCCGTGCGCGCCGACCTGACGGCGGAGGGCCGCTGGCCGGCGCTGCGCACGCAGGGCAGCGCCAGCGTGTCCGGGCTGGCGCTGCCCTCCGCCCGGCTGCGCACGGGCCAGGCGCGCTGGCAGCTCGCCACCGCGGGCGACGCGCCGCTGGCGCTGGACCTGTCGCTGGCCGACCTGGCGCTGGCCGGCGCTTCCGGCTGGCAGCGCGTGCCGGTGGTCGAGCTGGACCTGGACGGCACCACGCGCGCGCACCGCCTGGCGCTGCAGGGCGAGCTGGCGGCGCGGCCGCCGGAGTGGGCCGACCTGCTGCAGCCGCCACCCCCCGGCGCCGCGGGCGCGCGCACCCGCTTCGCGCTGGAGGCGCAGGGCGCCCTGCTGCAGTCGGGCAGCGGCGCGCTGCCGGCGACGCTCTCGGGCTGGCAGGGCCGCATCGGGCGGGTGGACGTGCGCCGCGCCGGCGCCGGCGACGCCCTGCTGCAGGCCGCGGACGTGGCGCTGGAGTTCCAGCTCGGCGGCGACACCCGGCCCGCGCGCCTGGCGGTGCAACCCGGCCGCGCGCTGGTGCTGGGCGCCGGGCTGCAGTGGAGCGCCGCGCGCTGGCAGGCCGGCCTTGACGGGGCGCCGGCGCAGATCGACGCCGCCGTGTCGCTGGAGCCGCTGACCGTGGCACCGCTGCTGGCGCGGCTGCAGCCCGACCTGGGCTGGCAGGGCGACCTGGAGATCGAGGGCCGCGCCGTGCTGCGCACCGCGCCGCAGCTGCAGGCCGACGTGCTGGTGCAGCGCCGCCGCGGCGACCTGTCGCTGGCCGCGGGCGGCAGCCGCCGCCCCATGGGCCTGAGCGCGCTGCAGCTGTCGGTGCGGGCCGAGGGCGCCACCTGGAACGCCGCCGTGGGCCTGGCCGGGCAGCAGATCGGCGAGCTCTCGGCCGGCGCCAGCGCTGTGACCGCGCCGGGCGAGATCTGGCCGGGGGCCGACACGCCGCTGCAGGGCAACGCGCAGCTGCGCGTGGCCGACCTGGGCGTGTGGGACCCGTGGCTGCCGGTGGGCTGGCGCCTGGACGGCACGGTGGAAGCGCGCGCGCGCGTCACCGGCCGCCTCGGTGCGCCGGAAGTCGCCGGCGTGCTCAACGGCGACCGGCTGGGCGTCGGCAACTTCGTCGAGGGCG
>NZ_VIDQ01000154.1:1257-5492 GCF_009760915.1 Azohydromonas aeria
GGCGTGCTCAACGGCGACCGGCTGGGCGTCGGCAACTTCGTCGAGGGCGTGCGCGTGCGCAACGGCGAGCTGCGCGTGGCGCTGGAGGGCGAGCAGCTGCGCATCCAGCGCTTCGTGGCCTATGCCGGCGATGGCACGCTGCGCCTGGAAGGCGGCGCGCGGCTGGGCGAGCAGCCCGGCGCCGACATCGCCGTGGTGGCCGACCGCTTCCAGGCGCTGGGCCGCGTGGACCGGCGCATCGCGCTCAGCGGCCGCTCGCAGGTGCAGCTGCGCGGGCGCGACCTGTCGGTCAGCGGCGGCTTCAGGGTGGACGAGGGCCTGATCGACCTGGGCCGCAGCAGCGCGCCGGCCCTCTCCGACGACGTGATCGTGGTGGACGACCCGACCCTCGCGCGCAAGCCGCCGCGGGGCACGGACCAGCCGCAGGCGCCGATGCGCATGGCGCTGGATCTGCGCGTGGACCTGGGGCAGAACCTGCGCGTGCGCGGCAAGGGCATCAACACGCTGCTGGCCGGCGAGCTGCGCGTGACGGCGCCCAACGAGCAGGTCGCGGTCACCGGCACGGTGCGCACCGTGGGCGGCGTCTTCGACGCCTACGGCGCCAAGCTCGACATCACGCGCGGACTGGTCATCTTCAACGGGCCGGTGGCGAACCCGACGCTCGACATCGAGGCGCTGCGCACCGACCTGGAGGCGGTGAAGGTGGGCGTGGGCGTGACCGGCACGGCGCAGAACCCGCGCGTGGCGCTGGTGTCCATTCCGGCGATGTCGGACATCGACACGCTGTCGTGGCTGACGCTGGGCAAGGCCAGCACGGACCTCGCCGGCGACCAGACCGCGCTGCTGCAGCGCGCGGCACTGGCGCTGCTGGCCGGCGGCGACGGCGGCGGTGGCGGGCCCGGGCTGGCGCAGCGGTTGGGGCTGGACAAGCTGTCGTTCTCGCAGGGCGCCAACGGCCTGGCCAGCTCGGTGGTGGGCTTCGGCAAGCAGCTCTCGGAGCGCTTCTACGTCGGCTACCGCCAGAGCCTGGACGCCACCGGCGGCGGCTTCGACCTGGTCTACAAGATCGCCGAGCGCTTCACGTTGCGGCTGCTCACCGGGGAGACCACGGGCGTGGACCTGGTGTGGACGTGGCGCTGGGACTGATGGCAACCGCTACCGGCGCGGGTGCAGGCGGCCGGGGCACGTCGCTTGCCGGCCCGGGGCATGGACACCAACACCTCTCCCCCCCAGCCGCCCTCGGGCACCGTCGACATCAGCGACGACAACAACTGCAGCCGCTGGGCCGAGTACTTCGGGGTGACGCCCGTGCAGATCGAGGAGGCCGTGAAAGCGGCCGGCACCGACCCGAAGGCGGTACAGGAGCACCTGCTCAACCAGGGCAGCAGCGCCGGCGCGAGCTGAGCCGCGCGCCGGCGCTGCTGGCGGCGCTGCTGGCGCTGGTGCTGGGCCTGCTCGGCGCCCTGCCCGCGCTGGCCGCGACGGGCGCGGGCGCCAGCCCGGTGCTGGTCGGCTCCAAGCGCTTCACCGAGAGCTACCTGCTGGGCGAGATCGTCACGCAGTCGCTGCGGCGCGCGGGCATCGCCGCGGAGCACCGGCAGGGGCTGGGCAACACCGCCATCCTGGAGCAGGCGCTGTCCAGCGGCGCCATCGCGGTGTACCCCGAGTACACCGGCACGATCGCGCGCGAGCTGCTGCGCCTGCCCGACGCGCCGGGCGCGGCGCCGCCTACGCTCGACGCCCTCAATGCCGCGCTGGCGCCGCGCGGGCTCAAGGCCGCCGTGCCGCTGGGCTTCAACAATACCTACGCGCTGGCCATGCGCGAGGACCACGCGGCGCGGCTGGGCGTGGACTCGCTCTCGGCGCTGGCACGGCTGCCGCCAGAGCGGCTGCGGGCGCTGCGCTTCGGGCTGTCGCACGAGTTCCTGCAGCGCGCCGACGGCTGGCCGGGGCTGCGCCGCGCCTACGGGCTCGCTGCCGAGGCCGGCCCCGGGCTGGACCACGGGCTGGCCTACCAGGCGCTGGCGCGCGGCCAGGTGGACCTGATCGACGTCTATGCCACCGATGCGCAGATCGCGCGGCTGGGGTTGCGCGTGCTGCGCGACGACCGCGGCTTCTTCCCCCGCTACGACGCGGTGCTGCTGATGCGCACCGGCCTGGACGAGCGGCCGCTGGCCGCGGCGCTGCAGGGGCGCATCGACGCGGCCGCGATGACCGCCATGAACGCCCGCGCCGAGCTCGACGGGCAGCCGTTCGCCGCCGTGGCGCGCGAGTTCCTGGACCGGCTCGATCCGGCATTGGCGCTGGCACCGGCGCCGGCATCGGCGTCCACGGCCGACGCCGCCACCGCTGCCCCGGCGCCGCGCGCCGCGGCCGGCTTCACCGAGCGGCTGCTGGCGCCGGACCTGGGCCGGCTGCTGGCACAGCACCTGGCGATGGTGTTCGGCTCGCTGGCGCTGGCCGTGGCGGTGGGCGTGCCGCTGGGCGTGCTGGCGCACCGGGTGCGGCCGCTGGCCGGGGTGCTCATGGGCGCGGTGGGGGTGCTGCAGACCGTGCCGTCGCTGGCGCTGCTGGCCTTCCTGATCGCGCTGCTGGGCACGATCGGCTTCGTGCCGGCGCTGCTGGCGCTGTTCGTCTACGCGCTGCTGCCGATCGTGCGCAACACCCATGCCGGGCTGGCCGGCGTGCCGCCGGGGCTGCGCCTGGCCGCCGCGGCGCTGGGGCTGCGCCGCACCGAGGTGCTGCGCAGCGTGGAGCTGCCGCTGGCCCTGCCCACGCTGCTGGCGGGGGTGAAGACGGCGGCCGTGATCAATGTGGGCACCGCCACCGTGGCGGCCTTCGTGGGCGCGGGGGGCCTGGGCGAGCGCATCGTCTCCGGGCTGGCGCTCAACGACCACGCGCAGACCCTGGCCGGCGCCGTGCCGGCGGCGCTGCTGGCGCTGGCGGTGCAGGGCGCGTTCGGCCTGCTGGAGCGGTGGCTGCGGCGCGTGCCGGGGTAGCAGGTCAGTCGATCTGACGCGCCGCCAGGCGCTCGGCCTGCGCGATCTGCAGCTCGGCCTCGTGCAGCGCGCTGCAGATGCGGTCCAGCGCCGCGGCCGGCTCGGCGGCGCGGGCCGCGTCGGCGCCCAGCACCGCGAGTTGCGCCTGCTCGCGCAGCGCGGCGATGCGCTTGAACAGGCAGCGCAGTTCGTGGCCGGAGAGGTGCGCCGCGCCGGCATCGTCAGCGGCGACGGGAACCGGCGCGGCGGCCGGGCGGGCGAAGCAGTCCAGGGTGCACATGGCAGGAGGCGGGTGGCGGGTTCAGAAGGAAAGGCTGCCAGGCTACTGTTTTTATATACATATGCCGGCGGCAGTTCCTTTGCACCCGGCGCAGCCCCTCATGCCAGGCACATGGGGCCGCGACCGGGGCCTTCAACCCGTGCCGCGGCCCATGCGGGCGCTCAGCGCCCGTACAGCTGCTGCGGCAGCCACATCCCGATGGCCGGGAAGACGTACAGCAGCACGATCGCCACGATCTGGATGCCCATGAACGGCAGCATGCCCGCGAAGATCTGGTTGAGCGTCACGTGCCGCGGCGCCACGCCCTTCAGATAGAACGCGCTCATCGCCACCGGCGGGCTCAGGAACGCGGTCTGCAGGTTCAGCGCCACCAGCAGCCCGAAGAACAGCGGGTCGATGCCGAAGTTGTCCAGCAGCGGGATGAAGATGGGCATGAAGATCACGATGATCTCGGTCCACTCCAGCGGCCAGCCCAGGATGAAGATGAGCACCTGGGACAGGATCAGGAACTCCGTGGGGCTCAGGTTCATGCCCAGCACCCAGGTCTCCACCAGCTCCTGCCCGCCCAGCAGCGCGAAGGCCGCGGAGAAGATCGCCGAGCCCACGAACAGCCAGCACACCATGGCGCTGGTCTTGGCCGTGAGATAGACCGATTCCTTGACCACCTCCAGGTTGAGCCGCCCGTAGGCCGCCGCCAGCAGCGCGCCGCCGAGCGCGCCCACGGCCGCCGCTTCCGTCGGCGTGGCCAGGCCAAAGACGATCGAGCCCAGCACCGACAGGATCAGGATCAGCAGCGGGAAGAAGCTGGCCAGCAGCATCTTGAAGATCTCCAGCCGCGCGAAGCTCAGCCTCGCGTAGAACAGCGCCAGCGCGGCGGCGCCCACGGCCAGCGTGATCCAGAAGGCCTGCGGCGCGGGCCGCGCGGCGGCGGCCTCGGCCGCAGCGGGCGCGGCGCC
>NZ_VIDQ01000155.1 GCF_009760915.1 Azohydromonas aeria
GCATGTCGGGGCACGACGTGGAAGTGGCGCAAGACGGGCCGATGGCACTGCGCACGGCAGCGGCTTTTCAGCCCGACGTCGTTTTGCTCGACATCGGTCTTCCCGGAATGGACGGCTACGAGCTGGCACGCCGCATTCGGGAGTTGCCGAAACTGGGCGGTGTGCGGCTCATCGCCGTGACAGGACATGGACAGCAGGCAGACCGCCAGGCGGCCGCAGCCGCAGGCTTGCACTCGTTCATTACCAAGCCAGTTGAACCAGAGGAATTGGCACGCCTGCTGAGTCCCGTTTGACAGCCGGCACACCGACTCCTCACAACAACCCCGGGGTCAAGACTCAGGCGGCTGGCCCGGGTCCAGGATCCAGAACCCGGCGCAGTTCCGCCAGCAGCCGCTCGCGTTCCAGCGGCTTGGTGATGTAGCCGTCAAAGCCGGCGGCCCGGGCCCGGGCCTCGTCCTGTGGCGCTGCCAGCGCCGTCACGGCGATGCAGGGGATGGCGCACGTGGCCTCGTCAGCACGCAGTGCCTGCAGTACCGCCGGCCCGTCCATGCCGGGCATGACCATGTCCACCAGCACGGCGTCGGGCCGGCTGCTGCGTACCAGCGCCAGTGCCTGCTCGCCGTCCTCGGCGTCCAGCAGCCGCCACCCCGGCTGCAGTTCCACCATGCCGCGCAACACCAGCCGGTTAACGGCGTCGTCGTCCACATACACCAAGGTGCGCGCCGCAGCACCCACGGTAGACATCTCTGCCTCGGCTGCGGTGTCCGACGCCTCCCGGGCCACCGGCAGGGGCGGCGCGCACCGCGGCAACTCGACGCGGAACTCGCTGCCCTGGCCGGGACGGGCCTGCGCGCCTATACGCCCGCCCATGGCCTGCACCAGGTGCCGGCTCAGTGTCAGTCCGATGCCTGCGCCCGGTACGCGGGACTCTTCGCGGCCCAACCGCTCGAAGGGCTGGAACAGCCGGGCCAGTTGCGACTCGTCCATGCCCATCCCGCTGTCGCGCACGGCCACGATGGCGCAGTCGCCCTGGCACTGCAGCGTTACCTCGATGGACCCCCGCTCGCGGTTGTACTTGACCGCGTTGGACAACAGGTTCCACAGCACTTGGCGCAGTCGTCCCGCATCGGCCAGCACCCAGGCGTCTTGCGCCTCATCGTGCATCGTCACTGCCAGCGCCCGCCCCGCGGCCAACTGCTGCAACTGAACGAGCACTTCCCGCACCAGCGCCGCCAGGGCCACGGGCTGCAGCGACACCCGCAGCCGGCCGGCCTCGATCAGGCTGAGGTCCAGCAAGTCCTCGATCAGGCGCAGCAGATGGCGCCCCGCTTCGGCCACGTGGCCCAGCCGTTCCAGCATCGCAGGCGTCAAGCGCTGGGCGGCCTCCGCCCGCAGCACTTGCGTCATGCCAAGGATGGCATTGAGCGGTGTGCGCAACTCGTGGCTGAGCCGGCCGATGAAGGTGTTTTTGGCTTCACTGGCACGCTCTGCAGCGATTCGGGCGGCCTGGGCGGCCTCCGCTTCCTCACGCATTGAAGCGTCCCGCACGATGATGCTGGCGCAGGACTGCCCATCCGCGTCCCGGTACAGCGCCGAGCTGACCTCGGCCTCGAACAGCACACCGTCGCCGCGGCGCATACGCAGCCGCCCCAGTGCCCGTCCAGTGGCATCGCGCTCGCGCAGCAGTTGTGCCAGCCGCGGATCAGCCTCGTCCACCAGCCCCTGGCGTCCCCGTGCGATCAGTTCGGCCTCACTCAGCCCGAACAGCCGGCACGCCGCAGGATTAGCGCTCTCGACTGAGCCGTCTGGGTGCGTCAGCAGCACGCCGTCGTTGCCATGCTCGTAGAGTAGGCGAAAGCGCGATTCGCTCCAGGCCAGCTCGCGCTCGCCCTGCACCCGGTCCGTCACGTCCAGCAGCATCATGACCACATGGCGCAGCGTGCCGTCGGCCTCGTGCTCCAAGTACGCGCTGCACAGTACCCATGCCATCACGCCAGTGATCGGATGCTGAGCGCCCACGAGCTGGTTGTGCAGCGGCTGCATCGTGGCAAGCACCCGGCGAGCCGGGTACTCGGCCACGGGCATAAGCGAGCCGTCGGCGCGAAACAGCCGCCAAACGGGGTCGTCCAGTGCTCGGGCGAGCATGTCCGCACATTCCAGTCCTGTGAGCCGGCAGGCTGCCGGGTTGACGTACACCACCTCACCACTGGGCGCGTGGACCACCACGCCAGCCGCCAAGTGGTCCATCAGCACCCGGAAGTCCGGCGCGCGGCCCGGATCGACAGGCGAAATCATGGTTTGTGTCCCAGGTAGTGTTCTTGATTGAAATGGCGCGGCACCACTGGGATGCACCGACCAGCGAAGGCTTTGCAGCATCAGGCATGCCTTGGACTGGACGCAGACCACTCATATCCCGGAAGCAGGCATCTGCACCGGCGCGCCAGCCTTGGTCAGCCCGTACGAGCGCCGTAGCTGATGACGGCGTGTCTACAGCTGCTGTTGTCTCGGGTCTGCACCAGGCGCGCAGACGGATACTCCAGGCGCAGCCTGTCAGGGAAGTGGCCATGCATGCCGGGCCAGCCCGGCTGCTGAAGGGCGGCGTGTGTTGGCGCTGGACAGCGCACCGGACCGCGGCAGCGTCTTCAGCGTCACGCTGCCATTGCGCCAAGCGCCGTGCGGTTGAGGGGCACGAACGAGGAAGGACAGCGCGCCATGCACCACCTGCTGATTGTGGACGACGAACCGGACGTGGTGGACGTCTTCAGCTACTACTTCGAGAGCATCGGCTACCGCGTCAGGGTGGCGAAGAACGGCAGTGCCGCGCTGGAGGCCGATGCCGCCGATCCGGCCGACCTGGTCATTACTGACCTGTCCATGCCAGGCATGGACGGACGCGAGATGGCGCTGCGCCTGCACCAGCGCCGCCCGAATCCGCCCATCATCATGATGTCGGGCTTCGCCGGCGAAGAGCTGCTGGTGCACGGCCCGGTCAGCCTCTTCATCAAGCCTGTGGGCCTGGCCGCATTGGGCACCCGGGTCGAGGAGATGCTCGCGCGCCCTGGACAAGCAGCAGGGTAGGCCGTGCCAGCCGGGCCTGGGGGCAAGCTTGGCGGGAGGTTGGTCTACGCCTTGCAACGCGGCGCATCCATACGCAGCAAACCCGTCGTCGGGACAGTCCGCCGCGGCCGGCATCGACGACTTCACTGGGCAGCCGGGCTTGAGAAGAATCAACTTGCACCCTGCAAACGTGACAAAGGAACAGTCCTGGCGGTGCACGGCAAGACGTATGTAGCCCTCTTCATGAAACACTGGCTGCATGGCTCGTGTGGCTCGCCAGGCAGGAAAGCACCGAGCCGTCATGGTTTGGTGGCTGCAACATCAGCATCTCCATGGATGCGACAGCCGGTGCGTAGCACCCGCGAGCCCTTATATCGAGTACGACGCCTGACCAATGCCACCGCGGCATTGCCGTGACTGATCCCTTTGGGAAGCGAAAGCCAGAGCCATGCCGCCCGCCCGCAAGACCGTCGTTCTCTACATCGAGGACGACCCCGTTAATGCGCTGCTGATGCAGCACCTGTTGGCAGCCCATCGTCCGCAATGCGAGTTGCATGTTGCTGAGAACGGCAAAAGCGGCGTGGCGTGTGCTGCGCGGCTGAGGCCAGACCTCGTGCTGGTCGACATGAACCTGCCCGACATCAGCGGCCTGGACGTGCTGCAGGCGCTACAGCAGGATCCGCAGACGCGGTCCTTGCGCTGCGTTGTGCTATCAGCCAACGCCATGCCCGACATCGTCGAGCGTGCGCGCATGGCTGGCTTTGACGATTATTGGACCAAACCCATCGACATTCACGAGTTCCTGCAGGATCTCGACGGGCAGTTGGCGCGGCATTGAGCATGCGGTTGAATTTTCCAAAGATATTTGAAGCGCGAGCCAAGCCTGCGATCACCCCAGCTACGCTCGCTCACTGAGGAAGCCCTGGACCTCTCCCGCATCGAGGCCGGGCGCGTGGACTTGCGCATGGAGTCGGTCGACCTGTGCGCGCTGGTGCAAGAGCTCCTGCTGCTGCTGGAGCCACTGGCGCAGGAGCAGGGCGTGTGCTTGCTCATGCCCAGCGAGTCCTTGCCGCCGGTGCACGCGCGTACCGACCGCAACCGCGTGCGCCAGGTGCTGCTCAACATCCTGAGCAACGCCATCAAGTACAACCGACGCGGGGGCACCGTCACGGTGGTGCTGCGCGAGGCCGGCGACCAGGTGGAGCTGGAACTGGCGGACACCGGGATAGGGATGTCGGCCGAGCAACTGCAGGGTCTGTTCGAACCCTTCAACCGCCTGGGGCGCGAAGGCAGCGGCATTGAGGGCACGGGCATTGGCATGGCGCTCACCCGCAGGCTCGTAGAGCTCCTCGACGGCTCGATGTCGGTCAACGGCGAGCCGAACGTGGGCACCTGCGTGCGGGTGCGCCTGCCACAGGCACAGCACGGGCGCCACGCTGCAGCAACTATCCCGGCAGTGCGGCCCGCTGAAGCGGCGCCCGCCAAGCCAACGGATGTCGAAGGGCCCCGAGGCCGCGTTCTCTATGTGTGAGCGTCCAGCCGTCCCATCTTGAACAGGGCTCGCGCCCGTGATCATCAAGATGCAGTCGCGGCTCCCACGAAGGCGACGCACTCCACGAGGTTGAGGGCGGCCAGCAGCAGGAACTTCTCTGCGTCGGTGCGCACGGCCAGCAGGTCGTGGTCGCCGAGGTAGCCGTAGACGAAGGCGAGCAGGTAGCGCTCGGGATGCTCGTCGCAGAACTGCTGGACCACCTGGGTCGCCAGTTCGCCCGGCAAGCCCTCGTTGAAGCGTGCACGCGCCGTCAGGCGTTGCATGCACGTCTCCTGCACGTCTTCAGTGATCACCGGCCATTGGCGGCCGCTGAGCTTCATCGCCTGGAACGTGACCAGCAGGATGTGCAGTGGCACCTCCAGCTGCACCATGCCGACTCCCATGCGAGGCAGCACAAGGATGGAGGCGAGCATGTTGGGTTGCTTGGCGAAGATCTCGTCGGCCAAGCTGACCTTCTGTGCCTGGCCCATGCGCCTGACGTCGATGTCGGCCTGGACCATCACCGACTGCGTGATCACGCCCATCGTCTTCAGCCTGAGCGCCAACGGTGCGGCAACAGTTCATCGAGCCGGTGGCTCGGGTGCGAGTGGATGCGCGAGAGCACGTCGCGAAGGTAGGCCCACGGGTCCAGCCCATTGAGCCGTGCCGACTGCACCAAGCTCATCACCACCGCCGCGCGTTGTCCGGCCAGCGCGCTGCCCGCGAACAGCCAGTTCTTCGCGTCATGCTCAAGGGTGCATGACGCGAATAATGCGAAGTCCGTTTTTATGCGAAGTCGGGTGACTTGAGGTTGGTGGGTGCCGTGAAGATCGTGGTCTGCGGCGCGTCGGTACGGCCCTGGACTTCGCATAAAAGTGAGCGTCTC
>NZ_VIDQ01000156.1 GCF_009760915.1 Azohydromonas aeria
TGGCCGGCGACGGCGTCGCGGCCGCCACCGGCGCCGCGGTCGCGCCGGGGCGGGTGGTCCTGGAGGCGGCGGCCGCCGCGCGCTTCGCTGCCGCCTGGGCCGCCGGGCTGGGCGCCGGGGCGGGCAGCAGCGCCGCCAGCGGCGCCAGCCGCTGCAGCGCCGGCGCGTCGATGGCGGCCTGCCAGCGGTCCGACGCGGCGTTGCGCGCCAGCAGCCCGTTGCCGCGCACGGCATTGCCGGCGGCATCCAGGTCCAGCGCCACCTGCAGCCCCGGCGCCGTGCCGCGCAGCGTGGCCTCGCCCTGCAGCGGCACCTCGGCCAGCAGGCTGGGCGGCACGCTCACGCGGGCCTGGCCCTGCAGCCCGGCCAGCCAGGCCAGCGGGTCGCCGCCGCCGGGCCCGGACGTGGGCAGGGTCAGCGCCGCTTCCACGCGCGCCGCCAGGCGGCTGGGCAGGCGGCGCAGCGGCGCGTCGGCCGGGCCCGGCCACCAGGGGCGCAGGTCCAGCTCGTCCACGCCGGCGCGGGCCTCGGCCTGCCAGGGCGCGTCGGCCGCGGCCTGGCGCAGCCGGCCCTGCGCCGACACGCGCGCCCGGCCGGCGCTGCCTTCGAGCCGGCGCAGCTCCAGCAGCGTCGCGCCGGCCCGGGCCTGCCACAGGGCGCCGAGTTCCAGTTTCAGGGGCTGCGTGCCGCCGGGCGCCTGCAGGCTGCCGGCGAGGTTGCCGGCCAGCTCGATGGCGCGTTCCTGCGCCGCCGCGGCCGGTGCCGGCGGCGCGGCCGGAGCCGACGCGCCCGCTGCCGGCGCGGCGGGGGGCAGGAAACCGCGCCCGGTGGCGTCGAGGCGCCCGCCCAGCGTCAGCGCGGGCGCGCGCGCGTCCAGCCGCGCCGGCTGCACGCCGTCCAGCGTGGCCTGCAGCGTCCAGCCGTCGCCCTGGGTGCGGCCCTGGGCGCTGATGCGGCCGGCACCGGCCTGGGCGCTGCCCAACAGGGCCTGCAACTCGTTGAGCTGCACGCGGCCGAGATCGGCCGGGTCCAGCAGCGCGTCCAGGCGCAGCTCGCGCACCGGCGCGCGGCCGGCGTCCCACGGGCCGGCCAGGGCATTGGCCAGCGACACGCGCGCCTGCAGCCGGCCCTGCGGCGCGGGCTCGATGGCGGCCTGGCCGCTGAGCGCGGTGCGCGGCGCGGCCTCCAGCAGCGCCCGCAGGTCCAGCGCCTGGGCGCGAGCCTGCAGCCCGGCGAGCGGAAAGGCTTCAAAGGGCGTGACGGTGGCCGTGGCCTGCAGCGTCTGCGGCGGCGCGGACTGCGCCTGCAGCGCCGCCTGTGCCGCCATTTGCGCCAGCGGCCCGTCGAGCTGCAGCGCCGCGCCCCAGGCGGGCAGCGTGCCCTGCGCCGGCTGCGCCAGCGTCACTTCCGCCTGCACCGGCATGGGCGCGTCGGCGCCGGCCTGGGCCCGGCCCCGCACCTGCAGCGGCCCGCGCGAGACGGAGAAGCCCTCGACGCGGTGCCGGGCGCCGCCCGACTCGCCCACGTGCAGCGCGGCGCGCAGGTCGCGCAGCGGCGCATCGCCCAGCGCGGCGGCGTGGATCTCGCCGACCTGCAGCGCGCCCACCTCCAGCGTCACCGGCAGGCGCAGCTGCTGCGGCGGGGGCGACTTGGGTGGCGGCGGCTCCTGCGGCGCGGGCAGCGTGACGAAGGCCTGGCGCGCCGACAGCGTGTCGAAGGCGACCTGCGCGTAGGGCCCCGACAGGCGCAGCCGGCCCACGCGCAGCCGCGTCCAGCCGACATCGACCAGCCGGACCTCGCCGCCGCGGCCCCAGCGCGCCACCAGCGCCTCGGCGCCGAAGTCGCCCAGCAGCGTGCCGCGCGGGTTCGTGACCTCGACGCCGGGCAGCTGGCGCAGCGCCCAGGCGGTGCCGCGCTCGGTGCGCAGGCTCCACCAAGCCAGCGCGGCCACGGCCAGCACGCCGCTCAGCAGCAGCAGCGCCAGAAGCAGCAGGACGCGGCGCAGGCGGCTCGGGCGCCGCGGGGGAACGGGAGGCGGCGGCGGCGGCGTGCCGGCGTCGGACGGGGTAGGGATCGCGGACATGAATCGGGAACGGGAAACGGAGGTCAGAACGCCACGCCGGCCGTCACGTGAAGCCGGAAGCGCCGGTCATCGACGCCGTAGGCCAGGTCGAGGTTGAGCGGGCCGACGGGGCTGCGGTAGCGCAGGCCCACGCCCACGCCGACGGCCGGGCGCAGGTCGGAGAAGCGCTCCGCGGCGTTGCCGGCGTCGATGAAGGCCGCCCCCCACAGCGCGGGCAGCCGGCGCGAGATCGGGTGCGCCACCTCCGCGCTGGCCGTGAGCAGCGAGCGCCCGCTGGTGACCACGCCGTCCACCTCCGGGCCCAGGCCGCGGTAGTCGTAGCCGCGCACCGACTCCTCGCCGCCGGCACGGAACAGCAGCGGGTCGGGCACGCCCACCGCCTCGCGCGCGAACACCTGCCCCAGGTCCAGCCGCAGCCGGGCGTTCCAGCCGTCGCCGAAGGGGCGGAAATAGAGCATGCGGGTGTAGAGCCGCCCAAGCGGGCCGCTCTCGGCCTCGCTGCTGCCGCGGGCATAGCCCAGCGCGCTCTGCAGGATCAGGGCGTAACCCTGGGTGGGCAGCAGCCGGTTGTCCACGCGGCGCCAGGTGAAGTCGGCATTGCCGGTGACCGCCTGCGCTTCGGTGCGGCCCAGCGGCGAATCCACGCGCGAGTGCTGCGCCTCGACGTAGTACTGGCGTTCGAGCCGGTTGCGGTCCTGGCTGCGCCCAAGGCGCAGCCGCGTCGAGAAGCGGTCCTCGTCGTTGACCTTGAGCTGTTCGACGTTGCCGGCCACCAGGTTCTGCCACAGCCGCGGCTTGGGGTAGGAGCGCAGGTCGAACTCCCAGAGCTTGCGCTGGTTGCCGATCTCGAAGTTGTTGCGCGCGGTCCAGTTCAGGCCGAAGGGCTGGCGGTGCATGTGCTCCAGCGTGAAGCGCGGGCCGGTGTCGCTGCTGTAGCCCAGGCCGAGCGTGGCGTTCTGCAGCCGCTGCTCGCGCACGCGCACCGACACCGGCGCGGCCGCGGCCTGGGCCGGGTCGGTGTCGAGCGTGACGGAGGCGCCCTCGTACAGCCCGCTCAGGCGCAGCCGGTCCTGGTACTCCAGCAGCCTGCGCTGGGTGTAGACCTCGCCGGGCTCGAAGTCGGCGAGGTTGCGGATGGCGTCCTCGCCGTAGCGGTCGGCGCCCTCGATGCGCACCGGGCCGAGCTGGAAGCGCGGGCCGCTGTCGGCGCGGGCGATGAGGTCGGCCTGCTGCTCCAGGGAACGCACGCGTGCCTGCGTCTCGCGCCAGTCGGCGGCCGGGTAGCCCTCGGCGTGCAGCGTGGCCAGGGCAGTGCCCTTGGCGCCGCTCCAGTCGCCCTGCGTGAAGGGATCGCCGGGCCGCAGGCCCCAGTCCTTCTGCACCCGTTCGCGCAGCCGCGCCGCGCGCGGGTCGCCGGCCTCGGCGCGCTGTGCCAGGTCGCCCTGCACGTCCACGTCCACCGAGGCGATGGTCGTGCGCGGCCCGGGCTCCACGCGCAGCACCACGCGCGGCAGCTTGCCCTCTGCGGCCGCCGGCTCGCGCGTGGCCTCGACGCGGGCGTTGAAATAGCCCTCGGTGCGCAGCAGCGCCTGCGCCTGCTGCGGCGCCGCGGCCACGAGGCGGTCGAGCTCCTCGTCGCTGAGCCCTTCCTCGGCCGGCACGGTGCGAAA
The DNA here is from genome assembly GCF_009760915.1 of Azohydromonas aeria. Lineage (GTDB taxonomy): Bacteria > Pseudomonadota > Gammaproteobacteria > Burkholderiales > Burkholderiaceae_C > Azohydromonas > Azohydromonas aeria. The sequence continues at coordinate 3,754 of NZ_VIDQ01000156.1, forward strand.
GCGCGCCAGGTCCAGGTTGTCAGCCACCAGGGCGCGCAGCTCGCGCGGCGCCTCGACCTCGATGTCGTAGCGCGGCGGCCCCTCGGCCGGCGGCTCGCCGCGCGCGGCGGCAGCCTCCGCGTCGCCCTGGGGCTTCAGGACGGAGCAGGCCCCCAGCAGCGAGGCCAGGGCCAGGGTGAACACCAGGGCGAAGGGGCGGGCAACGGGCATCGATGGCGGCGAAGGACTGGAACGGTCGGCTCCGATGGCAAACACCGTACCCTCAAAAGAGGGAATCGGCACGCCGACCGCTTCAATCCGCCCACGCTGCACGGCGGCACGGGAGTCCCGCGCCCGGCCTCAGCGCGTGCCGATGCCGCCCGGGACGGTGCCGCCCGGCACGGTTCCGCCGGGCAACGTGCCGCCTGGGACCGTGGTGGAGCCGGGCGGCGTGGTGCCTGGCAGCGGGGCCCCCGGCAGCATGGTGCCCGGCAGGGGCGAGGTGGGCGGGAGGGCGCCCGGCAGGGGCGTGCCCGGGAGCGTGGTGCCCGGCGCCGTCGTGCCGGGCAGGGGCGTGCCCGAGCCGATGGGGGCGGGCGCCGTGGGGCTCGGCACGGTGGTGCCGGGGGCGGTCGTGCCGGGCAGCGTGCTGCCCGGCAGCGTCGGCGTCGTGACCGTGCCGCCCGGCACGGTCGCGGACGGCAATCCCGGGCCGCCGGGCAGCGTGCCCAGGGTGCCGCCGCTGCCCGTGCCGCCCAAGGTACCCGTACCGGTGCCGGTGCCGCC
>NZ_VIDQ01000157.1 GCF_009760915.1 Azohydromonas aeria
GCGCTGGATCTCGGCGTAGGTGATGCCTACGGCGCGCGTGCCCAGGCTCACGGTCTTGAGCCGGCCGGCTTTGACCAAGCGGCGCACGGTGGAGAGGCTGATGCGCAGCTCGTGGGCGGCGTCGGGGAGGCGGGCCACGGTGGGCCGCGAGGTGTTGGCGATGTCTTGCACGTTGGCGTCCTTGTTGACGCCAGGAGCGCCGTTCCCCCAGGCAGCAGCAATACCTCCACGTATTGATGCGGCTTCTGGGTTCACGTGTACAGTTTCGACGTCCGCCAAGACGTCTGGACTGCTGCGCCACCTGGCGATGGTTGTCCCGTAAGCCCCGATGTGTTTCCAGCACACGGGGCTTTCGTCATCCTGGCCCTCAGGTTTTCGCCTGAAGGCCAGCGCCCCGGCCGTGAAGCCCGGGACAGCCGCAAATCTACCTGAGGCATCACTCGGTTCATTTGGCGTCGTCAATCGCCACAGTTGACCCGCCCGCGTCATGCTGGCTCAGAACTTGTACCTTGTGAGCCTAGCCGTAGAGGGGGCCGCAGCTTGGTTCAAAAGTTACTTGCAGGCATATTTGATCATGGCTCACAATGCATGCATATCTTTTGACACCAAACGCCCCACCATGGCCCGCATCGCTTACTTCCGCGTCTCCACCACGGACCAATCCATCGAGGCCCAGCGGCACGCCCTGCTGCAAGCGGCCGGCGGCAGCGCCTTCGATCAGGAGTTCAAGGACGAGGGCATCAGCGGCGCCACACCGGCCGCCCAGCGCGCCGGCTTCTCCGAGCTGCTGAAGTTCATCCGCCAGGGCGACGAGCTGCACGTGTACGCCGTGGATCGCCTGGGCCGTGATGCCCTGGACGTGCAGGCCACGGTGCGCGCGCTGCTGGATCGCGGCGTAGCCGTGGAGATTCACGGCCTGGGCCGCATCGCGCGGGGGGTGGGCGAGCTGATCCTGGCCGTGCTGGCGCAGGTGGCCGACATGGAGCGGCAGCGCATCGCAGAACGCACCGCTGCGGGCCGCGAGAAGGCCCGTGAAGCCCTCGCAGCCACCGGCCGCACCCATCGGGGCAAGGCAAGCCTTGGCAGGCCCCAGGCGGCCGATCCTGAAGCCGTGAAGGCATGGCGGCAGGCCCAGGGCGCCAGCATCGCCACGACAGCCCAGCACTTCGGGTTGTCGGTGGCAACGGTCAAGCGGTACTGCGGCACGGCCGCCGGCTGACTCCCAGGGCTGGCGCTGGTGACCCTCACGGGCCGTCAGGGCCTCAAAGTGCCCCGTCCCAGGGCGTGTTGGGGTTGGCCTTGACCATCTGCTCGGCGTAGTACCACCGCCAGGCGAAGTACCTGTATTTCGCGCGCTCTGCCTTGATGCGCTCCACGTCCTTCTCCCACGCTTCAAGGGCAGTTGCGTGTGCATCGAGGATGGCGCGCGCCTCGGGGTGGATGTTGGGTTCACGCCCGGGCATCCAGTTGAGGTTGTCTTCCTCCTCAGCCTCCTTGGCCTGCTTCACGGCAAGCGTCTCTTCTGGCGCCGCAGGGAAAAGCAGGTGATCCATCGCGGGCTCAAACCAACTCTCGGGCTGATTGGGGGCGTGTGCCGCGAAGTAGGCAAGCAGGCTGGTGGGCTCGGTAGTGCTCATGAGCAGGCGCTCTTGTCGTTGGTGAAGCATCAAGCATGCAGCACTGCCCGGCGCCTTGAGCCGGTGCCTTACCGCGCTGGCGCTGCTGGCCGGCGATGATCCCGGCGCCGCCCACCCCAGCGAAGCCGCCTTATGACCATCCGCCTCCCCGACCGGCCGGGCCGCTACGCCTTCGGCCCGAACCTGCCCCGTGGTCGCATCGACGTGCAAGAGATCGACGGCGGCGCCGGCTTCACCGTAACGCGCGTGATCGACGGCGTGACGTGGGCACCGCTCGACGGGCGCGACAACCCAGCTTGGCTGACGTGGCCGCGCGAAATAGAGGCAGCGGCCTGGGTGTACGAGGTGAGCCCCGTTTTCGACTATGCCCACTGGGGCGCGGTGCCGGCCTGATCCTGCCGGGCTGGCACCGACGGCCGCCACGGTGGTCTGATGCAAGCCCCGCAGGCCCAACCTCAGGAGTCCACCATGGATGAATCGCGTCTGGAGGAGGCCCAGCAGCGCGTTGTTGAGGCCGAAGAACGGGTGAAGGTGCAGGCCGCCCGGGTCGCGGACCTTGCCCACCGGGGGCAAGACACGACGCAGGCGCAAGACACCCTCGCCGTCTTTGAGCTGACGTTGCGCCTGATGCGCGAGGACTTGGCCCGTGAGCAGGAGCGGGCAGCCAACAAGCTGCCGTAGCCCTCAGGCCTGCGTAGAACGCCCAGGAGCCGCGCACAGCGGCCTGGATGACCGCACGGCCAGACGACGGCTGCAGGGCCGCCTGGAAGGCCTTCTGCGAGGCCGCAGCGGCAGGGGATGAGGCAGGGGGCGGCGATTAAAGCGCCCAGTACACGCGCCCGAGGCTGGCCAGAACAAAGCCTGCAGGCCGCCACGCGCTGATCCTGGCCGGCAACGACGGAGACGTGAGCAAGGTACACGCGCCCGAGGACGACGACGTCGTGAGTGCTGCCCCCGGGGGGGTATGCCGGACAGGACCACAGCCGATCGACCCCGGGCCTTGAGCCTCTCGGCTCGGGAATCCGCACGCGCTCGGGCGGGGTGGCCGTACCGGACCCAGCCGACAGCAGGCCGGGTGCATGTCGATGTCCCGAAAATTTCAGCAGCGCGCCGCTATAGGGCCCGAGCACGCCTCGGATGACCCGAGGGTTCACCGCGCCTGCTGCAGCGCCTCCTGCGCGCGCTACGGGCCCCGCAGCCCCATCTTCGAGCCCGGCGGCGGCCTCGAAGCCGCAAGCCGGGCAGGAGCACGCCCTCCTCCCCGCACCCCACCACCCAGTCCCCAGCGAGACGACGCCGCGATCGCGCGTCCGCCCGATGGACAGCCCCGCTGCACACCGCTGGCGCGGTGCACAGCCGGCCTGCGGCCGGTGCCGGGCCTGACCACAGGCTCCTCGCGGCGTTCGCCCTACGGGCCTGACGCGGCCTGCGGCCTTGCCCCACGTTGAAGGACAGCCAGAAGGCCAGAACAGCCCACCTTCGGTGCTGATCCTGATATGGGTTCGTGCATCACCCCTTCAGCCAGCGCACGACGGTGGATTGATCCACGCCCAGCTCGGCCCCGATCTCGCGCGATGAACGGCCCGCCAGGGCCATCAGGCGGGCGCTGGCGCGCTTGTCCTCGCTCGCCGCACGTCGGGCCTTGCCCGAGGCGATGCCGGCCTTCTTGCCCTGCACTGCTTGCCACGCGCTGAAGCCTTCGGCGGTGATGTGCTTCCACGTCCACCGGGCCACGCTCTTGGCGATGTGGCGAACCTCAGGCCAATGCAGCGACGACAGGAACCCGGCGTTGATCGTGCCGGCGCGGGACTCGCATTGCTCAAGCCACGCATCCCAGCCACGCGGGCCGCTGCTCCAGTAGTCGCGGATTGCCCGGCAGGCCCACTTGCGCAGCGTGTCGAACAGATCCACGTTGCGGCCCAGCCCGGCCTGCTCCTGCGTGCGGCGAGGTGGCCGATACGTCGGTAGCTCAGGCAACCACTCGGCCAAGTCGTCCAGCTCGTACAGCAGCAAGCGGCCCGGGTGGTCAACGATCCATTGCGGATGCAACGGGTTCTTGGTGGTGACGCCGCGATAACTCGGGTCTGCACCCAGCCGCTCGGACATGCGGCCCTCGATGGCGGCGGCGTAACGCAGCGCCTTCATGCTGGCGTCCGCGCACTTCATCCGTACGGGCACCTTCAGGCCCCAGGCGATGTGCGCGTGACCGTTTTCGGGATTGATCGCGGCCCACGTTGGGTGCGGCAGGTCGGCGTCTTCCCAGGCGTGCGCGCCGCCGCGCCGGTCGATGTCGAACACCAGCGCCATCTGCGCCGTGGGCAGGTTGACCTGGATGTGCGGCTTGGTCAGCGCGTACTCAAGATCGCGGACGCGCTGGCCGTACCTCTTGGGGTCGTCGGAGCAGTACGGCCGCCGTGGAAAGCGGCGGGCACCGTCAGCCAGCAGCGCCGCCCGCCAACTGGCAGCCGCGGCCTCGTGCGAGCACGCCCCGCCCTGCCCCCGAAGGGCATGCGATGAGTGGAGCATCGCGCCGCCTCACGCCTGGGCGGCGAGGAAGCGCTGGATCTCGGCGTAGGTGATGCCTACGGCGCGCGTGCCCAGGCTCACGGTCTTGAGCCGGCCGGCTTTGACCAAGCGGCGCACGGTGGAGAGGCTGATGCGCAGCTCGTGGGCGGCGTCGGGG
>NZ_VIDQ01000158.1 GCF_009760915.1 Azohydromonas aeria
GCCGATGCCGTCCACCGAGGTGCGGATCTCGCCCACCAGGGCGCGCAGCGCCTCCTGCATGGCGCCGATGGCGCGCAGCAGGCGACCCACTTCGTCCCGGCTGCCTGACGGCACGTCCACACTAAGGTTGCCGCTGGCGATGCGCTCGGCCGAGTCTTGCGCTGCGGACAGCGGCTGCACGACGCCGCGCGCCAGGCGCCAGCCCAGCACTCCGGGGTCTTGCTGCGCAGCACCGTGCTGCTGCCGCGCAGGTGTGTCTTGAATTCGATTGGCTGTCACACACAGCAAGCGGTCCGGCCTTGAGCCGTTGCATGAGTCGCGCTGCTGCCTTGAGCGTGTCGTGCGGCTCGAGCGTATGGACATCGCAAGTCATGCAGTCGAAAACCTGGGTCATCGGCGACTCCTGAAGCCGCGATGGGGGTTGCGCTGTGCCAGGGATGCTTTTGCTTGTACGTGATTGGGCAGTTCGTGTCCCGGCTTCAGACCGCTTCACAAGCCAAGCTGAAGTAATGCATCGGTCTTGAACAGAAATGCCCTACTCGTGGGAACAGACTTTGCCCGGGATTTCCGGACATCAGCCCTCGCGACGCCCGCCTGCCCAGAATGAGAAGCACGTCCACGCCTGCCGACCCCGCCGCCTCGTCGGTGCATCCTGCCGATCCCGACGCCCCTTCCACGCACCAGGAGGAGTGGCGCAGCTTTCTCTTCCTGACCGTGGTGACCGCGCCAGTGCTTGCGGTGGTCACGGTGGGCGGCTGGGGCTTCATCGTCTGGATGTACCAGCTCGTTACCGGTGACCTGCCGGGATGAGCGGCCCCGGTAGCCAGGTCCACATCGCTGGCGTGCTGGTGCAAGCCCGAGCCGAAACCGTGGCGCAGCTGCGCGGCGAGATCCCGTCGTTGCCCGGCGCCACGCTGGCGCAATGGGCCGAGGACGGGCGGCTGGTGGTGGTGCTCGAACACGACAGTGCGCAGGGCGTGATGCAGACACTGGTGGCGCTGCGCGATCTGTCCGGGGTGCTCAACGTGGCGCTGGTCTACCAGCACACCGAGCCCTGGGATGCCATGCAACTGGAGATGCTGTAAAGGCACAGGGAGTTCTTCCATGTCCCATCCCGTTTCTATTCCCGTGGTCGCGGCCCCTGCCGAAGGCGCGGGCGAAGCAGTCGGCTGCGGCTGCACACGGCGCGACTTCGTGCGCGCCAGCGCCGCGGCCAGCACCGCGCTGGCCGCGGGGCTGCCGCTCTCCGCCGAGGCGCAGAACGTCGTCACCGACGCCTCGCGCACGCAGCTCAAGTGGTCCAAGGCGCCATGCCGCTTCTGCGGCGTGGGCTGTGGCGTCAACGTCGCCGTCAAGGAGGGGCGCGTGGTGGCCACGCACGGCGACCCCAACGCAGAGGTCAACCGCGGCATCAACTGCGTCAAGGGCTACTTCCTGTCCAAGATCATGTATGGCGAGGACCGGCTCACCCAGCCGCTGCTGCGCATGAAGGACGGCCGCTACGCCAAGGACGGCGAGTTCCAGCCGGTGAGCTGGGACGTGGCCTTCGACACCATGGCCGCGCAGTTCAAGCGCGTGCTCAAGGACAAGGGCCCTTCAGGCATCGGCATGTTCGGCTCGGGCCAGTGGACCATCTGGGAGGGCTACGCCGCGGCCAAGATGATGAAGGCGGGGCTGCGTACCAACAACATCGACCCCAACGCGCGCCACTGCATGGCCTCGGCCGTGGCCGGTTTCATGCGCACCTTCGGCATGGACGAGCCCATGGGCTGCTACGACGACATCGAGCAGGCCGACGCCTTCGTGCTGTGGGGCTCGAACATGGCCGAGATGCACCCGATCCTGTGGACGCGCGTGACCGACCGGCGGCTCTCCGCGCCGCACGTCAAGGTCGCCACGCTGTCGGTGTACGAGCACCGCTGCTACGACCTCTCCGACCTGACGCTGACCTTCCGGCCGCAGACCGACCTGGCCATCCTCAACTACATCGCCAACTACATCATCCAGAACAAGGCGGTGAACCGCGCCTTCGTGGACCGCCACACGCGCTTCATGGTCGGCAACACCGACATTGGCTACGGCTTGCGCCCCAACCACCCGTTGCAGCAAAAGGCCAAGAACTGGAGCAACGCCGGCGGCGGCCAGCCCGCGACCTTTGACGAGTACGCCCGTTTCGTCAGTACCTACACGCTGGACTACACCGCCAAGCTCGCCAACGTGCCGCGCGAGCGGCTGGAGGCGCTGGCCAAGCTCTACGCCGACCCGAAGGTCAAGGTGATGTCGTTCTTCACCATGGGCTTCAACCAGCACACGCGCGGCACCTGGTGCTCGCACCTGCTCTACAACCTGCACCTGCTCACCGGCAAGATCAGCACGCCGGGCAACAGCCCGTTCTCGCTCACCGGCCAGCCCAGCGCCTGCGGCACCGCGCGCGAGGTCGGCACCTTCGCGCACCGGCTGCCCGCGGACATGGTGGTCACGAACCCCAAGCACCGCGCCGAGGCCGAGCGCATCTGGCAGTGCCCGGAAGGGACCATCCCCGACAAGCCCGGCTACCACGCGGTGCTGCAGAGCCGCATGCTCAAGGATGGTCAGCTCAACGCCTACTGGGTGATGGCCAACAACAACATGCAGGCCGGGCCCAACGTGGTGCAGGAGATCTACCCGGGCTTTCGCAACCCGGCCAACTTCATCGTGGTCTCCGACCCCTATCCCACGGTGTCGACCATGGCCGCCGACCTGATCCTGCCCACCGCAATGTGGGTGGAGAAGGAGGGCGCCTACGGCAACGCCGAGCGCCGCACCCAGTTCTGGCACCAGCTGGTCAAGCCACCGGGGCAGGCACGCTCGGACCTGTGGCAGATCATGGAGTTCAGCAAGCGCTTCAGAATGGAGGAGCTTTGGCCCGCCGAACTGCTGGCGGCCCGGCCGCAGTGGCGCGGCAAGACGCTCTACGACTTCGTGTTCCGCAACGGCGTCACCGACCGCTTCCCGCTGGGCGAGATGGAGGCCGGCTACGACAACGACGACGCGCGCTCGGCCGGCTTCTACGTGCAAAAGGGGCTGTTCGAGGAATACGCGCAGTTCGGCCGCGGCCATGGCCACGACCTTGCCCCCTTCGACACCTATCACAAGGTCACGGGGCTGCGCTGGCCGGTGGTGGGCGGCAAGGAGACGCTCTGGCGCTACCGCGAGGGCTCGGACCCCTACGTCAAGGCCGGCGAGGGCTTCCGCTTCTACGGCAACCCGGATGGCAAGGCGGTGATGTGGGCGCTGCCCTACGAGCCCGCGGCCGAGGAGCCCGACAAGGAGTTCCCGTACTGGCTGTGCACGGGCCGGGTGCTGGAGCACTGGCACACCGGCAGCATGACGCGGCGCGTGCCCGAGCTCTACCGCGCGTTTCCGAACGCCGTGGCCTTCATCCACCCGGAGGACGCGCGCGCGCTGGGCGTGCGCCGGGGCGAGATCGTGGAGATCGCGTCGCGGCGCGGCAGCATCCGCAGCCGGGTCGAGACGCGCGGGCGCAACAAGCCCCCGCGCGGCATGGTAGTCGTGCCCTTCTTCGACGCCAGCCAGCTCATCAACAAGGTCACGCTCGACGCCACCTGCCCGATCTCGCTGCAGACCGACTACAAGAAGTGCGCCGTGTCCGTGCGCAAGGCTGGCGGGCTGCCGGCGCAGGGAGGCACGGTATGAACGCCCGGACATTCCTGATCGCGCTGCTGCTGGGCGCCGGCGTGGCGGGCGCGGCGCTGGCCGTGGACGCGACCGACCGCATGCGCGGCGCGCCCATCATGGAGACCACGCCGCCGCCGCCGCTGGTCAACTCCGACAACTCCGACATCCGTCGCGTGCGCAACTACGCCATGCAGCCGCCGGTGATCCCGCACAAGATCGACAACTACCAGCTCGACAAGGACGCCAACCGCTGCATGTTCTGCCACGCGCGCACGCAGACCAGCGCCAGCGGCGCGC
>NZ_VIDQ01000159.1 GCF_009760915.1 Azohydromonas aeria
GCCGGGGCCGCCGGCGCCGGCCGCGGCGGCGCGGCCAGCGGCAGCTGCACCAGCCGGTCCAGCAGCGTCGAGGCCGTCACCGGCTTCATCAGCACCGCCGAGAAGCCGGCCCGCTGCGCCGCGGGCTCGGCCACGTCCGGGTCGTGCGCCGTCACCAGCAGGCTCGGCGGCAGCTCGCCGCCCATGCGGCGCAGCTGCTGCAGCGTCTGCACCCCGTCGAGCTCCGGCATCTGCCAGTCGATGAGCAGCAGCTCGTAGGGCTCGTGGCGCTGCTGCGCGGCCTGCACGGCCTGCAGCGCCTGGCGCCCGTCGGCGGCCAGGTCCACGCGCAGCCCCATGCTGCGCAGCATCTGCTCCAGCGCCTCGCGCGCCTCGGGCAGGTCGTCCACCAGCAGCGCGCGCCGGCCCTGCAGCTGCGGCGGCAGCGGCGCGGGCGCGCCCCGGGCCACGCCCAGCGGCAGCGTGAACCAGAAGCGGCTGCCCTGGCCCGGCACGCTGTCCACGCCGATCTCCCCGCCCATGAGCCGCACCAGCCGCCGCGTGATGGCCAGCCCCAGCCCCGTGCCGCCGAAGCGCCGCGTGGTGGAGCTGTCGGCCTGCTCGAAGGCATTGAAGAGCTGCGCCTGCTGCGCCGCCGTGATGCCGATGCCCGTGTCGCGCACCTCGAAGCGCGCCAGCACCGTGTCGCCGTCGCGCTGCAGCGCCTCGGCGCGCAGCAGCACCACGCCGTGCTCGGTGAACTTCACGGCGTTGGCCAGCAGGTTCACCAGCGCCTGCGACAGCCGCGTCGGGTCGCCGTGCAGCGCGTCGGGCAGCCCGGTGCCGTCCACGACCAGCTCCAGGTCCTTCTGCCGCGCCCGGTCGGCCACCAGCGCGCAGCTGCGCGAGAGCAGCTCGTCGAGCCGGAAATCGACGCTCTCCAGCTCCAGCTTGCCGGACTCGATCTTGGAGAGGTCGAGCACGTCGTTGATCACGGCCAGCAGGTGCTGCGCGGCGTCCTCCATCTTGGCCAGGCGCTCGGCCTGCACCGGCGTGGGCTGGTCGCGGCTGAGCAGGTGCGTCAGCCCGATGACGGCGTTGAGCGGCGTGCGGATCTCGTGGCTCATGTTGGCCAGGAAGGCGCTCTTGGCCCGGTTCGCCGCCTCGGCCTCGTCGGCGCGCTGCGCCAGCCGCGCCGTCAGGGCGTGGATCTGCGCCTCGCGCGCCTTGCGCTCGCGGTTGTCGAACATGGTGGCGCGGGTGCGCAGCAGCCGGCCCTGCGCATCGACTTCCGCCGCCACGTCCACCACCACCGGCAGCACGCTGCCGTCCTTGCGCAGCAGGTCGTACTCCAGCCCGCGCAGCATGCCCAGCCGCTCCAGCTGCGAGCGGTACTGCGCGAACAGCGGGCGCTGCGCCGGCGTGATCAGGTCGGGCAGGCCGAGCTTGTTGACGACCTCCTCGCGCGCATAGCCGAGCATGGCCAGCTCGGTGTCGTTGATGGCGACGAAGATGCCCTCGGCATTGGTCGAGTGGTAGCCGCAGGGCGCCTGGTTGTAGAGCGCGGACACCTCCTCGGCCTGCACGCGCAGCGCCACGTTGGCCTCCTCCAGCTGGCGCGTGCGCTCCAGCACGCGCCGCTCCAGCTCGTCGCGGTGCCGCGCCAGCTCCGCGGCCTGCTGGCGCAGCGCCGTGACGTCCTCGAACACGAACAGCCGCTCCGGCTCGCGCCCCTCGGGGTGCTGGATCGGCACCAGGCGCACGCGCAGGTCGTGCGCGCGCCCGCCGTGGCTTTCCAGGCGCAGCTCGCCCGTCCAGGCCGTGCCCGCCTCCACCGCGGGCCACAGCCCGTCGGCACCGGTTTCCAGTCCGCCCACCTCGCGCAGGCTGCGCCCGGCCAGGCCCTCGGCCGGCTCGCCCAGGAACTGGGCACAGGCCGCGTTGGCGTAGAGCACCTGCCCGTGCCGGTCGGTGATGAGGACGCCGTTGGGGCTCTGCTCCACCGCCAGCGACAGCCGGCGCAGCCGGTCCTGCGCGGCATGCAGCTCGGTGATGTCGCGCGCCACGCCGAACAGGCCGATGACCTGGCCCTGCCCGTCGCGCAGCGGCCCCTTGGTGGTCAGGAAGGTGCGCTCGCCGTGCGGGCTCTGGAACTGCTCCAGCCCGGTGGCGACGCGGCCCTGGGCCAGCACGCTCGCGTCGATGGCGCACACCCGCGCCGCCTCCGCGGCCGGTATCAGCTCGGCGTCGCCGCGGCCCAGCACCACGTCGGCCGGGTGGCCCAGCACCCGCAGCGTCTCGCGGTTGGCCAGCAGGTACTTGCCGTTGAGATCCTTGGCGAAGATGGCGTCGGTGGAGTTCTCGGAGACGGCCTCCAGCAGCGACAGCGCGCGCAGCCGCTCCTGCTGCGCCGCGGCCACGCGCTGCGAGGCCTCCAGCGTGCGGCGCTGGCGCTGCAGGTACAGCGCCGCGGCGGCGGTGGCCAGCAGCGCGGCCGCCGCCGCGGCGATGGTGGCGGCCAGGCGCTGCGTGGGCGCCAGCGCCTCGGTGCTGTCGATCTTGGCCACCAGCACCCAGTCCGTGCCCGGCACGGTGCGCCAGGCGGCCAGCACGGGCGTGCCGCGGTAGTCGTTGAGGCCAGCCACGCGGCTGGGCGCGGAGGCCTGCTGCATCACCGGGTTGAGCAGCCAGTCGGGCTGGGCCAGCGGCCGGCGCAGCTGCAGCGCGGCCTGCGCGTCGGCGCGCAGCGGCGTCAGCGCCACGGCGTCGTTGCCGTCGCGGCGCCACAGCACCGTCTCGGCCGTCTCGGTGGGCACGGGCCAGCGCGCCAGCAGCGGGTAGAGCTGGGTGCGCGGATCGATGCGAAACACCAGCAGTGCCTGCACCGGCGTGCCGGTGTAGGTCAGCGGCGCGACCACGTCGATGCGCAGCGGCAGGGCGTGGTTGCCCTGGGCGTACAGGCCGCTGTGCTGCACCTCGCCGCTGGCCAGCGCGCGCTGCAGCGCCGCGGCCAGCACCGGCGCGGGCGCGGGCTCGGCGCTCTCGTCCTGGTGCAGCAGCACCCGGCCCTGCGGGTCCACCAGCAGCACGTCGGCGGCGGCGATGACCTGCCGGTAGGCCAGCACCCGCTCGCGGAACACCTCGCGCGCGTCCAGGTCGCCCTGCTGGCGCCACTGCGCGAAGAGGTCGGCCAGCGGGCGGCTGATGCCCAGGAAGCGCGCGGCGCGGCGCGTGTCCTCCAGCCAGTTCGCCACCTGCCCGGCGCGCAGCTCGGCCACGGCCTCCAGGCGCGCGGCCTCGCGCGCCTCGTCCTGTTGGTAGAGGGTGCGCACGCCCAGCACGGTCAGCAGCAGCGTGAGGGCGGCGAGCAGCAGCAGCGGTCCCCAGAGGCCGGTGCGCGAAGGGTTTGGATTCATCAAAGGGTGCCGGCCTGCACAACTGCCGGTCTGTTCTGGGGAAGTCCCGGGTTCATCGGTGGTCTGCGGTGCGGGCAGTGATCATGCCTGCGCCGCGGGGCGTTCCATCCCGCCTGCCGCAATCCCCCGGAAGGGGCACAAGCTATAGTGCCCCGCTTTGGCCGCGTGCCGCCCTTTGGGGGGTGCGCCCCAGCCGACCTTTTCGCCGTCCTTTCGCAGCTGTTTTCCCGGCCCCCAGCCGCCCGACTCCCGTGGATTTCGCCCGCCAGCAACGCAACCCCGCACGCCACCTGGCCGGCATCGCGGCCGTGGTGCTGATGCACCTGCTCCTGGGTTACGCCCTGGTCACCGGGCTGGCGCGCAAGGTGGTGGACGTGGTGCAGGCGCCGGTGACGGCGCTGCTGCTCGACGAGCCCAGGCCGGCCCCGCCGCCGCCCCCGCCTCCACCGCCGCCGCCGCCTC
>NZ_VIDQ01000016.1 GCF_009760915.1 Azohydromonas aeria
GGCGTGCCGGACGGGTCGGCGGACGGTGCCGCCGTGCCGGCCGGCGACACCGCCGCGGGCCATGACGCGGGTGCCGCGGCCCGGGCGCCGCGGGACGCGGACGGCGCGTCGTGGCGCGTGGTCGTGGTGGGCACGGCGCTGGTCAGGCGCCTGGAGCAGCCGGGGCTGCGCACGCGGCTGGGCCGCGCGCCGCAGGCGGTGCGCAGCGGCGAGACGCTGGAGGAGGTGCTCGAAGGCGTGCTGGCCGAGCCGGTGCAGGCCGAGGCCGTGCTGCTGCAGTGCGCGTCACTGCGGCCGCAGGACCTGGCGCCGCTGCAGGCGCTGGCGCAGGGCTGCGGCGCGCAGCGGGTGCACGTGCTCTACGGCTTCGCCACGGCGTCGCTGATCGCGGCCTTCGAGGCCGCCGGCGTGGCGCTGCTGCGCGCGCCGCAGGACGACCGCGCGCTGGCGTCGTGGCTGCAGGCCTCGTGCAGTCCGCTGGCGCTGCCGCTGGTGCTGGCGCCGCGGCGCTGGGACGACGCGGCGCTGGCCGACTTCGCCGCGCTGTCCAACACCATCACCTGCGAATGCCCGCGCCACGTGGCGGATTTGCTGATGCAGCTCTCCAGCTTCGAGTCCTACAGCGGCGAGTGTGCCCACCGCTCCCCGGCCGACGCCGCGCTGCACGCCTATCTCGGCCAGGTCGCCGGCACGGCGCGCGCGCTGTTCGAGCAGGCGCTGGAGCGCATCGCGGCGCAGGAGGGGCTGACGTTGCCGGGCGGGGGCGGATGACGGCCTGCTGAAGCCAGGTGGTTGCGCCCCGCACCTACCCCTTCACGCACACCACCTGCCGCAGCGTGTGCACGACTTCCACCAGGCTGTCCTGCGCCGCCATCACGGCGTCGATGTCCTTGTAGGCGTGCGGTATCTCGTCGATCACGTCCTTGTCCTTGCGGCACTCCACCCCCGCGGTGGCGGCGCGCTGGTCGGCGAGCGTGAAGCGGCGTTTCGCCTCCGTGCGGCTCATGGTGCGGCCCGCGCCGTGCGAGCAGCTGTGGAAGCTCTCCGGGTTGCCCTTGCCGCGCACGATGAAACTGCGCGCGCCCATGCTGCCGGGGATGATGCCCAGCTCCCCCGCGCGCGCGCTCACCGCACCCTTGCGCGTGACCCACAGGTCCTGCCCGAAGTGGCGCTCGCGCTGCACGTAGTTGTGGTGGCAGTTCACAGCCTGCTCCTGCACCTCGAAGCGCTGGCGGATCACCTTGCGTGCGGCCGCAACCACCGCCTTCATCATCAGCTCGCGGTTGAGCGCCGCGTAGCGCTGGGCCCAGCCCACGGCGCGCACGTAGTCGCCGAAGTAGCGTGAGCCTTCCTCCAGGTAGGCCAGGTCGCGGTCGGGCAGGTTGGCCTGGTGGCGCATCGCGTCCTGCTTGGCCAGCTCGATGAAGTGGGTGCCGATGGCGTTGCCCACGCCGCGCGAGCCCGAGTGCAGCAGGAACCACACGGCTTCCGTCTCGTCGAGGCAGACCTCGATGAAGTGGTTGCCCCCGCCCAGCGTGCCCAGGTGCGTGCGCTGGTTCGCCTTCTCCAGCCGCGGGTGCAGCCGGCACAGCTCCCTGAACTCGGGCGCGAGCTGCGCCCAGGCCGCGTCCACCGGCGGCGGCGCCTCGCGCCAGGCGCCGGGGTCGCGCGCGCCGGGCGCGCGCCCGTGCGGCACGGCGTGCTCGATGGCGCTGCGCAGCGGGCCCAGGTTGTCGGGCAGGTCGGCGGCGCCGAGCGTGGTGCGCGCGGCGATCATCCCGCAGCCGATGTCCACGCCCACGGCGGCCGGGATGATCGCCTTCACCGTCGGGATCACCGAGCCCACCGTGGCGCCGATGCCCAGGTGCACGTCCGGCATCGCCGCCACGTGCGGGAACACCACCGGCAGCCGCGCCGCGTTGGCCAGCTGCTGCCGCGCGGCGTCCTCCACCGGCACGCCGCGCGTCCACATCTTCACCGGCACGCCGCCCTCGACCGCCTGCTCCTCGTAATCCCGGTCGCCATCCCTGGCCGCTGACTTCGCCATGGCGCGCTCCTTCACTCGATTCAAAACCGCTTCATTGGACCGGAGCGGCCGGCGGCGCTGCGCCGTCAGGGCTTCTTCGCCTGCGCCGCGTACTGCGCATTGAGGCGGTCGTGCTTCTCCCGCACGGAAGGCGGCCACTTCGACTTGATCCACGACAGCACGGCCACGATCTCCTCGTCGCTGAGCACGCCCTCGAAGGCCGGCATGGCCGACTTGTGGTCCGGCAGGTTGGCGGCGCGGGCGATGCCCAGCTTGGTCATGCGAAACAGCAGCGCGTCGGGGTGGTGCCAGGTGTGGCCGCTCTCGTCGTGCGGCGGCGCGGGCAGCAGCCCGTCGGGGCCGGGCTCGCGCCAGTCGGCCTGGCCCTCGCGGTGGGCGCCGTGGCAGGCGGCGCAGTGCTGCTGGTACAGGCGCTCGCCCTGGCCCACCAGCTGCAGGTCATGGGGCCGCAGCAGCGCCGGCGGCGCGGCGGGCTCGGCAAGGCGCTGGAGGGCAGCCGCGGCCAGGAGCACGCTGCCCGCGGCGGCGACGACAAGGATCAGGGAACGCTTCTTCATCGGCTTCGGGCAGGTCCCGGGGAACCACGCATCAAACCCGGAGCGTGCCACCGCCGGGGCACGCTTTCCGGTGCGGGCGGATGCAACAGTCCTTGTCCGGAGCGCATTACCGCGGGCCCGGTCCTTGCTGGCGCGAGGCGCACCGCCATCCAGCCAGCCAGCACCACCCGCGGCGCCCGCGTGCCGGGCCTGCCGCCGCCCCATGCAGCAGCACGAGCCCGACATCCTGCGCAACCTGCGCGCCGAGCTGGGGGACTGGCGCCCGTGGCTGGACCGCGCGCTGGTGCTGGCCGCGGCGGCCGCCGCCGGGCTGCTGGTGGTGAGCTTCACCTGGCTGGCCGGGCAGGCCCTGCACGCCTTCAACCTGCTGTGGCGCCACGCGCCCTGGGCGCTGTTCGTGGCCGGTCCGCTGTGCGCGGCGGCGATCGCCGCCATCACGCGGCGCTGGCTGCCGGGCGCGGGCGCCTCGGGCATCCCGCAGGTCATGGCGGCGCTGGACACCGCCACGCCGCCGGCGCAGTACGGCCTGTTCGTGTCGCTGAAGATCAGCCTGGCCAAGGTGCTGCTGTCCTCGGCCGGGCTGCTGGCCGGGCTCTCGCTTGGGCGCGAGGGACCGTCGGTGCAGGTCGCCGCCGGCGTGATGCTGGCGGTGCGGCCGTGGCTGTCGCCGCGCACCGTCATCAGCGCGCACGGGCTGCTGGTGGCCGGCGGCGCGGCCGGCGTGGCCGCGGCGTTCAACACGCCGCTGGGCGGGGTGCTGTTCGCCATCGAGCAGCTCTCGCGCTCGCTCAACCAGCGCAGCAGCGGGCTGCTGATCTCGGCCATCGTGCTGGCCGGCCTGATCGCCGTGTCCGTGTTCGGCAATCTCGCCTACTTCGGCGTGATCCGCGTGCCGGCGCTGGGCTGGTCGCTGCTGGGGCCCGGACTGCTGGTCACGCTCGCGGCCGGGCTGCTGGGCGGGCTGTTCGCGCGGCTGCTGGTGGCCTCCATGGCCGGCACGGCCGACCGCTTCAGCGCCTGGCGCCAGCGCTACCCGATCCGCTTCGCCGCCGGCTGCGCGCTGGCCGTGGCCGTGATCGGCGCGGCCACCGGCGGGGCCACCTTCGGCAGCGGCTACGAGCACACGCGCGCGCTGCTGGAGGGCACCGAGTCCGTGGGCGGGCACCAGCCGGGGGTGTTCGTGCTGCTGAAGTTCGCCGCGACCTGGCTGTCGTCCTGGAGCGGCGTGCCGGGCGGCATCTTCGCGCCCTCGCTGTCCATCGGCGCCGGCGTGGGGCAGGACGTGGCGCTGCTGCTGGGCCGCCCGGAACTGGCCACGGCGCTGATCGCCATGGGCATGGTCGCGTTCCTGGCCGCGGTGACGCAGGCGCCGCTCACCGCCTTCATCATCGTCATGGAGATGGTCGCCGGCCACGCCATGGTGCTCAGCCTCATGGCCTCGGCACTGCTGGCCAGCCTGGTGTCGCGCCAGATCAGCCGCCCGCTGTACGAGGCGCTGGCGGAGCTGCAGCTGCGGCGGCTGGAGACGCAGGCACCGGCCGTACCAGCGCGGGACAAGCCCCGCGCCTGACACCGGTCACGCCCGCGCCCGCCGCACCCGCCGGCAGCAGGGCGGCGGCAGGGCCCATCAGGCCGGGCACGGCGACAGCGCCGCCAGCGGCAGCCACAGCGTGGCGATGACGACGCAGCACAGCGCCCCGCAGGCCATGGCCAGCCAGGCGATGAAGCGCCGGCGCTCCTGCGCCGCCAGCGGGTCCGGCGTGTCGGGCAGCATCGAGGGCAGCGGCTCGCTCGGCCGCCGCGCCGCGCGCGCCGCCCACAGCGTCAGTGCCAGGCACGTGAGGAAGGTCGCGGCCATGGGCAGGTGCAGCAGGACACCCTGCTGCCGGTTGCAGCCCGGACCGACCAGCAGGTAGGCGAACGCCAGGCTCGCCAGGGCCAGCAGCGGACTCAGCAGCAGCGGCAGCCAGACTCGCATGGGGTGGGCGCGTGGTCGGGCCGCAGCCGGCTTTCGCGGGCCCTCACCGTGCCGGCGGTGCCGCCTGCGCGGCGCCGGCATTCGGACCCTGCATGCGCGGCTCCGGCAGTCGCGGCGTTCCCGGCTCCGGCACGCGCGGTGCCCCCGGTTCCGGAACGCGCGGCGGCGCGGGGGGTGGCGGGTCGGAGCGCCGACGCTCGCAGCCGCCGGCCAGCGCGGCCAGCGCCAGGACACTCAGCAGCACGGAGACGCGTTTCATCGCGGCGTTTTCCCGGTCGAACCCGGCCCGACGGGGCCTGGGTGAAGAAGGCCCGGCAACCCCCGTGCCGCGCCCGCCGGGCCGGCGGCGCCCCGGTATGGCCGGGGCTGCCGCCTTTTCTTTCCTCTCAGCGCGAGCGGCTGGCGCGCCAGCGCGCGAGCAGCTGCCGCACCAGCGGCACGGTGCACATCATCCCGGCCGAGGCGCCGAAGGCCATGGGCCACATCGAGCCGGTGGCGTCCATGCCCCAGGCGCCCATCAGGATGGCGCCCTGGCCGAGGAAGTAGGTCTGCAGCGGCGTGGTCTTCATGGTGGCGTGGCGGGTGGCGTTCGTGGCGAGCCGCGCGGCGCGCGGCTTCGTCCCTCCTTCGGCCGCGCCGGGGCCGGTCTTGAGCGCCGGCCGCGGCGGCGGCATGCACTCCATCACACCCGCGCCCGCCGCGATGCTCCCGGGGCGCTGGCGGGGACGGGCGCGCGGCTTGCTGACTCCGGCCAAGGCGCCGCGGCATGTGGCGCCGCCCACCGCAACCAGACACAGGAGCTCACACCATGGCTGATTCCCCGTACGTCACCGGCTTGTTCCGCGACCGCGACAGCGCCGAGCGCGCCTACCAGTCGCTGCATGAGCGCGGCTACACCAAGGACGACGTGAACCTGGTGATGTCCGACGAGACGCGCAAGCGCCACTTCGGCAGCGACAGCACCACCACCGGCACGCAGACCGAGCTGGGCAACAAGGCGGCCGAGGGCGCAGGCATCGGCGGCGCCATCGGCGGCACGATCGGCGCGATTGCCGCGGCCGTGGCGGCGGTAGGCACCTCGGTGGCCATCCCGGGCCTGGGCGTCGTGATCGCCGGCCCGATCGCCGCGGCACTGGCCGGCGCCGGCGCGGGTGCCGCCAGCGGCGGCCTGATCGGCGCGCTCATCGGCTGGGGCATCCCGGAAGAGCGCGTCAAGCACTACGAGGAAGGCATCAAGCAGGGCGGCATCCTCATGGGCGTGAAGCCGCGCAGCGAGGACGACGCCGCGCACTTCGAGCGCAGCTGGAAGTCCGCCAACGGCGAGCACGTGTACTACCGCTGAGTGCGCGTCCCCGGGCGCCCGTCCTGACCGGGCGGGCGCCGCCTAGGAGCGACACGGCGGCCTGCGGGCCGCCGTTTTCGTTGGCCGCTGTCCACGAGCCGTCGGTGCAGTGCCATCGGGCAGCCCGAAGCACTGATGTCGTCCTGTCCACGCATGCGCACTGGCGTCCGGGAAAACCGAGCGCGCTGGCATCCCGACAGCACGGGCGTCCCGCCCCCTGCCTCGTCATTCCGGCGAAAGCCGGAATCCACGAATGCTGCAACGCCTCGTTGGCCAGCGTGGGCACGTGCCTGCGCCGGCCTTTCCACCGCAGCGGTGCGCGTGGATTCCGGCTTTCGCCGGAATGACGGATCGGGGTGCGAGGCGTCGTGGCTGACGGGATGCCCGAGCGGATGCTTGCCTGTGCGGCAATGCGCCCTCACCCCCCCAGCGCCACCGTCACCGAGTGGATCAGCAGCCCGATGAGCCCGCCCACGAGCGTGCCGTTGATGCGCACGAACTGCAGGTCGCGCCCGATGTTGCGTTCCAGCTCGGTGGTCAGCTCCTCGGTGGGCCAGGCGTCCACGCGCGCGGTGATGTAGGCGCGGATGTCCTCGCGGTAGCGCTCGATCCAGGCCGGCGCGGCCTGCATCAGCTGCGCGTTGATCCACTCGCGCATGGCCGCGTCCTGCTGCAGCCGCTGGCCCAGCCCCTGGGCGCCCTCGGCCACGCGCAGGCGCAGCGTCGATTCGGAGCGCTGCAGGTCGGCCTGCAGCCAGGCCAGCAGCTGGTCCCACAGCCCGTGCAGGTACTGGCCCAGCGCCGGGTGGCGCAGCCATTCGCTCTGCAGCTCGCGCCCGCGCTCGCGCAGCGCCGGGTCCTCGCGCAACCGCTCGATGCTGCGCGCCATGAAGTCGTCGAAGCGCAGCCGCAGCGGGTGCTCCGGGTCGGCGCCCATCTCGGCCATGAGGTTGCCCAGCGCCGAGATCAGCTTGCGCGTGGCGATGCGCCCGGCCACGGCGTCCAGGCCCAGCAGCTTGAGCATCTTCAGCTCCAGCGCCACGACCTCGGAAATCTTGTCCTGGATGCCCTCGTCCTCCAGCAGCGCCGCGAGCTGCTGCAGCAGCTCGTCGAGCAGTGCCTGGTGGCGGCGCTCGGCCGTCAGCAGCGCCAGCAGCTCGCCGGCCACGGCCGAGACGTCGATCTGCTCCAGCCGCGACAGCACGCTGCCGCGCAGGAAGTGGCGCACGCGCTCGTCGTCCAGCGTCGAGAGCAGGTAGCGCGCGGCCGCCGCCAGGTGCTCGGCCAGCTGCGCCGCGTGGCGCGGGTCGGCCAGCCAGGCCGCCAGGCGCGAGGCGGCGTCGAACTCGCGCAGCTTGGCCAGCACCTGCGGCGTGCCCAGGAAGTTGTTGCAGATGAAATTGGCCAGGTTGCGCCCGATGCGCGCCTTGTTGCTCGGGATGATGGCGGTGTGCGGAATGCGCAGCCCCAGCGGATGGCGGAACAGCGCCACCACCGCGAACCAGTCGGCCACCGCGCCGACCATGGCGGCCTCGGCGAAGGCGGCCAGGTAGTGCCAGCCGCTGCCGGGCCAGCGGTGGTGCAGCACGGTGGCCAGCGCGTACAGCACGGCCGCGCCCAGCAGCAGCCCGAGGGCGATGCGCTTCATGCGCGTGAGGGCCGCCTGGCGCTGGACCGAGGCGGGATCGAGGGTCGGCGTGACGTCGTTCACGGCGGCCATCATGCCCGCCGCGCCGGGGGCCCGGGGAAGCGCCGAACTGCCCGCGCCGGGCCGCGCTTTTCCGGCCATGGCCACCGGGCCGCCGGCCTCATGCTTGCGCATCGCCGGACAGCGCCGGCTCTCCGATTCGCACCTCTCGCCATGAAGAAGCTCCAGATCGACGTCACCAAGTCCCTCTACGACAGCGATGGCTACCGCCACACGCTGGTGACGGCCACGCCGGTGCAGATCGTCACGCTGCTCGAAGGCTTCTACTGGCTGTGGGACCGCGTCACCGGCGTGTGCCTGCTCGAAGGCATGGCTCATGCCCGGCTCACCAACCACATCCCGCCCGGCGAGGACGCGCAGGCGCGGCGCAACCCGGTGGCCGAGACGCGCGCGTTCCTGACCGCGCAGAGCGTCATCCGCAACGCCGCCAGCGGCGGCCGCGACATCGACGACACGCCGGCCGGGCCGCAGGACGTGGCGCATTGACCACCCCCTGACACCCTGACGCCCGGGGCGCGCCCGCCCCGGGCCCGTTCCCTGCTCCAGCGCGCCCATGTCGCGCGCCTTCAACCAGGTGCTGCAGCACCCGGGCCGCTTCCTGGCCCAGTGCCTGGGCGCCTTCCGCAAGAACCAGGGCCTGCTGCTGGCCGGCGCCGTGGCGTACTACGCGCTGCTGTCGCTGGTGCCGCTGCTGATCCTGTGCGTGATCGCGCTGTCGCACCTGGTCAACCCGGCCGAGCTGCTGGCCACGCTCGCGCGCTACCTGGCGTGGCTGCTGCCGGGGCAGAGCGCGCCCCTGGTCGCCGAGCTCGACGTTTTCCTGAGGAACCGCGACACGGTCAGCGTGCTGCTGCTGGCGACGATGCTGTTCTTCAGCTCGCTGGCCTTCACGGTGCTGGAGAACGCGATGTCGGTGATCTTCCTGCACCGCGTCGCCATCCGGCGCCGCCACTTCCTGGTCTCGGCGCTGCTGCCTTACGCCTGCATCGTGGCGCTGGGCCTGGGGCTGCTGCTCATCACGCTGGTGGCCGGCGCGCTGCAGACGCTGGGCACCGACACCGTGCACCTGTTCGGCCGCAACTTCGGGCTCGACGGGCTCTCGGCGGCGCTGCTGTACCTGCTGGGCTTCACCGGCGAGGTGCTCGTGCTCAGCGCCATCTACATGGTCATGCCGGTGGGGCGGCTGCGCTGGCGCCATGCGCTCATCGGCGGCGTCACGGCGGCGGTGTGCTGGGAGATCAGCCGCCACTTGCTGGTGCTGTACTTCTCGACGCTGTCCAAGGTGAACGTGGTCTACGGCTCGCTGGCCACCGCCATCGTCGTGCTGCTGAGCCTGGAGATCGCCGCCACGGTGCTGCTGTTCGGCGCGCAGGTGATCTCCAGCTACGAGCAGCTGCTGCGCGAGGGCCACACCGCCGTGCCCGGTGGCCTGCGCACCGCGGCCCCGGCGCCGGCGGTGGGCCGCGGCCGGCTCAAGTTTCGCGTGCCGGGTCGCCGGGCAGATCCGGACACTCCCAGCCCAGCAGCTCCGACAGCCGCTTCACCACCCAGGCCGCCTCGGCGGCGCTGAAGCCGGATGCCGCATCCGCCAGCCCGGCGTGGTAGCGCAGCAGCAACTCCGGCTCGGAGCCGTGGGCGTGGATGCTGCGGCTGCGCGCGTGCTCGTCGAGCTGCTGCGCCAGGTCCTCGCACAGCTCGTAGCGCGCGCGCACCTCGGCCAGCGGCGCGGTCAGGCGCTGGCGCGCGTCGCGGTACAGGGACAAAAAGGAGTCGGGCAGGTAGATCTGGTTCTCGTCGCTCATGGGCAGGTTCCTTGCGTGTCCGCGGCACGCGCATGGCGGGCCTTGTACCGCATGCCGCGGCCCAGGCCGGCGCTGGTGACAATGGGCTGCATGCGGCGCGCCCCTGCACGGCGCAGCCCCCTGACACCAACCCCGGGAGCCCCTCCTCATGAAATTCCGTCGCCTGCTGCTGATTCCGCCGCTGCTGGCCTGCGCTGCCGCCGCGGCCCGCGCCGAGGCCATCGGCGAGGTGGACACCGTCTTCAAGCTGATCGGCCCGGACCACAAGATCGTGGTCGATGCCTACGACGACCCCAAGGTGCCGGGCGTGACCTGCTACGTCTCGCGCGCCAAGACCGGCGGCATCAAGGGCGCCATCGGCATCGCCGAGGACAAGTCCGACGCCTCCATCGCTTGCCGCCAGGTCGGCCCGATCAGCTTCCCCGACGGCCGGCCGCTGCCCCGGCAGGAGGAGATGTTCAGCGAGCGCATCTCGCTGGTGTTCAAGCGGCTGCGCGTGGTGCGCATGGTCGATGCGCGGCGCAACGCGCTGGTCTACCTGACCTACTCCGAGCGCCTCATCGAGGGCTCGCCGCAGAACAGCATCACGGTGGTGCCGGTGGACGGGGGGACGAGGATTCCGGTGAAGTGAGGGCGCGGACCGCCCGGGCCAACCGGCCACCGGCCCGCCCCCCTCACTCCTCGTCCACCTCCAGCCGGTAGCTCCCCGCCGCGCCGCTGCCCCAGCGCACGCGCAGCACCACCGTCATGGCCGCGCTGCCGGTGTTGCGCACCTGCACCGTGTCGGTCTGCGCGCCGCCCAGGGTGCTGATGGCCAGCCGCGTGCCGTTCGCGTCCACGGCGACCAGGTCGTGGTTGGCCTCGGCGTTGGGCGTGAGCCGCGCCGTGAGGTTGCGGCCGGCGCCGAGCTGCACGGCGTAGAGGTCCAGGTCGTCCGTGGCGCGCAGCGCGCCCTGCACCACGGCCGGCAGCTGCGCGAGCGGCTGGGCGCGGGCGATGTGGTTGTTGGGCTCGACCTCGGCCACCTGCACCGGCGCCGCGGGCGCCACCGCCGCCACGCCGGCGGCGTCCACCGCGGCGTTGGCATCGAGCAGCCCGCTGCCGCAGCCGGCGCAGGCCGCCGGGAAAGGCCGCGCCGAGTCCTTCAGTCGCGCCTCCAGCAGGTCGGGTGTGAGCGCGGGATGGCGCGCGAGCATCAGCGCCGCCGTGCCCGCCACGTGCGGCGCGGCCATCGAGGTGCCCATCAGGGCCGCGTAGCTGTCCGCCCCGGGCACGGTCGTGCCGGCATTGAGCGTGGACAGGATGCGCCCGCTGCCGTCACCGCCCGGCGCCGCCAGCGCCACCGCCGCGCCGTAGTTGGAGTACGAGGCCTTGCCGCCGCCGCGCCCCGTTGCCGCCACCGCGATCACCCCCGGACAGCCGGCCGGCTGCGTCAGCGCGGCGTCGGTGTTGCCGTTGCCCGCGGCCACCACCACCACCGCGCCGAGCGCGCGCGCCGTGGCGATGGCGTTGCGGTAGGTCTGGCTGCAGCTGCCCCCGCCGCCCAGCGACAGGTTCAGCACCCGCGCCGGCGTCGGGTTCGCGGGCTGGTTCGCCACGCTGCCGCCGGCGGCCCAGACCATGGCGTCGGCGATGTCGGAGGTGTAGCCGCCGCAGCGGCCCAGCACGCGCACCGGCAGCACCTTCGCGCCGAAGGCCACGCCCGCCACGCCGATGCCGTTGCCCGCGGCAGCAGCGACGATGCCGGCCACGTGCGTGCCGTGCCAGCTGCTGTTCTTGGCCGCGCTGCCGCCGGCGCATTGCCCGGCCGTGGTCCAGTCGCCGGGGTCGGACGGATCGGCGTCGCGGCCGTCACCGTCGCGCGCTATGAAGGTGTCGGTGATGAAGTCGCGCCCGGGCAGCAGGTTCACCCTGAGGTCCGCGTGCGCTCGCACGCCGGTGTCGATCACCGCCACCACCACGCCGGCGCCGGTGGACTTGTCCCAGGCGGTCGGGGCGCGGATGCCGGCCATGGCGTCCCGCAGCGCCCACTGCTCGGCATGGCGCGCGTCGCCGGGTTCCCACTGCGGCTGCATCAGCGCGTCGGCTTCGGCGTACTCCACGTCGGCGTCGCCGTTGCGCAGGTCGTCGGCCAGGCGGCGCAGCGCCTCGGCCTCCAGCGGCCGGTCCAGCCGGAACACGTGCGCCCCGTCGGCCAGGCGCCGCAGGTGCGACAGCCGCACGCCGTGGCGCTGCACCGCGGCCTCGGCGCGCAGCTGCGCGGCGGCCAGCGGCGCGGCCAGGCGCGCGGCGCTGCGGTACCTGACGATCAGCCGGTCGGTGGCCGCGGGCGCCGACAGGGCGGCCGACGCCGGTGCGCCGTCGCGCTCGAAGGCAGCGGCCGGACGGGCCTGCAGCAGGAGGAGGGGAAGCAGCGCGGCCGCCAGGGCGGCGCCGCGAAGGCGGAAGGGGGAGGACTGCGGTGACATGGACGCCTGGGGCCGTTGCGAAGGGCTGCCGCGGCGTGCACGAGGAAAAACGGCCCGCGCAGGGCAGGCCGTCAGTGGAGGCGCCGGGGGCGCACCGGGTCAACCGCCCGGCTCCGGTCCTCCAGGCAAGCGGAAGTTTCGAAGGAAACCGTCGCCGCAGGATGTTTCAGCCATTCAGCCAGCCGGCGCGCTGCGCCGACCGGGGCTTACTTGCCCTTCTTCGTCGTCGTGGTGGACGTCGTCGGGGCCGGCGAGGTGGTCGTGGTCGGGGTCGGCGTGGGCGAGGTGGCCACCGTGCCGGTGCCGGCCGCGTCCACCGCGGCGTTGGCGTCGAGCAGTCCCGTGCCGCAGCCGTTGCAGGCGCCGGGGAAGGGGCGCACGGCGCCCTTGAGGCGGGTCTCGACGTCGTCGGGCGTGAGGGTCGGGTTGCGCGAGAGCATCAGCGCCGCCACGCCGGCCACGTGCGGCGTGGCCATGGACGTGCCCATGTAGTACGCGTAGCTGTCGGCGCCGGGCGTGCTGGTGCCGGCATTGAGCGTGGACAGGATGCCCGCGCCGCTGTCGCCGCCCGGCGCGGCCAGGTCCACCACGGCGCCGTAGTTGGAATAGGACGCCTTGGCACCGGTGCGGCCCACCGCCGCCACCGTGACCACGCCCGCGCAGTTGGCCGGCGCGGTGTTGGCGGCATCGACGTTGGCGTTGCCGGCGGCCACGACCACCACCGCGCCCCGGGCGCGCGCGGCGTTGACGGCGTTCTGGTAGGTGGTGGAGCACAGCCCCGAGCCGCCCAGCGACAGGTTGAGCACCCGCGCCGGGTTGGGGTTGGCCGGCACGCCGTAGACGCTGCCGCCCGCGGCCCAGACCATGCCGTCGGCGATGTCGGAGTTGTAGCCGCCGCAGCGGCCCAGCACCCGCACCGGCACCACCTTGGCGCCGAAGGCCACGCCGGCCACGCCCAGCGCATTGCCGGTGACGGCGGCAACGGTGCCGGCCACGTGCGTGCCGTGCCAGCTGCTGTTGGTGGCCGCCGAGCCGATGTAGCACTGGCCGGCGGTGGTCCAGTCGCCGGCGTCGGACGCATCGGCGTCGCGCCCGGTGCCGTCGTTGGAAACGCTGGTGCTGGTGATGAAGTCGTAGCCCGGCAGCAGGTTGGCCTTGAGGTCGGCATGCGGGCGCACGCCGGTGTCGATCACGGCCACGACCACGCCGGCGCCGGTGGACTTGTCCCAGGCGGTGGGCAGGTTCAGCCCGGCGGTGGCCTCGAACAGGGCCCACTGCTGGGCGTAGCTGGTGTCGTTGGGGGTGTACTGCGGCTGCGCGATCAGGTCGGGCTCGACGTACTCGACGTCGGCGTCGCCGTTGCGCAGCTCCTCGCCCATGCGGCGCAGCTCGGCCAGCGTCATGGCACGGTCGAGCTGGAACACGTGGGCGCCGTCGGCCAGGCGGCGCAGGTGGCCGAGCCTGGCGCCGCGCTGCTGCGCGATCACCTTGGCGCGCGCCTGCGCGGACGCGCCGGGCGCGTCGGCACCGGCGGCGCTGCGGTACTTCACGATCAGCCGGTCCGTCACCGCCTGCACCGCGGCGGCGCCCGGGGTGACACCGCGCTGGAAGGCGGCGGCCGGCATGGCCTGCAGGGACAACAGCGTGGCGGCGGCCAGGGCCAGCAGCGGGAAGGACTTCTTGGAGCGCGAGGACATCTACAACACCTGCAAGGACGCGCCGTCCGGGGCCAGGGCCGGCTCCGCGGCGATGACCCCTCTTCGTCCCGGAGCCCGTGCTGTTGAGGGCCGGCGTGAAAAAATTTTGTGACCGGCTTCAACGCACGGACACGGACGGCCCTGGCGCAGGGCCGGCATGCTGGCCGCGCCGGCCGCCCTTGGGTGCTGGCGCACTGGCTCTCCCGGGGACGACCGATGAACGAATTGAAACTGCAGCCTGGATTCATTTTCCGGGCGCTGCTGCTGATCGTGGCCGGCGTCGTCGTCATCGACGGTATTCACCAGATTCTTTATGCCAGGTCCGCATTGGGCGAGCTGGGCAAATGGCTGCGCGGCCATGCCACCGACGATTCGTGGCGCCACATGCGCCAGGCTTATGCCGTGCTGCGCGGGCCGCGTGACGATCCGGCCTACCAGGAAATATTCTTTGACCAGAAAATAAAATTCCAGTATCTGCTCACCAGTTTGCTGCCTTTTTATTTTGCCGAGAAGCTGGGCATTTTCCTGGGCAACCGCACGCTGAATTTCGTCAGCGGCATCTGCGTGGTGCTGCAGATATTGGCGGTGGCGCAGGTCGCGGTGATGGCCTTCAGGCGCCGCGTTGCCGCGGGTGCCGGCGCGCTGGTGCCGCAGGGCCCGGCCTGGGGCGTGTGGGCGGTGGCGGCGGTGGCGGCGCTGCTGTTCTACCCGCAGCTCAAGGCCTACAGCCTGGGGCAGGTGCAGGCCTGGCTCAACGCCTGGTTCGCCCTGGCCTGCCTGGCCTGGATGCTCAACCGGCCCTTCGCCGCCGGGATGCTGGTGGCGCTGGTGTGCCTGTTCAAGCCGCAGTTCGCGCTGTTCCTGCCCTGGGCGCTGCTGCGCCGGCAATGGCATTTCGTCGCCGGCTGGTGCGCGGTGGCCTTCACCGGCGCGGCGATGTCGCTGGCCTTTTTCGGCTGGCGCGACAACCTGGACTACCTGTCGGTGCTCTCGTTCATGAGCCGGCACGGCGAGGCCTATTACCCCAATCAAAGCGTCAACGGGCTGCTGAACCGGCTGCTGGGCAATGGTGATTCGACCCAGTGGGAATCCGGCGGATTCCCGCCCTACCACGCGGTGGTGCACGCCGCGACGATATTGACCTCGGCGCTGCTGGTCGGCTTTTGCCTGTTCCACAAGTTCAGGGCGGCGAATTTCAGCGTGGTGGACGTGCTGATTGCCGCGCTGAGCTTCACCATGGCCTCGCCGATCGCCTGGGAGCACCACTACGGCGGCCTGGTGGTGGCCTTCCCGGTGCTGGCGCTGCTGCTGCTGGAGTGGTCGCAGCCCCGCGAGCGGCGCATGCTGCTCGCGCTGCTGGCCGTGAGCTGGCTGCTGTGCTCGCGCTTCTGGCCGTCGGCGCAGGAACTGGCGCCGACGTGGGCCAACCCGCTGCAGAGTTACCTGTTCTTCGGCTTCCTGGCGCTGCTGTGGCTGATGTACAGGGTGCGCGACTTCGCCGCGGACCGGCTGGGCCAGACGCCGGCCACCGCGGGCCGCCGCCCGCAGTGGCCGCTGCGCCGGCTCAGCGCGGCACGATTCGCGCGCCGCTGAGCTGCTCCTGCGCCTCCAGCAGCGAGGGCACGTACTTGGCGCCGTGGCCCAGTGCGCTGGCCAGCGTCAGCGACTGGTGCACCGCCTCGCCCATGACGCTGGGCACGGCCAGGTCCTCGGCCAGGTGGGTGTAGTAGCGCAGGTCCTTGCGCGCGTTGTCCAGGCCGAAGCGGATGCCGGCCAAGTCGCCGCCGAGGCCCTTGGCCATGGCCTGGAACAGCCCGGAGTTGACCGGCCCGGCCGACAGCAGCTCCACCAGCCGCGACAGGTCCACCCCGGCGCGCTGCCCCACCGCGAAGGCCTCGGCCGTGGCGGTGCAGATGGCCTGTCCGATGAAGTTGTTGAGCAGCTTCACCGTATGCCCGGCGCCCGGGCCACCGACGTGGAACACGTTCTCCGCGAAGCAGCGCAGCACCGGCTCCAGCCGCGCGAACACCTCGGCTTCGGCGCCGACCATGACGTTGAGCCGCCCGGCCTCGGCCTCGGTGGGCGTGCGCGCCAGCGGCGCGTCCACCAGCACCGCGCCGGCGCCGGCGCAGGCCTCGCGCAGCCGCGCGGTGGAGCCGGGCTCGCTGGTGGAGCAGTCCACGATCAGCAGCCCGGGCCGCGCGCCGGCGAGCAGCCCGCCCGCGCCGGTCACCACGGCCTCGACCTGCGGCGAGCCGGTGACGCAGACGAAGACGACGTCGCTGTCCTGTGCCAGCGCCGCGGCCGAAGGGGCCTCGACGGCGCCGGCGGCGAGCAGGTCGGCCACGCGCTCGCGGTTGCGGTGCACCGTCAGGCGCAGCTCGTGGCCGCGCGCGAGCAGGTTCTTCGCCATGCCGTGGCCCATGAGGCCCGAGGCGCCGATGAATCCGATGCGTGCCATGCGTGTGTGTCCTTGGTCGGGGGTGATGCGGAAGAGGGGGGGCCGCGGCCCTGACTTCGAGCAGCGGCCGGCGCGGGGCATGGTAGGCAGCGCGGGCCATCCCGCGCCGCCAGGGAAAAGGCCGGCGGCTATGCTCGCGCCGCCTTCGTCCCACCTTCTGGAAAGCACCGCATGAGCGCCTCGCCCGACACCCCCGCCGACACCCTGCGCCGCCTGGGCGCCCGGCTGTTCGTGCGCGGCTGGCTCTCGGCCAACAACGTGCTGTTCGAAGGGGGTGCCGAGGACGGCGCCGCGGTGGTGGACACCGGCTACGTCACGCACGGCGCGCAGACCGTGGCGCTGCTGGAGCATGCGCTCGGGGCCCGGCCGCTGACGCGCATCCTCAACACGCACCTGCACTCGGACCACTGCGGCGGCAACGCCGCGCTGCTGCGGCGCTGGCCGCAGGCGCACCTGAGCGTGCCCGCGGGCTACGCGCCGCACCTGCGGCCCTGGGACGCGCGCGCGCTGGGTTTCACCGACATGGACCAGCAGTTCGAGCCCTTCGAGGCGCACGGCTTCCTGGTGCCGGGCACGACGGTGCGGCTGGGGCTGCACGACTGGGAGATCCACGCCGCGCCCGGCCACGACCCGCATGCCGTGCTGCTGTTCGAGCCGGCCAGCCGCACGCTGGTGAGCGGCGACGCGCTGTGGGAGGGGCGGCTGGCGATCATCTTCCCGGAGCTGGTGGGCCGCTCCGGCTTCGAGGCGGCGCAGCAGGCGCTGGACTGCATCGAGCGCCTGGCGCCGCGCGTGGTGCTGCCTGGCCACGGCGAGGCTTTCACCGACGCGGCGGCGGCGATCGAGGCTTCGCGGCGGCGCCTGGAGGCCTTCATGGCCGCGCCGGCGAAGCACCACCAGTACGCCGCCCGGGCGCTGGTCACCTACCACCTGCTGGAGCACCGCGCCGTGCCGCGCGCCGACCTGGAGCGCTGGATCGTCGAGACGCCGGTGCTGCGCCTGGCGCCGGGCGAGCGGGCCACGCCGCAGGAGCGGCATGAATTCGCCCGGGAGACGGTGCGGCGGCTGGTGGCGGACGCGGTGGTGAGCGAAGAGAACGGCTGGATACGGATGGCGGGGTAGGGCGACCTCAGCCCGGGCGCAGCCACGGCGCGAACTCCCCCTCAAAACCCGCCCTGAACGCCGCTGCCAGTGCGTGCCCATGCGCGCGCAGCCGCGCCGGGTCCGCCGCCAACGCCACCCGCAGCGCCTCGCCCGCGTCCGCCACCGCCACGCAGCCCGGCAGTCCCGGCAATTCCCAGCTCTCGACGTAGGCCCGGTGCTTGGCCGCGCCTTCCACGCTGTCCGCGCCGCCCTGCGGCGGCAGCAGGTTCAGGCGCGGGCGGCCGAAGGCGGTGGCGACGATGCGCCCGTGCAGGCTGCTGCCGCAGTAGGCCGCGCTGCCGGCCAGCAGCGCGCAGAGGTCCCAGAGATGGACGCTGTCCATCACGGCGGCCGGCGCGCGCAGCCGGGCGGCCAGGCGCCGCAGCACCGCGGCGTCGTCGTGCCAGGGCGCGGTGCCGGCCCGGAACAGCACGAGGCCCAAGTCGTGCGCGGCGGCGACGGCGTCGAGCCGCCGTGCCAGCGTGTCGAGGGTGGCGTCGTCGCCGAACTCGGCCGCGAGCTGCAGCGCCAGGTAGCCGCCGCCGAAGCGGGAGCGCAGCGCCGCGATCTCGCCGCGCGCCGCGCGGCGCCGGATGGGAGCGCCGAAGAGCCGTGCCGTCAGCACGGCCGGGTCGGGCAGCAGCCGCGCCCGCACCCCGGCCGCGGCCAGCAGTGCCTGCGTGGCCGCGTCGCGCACCGCCACGGCGTCCATGGCGCGCAGCTTGGCCAGCGCTTCGGCGCGCAGGCGGCGCGGGCCGTGCTCCAGCCCGGCACCTCCCAGGCCCAGCGCTAGCACGGGCGCGAAGCGGCCGGCCAGCGCGCGCGGCAGCAGGTAGGGCACCTGGTCGTCCAGGCCCAGCGAGGCGCGCGTCCAGCGCCGGCGCGCCAGCGCGCGCGGCGCAAGCCAGGCGATGGCGGCGCCGGCCTCTTCGGGCGGCAGCAGCATGGCGGCGGCCTGCCAGGCGCTGCAGGTCAGCAGCTGGCCGCCCACGTGCAGCAGCGGCGCGGGCGGCTCATCCCGCGCCGGCGCGCATTGCGCCAGCGGCCGCACGCGGTGCCCGCCGTCGGCGCGCAGGTCGCGCGCGGCCAGGCCGGCGCAGCGTACGGGGCGCCCGCGCAGCAGCCGGGCCGCGACCCGGGCCAGCAGCAGGTCGCCGAAGTTGTGGCGGTCGAAGGCGCCGAAGAGGGTGACGGGCGGTGCGGGCGCGGCGGGGCTCATCGCGCCATGGTGGCGCCGCGCGACCCGGCCGCGTGGCCGGTCGGGACCAGGCGGGCTGGCCACCGGTGCGCGGGCAGCGCATTTGCCAGGGTGCCGGTGCCCGGACCGGGGCCGTGAAAAGACCCCGGGTGCCGGCCGGCGCCGATGCCTTCGTCGGCAAGCCCAGAACAACGCAACTGGAAAGGACACGTGATGGACCGCAACCTCGTCTCCCGGATCGATTCCCCGTTGCCCGCCGCCGGCCGCCGTGGCGTGCTCGGCGCGCTGGCCGGCGTGCCGCTGCTGCTGCTGGCCTCGGGCTGCGCCGTGACGCGCGGCGGCGACAAGTCGCCTGAAACGAGGCGACGCGATATCAACGCCGGCGCCGACGCCACGCTGGCGCGGCTGCACGAGCAGGTGCGCGGCTCGCGCGAGGTCACGTCCAAGGCCAACGGGCTGCTGGTGTTCCCCTCCATCCTGGCCGCCGGCCTGGTGGTGGGCGGCGAGTACGGCGAGGGCGTGCTGCGCGCCGGGGGCCGTCCCCAGGGCTACTACCGCGCTGCCAGCGGCTCCTTCGGCTTCCAGGCCGGGGCGCAGTCCAAGGCGGTGGTGATCGCGTTCCTGTCGCAGGCCGCGCTGGACAAGTTCCGCAACAGCAACGGCTGGACCGCGGGCGTGGACGGCTCGGTGGCGCTGGCCAAGATCGGCGCCAACGGCGAGGTGGACACCAACTCGATCCGCGGCGACGTTGCCGCCTTCGCGCTGACCAACGCGGGGCTCATGTACAACCTGACCATCGAGGGCACCAAGATCGCCCGCATCAACGACCTGTGAGGGCGACCGGGTCAGCCTCGTCAGGCTGACCCCCTCCCGTTCGCCCTGAGCTTGTCGAAGGGCAGGCGCTGATATGCCGGCGCGTCAGAGGCTTCGACAGGGCTCTCCTGAGCTTGTCGAAGGGCTCAGCCCGAACGGTTTTTGTAGTACGCCAACGGCCTCGAACCCGGCTCAGTCCAGCGGCCGCATCCGCCCGCGCACCATCGGGCCGTTGAAGAAGGGCGGCAGCGGCTGGCCCTGGCGCTGCAGCTCCTGGCGGTAGTCGCGCAGCATCATCCAGCGCTGGTAGGGCTCGTCGCGGCCCGACAGCGCCACCGACAGCCGCATGACCCAGCCGTGCGTTTGCGAGGGCGGGGCGCCGGCGGGCGTGAGCAGCATCCACGCCGCCAGCGCCGCCACCAGCGTGCGCGGCGCGTGCAGCGGCGGCGCGTGCATGCGGCGCAGCGCCACGAAGCTGGCGGCGGCACCCAGCACGAAGCCCAGCACGGCCTCCACCGGCGAGTGCGCCTGCACCACCACGCGCGACCAGGCGATCAGCGCCGCCAGCCCCAGCCCGGTGAGTTCCGCGGCGAGTTGGCGGCGCGGGCCGCGGTCGGCCACCAGCACGCGCGCCAGCACCGGCAGCACCGCGGCGGCGAACATGGCGTGGCCCGAGATGCCGGTGAAGTTCAGCGGCGCGTAGCCGATCTCCCAGCCGAAGAAAGCCACCTTGGTGATGGTGGTCAGCAGCGCCGCCACGCCCGTGCAGGCGGCCCACCACAGCGCCGCGTGCGGCTTGTGCGAGCGCAGCGCCAGCCACGCCGAGGTGGCGAGCATGGCGGGCAGCAGGATCTGGGCTTCGCCCAGGCGCGTCAGCAGGTTCCAGAAGTCCAGCGGCATGTCGTCCGCGCGGCCGGCGCGGTGGGGCAGTGAAAACCGGTGGGCAGCTTACTGGAGGGGCCCGCCGCGGCGGGCCCAAAAGTCAGGGTTCACCCTAGGCAAAACGGCCGGCGCGGAAGTCCTCCACGGCCTGGAACACCTGCTCGTTCGTGTTCATGACGAAGGGGCCGTACTGCGCGATGGGTTCGTTCAGCGGCTGCCCGGCGATGAGCAGGGCGCGCGCGCCTTCGGGACCGGCCGCCAGGCGCACGCCGTCGCTGCCGGCCTCGTTGCGCAGGATCGCCATGCGCTGCAGCGGCACGGCCGTGCCGGCGATGTCCAGCGCGCCGCGATAGACGTAGGCAAACGCGTTGTGTCCCGGCGGCAGGGCCTGCTCGAAGGCCGCGCCCGGCGGCAGCTGCAGATCCAGGTACAGCGGCTCGGTGCGCTCGCGTTGCACCGCGCCGGCCACGCCGTGGCTCGTGCCGGCGATGACGCGCACGCGCACCCCTTCGGCGCTGGTGAACTCCGGGATCTCGCCGGAGGCGATGTCGCGGTAGCCGGGCTCGCACAGCTTCCGGTCCGAGGGCAGGTTCAGCCAGAGCTGGAAGCCCTCCATGCGGCCTTCCTGCTGCTCGGGGATCTCGCTGTGCACCAGGCCGCGGCCGGCGGTCATCCACTGAACGCCGCCGCCCGCCAGCAGCCCCTCGTGGCCGGCGCTGTCGCGGTGGCGCAGGCGGCCGGCGATCATGTAGGTCACGGTCTCGAAGCCGCGGTGCGGGTGATCGGGAAAGCCGGCGATGTAGTCGTCGGGGTTGTCGGTGCCGAAGGCATCGAGCATCAGGAACGGGTCGAGCCGGCGCTGCAGCGGCTGCGTCAGCACGCGCGTGAGTTTTACCCCTGCACCATCGCTCGTCGGCATGCCTGTCACCAGGCGTTCGACGCTGCGCGGGTGGCGGACGGTGTCAGGGGTGGTGGCGGAGGTGGTGGTGTCCATGCAGGTCACTGTAGGCGCCGCATCCCGCCTTGGCATTGCATGCGGCTGCATGCCGGGTTCCATGAAACGAAAGGGGCCGCCCCGAGGGCGGCCCCGTCAGTCAGCGCGTGGCGCGGTGCTGCGGCGCCTTGGCGCCGCCCAGGGTGTTCAGCGCGGCGGCTGGGCGTCGTCCGGGCTGTAGGCCGAGTGCAGGTGCGTGGGCTGCGCGGCGCGCTTGCGCAGGCGGATGTTGAGCATCTCCACAATCAGCGAGAAGGCCATGGCGAAGTAGATGTAGCCCTTGGGCACGTGGTGGCCGAAGCCCTCGGCCAGCAGCACCACGCCCACGGCCACCAGGAAGGAGAGCGCCAGCATCTTGATGGTCGGGTGGTCGGAGACGAAGCGGCCGATGGGGCCGGCGAAGACCATCATCATCCCGACCGAGGCGACGACGGCGGCGATCATGACCGCGACCTCGTCGACCATGCCCACGGCGGTGATGATCGAGTCGAGCGAGAACACCAGGTCGATGATCATGATCTGCAGGATCACGGCGCCGAAGCTCGACGCCACGGCCTTGGACTCGTGGCCTTCCTCGCCTTCGAGCGACTGGTGGATCTCGCCGGTGCTCTTCCAGACCAGGAACAGGCCGCCGAGGATGAGGATCAGGTCGCGCCCGGAGATCTCCTGGCCCAGCACCGTGAACAGCGGCTCGACCAGGCCGATGATCCAGGACAGCAGCAGCAGCAGCCCGATGCGCATGAACATGGCCATGAACAGGCCCAGGCGCCGCGCGAACTCGCGCCGCTCGCGCGGCAGCTTATCGACCAGGATCGATATGAAGATGATGTTGTCGATGCCCAGCACCAACTCCAGCGCGGTGAGCGTGAGGAAGGCGATCCAGGCTTGCGGGTCGGTCAGCAGTTCCATCGAGGTGTGTCCTTTGGGCTGGGCGGCGCGGAGTCCGTGTCCGGGCGCCGCGGGACGCGCGCTTTCAGCATGCGGCATGCCGTGCGTGCGGGCGCGATGCCCATGATGCCCGCGGCGCGGGCACCGGCGGTGCCCGGCGCGCGGCCCTCGCATTGCCGCCGCGGCGCCATTTCGCGCATGATCCTTCGGACCATCCCACCCCGGGCCCGCGGGCCCGTCCGTTGACAACGATGTCCAACAAGCCTGCCGCACCCACGCGGCGCGACCGCCGCCGCTGCGCGGCGCTGCTGTTCTCCACGGGACTGTGGCCGGCCTGGCCGGCGCTGGCGGCGCTGGCGGCCTCCAGGAGCGCTGGCGCCGCCGCTCCCATTGCCCCCGCCACGCCCGCCCCGGCCCCGGCCGACGCCGCGGGCGCCGTGCCCGAAGGCGGGCGCTGGGTGCATGCGCTGGCCGCCTTCGGCGAGCCCAGGTACCCGCCGGGCTTCACGCACTTCGAGTACGTCCGGCCCGACGCGCCCAAGGGCGGCGTGCTGCGGCTGCGCAACCCGGACCGGCGCTCCAGCTTCGACAAGTTCAACCCCTTCACCGTGCGCGGCAACGCGCCGGCGGGGGTGTCGCTGTTCATGTTCGAGGGGCTGTGCACCGCCTCCGACGACGAGCCGCAGACCATGTACGGGCTGCTGGCGGAGGCCTTCCTGGTGGCGCCGGACCGCTCCTCGGTCACGTTCCGGCTGCATCCGCGGGCACGCTTCGCCAACGGCGACCCGGTGACGGCCGAGGACGTGAGGTTCAGCTTCGAGCGCCTCACCAGCAAGCAGGCCTCGCCGGCGCTGGTGCAGACCTACGCGCCGGCCGGCCCGGTGACGGTGCTCGACGAGCGCACGGTGCGTTTCGGCATCAAGGACCGCAGCATGGACACGGTGTTCCTGGTCGGGGGCCTGCCGGTGTTCTCGCGCAAGTGGGGTCTGGGGACGGACGGCAAGATGAAGCCGCTGGACCAGGTCGTCACGGAATACCCCATCACCACCGGCCCCTACACCATCGCCGCGGTGGACATGGGCCGGCGCATCGAGTTCCGGCGCAACCCGGACTACTGGGCCAAGGACCATCCGGCGCGCCGCGGCTGGTTCAACTTCGACCGTGTCGTCTACCGCATGTACAAGGACGCCGCGGTGGCCTTCGAGGCCTTCAAGACCGGCGAGTACGACCTCTACAAGGAGTACAGCTCGCGCGCCTGGGTGCGCCAGCACCAGGGGCCGAAGTGGGAGGACGGGCGCATCGTCAAGAAGTCCTTCGAGACCGCCACCGGCCAGGGGCTGCAGAGCCACCAGTTCAACACCCGGCGCGAGCTGCTGCGCGACCGGCGCGTGCGCGAGGCCATCGCGCTGGCCTACGACTTCGAGCGCATCAACCGCTTCGGGCTGCT
Source organism: Azohydromonas aeria (assembly GCF_009760915.1). GTDB lineage: Bacteria > Pseudomonadota > Gammaproteobacteria > Burkholderiales > Burkholderiaceae_C > Azohydromonas > Azohydromonas aeria. The sequence goes on from NZ_VIDQ01000016.1 coordinate 23,426, forward strand.
CAAGCGCGCCTACAGCGTGTTCAACAACTCCGAGTTCGCGGCCGAGGGGCTGCCCTCGCCGGGCGAGCTGGCGCTGCTGGAGCCCTACCGCCGCGAGCTGCCGGCCGAGGTGTTCGGCCCGGCGTTCCGCCCGCCCAGCACCGCCGGCGGCGCGCCCGACCTGCGGCGCAACCTGCTCAAGGCGCGCGCGCTGCTGGAGGACGCGGGCTGGAAGCTCGCCGCCGACGGCCGGCTGCGCAACGCGCAGGGGCGTGCGCTGGAGCTGGAGTACCTCAACCCCGGTGACAGCGGCGGGCGCATCGCCGACTGGCAGAAGAACTGCGACAAGCTCGGCATCACGCTGCGCGAGCGCAACGTCGATTTCGCGCTCTACCGCAACCGGCTGGAGAACTACGACTTCGACGTCATCACCATCGTCGAGGGCAAGTTCACGCTGCCCAATGCCGCGGGCTACATCACCAGCTACGGCTCGCAGGCCGCCGACGAGAAGGGCAACGGCAACTTCCGCGGCATCAAGAGCGCGGCCATCGACCACATCCTGGCCGTCATGGCCAAGGTGCAGACCCTGGCCGAGCTGCGCGACTGCTGCCGTGCCATGGACCGCATCGTGATGTGGAACCACTGGCAGGTGCCCGACGTGTACGTCGCGGCCGAGCGGGCCTCGTACTGGAACCGCTTCGGCATACCGGCCAAGCCGCCGCTGTACTTCAGCATCGACACCGCGGGCGAGAACAGCGCCTGGCCGATCATGTGCTGGTGGATCCCGGACTCCGAAAGGCGCTGACGACCGATGCTCGGCTACATCCTCAAGCGGCTGCTGCTCATGATCCCCACGCTGCTGGGGGCGCTGACCATCACCTTCATCGTGATCCAGTTCGTGCCCGGCGGGCCGGTGGAGCAGCTCATGGCCGAGGCCCGCGCCAACCAGCGCGGCGGCGACAGCGACGCCTACAAGGCCGGGCGCGACAGCGACGCGCGCCAGATCGAGGAGCTCAAGAAGCTCTACGGCTTCGACAAGCCCGCGCACGTGCGCTACGTCGAGATGCTGGGCCAGTTCGCGCGCTTCGACCTGGGCACGAGCTTCCTGCAGAACAAGGACGTGTGGACGCTCATCAAGGAGAAGCTGCCGGTGTCGATCTCGCTGGGGCTGTGGTCCTTCTTCATCTCGTACCTGATATCGATCCCGCTGGGCGTGGCCAAGGCGGTGCGCGAGGGCACGCGCTTCGATGCGTTCACGACGCTGCTGGTGCTGGTGGGCTACGCGATTCCCGGCTTCGTGCTGGGGGTGCTGCTGATCGTGCTGTTTGCCGGCGGCACCTTCTACGAATGGTTCCCGCTGCGCGGGCTGACCTCGGACAACTGGGCCGAGCTGTCGTGGCCGGCGCGCATCGCCGACTACTTCTGGCACTTGACCCTGCCGCTGATCTGCCTCGTGATCGGCAGCTTTGCCGTGATGACCATGCTGACCAAGAACACCTTCGTCGAGGAGATGCGCAAGCAGTACGTGCTGGTGGCGCGCGCCAAGGGGCTGTCGCAGCGGCGCGTGCTCTACAAGCACATCTTCAGGAACGCGCTGATCCCGCTGGTGACGGGCTTTCCGGCGGCCTTCATCGGCGCCTTCTTCGCAGGATCCGTGCTGATCGAGACGCTGTTTTCGCTCGATGGCCTGGGGCTGCTGGCCTACGAGTCCGTGATCCGGCGCGACTATCCCGTCGTGCTCGGGTCGCTGTACCTCTTCACGCTGATCGGCCTGGTGGTCAAGCTGATCTCCGACCTGCTGTACGTGGTGGTCGATCCGCGCGTGCAGTTCGGCAGCGTGGCTAAGTGAGGCGCGGCGCATGAGCTCATCCCCCCTCCTGCCCGGCGCCTCCGGCGCCCCCGGCCGCGGCCCGGCCACGCCCGCCGCCGCCCAGGGCACCGACCGGCCCGTGGACCTGATGCCCGACGCGCCCGCGGGCGCGGCCGACGCCGCCGCCGCGCCGGCGCCCGCGGCGGCGCAGGCGTCCCGCTCGCGCAACCAGCGCGCCTGGGCCCGTTTCAAGCGCAACCGCGTGGGCTACGTCTCGCTGTGGCTGTTCATCGCGATGCTGGTGGTCTCGACGCTGGCCGAGCTGGTGAGCAACGACCGGCCGCTGGTGGCGAAGTACGAGGGGCGCTGGTTCTTCCCCGTGCTCAGCAACCCGCCGGAGACGGCGCTGGGCGGCGACTTCGCCACGCCCACCGACTGGAAGGACCCCTTCATCGCCGCGCAGTTCGACAAGCCTGGCAACTGGCGGCTGGGCACCGTCAACCCGCATTCCGCCACCTCCACCGACTACTTCTCCAGGCAGCCCGACCCGGCGCCGCCGGGCGCGCGCAACGTGCTGGGCACCGACAGCCAGGGCCGCGACATGCTGGCGCGGCTGCTCTACGGCTTCAGGGTGAGCATCTGGTTCGCGCTGGCGCTGACCTTCGTCGGCACGGTGCTGGGCGTGCTGGCCGGCGCGATGCAGGGCTACTTCGGCGGCAAGCTGGACCTGACCCTTCAACGGGTCATCGAGGTCTGGGGCGCGGTGCCGGAGCTGTACCTGCTGATCATCTTCGCGTCGATCTTCGAGCCCTCGCTGCTGCTGCTGCTGATCCTGCTGTCGCTGTGGGGCTGGATGGGACTGTCGGACTACGTGCGCGCGGAGTTCCTGCGCAACCGCTCGCTGGACTTCGTCAAGGCGGCGCGGGCGCTGGGGCTGACGAACCGGCAGATCATCTTCCGCCACGTGCTGCCCAACTCGCTCACGCCGGTGATCACGTTCCTGCCGTTCCGCATGAGCGCGGCGATCCTGGCGCTGACCTCGCTGGACTTCCTGGGCCTGGGCGTGCCGCCCACCGTGCCCTCGCTCGGTGAGCTGCTCAACCAGGGCAAGGCCAACCTCGACGCCTGGTGGATCATCGTCCCGACCTTCATCCTGCTCGCGCTCACGATGCTGCTGCTGACCTTCATCGGCGACGCGCTGCGCGACGCCTTCGACACGCGCAAGTCATGAGCCACCCCGTGAGTGCATCCGAGCCGCTGCTCAGCGTCGAACACCTGACGGTGCGCTTCGGCGCCGCCACGGTCGTCAATGACGTGAGCTTCCAGGTGCGGCCGAGGGAAAAGTTCGCGCTGGTGGGCGAGTCGGGGTCGGGCAAGTCGATCACCTCGCTGTCGGTGCTGCGGCTGGTGGACGGGGCACAGAGCAGCGGCGTGATCCGCTTCGGCGGTGAGGACCTGATGCGGCTGCCCGAGCGGCGCATGCAGGGCCTGCGCGGGCGCGACATCGGCATGATCTTCCAGGAGCCGATGACGGCGCTGAACCCGCTCTACCGCGTGGGCAACCAGATCGCCGAGGTGCTGGAGCTGCACGAGGCGCTGCGCCCGAACGCGGCGCGCGCGCGCGCCATCGAGCTGCTGGCGCGCACCGGCATCCCCGAGCCGCAGCGCCGGGTGGATGCCTACCCGCACGAGCTCTCGGGCGGGCAGCGCCAGCGCGCCATGATCGCCATGGCGCTGGCGTGCAAGCCCAAGCTGCTGATTGCCGACGAGCCCACGACGGCGCTGGACGTGACGATCCAGGCGCAGATCCTGGCGCTGCTGGATGAATTGCAGGACGAGATGGGCATGGCGCTGCTGTTCATCACCCACGACCTGAACCTGGTGCGCCGCTTCACGCACCGCGTGGGCGTGATGGAGCGCGGGCGCCTGGTCGAAACCGGCGACACGGCCGCCGTGTTCGCCGACCCGCAGCACCCCTACACGAGGAAGCTGCTGGGCAGCCGCCCGAAGCGCGTGGTGCAGCCGGTGCCGGCCGAGGCGCCGGTGCTGCTGCAGGGGCAGGACATCCGCGTGCACTTCCCGCGCAAGGGCAACTGGTTTCGCAAGCAACCACCGTTCGAAGCGGTGCGCCAGGCCACGCTGGAGCTGCGCCGCGGCGAGACGCTGGGCATCGTGGGCGAGTCGGGCTCGGGCAAGACCACGCTCGGAATGGCGCTGCTGGCGCTGCAGCCCATTGCCGGCGGGCAGGTGCGGCTCGACGGGCAGCGCATCGACGACGCCGGGCGCGACGCGCTGCGCGCCATGCGCCGGCGCATGCAGGTGGTGTTCCAGGACCCCTTCGGCTCGTTGAGCCCGCGCATGACCGTGGGCCAGATCGTGGGCGAAGGCCTGGCCCTGCACCAGCCGCAGCTCAGCCGCGAGCAGCGCGAGCAGCGGGTGCTGAAGATGCTCGACGAGGTGGGCTTGAGCGAGCGCCACGGCGTGGCCGACGTGCTGCAGCGCTATCCGCACGAGTTCAGCGGCGGGCAGCGCCAGCGCATCGCCATCGCGCGCGCGGTGGTGCTGGAGCCGGAGCTGCTGGTGCTCGACGAGCCGACCTCGGCGCTGGACGTGTCGGTGCAGCAGCAGGTGCTGGCGTTGCTGGCGCAACTGCAGCAGCGCTACGGGCTGAGCTACGTCTTCATCAGCCACGACCTGGCGGTGGTGCGTGCCATGTCGCACCGCGTGATCGTGATGCGCCAGGGCGAGATGGTGGAGCAGGGCGAGGCGGAAAGCCTGTTCAGCGCGCCGCGCCAGCCCTACACGCAGGAGCTGCTGGCGGCGGCGCGGCTGGGTTGAATGGCCGGGTCAGCTGTTGCGCAGCCGGCCCCAGGCTTTACTTGATCAATCCCTCGTGCTTCATCGCCGCCTGCACCGCCGGGCGCTGCAGCATGCGCTGGCGGAAGGCCTGCAGGTTGGCCAGGTCGGCGATGTCCACCTGCGTGGGCTCGGCCCAGTTCGTCACGGTGAACAGGTAGGCGTCGGCCACGCTGAAGGCGTCGCCCATCAGGTAGGACTTGCCGGCGAGCTGGTCGTCCACGTACTGCAGCTTCTGGCGCAGCCGGGCACGGTAGAGCGCCTTGGCGTCGTCGGGCATGCCTGGCGTGAAGAAGGCGCCGAAGCTCTTGTGCAGCTCGCTGGTGATGAAGTTGAGCCACTCCATGAGGCGGTAGCGCTCCATGGTGCCGGCGGCAGGGGCGAGCTTGCGGTCGGGCACCTGGTCGGCCAGGTACTGCACGACGGCCGGCCCTTCGGTGAGGCGCTCGCCGTTGTCGAGCTCCAGCAGCGGCACCGAGCCTTTGGGGTTGATGGTGTAGTAGTCGGTGCCGTCGGGCAGCTTGTGCGTCTTGGTGCTGGCCAGCACCAGCTCGCAGGGCAGGGCGGCCTCGTGCAGCACGATGTGGGGGCTCAGCGAGCAGGCGCCCGGGCTGTAGTAGAGCTTCATGTGTCGGGTCTCCTTCATTCGGGGGGTCGGCCACGTACGATAGCCGCTGTCGCGGCTTCCCCTTCCTCCTGGCATGTCCCGTTCCATCCTCGAAGAAGCGCGGCTGCATCCGGCCATCCGCGAGCATGTCGCCACGCTGCATGCCGACATCGTGGCCGAGGTGCAACGCGCGGTGGCGGCGCACGCGGTGGTGGTGGTCGGCATGGCGCAGAACCCGTTTCCGAAGCGCGCGCGCCGCGCGCTGGACCGCGCCGGCATCGGGCACTTCGACCTCGACTACGGCAGCTATTTCAGCCAGTGGCGCCGGCGCAATGCGCTGAAGATGTGGACCGGCTGGCCCACCTTCCCGATGGTGTTCGTGCGCGGCCAGCTCGTGGGCGGGGCGCAGGAGCTGGAGAAACTCATGGCCAGCGGGGAGCTGCAGCGGCTGCTGCAGGCCGCTTGAGCGGCAGGCGCTGGAACCGCGGCGCGTTCAGGGCGCCGTCTGGCGTTCCATCCAGGCGAGCCACTGCATCGCCTGCTCGCGGCTCGTACCGCACATGGCCGCGCTCGGTTGCAGCGAGGCGCACACCGCCGGGCGCTTCGGGTGCCCAAAAATGAGGCAGCGCTCGTCCGTGCCCAGCTGCACGCAGCGCACGCCGGCCGGCTTGCCGTCGGGCATGCCGGGAATGGCGCTGGAGATCGAGGGGGCGGTGCAGCAGGCTCCGCAGCCGGGGCGACAGTCCATGAGGCGAAGGCGTGTCCCGCAATGCGGACGAAGCGCGCATTGTGCTGCCTCAGGGTTGGCCCTTGCCTTGGGCGGCTTGTCAGTTTCGATCAATGCAGCGCTGGCAGCATCAACGCATCCCCACTGCGGCCCGCTCCGCTTCCCGCCCTGCCGCAGCCCTGGAGCTGCCTCCTTCCCCTTCCCCTCTCTTGCTTTCCCGCCTGCGATGCGAGCCCCCCGCCGCCTGCTGACCTGGTCCCTGCCCGCTGCCGCCGTGCTGGCCTGCGGCGCGTACTGGACCCAGCTGCTGCATACCCAGCAGCAGGCACGCGAGCGCGCGCTGGTCAACGCGGCCACGCGCGCCACGCACCTGGCCGACACGCTGGCACTCCAGGCCGAGACGCTGCTGCAGTCGGCGGACTTCGTGCTCTCCACCGTGGGCGCCCAGTGGGGGGGCGACCGCCAGCCGCTGCCGCCGCTGCCCTATCCGGCCGGCGCCGTGCTGCAGCTGGGCGTGCTCGATGCCAAGGGCCGGCTGCAGCCGATGGACGGTGGCACCGCGCCGGGAGCGATCGACGGGCTGCCGGCATCCGCCCCCGGTCTTGCGGTCGGCGCGCCGGCGCGTGCGCCGGTGGCCGGTGCAGTGAGCTTCACGCGGCCCTTGCCCGGCCATGGCCAGGTGCTGCTGACGCTGTCGCCCGGCTATCTCACCGGGCTGCTGCGGCGGCTGCAGCCCACGCGCGGCGACCTGCTGCTGCTGGTGCGCAGCGACGGCGTGGCCGTGGCGCGCAGCGACGGGCTGGTGGAGCCGCTGCCTTTCGCGGTGGCGCCGCTGTTCGAGCGCGCGCCGCGTGCCGGTGAAGTGACGAGCCAGAGCTGGCCGCCGGAAGAAGGGCGCCGCATCCTGGGCTGGCAGCGCACGGCCGGCGCAACGCCGCTGCTGGCCCTGGCCGCCGTGGACGAGGCCGGCGTGCTGCGCGGCGTGCAGGCGGAGCAGGCGGCGGTGCGCTACCGCGCCGCCGTCGGCAGCGCCGCGCTGCTGGCGCTGGCCGGCGCTTTCTCGCTCCTGGCCCGGCGCCGGCAGCGCCGCCGTGCCGCCGCGCAGCGGCCGGCAGCGCCTGCGCCCATGGCTACGGCGACGCGCCCGGCCAAGCATCCCGATTCGGCCTCCACGCCCGCTTGACGTCTTCAGGCTATCGCCGGCATGGCGCCAATTGATTGGCGCTTATGTCCTGGGTCCGCCACCATGGCGTCAGGAATCATTCTCATTGAGGCGAACGGAGAACGGCATGGCCAAGACGGCGGCTTTCGGCGTGGTGCACGTCGGCACGGCATTCGGCGTGAGCTACGCCCTGACGGGCAGCGTGGCGGTGGCCGGCGCGGTGACGCTGGTGGAGCCGCTGGTGAACATGGTCGTGCATTACTTCTTCGACAAGACCTGGGAGCGGCATTTCGGCCATGCCCCCGCAGGTGGGCCGGTAGCCCCGCAACCTTAAAATCGAGGGTTTGCCACTTCATGAGGCCGTCGCGGGAGCGGCGGTGTGCGCCGTGCTGCATCCCCAGGAATTCGAGGTCATCGTCGTCGGCGGTGGCCATGCCGGCACCGAGGCGGCGCTGGCCGCGGCCCGCATGGGCTGCCGCACGCTGCTGCTGACCCACAACATCGAGACGCTCGGCCAGATGAGCTGCAACCCGTCGATCGGCGGGATCGGCAAGGGTCACCTGGTCAAGGAAGTGGATGCGCTGGGCGGCGCGATGGCGGCGGCCACCGACGAGGCCGGCATCCAGTTCCGCATCCTCAACGCCAGCAAGGGACCGGCCGTGCGCGCCACGCGGGCACAGGCGGACCGCATCCTGTACAAGGCCGCGATCCGGCACCGTCTGGAAAACCAGCCCAACCTGTGGCTGTTCCAGCAGGCGGTGGACGACCTGATGGTGGAGGGCGACCGGGTGGTGGGCGCGGTGACGCAGATCGGCCTGCGCTTCCGGGCGCCGACGGTGGTGCTGACGGCCGGCACCTTCCTGGACGGCAAGATCCACGTCGGCCTGCAGAACTACAGCGCCGGCCGCGCCGGCGACCCGCCGGCGGTGAGCCTGTCGGCCCGGCTCAAGGAGCTGAAGCTTCCGCAGGGCCGGCTCAAGACCGGCACGCCGCCGCGCATCGACGGGCGCAGCATCGACTTCTCGAAGCTCACCGAGCAGCCCGGCGACCTGGACCCGGTGCCGGTGTTCAGCTTCATGGGCCATGCCTCGCAGCACCCGCGCCAGCTGCCGTGCTGGATCACGCATACCAACGGGCGCACGCACGAGATCATCCGCAGCGGCTTCGACCGCAGCCCGATGTTCACCGGTGTGATCGAGGGGGTCGGCCCGCGCTACTGCCCCAGCATCGAGGACAAGATCAACCGCTTTGCGGACAAGGACTCGCACCAGATCTTCCTGGAGCCCGAAGGGCTGACCACGCACGAGTTCTATCCCAACGGGATTTCCACCTCGCTGCCCTTCGACATCCAGCTCGCGGCGGTGCGCTCCATGCCGGGCCTGGAGAACGCGCACATCCTGCGCCCGGGCTACGCCATCGAGTACGACTACTTCGACCCGCGCGAGCTGTCGCCGAGCTTCGAGACGCGCGCCATCAAGGGCCTGTTCTTCGCCGGGCAGATCAACGGCACCACCGGCTACGAGGAGGCCGCGGCCCAGGGCTTGTTTGCCGGCCTCAATGCGGCGTTGCAGGCCAGGGGCGAGGCGCCCTGGCTGCCCGGGCGGGACCAGGCCTACCTGGGTGTGCTGGTGGACGACCTCATTACCCGCGGCGTGAGCGAGCCTTACCGCATGTTCACCAGCCGGGCCGAGTTCCGGCTGCAACTGCGCGAGGACAATGCCGACCTGCGCCTGACCGAGGAAGGGCGCCGGCTGGGCTTGGTGGACGATGCGCGCTGGGAGGCTTTCAACCGCAAGCGCGACGCTGTTTCACGTGAAACACAGCGCCTGCGCGAGAGTTGGGTGCATCCGCGCTGGCTGGCGGCAGAGCAGGCCGAGGCACTGCTGGGCAAGGCCATCGAGCGCGAGTACGCGCTGGTGGACCTGCTGCGGCGTCCCGGTGTGGATTGGGACAGGATGGCTGCAATCGACGCGCTGGCGAAGCAGGCCCGGGGCAATGAGCGGGGAGCGCCGGAAACCGTTGTTTCACGTGAAACACTGGGCGCCGAGCTGGGCGTGGAACTGGCCGATGCGGTGATCGAGCAGGTCGAGATCGGCGTCAAGTACGCCGGCTATATCGACAAGCAGCAGGAAGAAGTGCAGCGCGCAGCCCAGTACGAGAAGCTGCCGCTGCCCGAGGACCTGGACTATTCGGAAATCACGGCCCTGTCGTTCGAGGTACGGCAGAAGCTGGCCAAGCACCGGCCGGCCACGCTGGGCCAAGCTTCGCGCATTTCAGGCATCACGCCGGCGGCCATCTCGCTGCTGCTGGTGCACCTGCGCAAGGGCAGCTGGAAGGAATTCAAGGTGACGGCATTGGCCGAGGCGGGTGGCGATGCAGCAGCCTGACACCACCGCCGCAGTGCCAGCCGATACCGGGCGCATCGCGGCGCTGCTGTCCGCGCTGGGTCTGCAAGCGGATGAGCGACAGCTTCTGCAGTTGCAGGACTACCTCGCGCTGCTGCAACGCTGGAACAAGACCTACAACCTGACGGCGCTGCGCGATCCGGCGCAGATGTTCACGCATCACTTGGCCGATTGCCTGGCAGCCCTGCCGCCGCTGCAGCGGGCCTGGGGTGGCCGCGAGGGCCTGCGGCTGCTGGACGTGGGCAGCGGCGGCGGTTTGCCGGGCGTGCTGATCGCCATCCTGTGCCCGGCTCTGCAAGTCAGTTGCGTGGACACGGTCGGCAAGAAGGCGGCGTTCATCCGGCAGGCCGGAGCGGAGCTGCGGTTGCCGAACTTGCGTGCCGAGCATGCCCGCGTGGAACAGCTGCCCGGCCGCTACGACCTGATCACCAGCCGGGCCTTCGCCACGCTGCTGGACTTCGTGACGCTGACCCAGGAACGGCTGGCTGCCGGGGGGCTGTGGCTGGCCATGAAGGGCAAGCGGCCCGACGACGAAATGGCCGTCTTGCCGGGCGACGTGGAGGTGTTTCACGTGGAACCGCTCACTGTGCCCGGTCTGGACGCAGAGCGCTGCCTGGTATGGATGCGGCCGCGCGCCTGACACGGGACAATCGAGGCTTCAGCCGGACAGCGGTGCCGGTGTCCAAGCTTTGGAGAACTGCATGCTCGGCATCGACGTCGGCGCGTTCTGCGCGTCCGTGATCCTGTTCCTGGCCTTGCCAGGTCCCGGCACGTTCATGCTGCTGAGCAGTACGGGGCAGGGCGGTTTCAAGGGCGGTGCGGCCGCGACGCTGGGCCTGATCCTGGGCGACCAGGTTTTGCTGTGGCTGGCCGTGGCGGGCATGGCGGCGCTGCTGGCGGCGAATCCGCTGCTGTTCAAGGCGCTGCAGGTGGCCGGTGCGGCTTACCTGGGTTGGTTGGGGCTGAGAATGCTGTTGAGCCGGGACGAAGGCGCCGCCTTGCCCGTGCGCGTCAGTCCGGGGCGCTACCTGCGCCAGGGCTTCCTGATCACCCTGTCCAATCCGAAGGCCATCGTGTTCTACATGGCTTTCTTTCCGCTCTTCATCGACCCCGCGCGCCAGCAGGGCGTCTGGACCTTTGCGTTCATGGCGCTGCTTATCGCCCTGATCACGGCGGCCTGGTGCCTTGCGCTGTGCGCCGGTGCCGAGGCGGTGGCCGGCTACGTGCGAGCCCATCGCCGGCTGGCGCGCGCATTGCAGCGGCTTGCGGGCCTGGCCTTGCTGGGTTTCGGTCTGCGCCTGGTGCGCTGACTCCTTCTTCATCATCACAACAAACACCTCGACCATGGCCAAGATCTTTTGCATTGCCAACCAGAAGGGCGGCGTGGGCAAGACCACCACGGCAGTCAACCTGGCCGCCGGGCTGGCGCGCATTGGCCAGCGGGTGCTGGTGGTGGACCTGGACCCCCAGGGCAACGCCACCATGGGCTCGGGCGTGGACAAGCGCACCCTGGAACACAGCGTGTACGAGGTGCTGATCGAGGCAGCCTCGGTGCGCGACGCCCGCGTGCATGCCGACAAGGCCGGCTACGACGTGCTGGGCGCCAATCGCGAGCTTTCCGGCGCGGAGGTGGAACTGGTGGGCGTGGAGCGGCGCCAGGACCGGCTACGCTCCGCGCTGGCTGCCTGCGATGCCGACTATGACTTCGTGCTGGTCGATTGCCCGCCGTCGCTGAGTCTGCTCACGCTCAACGGCATGTGCGCAGCGCACGGCGTGGTGGTGCCGATGCAGTGCGAGTATTTCGCGCTGGAGGGGCTGACGGACCTGGTCAACACCATCAAGCAGATCCACGCCAGCCTGAACCCGCAACTGCAGATCATCGGACTGCTGCGCGTGATGTTCGACCCGCGCATGACGCTGCAGCAGCAGGTCAGCGAGCAGCTGAAACACCATTTTGGCGATAAGGTCTTCGATACCGTCATCCCGCGCAACGTGCGCCTGGCCGAAGCGCCCAGTTACGGCCAGCCCGGCGTGGTGTTCGATCCGAACGCCAAGGGGGCGCAGGCCTACGTGGAATTTGCCGAGGAACTGGTGAAGCGCTGCGGCAAGCGCTGAGCGCCGGACGGTGCCGAGGTGAAGGCCGCGGGGCCGTGGCTCGCGACCATGAAAAAGCCGCCCGCAGGCGGCTTCATGCAGCGCAGGGCCGCCGGGGTTCAGAGACCCAGGCCCTCATCCAGGCCCAGGTGAATGTTCATCGACTGCACCGCGGCGCCGCTGGCGCCCTTGCCCAGGTTGTCCAGGCGCGCCACGACGATGGCCTGCTTGTCGCTGGCGAACACGGCGATGTCCACGCGGTTGGTGTCGTTGCAGGCCTGCACGTCGAAGAAGTTGCCGTCCAGGTTGGCGGCGTCGCCCAGGGGCAGCACGTTGATGAAGCGCTCGCCCTCGTAGTGCGCGGCGTAGGCGGCGTGCAGCCGCTGCGCGTCGGTGCCGGCGGCCAGTTGCGAAAAGTGCAGCGGCACGCTCACGGCCAGACCCTTCAGGAACGGGCCGACCACGGGCATGAACACCGGCGCCACCTGCAGCCCGGTATGGGCCGTCATTTCCGGGATGTGCTTGTGCGCCAGGCTCAGGCCGTAGGGCCGCGGCGAGGCCAGCTTCGCATTACCGCCCGCCTCGTACTCGGCGATCATGCTCTTGCCGCCACCGGAATAGCCGGTGATGGACGTGGCCGACAGCGGCAGGTCCGGCGCGACGATACCGGCGTCCAGCAGCGGGCGCAGCAGCAGGATGAAGGCGGTGGAGTGGCAGCCCGGGTTCGAGATGCGCTTGGAGCGGCGGATCAGCTCGCGCTGCCCCTTGGCCAGCTCCGGCAGGCCGAACACCCAGCCCGGCGCGGTGCGGTGCGCGGTGCTGGCGTCGATCAGGCAGGCGTCGGGATTGCGCACCAGCGCCGCGGCCTCGCGCGAGGCGGCGTCAGGCAGGCACAGGAAGGACACTTGCGCGGCATCGAGCAACCGGGCGCGCTCGGCCGGATCCTTGCGCTTGTCGGGGTCGATGCGCAGCAGCTCGATGTCGTCGCGCTGCGCCAGGTACTCATGGATGCGCAGCCCGGTGGTGCCCTCCTGACCGTCCACGAACACGGTATGTTTCATCGTCGCTTCTCCAAACTCACTTCACTTCGAGCAAACGCATGAGGATAAGCCAAGGCCCATGGACGACCTGCAAGTACTGATCCTGCCCGGCTGGCAGGGCTCCGGCCCCGAACACTGGCAAAGCCGCTGGGAACAGCGCCCCGGCTTCACCCGCGTGCAGCAGGGCGACTGGCTGTGGCCGCGCCGCGGCGACTGGATGGCGCAACTCGAAGAAGCCGTGCTCGCGCGCCGCGGCCCGCTGCTACTGGCGGCACACAGCCTGGGCTGCCAGCTGGTGGCGGCGTGGGCGGCGCATTCGCGCAACACCGCGCGCGTGGGCGGCGCGCTGCTGGTGGCACCGCCCGACCCGGAGCGCGAGGACATGCCGCCCAACCTCTACAACTGGCGGCCCATCGTGCGCCAGCGGCTGCCGTTCGCGGCCACGGCGGTGATCAGCAGCGATGACCCCTACTGCACCCCGGCGCGCGCCGCCGCCATGGCGGCCGACTGGGGTGCGCGGTGCGTGGACATCGGCCCGCTCGGCCACATCAACGCCGACTCCGGCCTGGGCGACTGGGCACAAGGTCTCGAACTGTTGCGCGAGGTCGCGGTGGCCGCCGGGCTATCGCCGACAATCGCGCCATGGTGACGAAGAAACCCAAGGGGCTGGGACTGGGCCTCGAAGCCTTGCTCGGCCCACGCGTGGAGGCACCCGAGGCGCCGCCGACGGTCTTGAAGCTGGACCTGCTCACGCCCGGGCGCTACCAGCCGCGCACGCGCATGGACGAGGGTTCGCTCTACGAGCTGGCCGAGAGCATCAAGAGCCAGGGCGTGATGCAGCCGATCCTGGTGCGACCGGCCGACGAGGGGCGCTACGAGATCATTGCCGGCGAGCGCCGCAGCCGCGCCGCGCGCATCGCCGGGCTCGAAGAGGTGCCGGTGCTGGTGCGCGAGGTGCCCGACGAGTCGGCGGCCGTGATGGCGCTGATCGAGAACATCCAGCGCGAGGACCTGAACCCGCTGGAAGAGGCGCAGGGCCTGCAGCGCCTGGTCACGGAGTTCAACCTGACGCACGAGCAGGCCGCGCGTGCCGTCGGCCGCTCGCGCAGCGCCGCGAGCAACCTGCTGCGGCTGCTCAACCTGTGCCCGCCGGTGCAGCAGATGCTCATGGCCGGCGACCTGGACATGGGCCACGCCCGTGCGCTGCTGGCGGTGGAGCCGGCACAGCAGATCCTGCACGCCAACGAGATCGTGGCGCGCAAGCTCTCGGTGCGCGAAGCCGAGAAGCTGGTGGCACGCCAGGCGGCGCCGGCACGGCCCAAGCCGGGCCCGGACAAGGCGCAGGACAAGTCGCGCGACCTGCAGCGCATCGAGGAGTTGCTGGCCGACGCGCTCACCGCCGCGGTGGAAATCCGCATCCGCCGCAAGACGCTGCACGGCGAGAAGGGCGAGATCGCCATCGCCTTCGGCTCGCTCGACGAGCTCAACGGCCTGCTCGACAAGCTGGGCGTCAAGGAAACCTGAGCCCGCAGCCGGGCGCGCGGTCGCGCGCGTCCCTTACTTGTTCAGTGTACTGATCCTGCTGCAGGAGCGGGTGACAGGCTGCGCCGGGTGTGGCCGATCACTGGCGCAGTTCGTCCAGGAAACGGCGCTGCCACCAGTGCACATCGAACTCGCGGATGCTGGCCAGCAGCCGCTCGTGGCGCGCCTGGCGCTCTTCGAGCGGCATGTGCAGCGCGTGCTGGATGGCGTCGGCGCTGCCATCGCTGTCGTAGGGATTGACCAGCAGGGCATCGCGCAGCTGCTCCGCGGCGCCGGCGAAGCGCGACAGCACCAGCACGCCGGGGTCGGCCGGGTCCTGCGCGGCGATGAACTCCTTGGCCACCAGGTTCATGCCGTCGCGCAGCGGCGTCACCAGCGCCACGCGGCTGGCGCGGTAGAGGCCCGGCAGCCGCTTGCGCGCCACGGTGCGGTGGATGTAGCGGATGGGCATCCAGTCGAGCTCGCCGAAGTTGCCGTTGATGGAGCCGCATATACCTTCGAGCTGGCGGCGCAGGTCGTTGTAGGCGCCCACGGTCTCGCGCGAGGGCGAGGCGATCTGGATCAGCGTGGCGCTGTTGCAGTTGTCCGGGTAGCGCGTGAGCAGGCTGCGCATGGCGCGCAGGCGCTGCGGCAGGCCCTTGGAATAGTCGAGCCGGTCCACGCCCACGAGCAGCCGCCGCTTCGCGTACTGCTCGCGCATGGTGGCCAGCGTGTCCTGGGCCTCGCGTCCCTGCGTGAGCGCGGCGAACTCGTCGACGTCGATGCCGATGGGAATGGCCTGCACGCGCACGTCGCGGCCGAAGGCGCGGAAGCGGCCGTCGGCCGCCTGCTCGGCCTGCGCCTCGGTGTAGACGTAGCGGGCGAAATGGTTCAGGTCGGCCTGGCTCTGCAACCCGACCAGGTCGTAGGCGAAGAGGGCGCGGATGAGCCACTCGTGCGCCGGGATGGCGGCCATGATCAGCGGCGGCGGCAGCGGGATGTGCAGGAAGAAGCCGATGCGCTGGCGGCAGCCCAGCGCGCGCAGCTCCTCGGCCAGCGGGATCAGGTGGTAGTCGTGGACCCAGATCAGGTCGTCGGGCCGCAGCAGCGGCAGCAGCTGCTGGGCGAAGAGCCGGTTCACGCGCCGGTAGCCGCCGATGAAGCCGGAGTCGAAGTCGGCCAGGTCGAGCCGGTAATGGAACACCGGCCACAGCACGCCGTTGGAGTAGCCGAGGTAGTAGGCGTCGTGGTCTTCCTGGGTCAGATCCAGGGTGGCGAGCGTGACGTCGCCGGCGCGCTGCACGTGCAACCGCGGTGGCGCCGCGGCGCCGCCCTCGGCCTTGTCGAGGATGTTGCCGCTCCAGCCGAACCACAGCCCGCCGGTGGCGTTGAGCGCCTCGCCCAGCGCCACGGCCAGGCCGCCGGCGGCGGTCTTGCGTGGATCGGCCACGCGGTTGGAGACGACGACCAGTCGCGGCATGCGCTTCCCCCTTTCTTTGCGCGCGCCGGTGGCGCGCCGCCTTTGTACGGTGAACATCGCCGCCGCCCCAACAGGTCCACGGCGGTCCCGTCAGCGCCCAGGGCAGGGCGCATGCCTTGCCCTGCGGCTCCCGTGCAACCCGGCTGCGGCAGGCACCGTCCGCGGGCATGCCGCCCCTGCGCGGTGCAGACGCTGACTTGAAGCCAGCGCGCAGGGCAAGCGGCGTGCGCAGCAGGGACCTGGAAACCGGGGCGGCGAACGGCGGTGCGCGGGAAAGGGACCGCGCTGCCTCAGCCCTCCCCGCCGGGCTGCGAGGTTGGGCCCTGCAAGGCCTGCAGCGCCGTCTGCAGCCAGCGCTGCAGCGCAGCAGGGTCCGATATGCGGAAGCCGGCGCAGGTCGGGCCCGGGCCGACCTTGACGGCCACACCACCCAGTGCCTGCACCGCCTCGAATCCGGCCTCGTCGGTGACGTCGTCGCCGAAGAACCAGGGCTGGCGCCCCTGGAACGGCGCTTCGGCCAGGAAGGCGCGCACCGCGTTGCCCTTGCCGGCGGCGCGCGGCTTGAGCTCGACGACCTGCTTGCCGCGCATCAGCGCCATGTCGGGCAGTTGCCGCAGCGCCGCCTCCATGGCAGTCAGGCACGCCGCCTCCAGCTGCGGCGCAAGCCGGTAGTGCAACGCCAGGGCACCGGTCTTGCGCTCCAGCAGCAATCCGGGATGCGCCGCACACAGGGCCTGCAGCGGACCCAGCACGGCGTCCAGGTCGGGTACTGGCAACCGGTGCCAGCCGCCGGCGGCGTCACGGCGCTCGGCGCCATGCACACCCGCCGCGGGCAGGTGCAACGGGTGCAGGAAATGGTCGATCTCGGCAATGGGCCGGCCGGACACCGCGGCCAGCGCGCCATCGAGCGTCGCGGCCAATGCCTGCAGCCGCGCCGGCACGTCCTCGGCCACGACCACGGCCTCGGGCCGCGGCGCGATGTCGGCCAGGGTGCCGTCGAAATCCAGGAACAGGGCGATGCGGGGCGTGGCGGGCAGGGGGGGTGCTTGCATGGGCGCAGCCTAGCCACGCACGGCGAACCGGGGATGCGGCCAAGTCACCGTTGCTGGCGTGGCTTTGAGGCAGGGCTTAGCGTTGCCTCAGGCCACAAGCTGCGGCGCTGGTTCGGGAAAGCCCTCGCAACCCGGCGGCGCGAAATGTGAACGAATGGTTCAAGGCCGGGGGCCTGTTGTAACGCGGGCACCCGTTGCACGAAACGTCAGCCGCCAACAAGGTTGCGGCGTTGAGAATGAGTACAAGCGGGCGCGCCGGCCCCGCACCAGGAAGGAGGGTCCCAGCGGGGCACGGTCCTTGCTGAGGGTGGGGCAGGCGGCATCAAGAAACCCGCCTGGTGAATCGCGCTGACTTTGGCTCCCTTGGAGGGACGATCACGCAAGCCACACGCTGAAGACCGGAAAGCTCTGATGGCGCCCGGGCCCGTACAGCCGGGACTTCATCAGAACTTCCCAGACGCTCTGGCGGCCGGCTACCGCCTGTGTGCGTCTTCCATTCAAGGAGGTCCCATGGACGTGATCAGCAGCTTCGCCGCCCGTTACGAACGCACCCGTGAGGAGGAACTCACGCTGGAGGAGTACCTCGCGGAGTGCAAACGCAATCCGCTGGCCTACGCCACCGCGGCCGAGCGCATGCTCAAGGCCATCGGCGAGCCGCAGATGATTGACACGCGCAACGACCCGCGCCTGTCCCGGCTGTTCGCCAACAAGGTCATCAAGATCTACCCGGCCTTTGCCGAGTTCTACGGCATGGAGGACTCGATCGAGCAGGTCGTCTCCTACTTCCGCCATGCCGCGCAGGGCCTGGAAGAGAAGAAGCAGATCCTCTACCTGCTGGGCCCCGTGGGCGGGGGCAAGAGCTCGATTGCCGAGCGGCTGAAGCAGCTCATGCAGGAAGTGCCCTTCTTCGCCATCAAGGGCTCGCCCGTGAACGAGAGCCCGCTGGGCCTCTTCGACGCGGTGGAGGACGGCCCGATCCTGGAGAAGGAGTACGGCATCCCGCGCCGCTACCTCAACCGCGTGCTCTCGCCCTGGGCGGTGAAGCGGCTGGAGGAGTTTGGCGGCGACATCCGCAAGTTCCGCGTCGTCAAGCGCTACCCCTCGATCCTCAAGCAGGTCGGCATCGCCAAGACCGAGCCCGGCGACGAGAACAACCAGGACATCTCCTCGCTGGTGGGCAAGGTCGACATCCGCAAGCTCGAAACCTATGCCCAGGACGACCCGGACGCCTACAGCTACTCCGGCGGCCTGTGCCTGGCCAACCAGGGCCTGCTGGAGTTCGTGGAGATGTTCAAGGCGCCCATCAAGGTGCTGCACCCGCTGCTCACGGCCACGCAGGAAGGCAACTACAAGGGCACCGAGGGCTTCGGCGCCATCCCCTTCGACGGCGTGGTGCTGGCGCACAGCAACGAGAGCGAGTGGAAGGCCTTCCGCAACAACAAGAACAACGAGGCCTTCCTGGACCGGATCTACATCGTCAAGGTGCCGTACTGCCTGCGCGTGAGCGAGGAGGTCAAGATCTACGAGAAGCTCATCCGCGGCTCCTCGCTGGCGCAGGCCACCTGCGCGCCGGGCACGCTCAAGATGATGAGCCAGTTCGCGGTGCTCACGCGGCTCAAGGAGCCCGAGAACTCCAGCCTGTTCAGCAAGATGCAGGTCTACGACGGCGAGAACCTCAAGGACACCGACCCGCGCGCCAAGAGCTACCAGGAGTACCGCGACTATGCCGGCGTCGACGAGGGCATGAGCGGCATCTCCACGCGATTCGCCTACAAGATCATCTCCAAGGTCTTCAACTTCGACTCCACCGAGGTCGCGGCCAATCCGGTGCACCTGATGTACGTGCTGGAGCAGCAGATCGAGCGCGAGCAGTTCCCGCCGGAGCTGGAGCAGAAGTACGTGGCCTTCATCAAGGAGCAGCTGGCGCCGCGCTACGCGGAGTTCATCGGCAAGGAGATCCAGACCGCGTACCTGGAGAGCTACAGCGAGTACGGCCAGAACATCTTCGACCGCTACGTCACCTACGCCGACTACTGGATCCAGGACCACGAGTACCGCGACACCGACACCGGCGAGGTGTTCGATCGCGCCTCGCTCAACGCGGAGCTGGAGAAGATCGAGAAGCCCGCGGGGATTGCGAACCCGAAGGACTTCCGCAACGAGATCGTCAACTTCGTGCTGCGCGCGCGGGCCAACAACCAGGGCAAGAACCCGGTGTGGACCAGCTACGAGAAGCTGCGCACCGTGATCGAGAAGAAGATGTTCAGCAACACCGAGGAGTTGTTGCCGGTCATCAGCTTCAACGCCAAGGCCAGCGCCGACGAGGCCAAGAAGCACGAGGACTTCGTCACGCGCATGGTGCAGAAGGGCTACACCTCCAAGCAGGTGCGGCTGCTGTGCGAGTGGTACCTGCGCGTGCGCAAGAGCAGCTGAGCCGCGGAGCCGCAAGCACCGATGGGAGACTCCATGCTTCAACAGATCATCGATCGCCGGCTCGCGGGCAAGAACAAGTCCATTGGCAACCGCGAGCGTTTCCTGCGCCGCTACCGTGAGCAGATCCGCGAGGCCGTCAAGCGCGCGGTGGACGGGCGCGGCATCCGCGACATCGAGCGCGGCGAAGAGATATCGATCCCGAAGAAGGACATCTCCGAGCCGGTGTTCCACCACGGCCAAGGCGGCGTGCGCGAGATCGTGCACCCGGGCAACCAGGAGTACGTGCGCGGCGACCGCATCCAGCGCCCCAAGGGCGGCGGCGGCGGGGGCAGCGGCAGCGGCCAGGCCAGCGACTCCGGCGAGGGCGAGGACGACTTCGTCTTCAGCCTGTCCAAGGAGGAGTTCATGCAGGTCTTCTTCGAGGACCTGGCGCTGCCGCATCTCATCCGCACCCAGATCGCGGAAGTGCCGGAGTGGAAGAGCCAGCGCGCGGGCTTCACCTCCGACGGCACGCCCAACAACCTGCACGTGCTGCGCTCGATGCGCGGCGCCCTGGGCCGGCGCATCGCGCTGGGCTCGGAGTCGCGGCGCGAGCTGCGCGATCTCGAGGAGCGGCTGGAGAAGTTGCAGGCGCACCCGCATCCGACCCCGGCGATGGCCGAGCGCGAGATCGGCGAGTTGCTGGAGCAGATCCAGGCGCTGCGTGCCCGGCTCGCGCGCATCCCGTACCTGGACCCGATCGACCTGCGCTTTCGCAACCGGGTGCGCGTGCCGGTACCCTCGTCCAAGGCGGTGATGTTCTGCCTCATGGACGTCTCGGGCTCGATGGACGAGGCGCGCAAGGACCTGGCCAAGCGCTTCTTCATCCTGCTCTACCTGTTCCTGACCAAGCACTACGAGAAGATCGAGCTGGTCTTCATCCGCCACCACACGCAGGCGCAGGAGGTGGACGAGCAGAACTTTTTCCACGCCACCGAGACCGGCGGCACGGTGGTCTCCAGCGCGCTGGTGCTGATGGAGGAGATCGTGCGCCAGCGCTACGCCGGCGGCGAGTGGAACATCTACGGCGCGCAGGCCAGCGACGGCGACAACTGGCACCACGACAGCGGCCGCTGCCGCGAGCTGCTGGCCGACAAGATCCTGCCCATGTGCCGCTACTACGCCTACGTGCAGGTGGCCGAGGAAGAGCAGAACCTTTGGGAGGAGTACACCCAGCTGCTGGCCGCGCACCCGCACTTCGCCATGCGCAAGGCCACCGAGGCCTCGCAGATCTACCCCGTGTTCCGCGACCTCTTCAAGAAGGAAGGAGCGGTGGCCGCATGAATGCGCTTGTCATCAAGAACCCGCTGCGCGAGCCCAAGCTGCTGGCCGAGCGCCCGCGCGAGCCGCTGCCCGGGCCCAGCGACTGGACCTTCGAGCTGATCCAGCAGTACCACGACGTGATCCGCGCCACGGCGGAGCGCTTCGGCCTGGACACCTATCCCAACCAGCTGGAGATCATCACCGCCGAGCAGATGATGGACGCCTACGCGTCGGTGGGCATGCCGGTGAACTACCGGCACTGGAGCTACGGCAAGGAGTTCATCGCCACCGAGAAGAACTACCGCCGCGGCTTCATGGGCCTGGCCTACGAGATCGTCATCAACTCCAATCCCTGCATCAGCTACCTGATGGAGGAGAACACGATGGCGATGCAGGCGCTCGTGATCGCGCACGCCGCCTACGGCCACAACAGCTTCTTCAAGGGCAACTACCTGTTCCGGATGTGGACCGACGCGTCGTCGATCATCGACTACCTGGTCTACGCCAAGAACTACATCGCCGAATGCGAGGAGCGCCACGGCCTGGACACGGTCGAGGCCTTCATCGACTCCTGCCATGCGCTGGCCAACTACGGGGTGGACCGCTACCGCCGGCCGAGCAAGCGCACGCTGGCCCAGGAGCTCGCCGAGCGCAAGGACCGCGAGAACTACGCGCAGCAGCAGGTCAACGACCTGTGGCGCACGCTGCCGCGGCGCCAGGACGAGAGCAAGGAAGCGCCCGAGGCACAGCGCCGCTTTCCCGATGAGCCGCAGGAGAACCTGCTCTACTTCATCGAGAAGAACGCGCCGCTGCTGGAGCCCTGGCAGCGCGAGGTCGTGCGCATCGTGCGCAAGGTGGCGCAGTACTTCTACCCGCAGCGCCAGACGCAGGTGATGAACGAGGGCTGGGCCACCTTCTGGCACCACCGGCTGCTCAACCAGATGTACGACGACGGCTACCTCACCGACGGCGTGATGATGGAGTGGCTCAAGTCGCACACCAACGTCATCTACCAGCCACCCGTGGGGCACAAGGCCTACAGCGGCCTGAACCCGTATGCGCTGGGCTTCGCGATGTACACCGACTTGCGGCGCATCTGCGAGAACCCCACGGCCGAGGACCGGCAATGGTTCCCCGACATCGCCGGCGCGCCCTGGCTGCCCACGCTCGACGAGGCGATGCGCAATTTCAAGGACGAAAGCTTCGTCGGCCAGTACCTGTCGCCGAAGCTCATGCGCGACTTCCGCCTCTTCGCCATCGTCGATGACGAGAAGGACTCCGAGATCGAGGTCAGCGCCATCCACGACGAGCAGGGCTACCGCCGCGTGCGCGAGGCGCTGTCGCGCCAGTACGACCTGGGCACGCGCGAGCCCAACATCCAGGTCTGGAACGTGAACCTGCGCGGCGACCGCTCGCTGACGCTGCGCCACACCCAGCACCAGGACCGGCCGCTGGCCGACTCCGCCCAGGAGGTGCTGCGCCACGTGGCGCGGCTGTGGGGCTTCGGCGTGCACCTGGAAAGCGTGGACAGCCGCAACGAGGTGCGCAAGCGCTGGTCGGTGCCGGCGCCGCCGGCCTGAGCTGAAAGTCTCCCTCGCCGCCACCGGACCGCGTCCGGTCCGGCGGTGCGCGGCTGGCCTGCCGATGCCCGGCACGCCGGGTCCGTCCGAAGGGTGTTCATTCGCCCGCGCAAGGGGCCGGCACCGCGCCGTGCCGGCGTTGCAGTTGCGACTGCCTGGGTGCTTGGAGCCCTGCCGCCAGCGGCAACGACGGCGGCAAACCGTGCCGATGCGCGGTAATTCACGGCAGATCAGGGCAAGTTAAAGCCCCCGTGCTTCACTTGTCGGGTGTTAACCCCAACAATGTCGGCTGTTGGGGCCGTCGCAGTCCGGTTCTCGGGAACTGCGTCTTTTCCTCGCGTGCGCGATGCCGCCGCCAGCGCCTTCACGGGGCGCGGCGCGTCGAAGTCATGCCAACGCTTGTCGCATCCTTCCCGTCGGTTTCAGGCGGGATCAATTCCTCGCAGTACCCGCATGAAAATCCTGGGCGTTCAACTCCGCAAACCTTCCTTCAACGAAGTCACCGCCTCGGCCGTCATGGCCTCGGGCCTGTGGCTGCTCTACGTGGCGGCGATGCATGCCACGGGCAGCGTGATCGATCCCATCAATGCCGGCGCCACGCTGCTGGTCATCTTCTGGGGCTGCGTCTGCGTGCGCCTGGGCATCCACGTCGGCCGCGGCCTGCCGCACCTGGCCCTGAACGTGGGCTTCGGGGCCGCATTGCTGGGCGTGTACCAGGCACTCATCACGCTCTTCGGCTAGTCGGCAAGCGGCGTACCCGCTTTTGTGTGCGCTTGGCGCCGCCAGCGCACGATCGGCGGCCAACGCCCGATGTCTCCTTTACTGACTCGGTAAGCCTGAAGCGCCGCGCCTGCCACGGCAAGCCTGGGCAATCGGGCAGCCGCCGTGCCTGCGGCTGCTAGCATCGTTCGATGGCAAACCGACTCACACAAATCGCCACCCGCACCGGCGACGACGGCAGCACCGGCCTGGGCGACGGCAGTCGCGTACCCAAGAGCCACCTGCGCATCCATGCCTTGGGCGAAGTGGACGAGCTCAATTCGCACCTGGGCGTGCTGCTGTGCGAGCCGCTGCCCGACGAGGTGCGCGAGCTGCTGGTGAGGATCCAGCACGAGCTGTTCAACCTGGGCGGCGAAATCTCGATTCCTGGCTTCGAGCTGCTCAAGCCCGACGCGGTGTTGCGCCTGGACGAAGCGCTGGCCGAGTACAACGCCCGGCTGCCGCGGCTGCAGGAGTTCATCCTGCCCGGCGGCAGCCGCAGCGCCGCGCTGGCGCACGTGGCACGCACCGTGGCGCGACGCGCCGAGCGCTCATTGGTGGCGCTGGGCACGCAGGAGCCGCTGCGCCCCGAGCCGCGCCAGTACCTCAACCGCCTGTCGGACCTGCTGTTCGTGCTGGCGCGCGTGCTCAACCGCGCCAACCTCGACGGCCTGGGCGGCGACGACGTGTACTGGCACAGCGAGCGGCTGCAGCGCGGCTGAGGCGCCGCAGCCGGGGTCTGTTTCAGGCCCCCCTTTCAAACCCCTCCTGAAAGCCGGCCGCGGGCCGGCTTTTCCATTCCAGGCAGGGTGGTGGCTTGGAGGGGCCTCAGCCCCGGCGCGCCTTCACCGCCGCGCTGAGTTCCTCCAGCACCGTCAGCGAGTCCTCCCAGCCGATGCACGCGTCGGTGATGCTCTGGCCGTAGGCCAGCTTCGCCGGGTCGTCCTTGCCCGGCGTGAACTTCTGGGCGCCGGGCTGCAGGTGGCTTTCCACCATCACGCCGAAGACCGCGCGGCTGCCGCCGCGGATCTGGCCGGCGATGTCGCGCGCCACGTCCACCTGGCGCTCATGCTTCTTGGAGCTGTTGGCGTGGCTGAAGTCCACCATCAGCGAGCACTCCAGCCCCGCGGCCTCCAGGTCGCGGCAGGCGGCGGCGACATGGTCGGCGTCGTAGTTGGGCGCCTTGCCGCCGCGCAGGATGACGTGGCAGTCCAGGTTGCCCTTGGTCTGCACCGTGGCGACCTGGCCGTTCTTGTGCACCGACAGGAAGTGGTGCGGGCGCGAGGCGGACTGGATCGCGTCGATGGCGATCTTGATGTTGCCGTCGGTGCCGTTCTTGAAGCCGATGGGCGCCGAGATGCCCGAGGCCAGCTCGCGGTGCACCTGGCTCTCGGTGGTGCGTGCGCCGATGGCGCCCCAGGCGATCAGGTCGCCGATGTACTGCGGCGAGATCACGTCCAGGAACTCGCTGGCCGCCGGCAGGCCCAGCCGGTTGATCTCCACCAGCAGCTGCCGCGCCATGCGCAGGCCCTCGTCGATGCGGTAGCTCTCGTCCAGGTACGGGTCGTTGATCAGCCCCTTCCAGCCCACCGTCGTGCGCGGCTTCTCGAAGTACACGCGCATCACCACTTCCAGCGTGTCGGCGTAGCGGCGGCGCTGCTCGACCAGGCGGCGCGCGTATTCCAGCGCGGCCTGCGGGTCATGGATGGAGCAGGGGCCCATGATGACCAGCAGCCGGTCGTCCTTGCCGTGCAGCAGGTTGCCGATGCGCTGGCGCGTCTGCGTCACCAGCGCCTCCACGGGCGTGTTGCGGATCGGGAAGAAGCGGATGAGGTGTTCGGGCGGAGGCAAGGGCGTGATGTCCTGAATGCGGGCGTCGTCGGTCTGGCTGGTGCGGTCCGGCGGCGCCTGCCAGCCCTCGACAACGGCGGGCGGCGACTTCAGGTTCTCGTTCATGTCTTGCACTCCTGGGAAAAGATGCGGGTTCGAAAAGGTCGGGGTGAAAAAAAACCGCCGGGGTTCACCCGGCGGTTTCGAGGATCTTGCGCTGCGCTTTGGCTGTCGGCTTAAGCGCGGGCCTCTCCTCCGCCGGGGCGGTGCGAGAACCAGTAAAAGCCGAAGAAAAATCGTGCAAAGCGCATAAGTCCCGGATCATGGGGGTGACCTCCTGAATGCGTCAACGCATTTCGGGTACGTACCAGATCGTTCATTTCGCTGTCCCGCACCCGAGGCCCTGCATCAGGCCGTGCCGCCGACGGTCAGGCCGTCGATGCGCAGCGTGGGCTGGCCCACGCCCACGGGCACGCTCTGGCCTTCCTTGCCGCAGGTGCCCACGCCGGAGTCGAGCTGCAGGTCGTTGCCGATCATCGACACGCGCGTGAGCGCGTCCGGCCCGTTGCCGATGAGCGTGGCGCCCTTGACCGGGTAGAGGATCTTGCCGTTCTCGACCCAGTAGGCCTCGCTGGCCGAGAACACGAACTTGCCGCTCGTGATGTCCACCTGCCCGCCGCCGAAGTTCGTGGCGTACAGGCCCTTCTTGATCGAGGCCACGATCTCGTCCTTGGGCTTGTCGCCGGCGAGCATGTAGGTGTTGGTCATGCGCGGCATGGGCAGGTGCGCATAGCTCTCGCGCCGGCCGTTGCCGGTGGCCTTGACCTTCATGAGCCGGGCGTTGAGCGCGTCCTGGATGTAGCCGCGCAGGATGCCGTCCTCGATCAGCACCGTGCGCTGCGTGGCGCAGCCCTCGTCGTCCACATTGAGCGAGCCGCGGCGGTCGGGCAGCGTGCCGTCGTCGAGCACCGTCACGCCCTTGGCCGCCACGCGCTGGCCGATGCGCCCGGCAAAGGCGCTGGAGCCCTTGCGGTTGAAGTCGCCTTCCAGGCCGTGGCCGATGGCCTCGTGCAGCAGGATGCCCGGCCAGCCCGGGCCCAGCACCACGGTCATCTCGCCGGCCGGCGCGGGGCGCGCCTCCAGGTTGGTGAGCGCGGCATTGACGGCCTGGTCCACGTAGCGGTCGATCACGTCGTCCTGGAAGTAGCCCAGGCCGAAGCGCCCGCCGCCGCCGCCGGAGCCGATCTCGCGCCGGCCGTTGGACTCGGCGATCACGGTCACGCTCAGCCGCACCAGCGGGCGCACGTCCGCCGCGCGCGTGCCGTCGGCGCGCGCCACCAGCACCACGTCGTGCTCGGCGGCCACGCCGGCCATGACCTGCACGATGCGCGGGTCGCGTGCGCGGGCGCGCTGCTCCACCTTCTCCAGCAGCGCGACCTTCTGCGCGCTGTCGAGGGTGCCGATCGGGTCGGTGGGCGCGTACAGCGCGCGGCTGCCGGCCACGCTGGTGGCCGCGGGCACCTTCACGCGCCGGCTCTGTCCTGCCGCGGCGATGCTGCGCACGGTGCGCGCCGCGTCCAGCAGCGCGGCCTCGGAGATGTCGTCGGAGTAGGCGAAGGCCGTCTTCTCGCCGGCCACGGCGCGCACGCCCACGCCCTGGTCGATGCTGAAGCTGCCGCTCTTGACAATGCCTTCCTCCAGGCTCCAGCCCTCGTGGCGCGTGGTCTGGAAATACAGGTCGGCGTCGTCGATGCGGTGCTCGCTGATCAGGCGCAGCGCCTGCGTCAGCGTGGCCTCGCTCAGGCCGTAGGGGTCGAGCAGCAGCGACTGCGCCTGGGCCAGTCGTTCGAGAGTGGGTTCGCGGGAAATCATGGCGTTTCTGGGCTGAGCCCTGGGTGGGATAGGGAACATCATGGCCGACGGCAGCGGTGCCGCGCCACGCCGGCCGTGCCGGCGCCGTTGGAAAGCGGCTTCGATGTTCCCACGCCCGTGCCCGCGGCAAGTGCGGCGCGCCGCAATGCCCCGGCCACCGCCGGCCCGGCATGCGCTGCCGGGTGCTGCCGCGGCGCTCAGCCGGCGTCCGCGTCCTCGTCGCGCAGCGCCAGCGCGCGCTGGTAGAGCGCGTTGCGCGGCGCGCCGCTGAGCGTGGCGGCCAGCGCCACGGCCTGTTTCAGCGGCAGCTCGGCCAGCAGCGTGCGCAGCGCGCGCTCGGCCTCGGCGGGCAGCGCGTCGGCCTCGTCGGACACCGGCACCGCCTCGGGGGCATGCAGCACCAGCACGAACTCGCCGCGCAGGCGCTGCGCGTCGCCCGCGAACCAGTCGGGCAGCTCGGCGGCCGTCAGCGTGTGGATGCTCTCGAACTGCTTGGTCAGCTCCCGGCAGACGCTCACGCGCCGCGTCGGCAGGCCCTGCGCCAGCTCGGCGGCCAGCGCCTGCACGCGGTGCGGCGCCTCGAACAGCACCTGCGCCCGCGGCTGCGCGGCCAGCGCCTGCAGCGCCGCGCGGCGTTCCGCGCCCTTGGCCGGCAGGAAGCCGACGAACTCGAAGCCGCTGCTGCGCACGTCGCCCGCGGCGCTGAGCGCCGTCACGGCGCTGCTGGCGCCGGGAATGGGCACGACGCGGTGCCCGGCCGCGCGCACCGCCGCCACCAGCACCGCGCCGGGGTCGGAGACGGCGGGCGTGCCGGCGTCGCTGACGTAGGCCACGCGCTGGCCCTGCGCCAGGCGCTCGACCACGCCCTGCGCCGCGCCGTGCTCGTTGTGCTCGTGCACGGCCAGCAGCGGCTTGTCCAGGCCCAGGTGGCGCAGCAGCGCCGCGCTCACGCGCGTGTCCTCGCAGGCCACGGCGTCGGCGCGCGCGAGCACCTCGATGGCGCGCAGCGTCAGGTCGGCCAGGTTGCCGATCGGCGTGGCCACCACGTACAGAGAAGCGGCGGGATACTGCTGCGCACCCGCGGCCGCGGTGGCCGCCTGACGGAGCAGGGAAGCGATGTTGGACAAGGGACAGACGACCAGGCAGCGGGGAGAGGCAGCCGAGGCGCTGGCACTGGCGCACTTGCAGCGCCACGGCCTGCGGCTGGTGGAGCGGAATTATCGGCTGGCGCAGGGCCCGGCCGCGCACGGCGGCGAGATCGACCTGATCCTGCGCGAGCGCGACGGCACGCTGGTGTTCGTGGAGGTGCGCTCGCGCCGCAGCCGCGCCTGCGGCGGCGCCGCGGCCAGCATCGGCGCGTCCAAGCAGCGCCGACTGCGCCGCGCCGCCGAGCATTTCCTGCTGCGCTGGCCCGTGCTGCCGCCGTGCCGCTTCGACGTGGTGGCGATCGACAACGGCGAGGTGACGTGGCTGCGCGGCGCCTTCGGCGTGGACTGAAGCCCGGAAAACGGCCTTCCGACACCGGATCGCGGCTCCCGGCGCGGGCTTCCTCCACCGAAACAGGGCGTTCACACCGCGTCGCTATCATCCCCGCCCATGCTTGAGCAGCGCATCCAACAACATTTCTTCGAGAGCGCCGACCTGCTCTACCAGGTGGCCGAGACGCTGTCGCGACCGATCGCCGACGCGGCGCAGGTCGTGGTGGCCAGCATCACCGGCGGCGGCAAGGTGCTGCTCGTGGGCCAGGGCCCGTGGCTGGGCCTGGCGCAGAGCTTCGCGGCGCAGTTCACCGGCCGCTTCGAGCGCGAACGCCCGGGCCTGGCGGCGCTGGTGCTGGGCGACGCCGGGCTGCTGAGCCTGCCGGGGCTGGACGAGCCGGCGCAGGCGCGGCAACTGCAGGCGCTGGGCGCGCCGGGCGACCTGCTCATCGCGCTGGGCGCCACGGCCACGCCGGCGCTGGTGGCCGCGGTGCAGGCCGCGCACGGCCGCGACATGACGGTGCTGGCGCTCACCGGCCGCGCCGCCGGCGCGCAGGCGCTGCAGCTGGCCGAGACCGACGTGCACATCCCCGTGCCGCACGAGCGTGCGGCGCGCATCCTGGAGCTTCACCTGCTGGCGCTGCATGCCATCTGCGACGCGGTGGACCTCCAACTCATGGGCGAACAGGACGAATGAGCAAGCTTTCCAAGACTTCCCGCCGCGCCGTGCGGCTGTTGGCCGTGCTGGGCGCGGCTGCCTGGGTCAGCGGCTGCGCGCCGCTGGTGGTGGGCGGCGCCGCCGTGGGCGGCGCCATGGTGTTCAGCGATCGCCGTACCTCCGGCACGCAGCTGGAAGACCAGGCCATCGAGCTCAAGGCCGCCAACCGCGCGCGCGAGGTGCTGGGCGACCGCGGGCACCTGAACTTCACGGCCTACAACCGCACGCTGCTCATCACCGGCGAGGTGCCCACCGAGGAGGACCGCCAGGCCGTGGAGCGCGCCGTCGCCGGCGTGGAGAACCTGCGCTCGGTGGTCAACGAGCTGGGCGTGCTGGGCAACAGTTCCCTGACCGCGCGCTCCAGCGACGCCATCATCACCAGCAAGGTCAAGGCGAGCTTCGTCGACGCCAAGGACCTGCAGGCCAGCGCCGTCAAGGTCACGACCGAGCGCGGCGTGGTCTACCTGATGGGCCGCGTCACCGAGCGCGAGGCCACCCGCGCCACCGAGCTGGCGCGCAACGTCGGCGGCGTGACCAAGGTGGTGCGGGTGTTCGAGATGCTCACCGAGACCGAGCTGTCCAACCTCACCACGAAGTGATCCCGCGCAACGCGGCGGCTGGCCATCGGCGCGCCGCCGCGCGGCGGCTCACTTGAGCCGCTTGACCAGGCTCGACGTGTCCCAGCGCCCGCCGCCCAGGGCCTGCACGTCGGCGTAGAACTGGTCCACCAGCGCCGTCACGGGCAGCCGCGCGCCGTTGCGCCGGGACTCCTCCAGCACCAGGCCCAGGTCCTTGCGCATCCAGTCCACGGCAAAGCCGAAGTCGAACTTGTCCTCGACCATGGTCGTGCCGCGGTTCTCCATCTGCCAGCTCTGCGCCGCGCCCTTGGAGATGACCTGCAGCACCTGCTGCATGTCCAGCCCGGCGCGCTGGCCGAAGGCCACGGCCTCGGACAGGCCCTGCAGCAGCCCGGCGATGCAGACCTGGTTGACCATCTTGGCCAGCTGCCCCGCGCCGGCCTCGCCCACGCGCGTGACGGCGCGCGAATAGGCCAGCGCCACCGGCTTCATGGCTTCAAAAGGCTCGGCGTCGCCGCCGCACATCACCGTGAGCACGCCGTTGACGGCGCCGGCCTGGCCGCCCGACACCGGCGCGTCCACGAAGTGCAGCCCCGCCGCGCGCGCCGCGGCATGCAGCTCGCGCGCCACCTCGGCCGAGGCGGTGGTGTGGTCCACGAACACGGCGCCCGGGCGCATGCCGGCGAAGGCGCCGTCGGCGCCCAGCACCACGCTGCGCAGGTCGTCGTCGTTGCCCACGCAGGCGAAGACGAAGTCCGCGTCCTGCGCCGCCTCGCGCGGCGTGGCGGCGGCGCGCCCGCCGTGCTCGGCCGCCCAGGCCTGCGCCTTGGCCGCGGTGCGGTTGTAGACCGCCACGGTGTGTCCGGCCTTGGCCAGGTGCCCAGCCATCGGGTGGCCCATCACGCCCAGGCCCAGGAAGGCCACGCGCGCCGGCGTCGTCGCGGCGGCTGCTTGCTGATCGCTCAAATCCGTTCTCCTGTGAATCACGCCGCGCCTGGCCAGGCGCCGGCCGCGAAGCGCGGATCATGGCCCATCCGTTCCGGGGGGCATCGGCTAGGCTCGCCGCCATGACGAGCATTGCCCACCACTTAGAACACACCCGCGCGCGCATCGCCAGCGCCTGCGCCGCCGCCCGGCGCGACCCGCAGGCCGTGACGCTGCTGGCGGTGAGTAAAACCTTTGGCGCCGACGCGGTGCGCGAGGCGCATGCCGCCGGCCAGCGCGCCTTCGGCGAGAACTACGTGCAGGAGGCGCTGGACAAGATCGCCGCGCTGGCCGAGCTGCGGGCGCAGCTGGAGTGGCACCTGATCGGCCCGCTGCAGAGCAACAAGACGCGCGTGGTGGCCGAGGCCTTCGACTGGGTCCACTCGGTGGACCGGCTCAAGATCGCCGAGCGGCTGTCGGCGCAGCGCCCGCCGCAGCTGGCGCCGCTGCAGGTCTGCCTGCAGGTCAACGTCAGCGGCGAGGCCAGCAAGAGCGGCGTCGCGCCGGGCGAGGTGGCGGCGCTGGCGCGCGCGGTGGCGCGGCTGCCCGGGCTGCGGCTGCGCGGTCTGATGTCCATCCCCGAGCCGGCCGAGGGCTTCGAAGCGCAGCGCGCCCCGCACCGCCGGCTGCGCGCGCTGCTGGACGAGCTCAACGCCGAAGGGCTGGCGCTGGACACGCTGTCGATGGGCATGAGCGCCGACCTCGAAGCCGCCGTGGCCGAGGGCGCCACGCTGGTGCGCATCGGCACCGCCATCTTCGGCGGGCGCAGCTACCCGGCGGCGCAGCCCGCGGCCTGACGCGCCCGGGTCACGTCACGGCTCCAGCCGCAGCCCGATGCGGCGGATGATCGTGCCCCAGCGCTGCGTCTCCGCGGCCACCAGCTCGCGGAACACCGCGGCGCTGCCGCCCACGGGCGTAAGCCCCTGCTGCTCCAGCGCGACGCGCACGCCGGCGTCCTGCAGCACCGCATTGACGTCGGCATTGATGCGCCGGACCACGTCCTCGGGCGTGCCCGCCGCGGTGAACAGGCCGTTCCAGGCGAGTGCGTTGACGCCGGGAAAACCCGCCTCGGCCAGCGTGGGCACGTCACGCAGGCCTTCCAGGCGCTGGCGGCTGGTCACGGCCAGCAGCCGCACGCGCCCGGCGCGCACGTGCGGCAACAGCGCCGGCGCGACCATCAGCGTGGCGTCGGTCTCGCCCTGCGCCACCGACATCGCGCTCGGCGGCGAGCCGTTGAAGGGCACGTGCGTGCCCTGGAAGCGGGCCTCGGCCATCAGCAGCTCCATGGTCAGGTGCGAGCTGCTGCCCTTGCCCAGCGAGGCGTAGTTCATGCGCCCGTTGCGCTCGCGGGCCCAGGCCACGAACTCGGCCACCGTCTTCACCGGCAGCGCGGCGTTGACGGCCAGCACGTTGGGCTGCGAGGTCGTCATCACCACCGGCGCCAGGTCGCGCGCCGGGTCGTAGGGCAGCTTCGCGTACATGAAGGGCGCGAAGGCGACGGGGCCGTTGAATCCCAGGGCCAGCACGTGGCCGTCGGGCGGCGCCTTGGCCGCCGCGTCCATGCCCAGTAGCCCGCCGGCGCCGGGCTTGTTCTCCACCACCACGCTCGCGCCCCAGCGGTCCTTGAGCTTGTCGCCCAGCAGCCGGGCCACGATGTCCAGCGAGCTGCCGGGCGGGGCCGGCACGACCAGGCGCACGGTGCGCGTGGGCCAGCCGTCCTGGGCCAGCGTGAGGGAGGCGGGCAGCGCGAGGGCCGCGGCGGCGAGCAGGGTTCGGCGGTGCATGGCGCAGTGGTCAAAACGGAACCGCCGATGCTAAGCCGCTCCCAGCACCGCCCCGGCGTGCGCCAAAGGTGTCAGGGATACAAGCCCCGCTCCTCGCGCGCCGTGAGGATGCGCTCGCAGGCGACGGCGAAGGTGGCGGTGCGCAGGCTGATGCGGTGCTGGTCGGCGGTGTCCCAGATGCGGCGCAGCGCGCCGATCATGATCTTCTCCAGCCGCAGGTTGATCTCGTCCTCGGTCCAGAAGAAGCTGGAGAAGTCCTGCACCCACTCGAAGTAGCTCACCGTCACGCCGCCGGCGTTGCAGATCACGTCGGGCACGACCAGCACGCCGCGCTCGGCCAGCACGTCGTCGCCGTCGGGCGGGGTCGGGCCGTTGGCGCCTTCGAGCACCAGCCTCGCCTTCACGCGTCGCGCGCGCGCGGCCGTGAGTTGCCCTTCCAGCGCGGCCGGGATCAGGATGTCGCAGTCCACGTCCCAGAAGCTCTCGTCGTCGATCGCTTCCGCCCCGGTGAAGCCGCCGACGGAGCCCTGGCGCTGCACCAGCGGCATCAGGTCGCCGAACTCGATGCCGCCGCCGTTGAAGATGGTCCCGGTGTGGTCCTGGATCGCCACCACCTTGGCGCCGGCCTGCACGAACAGCTCGGCTGCCGACGAGCCCACGTTGCCGAAGCCCTGCACCGCCACGCGCGCGCCGTCGAGCGGCAGGTTGATGCGCCGCGCCGCCTCGCGCCCGGTGACGAACACGCCCCGGCCCGTGGCCTTCACCCGGCCCAGCGAGCCGCCCAGGTGGATCGGCTTGCCGGTGACGACGCCGGTGGCGGTGGCGCCGACGTTCATGGAGTAGGTGTCCATCATCCAGGCCATGATCTGGGCGTTGGTGTTGACGTCCGGCGCCGGGATGTCCTGCTGCGGGCCGATGATCAGCCCGATCTCGCTGGTGTAGCGGCGCGTCAGCCGCTCCAGCTCCTTCTTGGACAGCTGCTTGGGCTCGACGCGGATGCCGCCCTTGGCGCCGCCGTAGGGCAGGTTGACGGCGGCGTTCTTGATCGACATCCAG
This sequence comes from Azohydromonas aeria, assembly GCF_009760915.1. Lineage (GTDB taxonomy): Bacteria > Pseudomonadota > Gammaproteobacteria > Burkholderiales > Burkholderiaceae_C > Azohydromonas > Azohydromonas aeria. Next base: position 56,533 of record NZ_VIDQ01000016.1, read on the forward strand.
GCGGAGAGCGCCATCACCTCCTCCAGCGTCACGTCCGGGTGGTAGCGCACGCCGCCCTTGCCGGGGCCGCGGCTGAGGTTGTGCTGCACGCGGTAGCCCTCGAAGTGCGCCACGCTGCCGTCGTCGAGCTCGATGGGGATGTCCACGATCAGCGCGCGCTTGGGGCGCTTGAGCGTCTCGACCCAGCGCGCCAGATGGCCCAGGTAGGGCGTGACGCGGTCCACCTGCGACAGGTAGGTCTGCCAGGGGCTGCCGGGAGTCGGGTGCACGAAGGACAGGCTCGAATTCATGGACGGCTCTCCTCGTTGTCTTGACGTTGCTCGTTGTCGCGCGCGGCCGGCCGCGCCGGGCGGCGGCCGCCCGGCCACTGTAGGCGCGGCGGCCTCGCCTTGCGCGCGTGGCGGGGGCAGGGCGCGTGCCGGGTGCCGTGGCGGCACCCCCGGGCGCGGCGCCTAAACTGGCACGCATGAGCACAGTTGCATTCATCGGCGGCGGCAACATGGCCGGCGCCCTCATCGGCGGGCTGCTGCAGTCGGGCCGCCCGGCCTCTTCGATCCTGGTGGTGGAACCCATGGAGGCGCAGCGCGTGAAGCTGCTGCAGACCTTCGGCGTGGTGGCGCTGCCGGCCGCGGCCCCGGCGCTGTCGCAGGCGCAGGTGGTGGTCTGGGCGGTGAAGCCCCAGCTGTTCAGGGAAGCGGCCGCCCCTTGCGCCGGGCGCGTGCAGCAGGCGCTGCAGCTCAGCGTGATGGCGGGCATCCGCAGCGACGCCATCGCCGCGGCCACCGGCAGCGACGCCGTGGTGCGCGCCATGCCCAACACGCCGGCGCTGATCGGCCAGGGCATTGCCGGGCTGTACGCGCGAGCGGCCGTGAGCGCGGCGCAGAAGGGCGAGGTCGAGGCGCTGCTGTCGCCCACCGGGCGCACGCTGTGGGTCGAGCGTGAGGAGGACCTGGACGCCGTCACGGCGCTGTCGGGCTCGGGGCCCGCCTACGTCTTCTACGTGGTCGAGGCCATGATGGCCGCCGCCGAGAAGATGGGCCTGACGGCCGAACAGGGCCGCGAGCTGGCGCTGGCCACCGTGGCCGGCGCCGCGGCGCTGGCGCAGCAGTCCGACGAGAGCCCGGCCGTGCTGCGCGAGCGCGTCACCTCCAAGGGCGGCACCACCCACGCCGCGCTGAGCTCGCTGGAAGCCGACGGCGTGCGCGACGCCTTCGTGCGCGCCCTGCAGGCCGCGCAGGCGCGCGCCCGCGAGCTGGGCGACGAGTTCGGCCGGGCGTGAGCCTGGCGCTGCGGCGCTGGCAGCGCGCGCCGGGCTCGCTCACGGCCCGGCTGAAGGCCCTGGGCGAACGCTTCGAGGTGCGCACGCTGCGCCAGCGTGTGGCGCCGCTGCTGCCCGAGGAGCGGTGCGTCCTCGGCGCCGGGCGGCACCTGGTGCGCGAGGTGGTGCTGTGCGTGGACGGGGTACCGCTGGTGTGGGCGCGCAGCGTGGCGCCGGCGCGCACGCTGCGCGGGCCGTGGCGCGCGCTGGCCGGGCTGGGTACCCGGCCGCTGGGCCAGCTGCTGTTCGACGACGCGCGGGTGGCACGGTCGGCGCTGGTTCCCCATCACTGGCATCGCGGCCACCCGGGCCACGGGCGCGTGCGGCGCGACTGGCTCACCGTCACCGGCGCCGACTGGCCGGCGGCGGTGGTGGCGGGGCGCAGCTCGGTGTTCAAGCGGCGCGGGGCGAAACTGCGGGTGTTCGAGGCGTTCGCGCCGGAACTGATCGAATTTGCCTCCCGGACGAAAAATCAGGCGGCCGGCCCGGAATTCAGGGCCTGAATACCTGCTCGTTATGCCATTGAAGGAAGGCGGGTGAGGGTCGCTGGTTTTCCTGCTTTGGAATGCTGGCCAGCCGGCTTCCATTGAGCCGGTAGTAGGCCTTGCCGTTGAACCATTCTTCGCGGATGCGGCTGCTGATTTGGACGGTCAAATCCGGTGTCACGGTGACCAGTCCCAGGTCGAACAGCTTGTGGAAATCCGTTCTCAGCAGCATGCCGTTGGTGACGGCGTGAGGGCCTTGCTCCGCATAGGGAACGATGTGTGCGGCGTCCAGTACCGGCAGCGTGCTTTCGCCGGTGATGGCGCAGCGTCTTGAATAGGCATCGGTGACCAGTACCCTGAAAGCCCCCTGTCCCAGTCGCGGAGTCACCAGTCGGGGTTCGCCAAAACGTCTTTCGGAGACGTCGAAAACAGCCTGGGATCCCAGGCGTTCCTGAACTTGAGCCCAGAGGGATGCGCCATCCTGAAGCGTCGAATCGTAATAGCGGCCACGAACAATATTGCCGCTCCAGCCCAAGGGTTCCCTGATCCAGAGCCCCTCGGGCCAGAAAAAGGGCATTGTCAGAACCGTACAGCCGATCATCGGATCGGATTTGGCCTCGGACTGAGCAATGCTGCGAATTGAATTCGCGAAAGAAGAAAAGCTTGCGGCGCCGTTTTTTGGTCCGAAGGTATCCCAGGCAACTGAAAGGGGAAGCTCCGTGGATCTCACGAAGAAACCGCCGCCGGCAATGTGGTTGTGCGGTTTCTTGAGTTTGAACAGGAAAAGTGAGCCGGGCTCCAGGCCTTTGTAGGCTACGGCGCCATTGGGCTGCCAGAAGTTGACTTCGTCATGTCCTGATTTTGACTGATATTTGAACCAGGCATTGTCGGTAGTGCCAACCCAGAATTTCACATTGAATCCTTGAATTGAGGGTCTGCCAAATGCCTGTCAATGGACTTGCTTCAAATGTCAAAGCAGGGGCAGTGCAGGCAGTCCCAGGTTCAAATCGTCAATCATTTGAAGAACAAGTCCACCACCGTCCCCGCGAACACCGCGAACCCCAGCCAGTGGTTCAGCCGGAAGGCCTTGAAGCACCCTTCGCGCGTGCGGTGCCGGATCAGCGTCCAGTGCCAGGCCACCTGCACGAGCGCGGCGGCGATGCCGGCCAGGAACCAGGCGCCTAGACCCAGGTGCAGGCCGATCCAGGTCCAGGACGCGAGGTGCAGCAGGTAGAAGGCGGTGACGCCGATCACGTCGAAGCGGCCCAGCGTCAGCGCCGAGGTCTTGATGCCGATGCGGATGTCGTCGTCGCGGTCCACCATCGCGTACTCGGTGTCGTAAGCCAGCACCCAGAACAGGTTCGACAGCAGCAGCGCCCAGGCGATCGGCGGCACCGCGTCCGCCACCGCGCCCGGGCCCCAGGCGGAGCCGCCCAGCACGGCCGAGAAGGCCATCGGGATGCCGAAGCTGAAGGCCACGCCCAGCACCGCCTGCGGCATCGACACCACGCGCTTGGCCCACGGGTAGGCGATGGCAATCGCCAGCGCGGCAAAGGACAGCGTGATGGTCGGCCCGTTGGTGGTCAGCACCAGGAAGAAGGCCGCCAGCGCCAGCGCCGCGCCCACCAGCAGCGCCTCGCGCGTGCCGATGGCGCCACGCGTCACCGGGCGCTGCGCGGTGCGCTTCACGTGGCGGTCGAAGTCCTGGTCGGCCACGTCGTTGACGCAGCAGCCGGCGCTGCGCATGAGGATGGTGCCCAGCACGAACACCGCCAGCAGGTGCCAGCCCGGGAAGCCGTCGGCCGCCATCCACAGCGCCGACAGCGTCGGCCACAGCAGCAGCAGCCAGCCGGCGGGCCGGTTCCAGCGGATCAGGTCGAGGTACAGCGCCAGGCGCGACGGGGGAGTGACGGCATGCGTGCTCATGGCCGCGGATTGTCGCGCGCGCCCATCGGGCGGCTGCGCGCGGAACTTGGGCGCACGGGCCTTGCTCCACGGCAAGGGCGCGCGCCGGTGCCGCGCCGACCATGTCCTCTCAACGCCAGGAGAAACGCCCCATGCCCACCGCCGTCCGCCACACCGACAGCCCCGAAGCCCTGGCCCGCCTGCTGGCGCTTTTGATCGTGGCCGATACCCGGCTCGATCCGCGCGAGCTGGCCATGCTCGACGAGCTCGACGCCTATGCGCGCCTGGGGCTGGAGCGCGCCGACTTCATGCACGTGGCCGGCGCGCTGTGCGACGAGCTCGGCGACCGGCTGCAGCAGCGGCCCTGGCTGTCGCTGTCGGAGCGGGCGCTGATCGACGCCGAGCTGCAGTGCGTGCAGGACCCGGCCAAGCGGCTGCTGGTGGCGCGGCTGGGCGCGGCCATCATCACCGCCGACGGCCGCGTGCAGGACAGCGAGCGCGCGCTCTTCGACCACCTGCTGCTGCGCTGGGGCCTCACGCGCGCGGACGTGACGCAGGCGATCCGGGAGGATCGGCCGGCTCGGGCCCAGTAAGGAGTGAAGCGGCCGGGTGCTCCCGGCCGCGCCTGGTCAAGCCTCCAGCCGCTGCTGGAACATCAGCCCCGCGTGCTCGCGCAGGGCGTGGAACTTGATCTTGGGCCAGTTGTCCTGCATGGCGCGCAGCTCGCCGGCGTATTCCAGCAGCACGCAGGGCGCGTCCACGGCATCGAAGGCGACGCGGTGCGCGTTGTGGTCGATGAAGCGCTGCAGCTCCTTGGGCTCGTCACACGTCACCCAGCGCGCCACGTTGTAGCGCACGGGCTGGATGCGCGCGCGCACGCCGTACTCGTGCTCCAGGCGGTGCGCCACCACCTCGAACTGCAGCTGGCCCACGGCGCCCAGCAGCAGCACCGAGCCGGCGGCCGGGCGGAACACCTGGATCGCGCCTTCCTCGCCCAGCTGCGTCAGGCCCGCACGCAGCTGCTTCGTCTTCAGCGGGTCGGCCACTTCCACGGCGCGGAACATCTCCGGCGCGAAGAAAGGCAATCCGGTGAACTGCAGTGCCTCGCCCTCGGTGATGGTGTCGCCCAGCTGCAGTACGCCGTGGTTGGGGATGCCGATGATGTCCCCGGCAAAGGCCTCGTCCAGCAGCTCGCGGCGCTGCGACAGGAAGCTCACCACGGAGTTCGGGCGCAGCTCCTTGCCGGAGCGCACCACCTTCAGCCGCATGCCGCGCTCGAAGTGGCCGCTGGCCACGCGCAGGAAGGCGATGCGGTCGCGATGCGCCGGGTCCATGTTGGCCTGGATCTTGAACACCACGCCGCTGAACTTGCTCTCCTCGGGCTTCACCTCGCGCTGGATCGCCACGCGCGAGCCCGGCGCCGGCGCCAGCTCCACCAGCGCGTCCAGCACTTCCTTGACGCCGAAGTTGTTGATGGCCGAGCCGAAGAACATCGGCGTCTGGCGCCCGGCCAGGAATTCCTCTTCATTGAAGGCGGGTGCCGCCTCCTGCACCAGCTCGATCTCGCCGGCGGCCTGCTCGTAGGACATGCCGAAACGATCCGCCAGCGCCGGGTTGTGCACGCCCTCGACGATCTCGTCGTCGTCGTGGTGGCGGTCCTCGCCGGGCGAGAACACGCGCATCTGGTCGCGGCGCAGGTCGAGCACGCCGCCGAAATGCTTGGCCATGCCCACCGGCCAGGTGAAGGGCACCACCGACATGCCCAGCTCGCGCTCGATCTCGTCCATCAGCGCCAGCGGCTCCTGCACCTCGCGGTCCATCTTGTTGACGAAGGTGAGGATCGGCGTGTTGCGCGCGCGGCAGACCTGCAGCAGGCGCCGCGTTTGCGGCTCCACGCCGTTGGCCGCGTCGATGACCATCAGCGCGGCATCGACCGCGGTGAGCACGCGGTAGGTGTCTTCGGAGAAATCCTGGTGGCCCGGGGTGTCGAGCAGGTTGATGACGCAGTCGCGGTACTCCATCTGCATCACCGAGGAGGCCACCGAGATGCCGCGCTGCTTCTCGATCTCCATCCAGTCCGAGGTGGCGTGGCGGCTGGCCTTGCGCGCCTTGACGGAGCCGGCGATCTGGATCGCGCCCGAGAACAGCAGCAGCTTCTCGGTCAGCGTGGTCTTGCCCGCGTCGGGGTGGGAAATGATGGCGAAGGTGCGGCGGCGGCGCACCTGGGAGAGGAGGTCGGCGGACATGCGGCGTGCGGCCGCAAACCCGACCGCTCGTGTAGAGGGAAACCCGCGATTATCGCGGGCCCGCCCCGGCCGGGCGGCGCAGCGGGCATTGGCCCGCGCGCCGGGGCCGTGCGCTTGTTCTCCCTTATTCCTCCAGCAGCGAGCGCAGCATCCAGGCCGTCTGCTCGTGCACCGTCAGGCGCTGCGTGAGCAGGTCGGCGGTGGGCTCGTCGCCCGCCTCGTCGGCCTTGGGGAAGAGCTCGCGCGCGGTGCGCGCCACGGCTTCGTGGCCTTCGACCAGCAGCCGCACCATCTCCAGCGCCTTCGGGGGCTGGGCCGGGGCGTCGCCCACCGTGGCGTTCTGGCCGAACTGGCCGTAGGAGCCCTGCGCCGTGTGGCCCAGCGCGCGGATGCGCTCGGCGATCGGGTCCACCGCGTTCCACAGCTCGGTGTACTGCTCCATGAACATCACGTGCAGCGTGTTGAACATCGGGCCCGTCACGTTCCAGTGGAAGTTGTGGGTCTTCAGGTAGAGCGTGAAGGTGTCGGCCAGCAGCTTGTTGAGACCGCCGGCGATGGCGGCGCGGTGCTCTTCACTGATGCCGATGTTGATGGGCGCGGGCATGCGTTTCTCCTTCTGAAGGGATCGAGACAAGGTGCGGCGAGGCGCTGCCGCGCAGGCACAGGGCCCTCGCGGCGGCTCAGGAGCCGCGCGTCAGCAAGGGCAGTGCCTGTGCCAGCGCGTGCAGCGCGCCGGCGCTGAATATCGTCCATCCCGCCATGCGGCGCACCCGGGACAGGTCAAGGCGGGTCAGGGCTTTCGTGTTCATGAGCGTTTCTCCTGGAAGCGGACGGTTGCCGGCAGCCTTCAGGCCTTGAGCGCGCCGCGCTCGCGCAGCGCCGCGCGCACCCCGGCGCCGTAGGCGGCGTCGGCGCGGTCGAAGTGGCCGAGCTGGCGCTGCTGCGTCTCGGCATCCACGCTGGACAGGGCGGCGCCGAGGTTGTCGAAGAGGCGCTGCTTCTCGTCGGCGGGCAGCAGCCGGAACAGGTTGCCGGCCTGGGTGAAGTCGTCGTCCTGGCCGCGCGTATCGAACCGGCCGGTGGTGCCCTCGACCCCCCAGCCCGCGCCCGGGTCGGCCTGGGCCCCGGCGCGCACGCCGCCCGCCGCCACCGGGGCGTAGTTGGGCCAGGAGCCGAAGTTGTCGTAGGCCATGGCGCCGTCGCGCTGGTGGTGGAACACCGGGCAGCGCGGCCGGTTCACCGGCAGCTGCTGGTGGTTGGTGCCGACGCGGTAGAGCTGCGCGTCGTGGTAGGCGAAGAGCCGGCCCTGCAGCATGCGGTCGGGCGAGTAGCCCAGCCCCGGCACCACGTTGGCCGGGCTGAAGGCGGCCTGCTCCACCTCTGCGTGGTAGTTGTGCGGGTTGCGGTTGAGCTCCAGCACGCCCACGGGCTGGCGCGGGAAGTCGGCATGCGGCCAGACCTTGGTCAGGTCGAAGGCGCTCCAGCCGGTGCGCGCTTCCCATTCAAGGCGCTGCGCCTCGGTCATGGTCTGGATGTGCACCGTCCAGCGCGGGAAGTCGCCGCGCTCGATGGCCTCGTACAGGTCGCGCTGGGCGTGGTCGGGGTCGGTGCCGGCGATGCGCACGGCCTCGGCCGCGCTCAGGTTCCTGATGCCCTGCTGGGTCTTGAAGTGCCACTTCACCCAGACGCGCTCGCCGGCGGCATTGACCAGGCTGAAGGTGTGGCTGCCGAAGCCGTCCATGTGGCGGTAGCCGTCGGGCGTGCCGCGGTCGGAGAACAGCATCGTCACCTGGTGCAGCGACTCCGGGGCGCGGCTCCAGAAGTCCCACATCATCTGCGCCGACTTCAGGTTCGAGCGGGGGCAGCGCTTCTGGGTGTGGACGAAGTCGGGGAACTTGACCGGGTCCTTGATGAAGAACATCGGCGTGTTGTTGCCCGCGAGGTCCCAGTTGCCCTCCTCGGTGTAGAAGCGCACCGCGAAGCCGCGCGGGTCGCGCTCGGTGTCGGCGCTGCCGCGCTCGCCGCCCACGGTGGAGAAGCGCACGAAGGTCTCCGTGGTCTTGCCGATGGCGCTGAAGAGCCTGGCCTTGGTGTGGCGGGTGATGTCGTGCGTGACGGTGAAGGTGCCGTAGGCGCCCGAGCCCTTGGCATGCACCACGCGCTCCGGGATGCGCTCGCGGTTGAAGTGCTGCAGCTTCTCGATGAGGTGGAAGTCCTGCAGCAGCACCGGGCCGCGCGCGCCGGCGGTCAGCGAGTTCTGGTTGTCGGCCACCGGGATGCCGGAAGCGGTGGTGAGCTGGTGCATGGGCTTCTCCTTCTCTCTGTCGTCGTATTGCCGGCGCAATGCCGGGATGGAGAGAAGAATAGAAACGCGCTATCGATAAAGCTATTTGAATAGCCTAAAGACGGCGATAGTGTCCGCCATGGCTCCTCACGGGCTCAACCTTGTGACGCCTTCGAGCTCGCAGGCATAGACCGCGTTGCGCAGCGCCGCGATGGCCTCGTAGCGGGTAAAGGTGCGGCGCCAGGCCAGCACCACGCGGCGCGAGGGAATGGGCGGCTCGAAGGGGATGTACTTCACCAGCGACTGCGGCTCGCGCGGCACGGAAAGCTTCGGGACCACGGTGATGCCCATGCCCGAGGCGACCATGTGCTTGATGGTTTCCAGCGAGCTGCCTTCGAAGCTCTTGCGGATGCCCTCGGCAGCGCTGGAGAAGCGCGCGAACTCCGGGCACACCTCCAGCACGTGGTCGCGGAAGCAGTGGCCGGTGCCCAGCAGCAGCATGGTCTCGCGCTTGAGCTCCTCGGCGCCGATGGCCTCGCGCGCGGCCAGCGGGTGGCTCTTCGGCACGGCCACGACGAAGGGCTCGTCATAGAGCGGTGCCAGCGCCAGGCCGGTGTCGGGGAAGGGCTCGGCCATGATGGCGCAGTCGAGCTCGCCGGTGCGCAGCATCTCCAGCAGCTTCACCGTGAAGTTCTCCTGCAGCATCAGCGGCATCTGCGGCGTCAGCTCGATGGCGTGGCGCACCAGCTCGGGCAGCAGGTACGGGCCGATGGTGTAGATGATGCCCAGGCGCAGCGGCCCGCTGAGCGGGTCCTTGCCGCGGCGGGCGATCTCCTTGATGGCGGCGGCCTGCTCGATCACGGACTGGGCCTGGCGGATGATGTCCTCGCCCAGCGGCGTGACGCTCACCTCGTTGCTGCCGCGCTCGAAGAGCTTGACGTCGAGTTCCTCTTCGAGCTTCTTGATGGCCACCGAAAGCGTCGGTTGTGACACGAAACAGGCCTCGGCGGCGCGCCCGAAATGTTTCTCCCGGGCCACGGCCACGATGTATCGCAGTTCGGTCAGGGTCATCCCGGGATTGTGCTCAAATCCCGCCCCGCCCGCGCGAGCCGCGCCGGCTAGGAGTCAAACCATCATGGAACGCAAGCCCCTGACCCTGCACCGACTGCGCGAGCTGCACGCCGCCGGCGAGAAGCTGACCATGTTGACCTGCTACGACGCGGCCTTCGCGCAGGTGCTCGACGCCGCCGGCGTGGAGATGCTGCTGGTGGGCGATTCGCTGGGCATGGTGCTGCAGGGCCAGCCCAGCACGCTGCCCGCGACGCTGGAGGAAATGGCCTACCACACGCGCTGCGTGGCGCGCGGCAACCGCACGGCCTGGATCGTGGCCGACCTGCCGTTCGGCAGCTACCACGAGGGCGAGGCGCAGGCCGTGCGCAGCGCCGTGGCGCTGATGCAGGCCGGCGCGCACATGGTCAAGCTCGAAGGCGGCGGCTGGACCGCGCCGCTGGTGCGCGCGCTGGTGGAGCGCGGCATTCCCGTGTGCGCGCACCTGGGCCTGACGCCGCAGGCGGTGCACGCGCTGGGCGGCTGGCGCGTGCAGGGCCGCAACGACGACGGCGCCGCGACGCTGAAGAAGCACGCGCTGGAGCTGGCGCAGGCCGGGGCGGCCATGGTGGTGCTGGAGCTGATGCCTTCCGCCGTCGGGCGTGAGATCACGCGCGAGCTGCCCATCCCGACCATCGGCATCGGCGCCGGGGCGCACTGCAGCGGCCAAGTGCTGGTGCTGCACGACATGCTCGACATCACGCGCGGCAGGAAGCCGCGCTTCGTGCGCAACTTCATGGAAGGTGCGCCCAGCATCGAGGCCGCCGTGCGCAGCTACGTGCGCGAGGTCAAGGCGGGCACCTTTCCCGACGACACGCTGCACGGTTACTGAACGAAGAGACTGAACAAGAAGGACGCTTGAACCCCATGCAAGTGCTGCACCGCATCGCCGACCTGCGCGCCGCGCTGGCCCAGGGCCCGCGCCCGGCCTTCGTGCCGACCATGGGCAACCTGCACGAGGGCCACCTGGCCCTGGCGCGCCAGGCCAAGGCCTCGGGCCGCCCGGTGGTGGCGAGCATCTTCGTCAACCGCCTGCAGTTCGGCCCCAACGAGGACTTCGACCGCTACCCGCGCACCTTCGAGGCCGACTGCGCGCTGCTGCAGGCCGAGGGCTGCGACTTCGTGTTCGCGCCGGACGAGGCCGAGCTGTATCCCGAGCCGCAGGCCTACAAGGTGCAGCCGCCGCCTGAGCTGGCCGACATCCTGGAAGGCCACTTCCGCCCGGGCTTCTTCACCGGCGTGTGCACGGTGGTGCTCAAGCTCTTCAACATCGTGCAACCCGAGGCGGCCTACTTCGGCAAGAAGGACTACCAGCAGCAGCTGGTGATCAAGTCGATGGTGCGGCAGCTGGCGCTGCCGGTGCGGATCGTGGCGGGCGAGACCTGCCGCGCCGGCGACGGCCTGGCGCTGTCCTCGCGCAACGGCTACCTCAGCCCGGCCGAGCGCGCCGAGGCGGTGGAGCTGCACCGGCTGCTGGACAACATCGCGCGCGTGGTGCGCGACGGTCGCACCGACGTGGCGCACCTGGAGCAGGAGGCGATGGCCACGCTGCAGCGCCGCGGCTGGCAGCCCGACTACGTCGCCATCCGCCGCCAGGCCGACCTGCTGGAGCCGCACGGCCTGGACGAGCCGATGGTGGTGCTGGCCGCGGCGAAGCTGGGCAAGACGCGGCTGATCGACAACGTGGAGATCTGAAGCTGGTCTCTCCGCTCTGCATGCGGATACTGGAACCCATGCGAGTCAGCCCTGCCGAACGCCAAGCCGTCGAGGCCGCCTGCCGGGAGGCCTTCCCGCCGGGAACGCGGGTGCTGCTCTTCGGCTCGCGCCTCGACGATGCGCGCCGCGGCGGCGACATCGATCTGCTGGTGGAGTTGCCCGCCGCGCTGCCCGCGGCGGACCAGGTGGCGCGCCGCTCGCGCTTCATCGCCCGGCTGTACCGGCTGCTCGACGAGCAGCGCATCGACGTCGTGATGGCCGACCCGCAGGGCGACGAGCGGCCCGTGCTGGCGGCGGCGCGGCGCCAGGGCGTCGAGTTGGCACGCGCCTGACGCCGCATGAACAAGCTGCAGGTGGCGCTCTGGGAGGCTGACCGCCATGCGGAGGCGCTTTCCGACGCCCTGTCCGAATGGGACGCCACGCCCGTCATGAGCCTGGAACAGCTGGAGCAGGACCGGCTCAACCGCCTGGAGAAGCTGGGTTATCTGAACGTCGATGACTGGCTGCGCTGGCGCGAGCTGCGCAACCGCCTGGCGCACGAATACCCGGACCAGCCCGAGCTGCGCTTCGCCACGCTGCGGGCGGCGGCTGGGGCCGCGCATGAACTGGTGGCGGCGTATGGGGCGTGGCGGCAGCGGCTGGCTGGTGCAGGCTTGGCCTGACAGCCTTCCTGGATAGCAGGGCAGGTGCTTTTTCCGCATGGCGTGCGGAGATTGCGGGGCCTATTCGCCGCACGGCACCGCGTGGGACCGGAGGAGTCCTGTGAAAGGACTCTTGCTTCACGCCTTCAAGAACTCCGCCTTGCTCCCCAGCCACCGCGTTACGTGCGCCTGCGCCGCGTCGGGGTATTGATCCAGCAGCTTCGGCGCCAGCAGCCGCGCGCGCTCCAGCAGCGCGGTGTCCTCCAGCAGGTCGGCAAATCGAAGCAGCGCGTCGCCGCTCTGGCGCGCACCCATGAATTCGCCAGGGCCGCGGATTTCCAGGTCGCGCCGGGCGATCTCGAAGCCGTCGGTGGTTTCGGCCATGGCACGCAGGCGTGACTTGCCGGTCTGCGACAGCGGCCCGGTGTAGAGCAGCACGCACACGCTGGCCACCGCGCCGCGGCCCACGCGCCCGCGCAGCTGGTGCAGCTGGGACAGGCCGAAGCGCTCGGCGTGCTCCACCACCATCAGGCTGGCGTTGGGCACGTCCACGCCGACCTCGATCACCGTGGTCGCCACCAGCAATCCCATGTGTCCCGCGGAGAACTCGGCCATCACGGCTGCCTTCTCGGCCGCGGCCATGCGGCCGTGCAGCAGGCCCACCTTCACGCCCGGCAGCGCGGCCTGCAGCTCGGCATGCGCTTCCGTCGCGTTGCGCAGGTCCAGCGTCTCCGACTCCTCGATCAGCGGCAGCACCCAGTACGCCTGCCGCCCGCTGGCCACCTCGTCGGCGATGCGGGCGATGACCTCGTCGCGCCGCGTGTCCGAGAACACCTTGGTGACGATGGGCGAGCGCCCCGGCGGCAGCTCGTCGATGGTGCTCACGTCCAGGTCGGCGTAGTAGCTCATCGCCAGCGTGCGCGGGATGGGCGTGGCGCTCATCATCAGCAGGTGCGGCTCCAGCGCCTCGTGCGCCAGCTTCTTGCGCAGCTCCAGCCGCTGTGCCACGCCGAAGCGGTGCTGCTCGTCCACGATGGCCAGGCCCAGCCTGGCGAAATGCACGTCCTGCTGGATCACGGCGTGCGTGCCCACCACCAGCCGCGCCTCGCCGCTGGCCACGCGTTCGACCATCTGCTGCCGGGCCTTGCCCTTGCGGCTGCCGGTGAGCCAGGCGATGCCCACGCCCAGCGGCTCCAGCCACTGCACGAGTTTGCGGAAATGCTGCTCGGCCAGGATCTCCGTAGGCGCCATCAGCGCGCATTGCCAGCCGGCGTCCATCGCCACCGCCGCGGCCAGCGCGGCCACCACGGTCTTGCCCGAGCCCACGTCGCCCTGCAGCAGCCGGTGCATGGGCTGCGACAGCGCCAGGTCGGCGGCGATCTCGTCCACCACGCGCTGCTGCGCGCCGGTAAGTCCGAAGGGGAGTTGCGCCAGCAGCTGCTCTCTCAAGCCCCCGGCGCGCGCCACCAGCGCCGGCGCGGCCAGCTTGGCGCGCTCGCGCTGCGCCTGCAGCTGGCTGAGCTGCTGCGCCAGCAGCTCCTCGAATTTCAGCCGCTGCCACGCCGGGTGGCTGTGGTCCTCCAGCGTGGCCATGCTCACGTCGGGCGGCGGGTGGTGCAGGAAGTCCAGCGCCTGGCGCAGCGTCGGCAGTCCCGTGGGCACCACCTGCGGCGGCAGCAGCTCGGCCAGCGGCGCGCGCGACAGCGCCGACACCACGGCCTTGCGCAGGTAGGCCTGCGGCAGCTGGGCGCTGGCCGGGTAGACCGGGGTGAGCGCGGTGGCCAGCGGCGCGCCGGGCTCCACGGCGCGGAACACCGGGTGCACCATCTCGCGCCCGAAGAAGCCGCCGCGCACCTCGCCGCGCACGCGCACGCGGGTGCCCGGTGCCAGGACTTTCTGCTGCGCGGCGTAGAAGTGGATGAAGCGCAGCGTCAGCGAGGCGCTGCCGTCGGACAGCCGCACCACCAGCTGGCGCCGCGGCTGCAGCTCGACCTGCGCCTGCTGCACCAGGCCCTCGATCTGCACGTGGTCCCCCTCGCGGGCCTGGGCGATGGGGGTGATGCGGGTTTCGTCCTCGTAGCGCAGGGGCAGGTGCAGCGCCAGGTCGATGTCGCGCACCAGGCCCAGTTTCAGCATCGCCTTGCCTGCGGGGCTGGCCGTACGCCCGGACGGGGCAGGGCGTTGCGTCAAAGGCACGGACTCGGTGGAGACAGGCATGGAACAATTCTGCCTTCCCCCACCCACACGCCCTTCCAGGCCGGTACAGCCTGCGCCATGACGACTTCCCACACCCTCAGCGATTTCGATTTCGACCTGCCGCCCGAGCTCATCGCGCAGCAGCCCGCCGCCGAGCGCAGCAGCTCGCGGCTGCTCGACGGCCGCGGCGCGCTGCCGGTGGACCGCGTGTTCCGCGCGCTGCCCTCGCTGCTGCAGCCCGGCGACCTGCTCGTCTTCAACGACACCCGCGTCATCAAGGCGCGCCTCTACGGCGAGAAGCCCACCGGCGGCGCGGTCGAGGCGCTCATCGAGCGGCTGCTGCCCGGCAACGAGGTGCTGGCGCACCTGCGCGCCAGCAAGTCGCCCAAGGCCGGCGGCACCATCCGCTTCGGCGACGACCCGGCCCAGGGCTTCGAGGCCGAGGTGCTGGGCCGCAGCGGCGTGGACGGCTCGCTGTTCCACCTGCGTTTCCCCGGCGACCCGCTGGCGCTGCTGGAACGCTTCGGCCACGTGCCGCTGCCGCCCTACATCACCCACGCCGACCAGGCCGAGGACGCGCAGCGCTACCAGACGGTGTTCGCCGCGCGCCCCGGCGCGGTGGCCGCGCCCACGGCCTCGCTGCATTTCGACGCCGAGGTGCTGGCCGCCCTGCAGGCGCGCGGCGTGCGCCGCGCCGGCGTGACGCTGCACGTGGGCGCGGGCACCTTCCAGCCCGTGCGCAGCGAGAACCTGGCCGAGCACCGCATGCACAGCGAGTGGTTCGAGGTCGGTACCGACACGGTGGCCGCCATCCAGGAAACGCGCGCCGCCGGCGGGCGCGTCGTCGCCGCGGGCACGACCACGCTGCGCGCGCTGGAGTCGGCGGCCATCGGCGGCCGGCTCGAAGCGGGCGCGCGCGACACGGACCTGTTCATCACCCCGGGCTTCGAGTTCCGCGTGGTGGACCTGCTGGTGACGAATTTCCACCTGCCCAAGAGCACGCTGCTGATGCTGGTGAGCGCCTTCAGCGGCTACGACCACGTGCGCGCGCTCTACCGCCACGCCGTGGAAGCGCGCTACCGCTTCTTCAGCTACGGCGACGCGATGCTGCTGCAGCGCAACCGCTGAGGCGCCAAGCGCCGTTCCAGGCGCCACCCGACGGGCCGTGACAAAAGTCGCGTGCCCGTTTTTTGCATGCTGCTCCGCCCTGGAGCAGCCCGGTTGCTCCCGTTGCGCTGTCCTTGCTCCACCCTGGCAAAAGCGCCGCGGCCATTGATGGCGGTCAAATCCCCGGCTCCCTGCGTGCGTACCGTGGCGACATTCATCACCGCACAAGAGGGGTTTCACCATGAACAAGCAAGCGCTGTGTCTGCTGGCCGGGCTGGCCGTGGCTTCCACCGCCGCCTTCGCCGCCGAGAAGGACGACGCCATGCTGGCCCTGGCCAGCAAGAGCGGCTGCATGACCTGCCACCACATCGAGCCCGGCGCCAAGGGCCCGGACGGCCTGGCGCCCATCGGCCCGGCCTGGAAGGACGTGTCGGCCAAGTACAAGGGCGTCAAGAGCGCGGAAGAGGATCTCACCCGCACCGTGCTCAACGGCTCCAACCCCTACGAGAGCCACTGGAAGGGCAAGGTTTCGGGCCTGGCCATGCCGCCCAACCACGTCGCCATCAAGGACGCCGAGGCCAAGCAGCTGGTGAAGTGGATCCTGGCTCTGGACGCCGCCAAGAAGTAATGCATTGACGCGCCGGCCCGCCCCCGCGGCGGCCCGGCACCCGCATCCCACGCCGCCGCCCCGGCCGTGCCTCAGTGCACGCCGGGGCGGCGGCGTTTTTGTCCCCCCGCGCCGGGCGCGCGGCGGGGCTGCGGGACAATTCCCGCATGTTGAAATTCGACCTGCTCAAGACCGACGGCCTGGCGCGCCGCGGCCGCCTGACGCTCAATCACGGCGTGGTGGAGACGCCGATCTTCATGCCCGTGGGCACCTACGGCACCGTCAAGGGCGTGCTGCCCGCCTCGCTGGAGGAGATGGGCGCGCAGATCATCCTGGGCAACACCTTCCACCTCTGGATGCGCCCGGGCCTGGACGTGCTCAAGCAGTTCGGCGGGCTGCACCGCTTCGAGGCCTGGAACAAGCCCATCCTCACCGACAGCGGCGGCTTCCAGGTCTGGAGCCTGGGCGAGATGCGCAAGATCAGCGAGGAGGGCGTCAAGTTCGCCTCGCCGGTCAACGGCGACAAGCTCTTCCTCACGCCCGAAGGCAGCATGCAGATCCAGACGGTGCTGAACTCGGACATCGTCATGCAGTTCGACGAGTGCACGCCCTACGAGACCAAGGGCCACCTCACGACCGAGGCCGAGGCGAAATCGTCGATGGAGCTGAGCCTGCGCTGGGCGCGGCGCTGCTTGGCCGAGTTCCAGCGGCTGGAGAACCCCAACGCCCTCTTCGGCATCGTGCAGGGCGGCATGTTCGAGCACCTGCGCGAGGCGTCGCTGGCCTCGCTGGTGGAGCTGGACCTGCCCGGCTACGCCATCGGCGGCGTCAGCGTGGGCGAGCCCAAGGCGGAGATGCAGCGCATCGTGGCGCACACGCCGCACCGACTGCCTGCGAACAAGCCGCGCTACCTGATGGGCGTGGGCACGCCGGAGGACCTGGTCAACGGCGTGGCGCACGGCGTGGACATGTTCGACTGCGTCATGCCCACCCGCAACGCGCGCAACGGCCACCTCTTCACCCGCTTCGGGGACCTGAAGATCCGCAACGCGCGCCACAAGACGGACGAGCGCCCGCTCGACGAGAGCTGCAGCTGCCACACCTGCCGCCACTTCAGCCGCGCCTACCTGCACCACCTGGACCGCTGCGGCGAGATGCTGGGCCCGATGCTCACCAGCATCCACAACCTTCATTACTACCTGAACCTGATGAGCGAGGTGCGGCTGGCGCTGGACACCGGCACGTTCAGCCAGTTCCAGCAGCAGTTCGCGGCGGACCGGGCGCGCGGGGTTTGAGGCAACCCGTCAAGGTTTGAATCAGAACCCGTTCGCACTGAGGTATCGAAGTGCGAATCCGCCAGGCGGTGATGGCGGCGTTGCGGCCGGGGCCGTTCAACCCTTCGATACCTCAGGGCGAACGGAAATACCTCATCCGCGCGCAGCAGGCTGTTTCACCAGAACTGCCAGTTCCCCGTCGCCACCACCCAGGCGCCCAGCGCGCCGTTGGTGACGGCGTGGGCGATGACGGCGTTCCACAGCCGCCCGGTGCGCGCGTACAGCAGCGCGTAGGCCAGGCCCGCCACGACGGCCGCCAGCCACAGCGTGTGCGCCAGCATGAACAGCGCCGTGGAAATCGCGATGGCGCGCAGGCCCGTGCGGCGCGGGTCCACGGTCTCGAACTCGGGCTGCTGCAGCCAGCGCATCAGGAAGCCGCGCCAGAACAGCTCCTCCATCACCGGCACCAGCAGCGCCGCGCCGAGCAACCGCACGGCAATCAGCCCCCAATCGAGCCGACCGGCGGCGTCCAGCGGCGCGAAGGCGGCGGCGGGCTCGCCGAGCTGCATCCAGGGCGCGTCGAGGTGGATCCACAGCCCGAACACCACCAGTCCCACCGCCACCGACAGCAGCGCCTCGCGCAGCGGCGGGCGCTCGCGCAACTCGGCGTACTCGCGCCACCACCACCACAGCAGGCCGCCGACCAGCGGCAGGTTCAGGGCGTAGAGCCAGCGCGCGTCGAGGGACGCGCCGGTGGCGGTGTCGGGGGCGGCGGCGCCGCGCAGCGCCAGCAGCGCCATGAACACGACGAAGGGCGCGCAGCGCACGAGCGCGGCGCGGCGGGGCATCCAGGCGGCGGTGGCGGTCATGGCGGCGCAGTATCGGGGCGCCGCCCGCCTGAAAGGCGCTTCAGGCCGCCTGCTGCTCGATGCTGAAGCGCGCGCCGTCGTACTGGCCGAGCTTCTCGACCAGTACCGGCAGGCTCTGCGCCAGCGCGTCGTGCAGCGTCCAGGGCGGGTTGATGACGAACATGCCGCTGCCGGTCATGCCGAAGCCGTTGGGCCCGGACTCGGCCACGCTCAGCGAGGCGTTGAGCCAGCCCTTGGGCGCGGCGGCCGCCGCGGCGGTCAGGCGCTTGGGCAGCTGCGCCGCTTCCACCAGCTGCAGCTGCGGGTACCAGACCAGGATCACGCACTGCGCGAAGCGCTGCAGCGCGTCGCGCACCGCGTGCACCACCTGGCCGTAGTCGGTCTTGAGCTCGTAGGACGGGTCGATCAGCAGCACGCCTCGGCGCGAGGGCGGGGGCAGCTCGCGGCCGATGGCGTCGAAGCCGTTGCTCATGTCCACGTGCGTGTGCGGCCGGCTGCCCAGGAAGGACTCCAGGATGCGGAAGTCGGTGGGGTGCAGCTCGTAGAGGCGCAGCCGGTCGGTCTCGCGCAGCAGCCGCTGCGCGAAGGCCGGCGAGCCGGGGTACTGCACCAGCTTGCCGCCGTCGTTGAAGTCGCGCACCAGCTGCACGTACTCGGCCAGCGGCGCGGGCAGCCCGGAGGCCTCGTTCCACAGCGGCTTGATGCCGGTTTCGGACTCTTCCTTCTTGTGCGCGTAGCGGCCCTGCAGCGAGTAGCCGCCGGCACCGGCGTGGGTGTCGATCAGGGTGTAGGCCTTGTCCTTCTCGTTCATGTAGCGCAGCACCTGCATCAGGACCAGGTGCTTGAGGACATCGGCGTGGTTGCCGGCGTGAAAGGCGTGTCGGTAAGCGAGCATGCGCGGCACTGTAGCCGCTGGCCTGCCGGGCCTTACGTCGGCAGGGACTGCGGGTCAACCCTGAATCGCTTAGGCTTCGAACCTTCTCGCATTCAGTGTACGAACCCGCTATCCCATGCCCAGCCTGTTCGATCCCATCCGCATCGGCGACATCGCCCTGGACACCCGCGTCGTGATGGCGCCGCTGACGCGCAACCGCGCGCCCGGCCACGTGCCCAACGCTCTGATGGCCGAGTACTACGCGCAGCGCGCGCAGCCGGCCACCGGCGCCGGGCTGATCATCACGGAGGCCTCGCCGATCTGCGAGTTCGGCCACGGCTACCTCGACACCCCGGGCATCTACACGCCGGAGCAGGTCGAGGGCTGGCGCAAGGTGACGGACGCGGTGCACGCGCGCGGCGGGCGCATCGTGATCCAGCTCTGGCACGTGGGCCGCATCTCGCACGTGTCGCTGCTGCCGGGCGGGCAGCCGCCGGTGTCGGCCACCGCGCGCGCGGCCAACACCAAGACCTACACCGCCCGCGGCTTCGAGCCGGTGAGCGCGCCGCGCGCGCTGGCGACCGCGGAGATCCCGGGCATCGTCGCGGCCTACCGCCACGCGGCGCGCTGCGCCATCGAGGCCGGCTTCGACGGCGTGGAGATCCACGCCGCCAACGGCTACCTGATCGAGCAGTTCCTGCGCGACAGCTGCAACGACCGCACCGACGCCTACGGCGGCCCGATCGAGAACCGCACCCGGCTGCTGCGCGAGGTGGTGAAGGCGGTGACGGCCGAGATCGGCGGCGGCCGCACCGGGTTGCGCCTGAGCCCGGTGACGCCGGCCAACGACATCGGCCAGGACAGCGACCCACAGGCGCTCTACGAGGCGGCGCTGGCGCAGCTCGCGCCCTATGGCCTGGCCTTCGTGCACGTGGTCGAGGGCGCCACCGGCGGCCCGCGCGACGTGGCGCCCTTCGACTACGCCGCGCTGCGCCGCCAGACCAATGCGGCCTGGATGGTCAACAACGGCTACGACCGGCGCCTGGCGATGGAGGTCGTCTCCAGCGGCGCGGCCGACCTGGTGGCCTTCGGCAAGGCCTTCATCGCCAACCCGGACCTGGGCCTGCGCCTGCAGCGCGGCGCGGCATTGAATCCGCTGGACGCCGCCACGCTCTACGGCGGCGGCGCGCGCGGCTACATCGACTATCCCGTGCTGGCCGCCACGGCCTGAGCCCCGGGCAAAAGGTCGGGAAGGCCAGGCATGGGCGCGGTGGCGGCGGCAGGGCGCACTTCGGTCGCCGCCTGGGCGCGCGGCGCGCTGACGCTGGCGCTGGCCGGCGCGGCGGCGCTGCTGTGCGAGCGGCTGCGCGTGCCGCTGGCCTGGACGCTGGGGCCGCTGCTCGTCACGGCGCTGGCCTGCTCGGCCGGGGCGCGGCTGCGCGTGGCGCCCGAATTGCGCCACGGCGGCCAATGGGTGATCGGCACCGCGCTGGGCCTGCACTTCACGCCCGAAGTGCTGCGCCAGCTGCCAGGCCTGGCGCCGGCGCTGCTGGCCGGGGTGCTGTGGGCGCTGCTGCTGGGCGCGGCCTTCTCCCGGCTGCTGCTGCGCAGCGGCGCGCCGGACCGGGCCACGGCCTTCTTTGCCGGGGCCATCGGCGGCGCCTCGGAAATGGCGGTGCTGGCCGAGCGCCACGGCGGCCGGGTGGACCGCGTCGCCGCGGCGCATTCGCTGCGGGTGCTGATCGTGGTGGTGGCCGTGCCCTGGGGGCTGCAGGCGGCGGGATTCCATCCGCTGGAAGCGCGCGCCGCCGGCGCGGCCGTGCTGCCGGGGCCGCTGCTGGCCGGGCTGTGCGTGGCCACGCTGGCCGGCGCGCTGGTGATGCGGCGCCTGGGCAGTCCGAACCCCTGGGTGCTGGGCGCGCTGCTGGCGGGGCTGGCGCTGGTGGGCAGCGGCACGCTGCCCGAAGCGGTGCTGCCGCAGCCGATGACCAACGCCGGGCAGCTGCTCATCGGCGTGTCGCTGGGCACGCGCTTCACGCCGGCCTTCCTGCACGCCGCGCCGCGCTGGCTGGCCGCGGTGGCGCTGGGCACGCTGGGCATGCTCGCGGCCTCCACCGGCTTCGCCTGGGTGCTGGCCTGGGCCATGGGCCTGGCGCCGGCGGTGGTGCTGCTGGGCAACTCGCCCGGCGGCATGGCGGAGATGTGCATCACGGCGCAGGTGCTGCAGCTGGGCGTGCCGCTGGTCACGGCCTTCCACGTGGTGCGCTACGTGGCGGTGCTGGTGCTGATGAGCCCGCTGTACCGCTGGCAGGAGCGGCGGCGCCAGGCCGCCGGCGTGGCGCCGCCCCTGTCCGGCCGCTGACGGGGCGCCTCAGCCGCGGCGCTGGCGGAACAGCTCGGCGATGTTCACGTCGCGGGGCCCGGGACGCAGCGTGAAGCGGTCGCCGCTGCGCAGCGTGCCGCCGACGCGCACGCCGAGGTGGAAACCGCAGAAGGCCGACTGCCACATCATCCGCGCCGCGTGCCTGAAGCCCAGCGCCGCATCCAGCTCCGGGCCGGGCACGTGCGGCTCGCTCACGGCCAGTTCGCAGCCGCTGTCGAACACCAGCACGTCGCCGACGCAGGCCTGTGCCTCGGTCAGGCCCTGCAGCGTCAGCGCCTCGCCCAGGGCGCCGTGGGGCAGCGGCTCGCCCCACTCGGCCGCGCGCGCCTGGGCGCGCAGGGTCTGCCACAGCGGGTAGTGCTCGATCGGATAGGCGTAGAGCGCGCGCGCCGGCGTGGCCGCCGGGGGTTCGCCGTCAAGGCCGTAGCGCTCGACGGCGTGGGGCTCGGCCGTGGGTCGGCGGCGCGGCTCGGCCGCGCCGCGGGCGTCCAGGACCAGGGTGTTCAGGCTCAGGATTCGCATTGCAATGGTCGGGTTCGGGGGGCGGAATTGCACCACGGCATGTCACTTGCCTGACGGCTGCTCCCTGGCGTGGATTCAGCGTGACAGACCCCACAACACTGCCTTTCCTGATGCACCGACCTTGCGCTATCCCAGGTCCCGGGCAGTTACGGCCCCATTACACTGCCGCCACACTGCACGCCCGGCGGCTCGAATCAGCAGGCCGTACCCGGGTGAAACCGCCCCTGAGATCCAGGGCGCTGCGCGACGCTCGACGGTATTCGGCCAGCCTTGCGACGAGGGCGAGGTTGACCCAATGCCGCCTCTTCTTTTTTCAATAGCTTGTTGATCGGAGTTCACATGAACCAACCCGCCATGGAAGGCTTGCGTCTGAACGTTCCCGCCTACGTCCGCCACAGCCGCCTGATCGCCTGGGTCGCCGAGATCGCCGCCCTGACCGAAGCCCGCGACGTGTACTGGTGCGACGGCTCGCAGGAAGAGTACGACCGGCTGTGCCAGCAGCTGGTGGATGCCGGCACCATGAAGCGCCTGGACCCGGCCAAGCGTCCCAACAGCTACCTGGCCTGGAGCGACCCCAGCGACGTGGCACGCGTCGAGGACCGCACCTTCATCTGCTCCGAGACCGCCGAGGGCGCCGGCCCGACCAACAACTGGATGGCCCCGGCCGAGATGCGCGCGCTGCTGCAGACCGGCGAGAACGCGCTGTTCCGCGGCGCGATGCGCGGGCGCACCCTCTACGTCGTGCCGTTCTCGATGGGCCCGCTGGGCTCGCCCATCAGCCAGCTCGGCGTCGAGCTCTCCGACAGCCCGTACGTGGCCGTGAACATGCGCATCATGACCCGCATGGGCAAGCGGGTGCTGGAGCTGCTGGGCACCGATGGCGAATACGTGCCCTGCGTGCACACCGTGGGCGCGCCGCTGGCCGAAGGCCAGGCCGACGTGGCCTGGCCCTGCAACAAGACCAAGTACATCGTCCACTACCCGGCCACGCGCGAGATCTGGTCCTATGGCTCGGGCTATGGCGGCAACGCGCTGCTGGGCAAGAAGTGCTTTGCGCTGCGCATCGCCTCGAACATGGGCCGCGACGAGGGCTGGCTCGCCGAGCACATGCTCGTCCTGGGCGTGACCGACCCGGCGGGGAAGAAGCACCACGTGGCCGCCGCCTTCCCCAGCGCCTGCGGCAAGACCAACTTCGCGATGCTGGTGCCGCCGGCGGGCTTCGAGGGCTGGAAGGTCACGACCATCGGCGACGACATCGCCTGGATCAAGCCCACGGCCGACGGCAAGCTGCGCGCGATCAACCCCGAGGCCGGCTACTTCGGCGTGGCCCCGGGCACCAACGACAAGACCAACCCCAACTGCATGGCCTCGCTGCAGCGCGACGTGATCTTCACGAACGTGGCGCTGACCGACGACGGCGACGTGTGGTGGGAAGGCATGACCGACGCTGCCCCGGCGCACCTGATCGACTGGCAGGGCCAGGACTGGACGCCGCAGATCGCCAAGGAAACCGGCCGCAAGGCCGCGCACCCGAACGCGCGCTTCACGGTGGCCGCCACCAACAACCCCGTTCTCGACCCCGAGTGGGACAACCCCGAGGGCGTGGTCATCGACGCCTTCATCTTCGGCGGCCGCCGCTCCACCACGGTGCCGCTGGTGACCGAGGCGCGCGACTGGGTCGAGGGCGTGTACATGGCCGCCACCATGGGCAGCGAGACCACCGCCGCCGCCGCCGGCCAGCAGGGCATCGTGCGCCGCGACCCGTTCGCGATGCTGCCCTTTGCCGGCTACCACATGGGCGCCTACTTCAAGCACTGGCTCAACCTGGGCGCCAGGCTGCAGGAGCAGGGCGCGACGCTGCCGGGCATCTTCTGCGTCAACTGGTTCCGCAAGGGCGCCGACGGCAAGTTCACCTGGCCGGGCTACGGCGAGAACATGCGCGTGCTGCAGTGGATCCTGGGCCGCGTGGACGGCACCGCGCCGGCCGGCGAGGAGCACCTGTTCGGCACCACGCCGCGCTACGAGGATCTGAACTGGACCGGCCTGGACTTCTCGCGCGAGCAGTTCGCCAGCGTCACCAGCATCGACCGCGAGGCCTGGCAGCAGGAGATCAAGCTGCATGACGAGCTGTTCGAAACGCTCAAGAGCCACCTGCCCGCCGAGCTGGCCGAGGCCAAGGCCCGCCTGGAAAAGCACCTGACGGCCTGACGCCGCAGCCAGAAGACTTTCTCCTTGAAGGCCCGCGCCCCGCGCGGGCCTTTTCTTTTCCCGCTGACGCCGCCCGCCCCGGCACCGGCCTTGCCGCGGCGGGCGGCGTCACCCATCGCCGACAATCCGCCCCCATGAAACAGGACCTGACCGACAACGAGCTCGCCGAGCTCGACGCGCTGCTTGCCGAAACGCCCGAGCCGCTGCAGCCGCTGGACATCGTGATGCTCGACGGCTACCTCTGCGGCGTGCTGGTGCAGCCCGAGCTGATCGAGGAGGCGGACTGGATGCCGCCGATCTTCGACATCGAGCGCACGCCGCTGCCCGGCGACGTCGATGCCGAATGGCTGCAGCGCTGCCAGGCGCTGATCCGCCGCCGCTACGAGGCGCTCAATCGCGCGCTGGCCGAGGACGGCGCCTTCGACCCCGTCATCCTCGACACCGAGGCGCAGGACGGCGAGGACGCCGAGGGCGAGGGCAAGGACGCCGCCGCCGCCAACGACGACCTGCCCGTGAGCGAGTACGAGCAGCAGGCCATCGACGATGCCAAGGCGCTGCAGGAGTCGCTGCCCGAGGCCTCGCGCCCGCTCATGCCGTGGGTGGTGGGCTTCCAGCACGCGACGCTGTGCTTCCCCAAGCTCATGGAGGAGTCCGACGACGACGCCGTGGACCTGACGCTGGCGCGCGTGTTCCGGCACCTGCCGGCGCAAAGCGACGACGAGCGCGAGCTGCTGGCCACGATGGAGAAGGAGCTGCCGCTGGCCAGCGTGGACGAGGCCATCGACGACCTGATCATGGCCGTGGCCGAGCTGTGGGACCTGACCGAGAACCAGCGCTACGCCGTGCAGCAGGTGCGGCGCGAGACGCCCAAGGTCGGCCGCAACGATCCCTGCCCCTGCGGCAGCGGCAAGAAGTTCAAGCAGTGCCACGGCAAGGGCTGAGGCCCGCCGCGTTGCTCCCCCCGACTGGCTGAAGGAAAGGCTCCCGGCGCATGCGGCTGCAGCTGCTCTCCGACCTGCACCTCGAAACCGAGCACTTCACGCCCGAAGCCGCGCCGGGCGCGGAGCTGCTGGTGCTGGCCGGCGACATCGACAGCCGCTGGAAGTCGCTGGAGCTGTTCGCGCACTGGCCGGTGCCGGTGCTGTTCGTGGCCGGCAACCACGAGTTCGACCGGCGCGACCTCGACGAGGCCTGGACGGCGCTGCGCGCGCGCTGCGCGGAGCTCGGCTTGCGGCTGCTGGAGCAGGAGCGCTTCGTCTTCGAAGCCGCCGACGGGCGCCGCGTGCGCTTCGCCGGCACCGTGCGCTGGAGCGACTTCGAGGTCTTCGGCGCGGCGCAGCGCGTCAAGGCGCAGCGCGCGGGCGGCTACTTCGCGCGCGTGCAGCAGTCCACCCGCGGCGGGGCGCTGTTCGATGCCGCCGCGGTGCGCGAGGAGGGGCTGCGCTGCCGCCAGTGGCTGGAGCGCGAGCTGGCCGAGCCGGCGCAGGGGCGCTGGGACGCCACCGTGGTGGTGACGCACTTCGCCCCCAGCCTGCGCAGCGGCGACCCGCGCTACGGCCGCCAGGCCAGCACCGCCAGCTTCTGCAACGCCGACGACGACCTGTTCCCCGGCGTGGACCTGTGGCTGCACGGCCACGTGCACCGGCGCCACGACTACGTGGTGGAGCACCCCGACGGGCGCCGCACGCGCGTGGTCTGCCAGGCGCGCGGTGCCGCCGACAAGGGCGAGCCCGAGGGCTTCGAACCTCTGCGCCTGATCGAGCTGTAGGCGGCGGCGCGGCCGTGCCGGCCGGCTTGACGTTGGACAAGGGAACCCGGGAGCCGCGTGCGACACTGACCAGCTCCCCAACAGAAGGAGGGCCCGTCCCCATGAAAATTCTCGTCCCTGTCGATGGCAGCCCCTACACCAAGCACATGCTGGCCTACCTGGCGGAGCACGAGGAGTGGCTCTCCGGGGCGCACCAGTACACGCTGCTGCACGTGGTGCCCGCGGTGCCGCCGCGCGCCGCCGCGGCGCTGGACAAGGAAGTGTTGAAGGCCTACTACGACAGCGAGGCCGAGAAGGTGTTCAAGCCCATCCGCGCCTTCTTCAAGAAGCAGGCTGCCGAGATCGAGTACGTGGCCAAGGTCGGTCATGCCGCCGACCTCATCGCCGCGCTGGCCGACAAGGGCAAGTACGACCTGCTGATCATGGGCTCGCACGGCCACAGCGCCCTGGGCAACCTGGTCATGGGCTCCGTCACCACCAAGGTCATGGCGCACTGCAAGACGCCGGTGCTGCTGGTGCGCTGAGAGCCCGTTTTCGCGGCCAGGTGCGGTCGCGAAATTTTATGAATCCTCGTTTCAAACACCATGGTGAAAAATTCACCGGTGTTTGAAACCGGATAGTGATTCATTCACCTGATGCCGACGCTGGCGCCGGCTCCAGCACCTGCCGCGCCTGGGCTGCCAGTGCCTGGCCGATGCGGTCCAGCAGCGGCGGCGCGCCGGCCGGCGCGGCCAGCGCCCACTGGTGCCAGTACAGCGCCACGGGCAGGCGCAGCCCGGGGTGCAGCGGCAGCAGCTCGCCGCGCGCCACCGCCTCGCGCGCCTGCAGCAGCGGCAGCACGCCGATGCCCCAGCCCAGCACCGTGGCGCGCTGGTAGGCCTCGCTTGACGGCACGTGCCGCTCCAGCAGCCGCGGCGCGCGCAGGCCCAGCGCCGCCTCCACCCAGCGCAGCGACATCTGGTCCTTGCGGTTGAAGACGACGAAGGGCGTCGTGGCCAGGTTGCCCGCGTGCAGCCCTTGCGGCAGGCGCCGGCGGATGAAATCCGGGCTGGCGAAGGCGCCGTAGGGCATCAGCCCCAGCGCGCTCGCGACGCAGCCGCGCAGCGGCTCGCCCTGGGTGCTGACGCAGCCCAGCACTGCGCCGTCGCGCAGCCACTCGTGGGTGAACTCCTGGTCGTCCACCAGCAGCTCCAGCGCCAGCGCAGGCTCCTCGGCCACCAGCGCGTCGAGCGCCGGCAGCACCCAGGTCGCCAGGCTGTCGGCGTTGACGGCGATCGGCACCTTCAGCTGCGGCAGCGGCAGGCCCAGCTCGGCCGCGGCGTCCACGCGCAGCGCCTGCCACTGGCGCGCCAGCCGCAGCAGCACCTGCCCGGCGGGCGTCAGGCGCAGCGGGCGGGAGCGCACCACCAGCGGCCGGCCCAGCTGCGACTCCAGCGCGCGCAGCCGCTGCGACACCGCCGATTGCGTCAAGCTGAGCCGCTGCGCCGCGCGCTCGAAGCTGCCCTCGTCGGCCAGCGCCGCGAGGCAGTCCAGGCCGGAGGTATCCAGGTCTTTCATTAGCGTTCCTGATGGTGGCGCATGAATTTTCAGAAGTATTCATGCAGCAGGCCGGCCTGCCGACAATCGTCGCCATGTCTCCGCCGAATCTTTCCGCCCTGTCCGGGCCCTTCATCCAGGGCTGGCTGGCCATGGCCGGCCTGATCGTCGCCATCGGCGCGCAGAACGCCTTCGTGTTGCGCCAGGGCCTGCTGCGCGCGCATGTGGCGCCGGTGGTGGCGCTGTGCGCCGTGTCGGACGCGCTGCTGGTGTTTGCCGGCGTGTTCGGACTGGGGCGGCTGCTGCAGTCGGCGCCGGCGCTGATGGCGCCGCTACGCTGGGCCGGCGCGGCGTACCTGCTGTGGTTCGGCTGGCAGGCGGCGCGGCGCGCCTGGCGCGGCGGCAGCGGCCTGGCCGCCGGCAGCGCGGTTGAAAGCCGCGCCGGCGTGCTGCTGACCACGGCGGCGCTGACCTGGCTGAACCCGCACGTCTGGCTCGACACGGTGCTGCTCATCGGCACCCTGGGCGCGCAGCACGCCCAGCGCGGCGCCTTCGCGTCGGGCGCGGCCACGGCCTCGCTGATGTGGTTCACGGCGCTGGGCGCCGGCGCCGCGGCGCTGGCGCCGAAGCTGGCGCAGCCGCGCACCTGGCGGGTCATCGACGCGCTGGTGGCGCTGGCCATGGCGGCCGTGGCCGGGCAGCTGCTGATGGCGTGAAGCCCGTCGCGCCGCGTACCGGGCGGTGCCGGGGGGGTAGATCGGCGCCCCTACAATCGCGCCCTTTTTGCCCGGCCGCCCGGCGGCGGCGCGTGTTTGCCATGTCCTTTTGCGCCATCGATTTCGGCACCTCCAACTCCGCCGTGGCCGTGCCCGATGCCGCCACTGGCGCCACGCGTCTGGTCGCGCTCGAAGGCGGCCAGCCCACGATGCCCACCGCGGTGTTCTACGCCGTCGAGCCCGGCTCGCCGCAGCTGCCGGAGCTGCACTACGGCCGTGCCGCGCTGGCGGCCTACGTGGACGGCTTCGACGGCCGGCTCATGCGCTCCATGAAGAGCGTGCTGGGCTCGCCACTGGTGACGCAGGACACCGACATCGGCGCCGGCCACCGCGTGAAGTTCCAGGACGTGATCGCCGCCTTCCTGCGCCGGCTCAAGGCGCAGGCGGAAAGCGAGCACGGCGCCCCGATCCGCCGCGCCGTGCTGGGCCGGCCGGTGTTCTTCGTGGACGAGGACGCGGCGCGCGACGCCGCGGCGCAGTCCGCGCTGGAGGCGGCGGCGCGCTCGGTGGGCTTCGACGAGGTGCGCTTCCAGTACGAGCCGATCGCCGCGGCGCTGGACCACGAGCGCACGGTCGAGGGCGAGGAACTCGTGCTCGTGGCCGACATCGGCGGCGGCACCTCGGACTTCTCCCTGGTGCGCGTGGGCGCGCGGCGCGCGGCGCGGCTGGAGCGGCAGGACGACATCCTGGCCAGCCACGGCGTGCACGTGGCCGGCACCGACTTCGACCGCCGCGTCGAGCTGCTGTCGGTGTTGCCGAGCTGCGGCTACCGCGGCGTGGGCCCGGGCGGGCGCGAGGTGCCCAGCCGCGTCTATTTCGACTTGGCGACCTGGCACCTGATCAACACCGTCTACACCGCGCCGCGCGTGGCCGAGCTGCGCGGCATGCGCGACTTCTACGCCGACCCGGCCCAGCACCGGCGCCTGATGAAGGTGGTGCAGCAGCACCTGGGCCACGCGCTGGGCGCGCTGGCCGAGGGCGCCAAGATCGAGGTGGCGCAGTCGGGGCGCGCGCGCATCGACCTGTCGCTGCTGGAGCCGGGCCTGGCGGCCGAGCTCGACGAGGCGCAGGCGCTACAGGCGCTGGATGCGGACCTGCAGCGCATCGCCGATGCCGCCACCGAGACGGCACGGCGCGCCGGCGTGGCGCCCTCGCAAGTCGATGCCCTGTATTTCACCGGCGGCTCCACCGGGCTGAAGCCGCTCACGGACCGCATCGCCGCGGCCTTTCCCAACGCGCGCAGCGTGCGCGGCGAGCGCTTCGCCAGCGTGGCGCAGGGACTCGGCCTGCATGCGGCGCGCTGCTTCGGCGCCGCGGGCTGATCGATCAGCGCCGCGGCGGCGGCCGGCGTCCCTGCGGCGGGCCGGGGCGCCGCGCCGGGGCCTTGCGCGCGGGCGGGGGCGCCTTGCGCGGGCGCGACACATCGGCCAGCAGCAGGCTGGCGCGCACGAGCATCTCGACGGCCTCGGCCATGTCGGCGGGCGGCTCCAGGGTCTCGATCTCGGCCAGCAGGTCGTCGGCGTCTTCGAGGTCCTCGGGGTCGAGGTGCATGAAGAGCTGCGCCAGCGGCTCCAGCAGCGCGGGGGCGTCCAGGCGCATGAGCCCGGGGAAGAACTCCATGGCGGTGGCGAAGCCCGCCACCCAGGGCAGCACCGCCTCGGACGGGCTGGCGTCCTCGTCGAGCTCCCAGACCCACGGGTCGAACCACTGGCGCTGCGCGATGGCCTGGGCCAGCTCGGCATGGCGGCGCAGCACGAGGGTGTGCAGCCGCTGCAGCGCGGCTCCGGCGGGCGCCTCGCGGCCGTCGGCGTCGGTGACGTGGCGCAGCCACTGCGTCAGCGGCACGGGCTGCGGCTGCAGCAGCACGCCGACCAGGAAGCCGTCGGTCATGGACACGTCCAGGGGCTCCAGCGGCGCGGGCACGGCGTCGAGCAACTGCTCAAGCTCTTCCAGCTCGCGTTCGTCCAGTGGGGAAACTTCGGGTGCGGAACGCGGGGTCATGGCGTCATTGTCCCCGGTCTCGGGGGACTGGTTGCCGTGGTCCTTGCCTAAATTGAGCTTGTTGCCCGGGACGCGCCGCGTGGCGCACCCGGCCTGCCGATCCCAACGACGTCCTTTTCCGAGGACTTGAAACGCCTTCCCCGCAAGGGGCAGGCGTTTTTTTTGGCAGGCCGGGTGCCGTGGCGGGGACGGCGTTCAAACGCGCCAGTCCAGGCGCTGGGTCTGCGAGCCCATGTGCAGGCTGCGTTCCTGCTGCGCGCCGCCGACGCGCGCCTGCACGCGGTAGTCGCCCGGGGGCAGGTTGAGCATCAGCATCGGGCCGGCCTGCGCCACCTCCAGCACCACGGCGCCCTGGGCGTTGGTGACGCGCACGCTGTCGGCCACGGCGTAGGCGCCGCCCGCGGCGCTGAAGACGATCAGCAGCGGGAATTCCTTCCACTGCGACATCAGCTGCGATCGCTCCTCGTCGCCGGCGCCGCCGTTGAGGTACTTCACGGCGTCGGGCGTGGCGGGCGCCGTGTGCGTCGCGGCGCCGTCGGCCGGTGCCTGCTGCGCCCAGGCCGCGGCGCCGCACAGCGCCAGCGCGCAGGCCGCCAGGCGCCAATGCCGCTTGTTCTGCATGCCGTTCATGGAGTGCTCCAGGGCCTTGCGTGTGACGAGGCAGCCTACGCGCGCGGCCGGGGCGGGGTCTGTCAGGCGAAGGCGCCGGCGCTTGTGGGATGCGGCTGACAGGCGCGCCGCAGCACCGTCCGGGACGAAGGCGGCCGCCCGCTCAATCCTGCGCCGCGGCGGCGACGTTGCGCCGGGAGCCGGTGGCGATAGGCTCGATCTCCACCTCGCGCGGGCCATACACGATGCCCAGCAGCCTGGCCGCGGCGTGGCTCACGTCGATGACGTGGCCGCGGCTGAAGGGGCCGCGGTCGTTGATGCGCACCACCACCTCGCGGCCGTTGGCCGGGTTGCGCACGCGCGCATAGCTGGCGATCGGGAGCGTCGGGTGCGCCGCCGTCAGCGCGTGGCGGTCATAGGGCTCGCCGCTGGCAGTGCGGCGGCCGTGGAAGCGGTGCGCATACCAGGAGGCGCGGCCGCGCTGCAGCAGCCGCGTCGCGAGCGACGGTTGAGCCGCGGGGCGCGCGGCCGGGGCGGTATCGTGCGGCGCCTCCGCCGAGGCCTCGGCCTGCGGCTGGAGCGACGCCACGACGGCCGGCATCGGATCGGCAGGCGGCATCTCGGCCAGGACGGGACCGGCAACGCACGCGGCGAGCAGGGCCAGCAGCACGGGCAGTCGGGACGTGGAGCGTTGCATCGGCGGCACCTTTCGTGGAGGCGGCGCGGAGGTCGCTGGCCGAGGGGAGGAGGCAGGGCAACCGGATCACGCCGCAGTGCGGGCCGGGACTACGCACACCCGACCTGGAGGACTGCAAGGGGATTGTTCAGACCCTCCCGGAGAACCGCGGCCCGTTGCAGGCCGGAGGCGTCTGTGACTGCTTGACTTGTAGTTATTGGCGCGCCTGGCTGGGATCGAACCAGCAACCCCTGCCTTCGGAGGGCAGTACTCTATCCATTGAGCTACAGGCGCAGAAGCCGCGATTGTAGCCGCCCGCGCGCGGCACCCGTCGCGCGCTCCCTGCAAAGGCCCAGCGCGGCGCTGCGGATGGGCTTGATGCAGCGTTCACATGTCGCACTCCGGCGCTCGTGCAAGACGGCAGTTCCCGGGCGATCAAGGGG
This sequence comes from Azohydromonas aeria, assembly GCF_009760915.1. Lineage (GTDB taxonomy): Bacteria > Pseudomonadota > Gammaproteobacteria > Burkholderiales > Burkholderiaceae_C > Azohydromonas > Azohydromonas aeria. Next base: position 88,084 of record NZ_VIDQ01000016.1, read on the forward strand.
TGCTCCCTATAATTCCGGGGTTTTTTTGCGCCCCGCCGGCGCAGCCCGCCATTACCGGCCGCACCCGGAAAGTCTCCCGAGGAACCATGACCACCGACAGCCACCACACCCCCGACCACGAAGCGCCGCACGATGGTCCGATCAAGACGCCCAGGCAGCTGGTCTGGGCCGTGCTGTTCGCGTTCATCGTGCCGATCATCGGGATCATCCTGCTCGTGACCTACGTCGGCGCGGGCAAGAAGCCCGGCGCGGGCACCGACTTCATGGCCGAGGAAGCCGTGGCGCGGCGCATCCAGCCCGTGGGCACCGTGGAGATCCGCTCCGCCGCTGCCGGCGGCGGCGTGCTCAGGACCGGCGAGCAGGTGTTCCAGGCCCAGTGCTCGGCCTGCCACTCCAGCGGCGCCGCCGGTGCGCCCAAGGTGGGCGACGAGGGCGCCTGGGCCCCGCGCATCAAGACGGGCTACGAGGCGCTGCTGACCTCGGCGCTCAAGGGCAAGGGCGCCATGCCGCCGCAGGGCGGCGCCGCGGCCAGCGACGTGGAAATCGGCCGCGCCGTGGTCTACATGGCCAACCAGGCCGGCGCCAAGTTCGCCGAGCCCAAGGCCCCGGCCGGTGCCGCCACCGCTGCCGCGCCGGCTGATGCGCCCGCCGCCGCTGCCGCACCGGCCGCTGCCACGGCCACGGTGGCTGCCGCCGCGCCGGCCGCGGCACCTGCCGCCGCCCAGGGCGCTGCCGCCCCGGCCCTCTACGCACAGGCCTGCCAAGCCTGCCACGCCGCCGGCGTCGCCGGCGCGCCCAAGACCGGCGACAAGGCAGCCTGGGCCCCGCGACTGGGCCAGGGCGTCGACGCGCTGACCGCCAGCGCCATCAAGGGCAAGGGCGCCATGCCGCCCAAGGGCGGCTCCGCCGCCTCCGACGCCGAGATCAAGGCGGTCGTGACCTACATGGTCAACGCCTCCAAGTAAGCATCCGGGATTCTTCGGACAAGGCAAAGCCGGCCCTCGGGCCGGCTTTTTCATGGGGGCAACGTTGCCGCGTTTAGCCCTGCGGCGGGCGCGGCGGCTGCGGCGCGTGGGCCGCCTGCTCCCAGCGGTCCACGAGCGCGGCCGGGCTGAGCCGGTAGTTGAAGCGCGCGGGCAGCTCCTCGAAGCGCAGTTCGCCGCTCAGCGTCCAGCGGCCGTCTTCGAGCGCCTGCGCCGCGCGGTGCACGTCCTGCGAATGCACCAGGCCCAGGCCGAGGTCGGTGTCCAGGAACAGGCGCCCGTCCTCGTCGAGCCAGGCGCCGCGCCACTGCGCCGGCGCGCCGGTGTGCGACAGCAGCGCGAAGGCGTCGTCGATGCGCCAGACCCAGGGCGCGGCTTCGAGCTCCACGTACACGCGCTGCGGCCCGTTCTGGAAGAACCAGGCGCCGGCGCCGTCGCACAGGTAGTTGCGCCCGATGAAGGCGCACAGCGGCTCGTGCTCGATGCGGCTGCCGCGCGATTGCGGAAAGCCGCCCGCGGCCTGCGTGGCTGTGTCGCGCAGCCACCACTGGCCGCGCGCGTCCAGGCCGAGCCAGCCGCGCGCGGCCGGCACGTCGGGCCACTTGCGCAGCGCTGCCTTGACGATGTCATCCATGGCGCGTGTGTGTCCTGGTGAGAGTTTCAGCGCGGCGCTTGCAGCCAGCGCGTCACGGCGCCGGGCAGCGTCATGACGTGTCCGGGCCAGTTGCCGTGCGGGAAGCCGACGTGGCCGCCGTCCAGCGGCTGCCACAGCGTCACCCAGTCGCCGACCTCGGCCTGCGTGGGCAAGCTGTGGGCCGGGATGAAGGGGTCGTTGCGGGCATTGACCACCAGCGCCGGCACGCGGATGAGGTTCAGGTGCGGCTTGGAGGAGGCGCGCTGCCAGTAGTCCTCGGTGTCGCGGAAGCCGTGCAGCGGCGCGGTGAAGACGTTGTCGAACTCGTAGAGCGTGCGCGCGGCCAGCACCTTGTCGCGGTCGAACAGGCCCGGGTGCTGCGCCAGCTTGGCCAGCGCCTTGGGCTTCATGGTGCTGAGGAACAGCCGCGTGTAGACCAGCCGGTTGAAGCCCGCGCCGATGTGGTGCCCGCCGGCCACGAGGTCCAGCGGCGAGCTGATGGCCGCCACCGACTGCACCATGCGCGCGGCGCCGGTGCCGCATTCCTCGGCCCAGCGCAGCAGCGCGTTGCCGCCCAGCGACACGCCCACGGCCATGAGTGGCCGGCCATGGCGCTCGCGCAGGCGCTGCAGCATCCAGCCCACCTCGGCGTGGTCGCCGGAGTGGTAAGCGCGCGGCGCGAGGTTGATCTCGCCCGAGCAGCCGCGGAAGTGCGGCACCGCGTAGCTCCAGCCCAGGGCGCGCGCGGTGGCGGCGAAGGCCTGCGCGTAGTGGCTGCGCGAGGAGCCTTCCAGGCCGTGGAACAGCACCAGCAGCGGTGCGCCGGCGGGGCCGTGCTGGAAGTCGATGTCGATGAAGTCCCCGTCCGGTGTGCGCCAGCGCTCGCGCTGATAGTCAGGAGCGGGGCCTTCGAACCGGCGCGAGAAGAGCGCCGGCCAGATGGTCTGCAGGTTCCCCCCGGGCAGCCAGTACGGAGCGCAATAGTCCATGTCAGTGCAGGACGGTGGGTGGCACTTCGGAAATCTCCGGCGGCTCCTCCCTGGAACCGCCGCTTGCATGGTGTGCCACCAGGCGCCACCCGAGCGCACCCTTCACGTAGACGTTGGTGGCCATGACCCATGCGGTCAGGGTGCCTTCGTCGGTCAACACCTCCACCCGCTCCAGGAGGTTGTGCACGGCGCAGCCGGGGCCGATCACGCGGCGCACCTGCTCGGGCCGCACCCGCACCGGCCCGTTGGAGAAGATGGCCTCGAAGGTGGCGCGCACCGCCGCCGGCCCGACCACGCGCGGGCCGCCCGGATGCACGCACACGATCTCGTCGTCGTCGCCCCACACGGCCATCAGCCGCTCGATGTCGCCGCGCTGCAGCGCCTCGTAGAACTCGGCCTCGATCTCCTCGGGCGAGGCCAGCAGCGCGGCGGCCTCAGGCTTGGGTCGCGCCATGGCCCAACACCTCCCTTCAGCGGAACACGACGCTCTTGTGCCCGTTCATGAGCACGCGGTGCTCGACGTGCCAGCGCACCGCGCGCGCCAGCACCACGCACTCGACGTCGCGGCCCACGGCCGTGAGGTCCTCGGCGGAGAGGGCATGGTCCACGCGCTCGACGTCCTGCTCGATGATCGGGCCCTCGTCGAGGTCGGCCGTGACGTAGTGCGCCGTCGCGCCGATGAGCTTGACGCCGCGCGCATGCGCCTGCGCATACGGCCGCGCGCCCTTGAAGCTGGGCAGGAAGCTGTGGTGAATGTTGATCGCGCGACCATGCAGCACCTGGCAGAACTCGGGGCTGAGGATCTGCATGTAGCGCGCCAGCACCACCAGGTCGATGCGCTCGCGCTCGATCAGCGCCTCGATCTCGCGCTCCTGCGCGCGCTTGGCCTCGGCGCCCGCGCCCGCGGCCAGCGGCAGGTGGTGGAACGGGATGCCGTAGCTGGCGGCCAGCTCGGCGAAGTCGGGATGGTTGGAGACGATGGCCGGGATGTCCACCGCCAGCTGCCCGCTGCGCCAGCGGAACAGCAGGTCGTTGAGGCAGTGGCCGAACTTGCTGACCATCAGCAGCAGGCGCGGGCGCGCGTTGACGGCGTGCAGCTGCGCGTCCATGCGGAACTGCTGGCGCAGGTTGCCCAGCAGCCGCTCCAGCGTGGCGGCGTCCGACAGGTGCGCCGGTGCCTCGAAGTGCACGCGCATGAAGAACAGGCCCGTCGCGTCCTCCGCGCCGACGTCGCCGAACTGCTGCGAGTCGATGATGTTGCAGCCGGCCTGGTACAGCAGCCCGGAGACGGCGTGCACGATGCCGGGCTGGTCCTGGCAGGACAGGGTGAGGATGAATTCCTGGTCTCGGGGCATGTCAAATCTTCCTTGCCCCGAATTGTAGGGACGGGCCATGATGGCCCTCGCCCATGAAGACCGAACCCCAGGACTGGAACGAGCGCAGCCGCGAGCTGGCGCTCCTGCTCTCGCGCTGCGCCCTCGGCGAGCGCCGCGCCTTCGCCACCCTCTACCAGCGCAGCAGCGCGCATCTGTTCGCCGTGGTGCTGCGTATCCAGCGCGACCGGGCGCAAGCCGAGGAACTGCTGCAGGAGATCTACGTGAACATCTGGAAGGCCGCGGCCAGCTTCGACCCGGCGCACAGCCAGCCGCTGACCTGGATGACCAGCATCGCGCGCCACCGCGCCATCGACAGCCTGCGCCGCGCCCAGGCCCAGCCCCAGCTCGTGGCAGCTCCCGCGCGCGACGACGACGATCCCGCCCCCGAGCCGCCCGCGCCCGAAGGCGGCGGGCCGCTGGAGCTGCTGCAGCGCGCCAGCGAGACGCGCGCGCTCACGCATTGCGTCGAGGCCCTCACGCCGCAGCAGCGCCAGAGCGTGGCGCTGGCCTTCTACGACGGCCTGAGCCACGCCGAGGTCGCCGAGCACCTGTGCCAGCCGCTGGGCACCGTGAAGTCCTGGGTGCGGCGCGCGCTGCAGACGCTGCGCCAGTGCCTGGAGCGCGCCGCCCAGCGCGACGCCGCCGCGCAGCCGGGCGAGGCCAGCTGACATGGACTACGCCCGACCCGAACGCGCCGAGGCCCTGGCCGCGCAGTACGCCGCCGGCACCCTGCGCGGCCCGGCGCGCCGCCGCTTCGAGAGCCTGCTCGCCGGCCACCCGGCGCTGCGCGCTGCCGTGCGCGCCTGGGAGCGCCGGCTCATGCCGCTGAGCGTGGCGCTGCCGCCCGAAGAGCCGCCGCCGCACGTGTGGGACGGCATCGAGCGGCGGCTGTGGCCGCGCGAGGCCGCGCCGGCGCCGCTGCCCTGGTGGCAGCGCCTGGGCCTGTGGCGCGGCGTCTCAGCACTCGCCGGCGCGGCCGCGCTGGCGCTGGCGGTGCTGGTGGTGCGCCCGCAGGCGAGCCCGCCGCCGGTGATCGTGGTGCTGCAGGGCGCCGCGGGCACGCAAGCCGGCAGCCCGGCCTTCGTGGCCAGCTTCGCCGGCGACGGCCGCTCCCTCGTGACGCGCCCGCTGCTGCCGGTGAGCGTGGCGCAGGACCGCACGCTGGAGCTGTGGGCGCTGCCGCCGCAGGGCGCGCCGCGCTCGCTGGGACTGATCTCGCCCGAAGGCGTCACGGTGCTGCCGCGCGAGCGGCTGCCCGCGGCCGTGCTGGGCCCGGGCACCGCAGCCCTGGCGGTGAGCCTGGAGCCCACCGGCGGCTCGCCCACCGGCGCGCCCACCGGCCCCGTGCTCTACAGCGGCCGGCTGCAGCTGTAGCGCCACGCGCGCCGGCCGGGCAGAAACGACAAAGCCGCCCGCGGGCGGCTTTGTCATGCGTGCGAGGGCAGGGCGCTCAGTGGTGCGCCGACACCTGCTCGCCGGCCTTGAGCCGGTAGTGCGTGCCGCAGTAAGGGCACCAGCCCTCGCCGGTGGTGGCCACGTCGATGAAGACGCGCGGGTGCGTGCTCCACAGCGGCATCTTCGGGTTCGGGCAGAACACCACGCCCGGGCCCTGCAGCTCGGAGGCGGAGACTTCGACGACGGACTTGGCTTCTTCGGTGCTCACTTCGTTTTCTCCCTGGGTCTCAGACCTTGGTCAGCCACTCGGCGTATTTGGCGTTGCGGCCGTTGACGATGTCGAAGAACGCCGCCTGGATCTTCTCGGTGATGGGCCCGCGGCTGCCGCGGCCGATCTCGATGCGGTCGAGCTCGCGGATCGGCGTGACTTCGGCCGCCGTGCCGGTGAAGAAGGCCTCGTCGGCGATGTAGACCTCGTCGCGCGTGATGCGCTTCTCCACCAGCTTCAGGCCCAGGTCCTGGCAGATGGCGAAGATGGTGTTGCGCGTGATGCCGTTGAGCGCGCCGGCGGACAGGTCGGGCGTGTAGACCACGCCGTTCTTGATCACGAAGATGTTCTCGCCCGCGCCCTCGCTGACGAAGCCCGAGGCGTCGAGCAGCAGCGCCTCGTCGTAGCCGTCGTCCGTGGCTTCCATGTTGGCCAGGATCGAGTTGCTGTAGTTGCTCACCGCCTTGGCCTGCGTCATCGTGATGTTGACGTGGTGGCGGGTGTAGCTGCTGGTCTTGACGCGGATGCCGCGCTTGAGGCCTTCCTCGCCCAGGTACGCGCCCCAGGGCCAGGCCGCGACCATGACGTGGATCTGGTTGCCCTTGGGGCTCACGCCCAGCTTCTCCGAGCCGATCCACACCAGCGGGCGCAGGTAGCAGCTCTCCAGGTTGTTGACGCGCACCACCTCGCGCTGCGCCGCCTCGACCTGCTCGACCGAGAACGGGATCTTCATGCGCAGGATCTTGGCGCTGTTGAACAGCCGCTCGGTGTGCTCGCGCAGCCGGAAGATCGCCGTGCCGTTGACCGTGTTGTAGGCGCGCACGCCCTCGAAAGCGCCGCAGCCGTAGTGCAGCGTGTGGGTCAGGACATGGATCTTGGCGTCACGCCAGTCGACGAGCTCGCCGTCCATCCAGATCTTGCCGTCGCGGTCGTGCATGGACATCGTGGACTCCGAAGGAATTTGCGTGTGGGGAGGCGGGTAGGGACAGGCCATTGCTGGCCCATCCCCCCCTAAGAACCGGACTTGCGACTTTCACCGCATCCGGCTCAAGCACAACATCTGGTATCGGTTAAACCGGAAATTTTAGCCCGGCCGACACCCTAAGCCCCTTTCGGGGCCGGCTTCGCCACTGACAAACCTTCGGCGTGCACTTGTGCATGGCAGACCGGATGCAACAGCACCCGGTTGGACAACCGGTCCGACCCGCCCGCCACCCGAGGAATCAGGTGGTGGTCGTGCCAGCCGGTCTCCATCGTGATGGGCTCCTTGCACAGGACGCATCTCCCACGCTGGGACAGGAACAGCGAATAGCACTGCTTGCGATACCCCATGCGTTGCTTCATGCGGATCGCGCGCAGCTTCTCCTCGTCCTCTTCGCACTTCGGATCGAAGGGGTTGAAGTCTCCCTTGACCTTCACGTGCCGCACGATTTTCGTGTCGGCCAGCTTGTACAGACGCAGCCACACAGGCTCCCCGTCCACGAACTCCGTCCGCACCGCGAACTCGGTTCGTTTGGCTATGGTCGTCCAATACTTCTGGGCTACCCATCGCCGGGACTTGTTCGGATGCCTGCGCAAGCCCCATCGCATCAATCGCCACCACAGCAGCGAATCAACACGGCTGAAAGCCTCTTTCGCCACCACCGGATGGTGGTACTGCGCCCAACCCTTGAGGATTGGGTTCAGCAGCTTGATGAGTTCCGCCTGCTGCACCATGAGATGGCTCTGCACGACTTCCTTCAGCTTGCCGTAGAACGCTTTCACGTTCTTGCGACTCGGCTTGATGAGCAGCTTCCCGGAGTATTTCCGGAAGTTCCAGCCCAGGAAGTCGAAGCCCTGGTCAATGTGCGTGACGCGAGTCTTGGCCGGCGACAGTCGCAGTCCTCTTTGTGAGAGGAAAGCTTCCACCCAAGGCCGGACTTCGGTTTCCAGCAAGTCTTTCGACTGGCCGGTAATCACGAAGTCGTCGGCGTACCGGACGACATTGACTTTCAGCTTTCTGGTTTTCGTCGGGCCGAACCGCGCCTTGATGTGCGCGATCAAGCCTGATTCCAACCCGTTCAGTGCCACGTTCGCCAAGGTTGGCGAAATGATGCCGCCTTGCGGCGTGCCCGCTTCGGTAGCCGTCAGTTGGCCTTTGTAGACCACCCCAGCCTTCAACCACTTGTGGACGATGCGCCGGTCCATGTGGACGTGGCTCACCAGCCATTCGTGATTGATATGGTCAAAGCAGCCTTCAATGTCCGCCTCCAGAACCCACTCGGCCGAAACCTTTGCGGATAAGCAGACGAACAATTGCTTCATGGCATCAGCCGTGCAGCGGTTCCGACGAAAGCCGTAGCTGTTCGGATCGCTTTGCGACTCCACGACCGGCTCCAGGCCCAGCAGGTGTAAAGCCTGCATCGCCCGGTCCTTCATGGTCGGAATGCCCAATGGACGCTCCTTGCCGTTGGCCTTGGGGATGTAGACCCGCCGCAGCGGCTGCGGCCTGTACCCCCGTTGCTGCTTCAGTTCACTGACGGCCGACCACTTCGCGGTCGGCGTATCCCACAGCTTGCGATCGACGCCTGCCGTTCGTTTGCCCTGGTTCTCAGTCACCCGTCGCACCGCCAGTGCCCTGGCGGGAAACGAGCGGACCAGCGACCGTTGTAGGGCTTTCACCCTGCGCCAGTCACCGGCCTGCGTTGCCTTCGCAATCCGTATCTGCGTCGTTCTCACCTGCTGTTCCACCCGCTGCCAATCAATGGCATGCCAGGAGTCGGGCAGGCGTGAGGACGCAGAACCGTCATCGCTGACGATCTCTTCCATGCTTTCCTCATCGGGTTGGGCCCGTTGAGGACGCACCAGCCCCCGAAGGGATTGGGCGTCCCTTCGGGGCGTTGCAGAACTCAGACAACCGGCTTGCGACGGTTGCACCACGTGGAAGTCAGCTCGCTTTCACGACAGGGCATCAGCCCCTATCCCGGCCGTTACAGCCGGGCCTTCGCTTTTTCCACGATCCCATACCCCCTCACCCAACAGGTCGCCTTGCGGCTTCCCTGCCGGCATGCCGAAGCACGCCGGCGGGCAGTGGGGCTTACCACGTTCCTCGGACTACCGACCCCATTGCTGGAGCCTGTCTGGTTAGGGCCCGTCTTTCCCGGGGCTGCACAACGGCGACGTGCATCCACGTTCTACGGATGCAACTTGGCAGCTATGCCATTTTGGCTATGGCCTGTTAACAGGCGTAGGCCATGTAATCGTGACCCGGGTTCAACCGACGATTCACTTGTGTTGCCCCTACAGAACTAGCCTGGCCCCTTCTTCGTCACCTGTTGACGAATCACACGCCGGCCCTCGCGGGTCAAACGTGCCGTTGGTACGGGGGTACGTTGTCAGGTGGGCTTCACACAAGGCCGTTGCCAGCCTTGCATGCCACCGTAGGCTACTGTTGGTCGCACAACAGGTCATAGCCACATCTCACGACGGGTATGACGAGGTAATCCGAAGCTTCAGCGCTCTTCGGACTCAACGGAGCAAAAGCACCCCTCACGCCCGTTCCTCCGAAAAGGAAGGCGCGCATGTGAGCCGGCCACTTTTGATGGTGACTCACCTGTAAAGAACAGCAAGAGAGGTACTCAAGGCTTGCGCCTCTTGTTCTCCTGCTTATATAGCCCCACTCTCGTAGAAGCTATGGTGCATCTCGGGTATTTCTACCCTTGGCCTTCTCACTAAAAGTAAAAAAGGCACTCCGTTAAGGCTTGCTTTTGGGTCTACTTTTTAAGGGTAAACCCCTCGTCTGCCAGCTACGAGGAAGAGCGACATAAGACGTGTCGCACAAAACGCACGATTCTACGAGGGCGCCTTTGCCGCGCCGGCCGCGCGGCGCGGAAGCAGCGGCGGGCGTGTCGGTACTAAGCCACGCCGCGCGCGGCATCCGGCGCCGCGCCGTCACCCGCATCGCCCGCGTCCCCGCCCTCGCGCAGCAGCTTCCAGCGCCGGCAGCGCCCGCCCTGCATCTCCACCTCCACGCTGGCGCCGCCGTCGTCGCGCCAGCGCCAGCGCTCGGCGCCGCCTTCGCCCGCGTCCTCCAGGCGCTGGCCCAGGCTGCGCGTGAGCGTGACGATGTCGAGCATGCGCATGCCCGGCTTGAGCCGGGCGTTGAGCATCACCGCGCTGGCCACGTGGCCCACCGGCGACTGCCCGGCGTTGCGCATCACGCGCAGCGCCCGGTTGAACTGCAGCACCAGCCAGAACGCCACCACGGTGCCGCCCAGCAGCGCGCCGCGCCAGCCGTACTGCGCATAGCCCAGCGCCAGCACGCCCAGCGCCAGCGCCCATCCGATCCACGGGTTCATCTCGTCTTGCCTCGTCGTTGTCGTTGTTCAGTCCAGCCCGCGCAGCACCTGGATCGACTCCTCGATGCGCTCCACCGGGTGGATGGTCAGCCCCTCAATGGGCTTCCTGGGCAGGTTGGCGCGCGGCACCACCGCCACGCTGAAGCCGAGTTTCGCCGCTTCCTTGAGCCGCTCCTGGCCGCGCGGCGCCGGGCGCACCTCGCCGGCCAGGCCGACCTCGCCGAAGGCGATGAAGCCGCGCGGCAGCGGCTTGCCGCGCAGGCTGGAGTGGATCGCCAGCAGCACCGCCAGGTCGGCCGCGGGCTCGCTGATGCGCACGCCGCCCACGGCGTTGACGAACACGTCCTGGTCCATGCACGACACGCCCGCGTGCCGGTGCAGCACCGCCAGCAGCATCGCCAGCCGGTCGCGGTCCAGGCCCACCGACAGCCGCCGCGGGCTCGGTCCGCCCTGGTCCACCAGCGCCTGCACCTCCACCAGCAGCGGGCGTGTGCCTTCGAGCGTCACCAGCACGCACGAGCCCGGCACCGGCTCGCCGTGCGTGCTCAGGAAGATGGCACTGGGATTGGCCACGCCCTTGAGGCCCTTTTCCGTCATGGCGAACACGCCGATCTCGTTGACCGCGCCGAAGCGGTTCTTGATGGCGCGCACCAGGCGGAAGCTCGAATGCGTGTCGCCCTCGAAGTACAGCACCGTGTCCACCATGTGCTCAAGCACGCGCGGACCGGCCAGCGCCCCTTCCTTGGTGACGTGGCCGACCAGCACGATGCTGGTGCCGCCGCCCTTGGCCGCGCGCGTGAGGTGCGCGGCGCACTCGCGCACCTGCGCCACCGACCCCGGCGCGGAAGTGAGCTGCTCGGAGTAGAGCGTCTGGATCGAGTCGATGACGCAGAACGCCGGGCGCTCGGCCTCGATGGTGGCCAGGATCTTCTCCAGGTTGATCTCGGCGATCACGCGCACGCGCGCCCCCTCCAGGCCCAGCCGGCGCGCGCGCAGCGCCACCTGCGCGCCGGACTCCTCGCCGGTGACGTAGAGCACGGGCATCTGCTGCGACAGGGCGTCGAGGGCCTGCAGCAGCAGCGTGGACTTGCCGATGCCCGGGTCGCCGCCGATGAGCACCACGCCGCCGGCGACGATGCCCCCGCCCAGCACCCGGTCGAGCTCGTCGATGCCCGTGGGCGTGCGCGCCACGTCGGCGGCCTCGATCTCGCTGAGCGTGGCCACGGGCTGGCTCTTGGCCAGGGCCTGGAAGCGGTTCTTCGACGCGCCGGCGCCGCCGCCCTCGGCCGGCCCCTCCACCAGCGTGTTCCAGGCGCCGCAGGCCGGGCAGCGGCCCAGCCACTTGGCGCTGGTGCCGCCGCATTCGGTGCAGGTGTAGATGGTCTTGTCTCTTGCCATGGCCCCGATTGTCCGGGGCCGGCCATGCCCGCGCCCGGGCGCGGCCAAGGCCTGCACGCATGCATCCTTCGGGCCGTCACGGCTGGCCGCCGGCCGGGCCTGCCGGCACACTGCTCCCCTCTGTACGGGAGGAGGCATTGACATGCGCATGAAGCAGTGGATTCGCAACACGCTCGCGGCGGCCGTGACGGCCGCGCTGCTGGCCGGCTGCGGCGGCGGCGGTGGCGGCGACAACGACGACGACAGCGGCCCCGTGCCGAGCTACGCGCGGCTGGTGTCCTTCGGCGACAGCCTCAGCGACGTGGGCACCTACCGCACCGCGGGCTTGGCGGCGCAGGGCGGCGGGCAGTTCACCATCAACGACTTCAATCCCGCCACGCGGCCCAAGGCCGGCACCAACTGGACCGAGCAGCTGGCCTACGAGCTGGCGCTGCCGGCGCCGTGCGCGGCGCGTACCGGCTTGAATGCGTCCGGCTCCCTGGCCGGGCTCGCGCAGGCGCAGGCGGACCACGCCGGCTGCTTCAACTATGCCCAGGGCGGCGCCCGCGTCACGGAGGCCATAGGGCCGGGCAACGCGGCGCTGTTGCTGATGACGCCGCCCAACCTCGACGGCGAGCTTGGCGCACTGACCCAGCCGGTGAAGGATCAGATCGCGCACCACCTGGCCGTGTCCGGCGGCAGCTTCGCCGCCACCGATCTCGTGACCGTGCTGGCCGGCGGCAACGACGTCTTCATGCAGGTCGCCGCGCTGCGCGCCAAGGTGGCCGCCGGTGCCGACCCCACCGTGGCCGCGCAGGAGGCCGGCGCGGCGCTGCAGCAGGCCGGGGGCGAACTCGCGGCACTGGTGCTGGGCCAGATGGTGGGCAAGGGCGCGCAGCGCGTGGTGGTGGCGCTGCTGCCCGACGTCGGCGCGTCGGCGCGGGCCAAGGCGCTGCCGCCGCAGCAGCGCGAGCTGCTGTCGCGGCTGTCCCTGGCCTTCAACGCGCCGCTGGTGGCGGCCCTCTCCGGCAACCCGCGCGTGCTGGTGGTGGACGCCTACACCGCCAGCGAGCTGCAGGCGCTCGACCCGGCGCGCTACGGGCTGACCAACGTCTCGCAGTCGGCGTGCCTGGTGGACACGGCGCTGTTCTGCTCGGCCGCCACGCTGCGCCCGGGCGTGGACGTCTCGCGCTACTGGTTCGCCGACGACATCCACCTCACGCCCTACGGCTACCAGCTGCTGGCGCGCACGGCGACGGACACGATGACCAAGGCCGGCTGGCTCGCGCCCTACGGGCAGCGCCCGTGCAACGGCACCACCGGGTTCAGCTGCGCGCTGGCGCCGCTGCCCTGATCGATGCAGGCCGGGCGGCCCTGGAGGCTCTTCAAGCGTCCACCCGCCCGCGCAGCGCCTTGATCGCGCCGTGGCGCGCCTTGCCCTCCACGCGCCGGCGCTGCGAGGCGCGCGTGGGCTTCGTCGGGCGGCGCGCCTTGGGCGCCTGGGCCACGCTGTCCACCAGCGCCTGCAGCCGGGTGAGGGCGTCGGCGCGGTTCATCTCCTGGCTGCGGTGCTCCTGCGCCTTGATCACCACCACGCCCTCGCGCGTGATGCGCGCGTCGCCCAGCGCCAGCAGCCGCTCCTTGACGTCCTCGGGCAGCGAGCCGGCGTGGATGTCGTAGCGCAGGTGGATGGCGGTGGAGACCTTGTTGAAGGTCTTGCACAATACACCTATGACGCTTGCTTTCTCGTACATCCGCTTCTCCACCCCTGAACAAGCCAAGGGTCGATCACAAGCACGTCAGATCGAAGCCTGTGAGCAGTACTGCCGAGAGCATGGGTTGCAGCTTGCAATGGGCCGGGAATACACGTTCCTTGACGCGGGCCGGTCAGCCTACAAAGGCGAGCACCTTGACGCTAAGGGAGAGCTTGCGCGGTTCCTTGCGCTGGTGGACGAAGGGCAGATCGAACGGGGTTCAACACTCATTGTTGAGTCGCTGGACCGACTGAGCAGACAGGACGTATGGACAGCCGTTTCACTGCTGGTGCAGTTGCTGAACAAAGGCATCCGCGTTGTTACGCTGGCGGATCGGCGGGAGTACACGGACCCCAAGGATGAACAAAGCCTGATCCTGAGCATCTTCATCCTCTCCCGTGCCCATGAGGAAAGCAGCACCAAGGCCAAGCGGCTGACGGATGCCTTCAGCAAGAAGCGCGAACTTGCCAAGACCGATAAGAAGCCGATGGGGCAGGTCTGTCCGATGTGGCTGAAGCTGACGGACGATGGCACGGGCTATGAGCCAATCCCGGAGCGGGTGGAAGCTGTGCGCCGTGCCTTTGAGCTTGTGATTGCTGGGTACGGGAAGCACACGGTTGCCCGGATGCTCAATGCCGAAGGAGTGCCGACATTCAAGAGCGTCAAGGGCTGGGGCAGCAGCACTGTGAGCCATGTTGTGACCAATCGGGCTGTGCTGGGCGAGTGGCAGCCGTTCTCACGGACACTGGACCCTGCCCGGAAGAAACGCCAGCCGATAGGCGAGCCAATCAAAGGCTACTTCCCGGCTGTAGTGTCGGAAGCCGTCTTTTACGAGGCTCAAGCTGCCGTGGCTGGCAGGCGTGTGTCACAGGCAACGAAGCAAAGCGTGAAATTCAACGTCTGGCAGGGCATCGGGAAGTGCATTCACTGCGGCAGTGCGATGCACATGGTCAACAAAGGCAAGCCACCCAAGGGCACAACTTACATTGAATGCTCCATCGGTCGAAAAGGGCTGTGCGAGTCTCACAGGCTAATTCGGCTGGATCACTCCGAAGCGGTATTCCGGTTGATGCTGGCGCGTCTGGATTCAATGGCGTTGGTGAAGGATTCAGGCGCCAAGTTGGCTCGGGAACTAAAAGCGACGGAAGGCAGGTTGCTGGAGCAGCAAGAAGCACTGGCGGGATACATGGAAATGGCCCGGAACCGGCAGTCGAAGGCTGTAGCAGCACTAATGTTTGAGGCCGAAGACAAGATTGCCGAATTGGAAAGAGAGCAGGAGCGGCTACGGGGTGAACTTGCAGCGGAAGACGCCATCGGGTTCGATACTTTCATGCAGCGTCTCGACCTTGAGACTTACGAAGGCCGATACCGGGCCAATTCGTTGCTGAAGCGACTCAATGTGCTGGTGTTCGCAGGTAGGGAAGGCTTTATGGTCAGCGAGGCAGGCCGAATGCTGTTTGGTGTTGCGTACCAAAACGGAAAAGCGGGCTACCGAGAGTTAAGCCTGTGGCCCAAGAATCGTCAATTGCCCGATGAGCGTTTGCATGTGGCTGCGCTAAAAGTTTTGATGAAGGCTGGCCCCGTGCACTTCGTCGCACCGCTGGAAGCTGGAAGGGCTGCTTACGCCCTTGAGGAAGAGAGGGCGCAGGAGTGGTATGACTCACTTCCAGACGAGGGCCAAAGTGAACCGTTCTATCACCATTCCTGAACACGAGATTGAGTTCAGCGCCATCCGTGCTCAAGGGCCGGGAGGGCAGAACGTCAATAAAGTTTCGAACGCCGTCCACCTGCGCTTTGACATTCGGGTTTCTTCGCTACCGCAGGAGGTGAAGGACAGGCTTCTTGCCCTGCCGGATCAGCGTGTGACCAAGGAAGGCATCATCGTCATCAAGGCACAGACCGCACGTAGTCAGGAAAAGAATAAAGCGGAAGCCTTGGCACGGCTGGAAGAAATGGTGGCCCAAGCATCGCATACACCGCGAGTGCGGCGAACAACTAAGCCGACACATGCTGCAAAGCAACGTCGCCTGAAAAGCAAGACGCTGCGTTCTGAGGTTAAGGCTGGGAGGAATAAAGTAGTTGAGTGAGAAGTTTGAGTTGATGCTGCTGAAAATAAATTACGCACTCATGGTGCTCGTTGCAATTGGATGCATCACAATTGTTTGGTTGTAGTATGGCTGCGTGCAGCTTAACTGAAAGTCATGGGGCTTTTTATGAGTAAAGAATCGGAGATTGTAAAAGGTGGTTTGTCGGAGGCGCGTACAACTGTCTTAATTGTTGGGGATTTTACGCACGAGGGTTTAACTGCAAAAATCCAGGGACTTGGTTTTGATGTTGTAAAGAAGCACCTTCGATCAAGTCCTGCAAACTGGCTTAGAATTGTCGAAATTGCAAATACTTTGCAGGCAGAAGGCCGCTTGGCGGTCATATTTGCGTACCTTCCTACTCCTAGCCTTCTTCATCTGGTTCATAGTCAATATGATGAAGTTAGGGGTGCGCTAATTGACTGCTTTGAGAAAGCAGGCGCGTTATTGTTTGTTCACGAGGATAATTTCACCGGAAAGATTGAGCCTGCGCCGTGGGAGATAACTGAACTCGATGAGGAAACAATGGAGCGCCTTGACATGCCTTGGCCGACTGATACGGCGGCTTCAAGCTTTGTCTATACGCGCGAGCGTTGGTTGGAGGATAATGCTGGTTGCATAACAAAGGCATTGGATTTTCTTAATGAATTACAGCGGAGGAAGCTTGCATTAGTGCCTTTCCGCAAGCGGAGTGATGTAACTCTTAGAATGTTTGAGGCATTGGAGGATGCTCAGGCCGGCGTATTCCTGCGCTTATATGTGCCGCACGGTAGGTATCAAAGCGAGCAATTTGAAGACTTCCTTACCATGTTTTCGCGTTACTTGCGTGATGTGGAAGGGAAAGAATTTTCAATCGATGCAAATCGAACGTTAAGAGGAACTACGTACATTTTCAAAGGTCGAGGTGATGTGGTAAATGTAGAGGAACTGCAAGAAGCTGCAAATCGATTTGATCGCTTCCTTGCTTTATCCGAGTCTGATCCACATGCCGCAACCAAGATGTTGGAGCAGGCTGGTATTAGCAGTACAGAGGCTGCGTTCGCTGTATCGAAGTATGCGCGTGGTTTGCGTCGCCTTAATATGGAGGTAAGGCATGAATTTCAGCGTCGTCGTCTAGTGTTGAACCAGAATCTTGAGTCCGAATTGCTGGACGCTAAGGAGGCGGTGCTGCTGCCTATGCCTATGGAGAAGGCGCCATCTTCGCTTTTTGCGGTTGTGGGGAATACGGCGCCAGTGACTATCAATATTGAAGGCTCTACTTTATCGGGCGTCCTTGTGCAGGCGATAAATGGAAATGTTAACTATACTGTTGAAGATAAAAGAATTATTGGTCTAATTGAGGAGATAGGTGATAAGGTCGAGGCGCTTCGTCTTCGTTCAGAACTTGACCGGTTGAAAGATAAGGCAACGCAACCAGAAGAGAGACGTACGGCTGTTCAAAAGCTGAAGTCGTTTCTCTATGGGGCGGCGAAGTATGCAGGCGCAAAGATTGACGAGGTGGGAACGGAATTATTGATTAAATACTTGGAGCAAATA
The DNA here is from genome assembly GCF_009760915.1 of Azohydromonas aeria. GTDB lineage: Bacteria > Pseudomonadota > Gammaproteobacteria > Burkholderiales > Burkholderiaceae_C > Azohydromonas > Azohydromonas aeria. The sequence goes on from NZ_VIDQ01000016.1 coordinate 104,817, forward strand.
ATAGGCGGTGGTTAATCGGCTTGCTCTTTGTGGCGGTCGCGTGAATTGAATGGCAATAATAATTGATGCTGCCTGTTTTGCTTCAAAGCCGTGTGAGGTGAATCGGTGCTGCAGCCTTTGCCAGCATCATGTTTAATACTGCTCCGCCAAATGCGAGCCAACTTATTGATCTTTAAGAAAAAATCCTTGTCCAAAACGTTTGAAAATACTCCTAAATCAATGCGATACCTGTCTACATGGCGAAGTAGTGTTAATGAGATTTGGTAAGCAATATATGAATCAAGAGGATTGAGTATTCCTTGTGGCAGAGGAATCGGTTTGGTCATCCTTTTTGGTGGGTTGATCGCTTTTTCCAAGGAGGTAGCCTACTATAGTGCCGAGCAATCCCATAACCGGGGCAATCTGCTTATCATCGTAGCCGGCAACCACAAGAAATAACGCCGCAACAATGATTAGCAATGTTCCAAATACCCTAAGGGTCGGCTCAGCACCATTTCCCCATCGAATCATTGCTGCGGCAAGCGTGCAAATAAGCAAGCCAAACACCAATACAGATGCACTCATTGTCATCGCATTGGTATTGGACCACCAACTAGCAGAGTTCGCCTGTGCCTGTACGGCACTCGCCATTTGGCTTACATTTGCGCTTGCTGCAGTTGTGTGCGCGCTTGCAGAGGCGGCTTTTTGGGTTGTATTGGCAACATTGGCCCTTAATGCCGCCAACGCTGCGTCACTTTGAGCGTCCGCCATTCATTTCCTCTTTTCCAATCTTGAAATTCTTTGCTCCAACGCAGCTATAAGTTCCTGTTGTTGTTTGACAAGAGTTTTCAGTTCGCCATTTTCTTTTTCAAGCGCAGAATAATAGTCTAATCTCCCCAAGGCAATATCAATGCCTCCCGTCTTTTCAATGGCATTGCTTGGAATGTTGCCGAGAAGTGGTGACGGTGGCTTGGGCGAACTCGAACCAATACCAACTGATGCGTGTCCTGGAATGCTGAGTGGAGGACTTTGAGAGAGGTTTGGCCCCGCGCCTCCTATCTGCGCCATAGCTTGATCAAATGGATATGCGCACAAAAGTGAAGCTATGGCCGCAGTGGTTGCCATAGTTTTTTTCATGATGCACCTCCAGATGGATCGCATTGACTCTTGAGAGCGTATTCAAAACGTACTGGCAGGGCAATTAGGCAAAGGTCATGTGTTCAGAAACGTCCGTTTGTGGGCATGGTCCGGGCAACTGTTCAAAAAATAGGTGGACAGCATTGTGAACAGGCATCACAATACGAACACCGTTTACGAACACTTTGCCTGCCATGTCCCGTACCTTCTGCTACTGCCGCGTAAGCACCGAGAACCAGACCACGGACAACCAAGTCAAGGAAATCCGGGAAGCGGGCTTTGCCATCGAACCGCACCGGATCGTCTGTGAGACTGTCTCGGGCAGTCAGGCAGCGGCCAAGCGTCCGGGCTTCAAGAAGCTGGTTGAGAAGCTGGAGCCGGGTGATGTGCTGGTGGTGACGAAGTTGGACCGACTCGGCAGAAGTGCTCTTGATGTGCGGGCCACGGTGGACATGCTGGCCGCGAACAAGGTCCGGGTTCACTGCCTTGCGCTGGGTGGCGTTGACCTGACCAGTGCTGCCGGGAAGATGACGATGCAAGTCATCGCGGCTGTGGCGGAATTTGAGCTTGATCTACTCAAGGAACGCACCAAGGCCGGACTTGATCGGGCCAAGGCTGAGGGCAAGAAGCTGGGGCGCCGTTCCAGCTTGAGTGAGGGCGACATTGCCGAAGTTCGCACGCTCATCAAGCAACCCGGACAGACTGTTTCAGGACTGGCGAAGAAGTACGAAGTCAGCCGGGCAACGATCCTGCGGGCTGCTGGTCAGCTTTGAAGGGCCGGGCTGGCGCTGGGCTTTTTCAAGGTCAGCACTGCACTGGTTTCCTTCTTGGACCCGCGTTTCAGCCGATAGCCCTGCACCTTCAGACTCTCAATCTCAATCTCAAGAGCCTCGCTGTTCCTGCACCGGACTTCGATGCTCAAGGGCGGCTCTTGTGGCGGTTGTGGCTTGAGGAACGGGGAAACGGCGGCCAGCAGATCACGGCACCGCAGGTAGCCTTGAAGCTCGCTGCTCTTGAGCCAGAAGACACCATGCTTCTCCAAGCGGTTCACGGTCGTCACTGTGGTTTCGGGCAGCTTGCCTTTACGTTTTCCGCGAGTCCGGAGCTTGAAGTTTTCATCGGGCAAGGTCACTACGATGGCACCCGGGTCGAGAGTCCGCTGCACGATGGCGTTGTTGACTACCGAGTTTGACCAAGACGTTTCTGCAACGTGCCATTGGTCGGAGCGTCCGTAAGCGGTCGCCCTGCGGCGTCCTTCACCGCGGCCTTGCCATCCGAACAATGCCCTCATCGGTAACGCATGAGGAGCGACAAGGATGGAAGCAGGCAGGCAAGTCGTCAGGCGGCGGCGGCTGGAC
>NZ_VIDQ01000160.1 GCF_009760915.1 Azohydromonas aeria
TCCGGGTCGCCGTAGAGCGCGTAGCGCTTGCCGTGCAGGTGCGCCTGGCTGTCGGCCAGCGCGTCCACCAGCTGGCCACGCTCCTTCTCCAGCTGGGCCGGGATGGGCAGCCCGGTCAGCCGCGCGATCGCCATGATGAAGCGGTCGGTGCCGGCCACGCCCACCGGGGCGTTGAGCACCACCACCTCCTGGCCCTTCTCGGCGATGTACCTGGCCGTCTTCTCGCAGCAGTACTCCTGGAAGATGATCGTCGCCTTGGCGTTGAGCGCGGCCTCGACCTCGGCCTTGGTCGTGCCGCCGTCGTACATGCGGAACTCGCCGTCGGTGGGCGTGTTCCAGACCTCCGAGGGGTCGCAGAGGATGTTCACCTTGGCGCCGAAGAGCTCGAAGATGCGGCGCACTTCCTTCATGTTGCCCACGACGAAGCCGTCGAAGCCGCCGATGAAGTTGATGCTCTCGTCCGGGCTGCGCACCAGCGGCTCGGCCGTGCCGGCCTTGCCGTCCCAGAAGTGCTTGAGCACGCCCAGCAGCGCGTTGTCGTAGCCCGTGACGTGGCTGCCCACGAAGGCCGGCGTGTGGGCGAAGGGCACGTCGAACTCCGCCGGCACGCTGCCCTTTTGCTTGGAGTTCTTGATGAAGGCGTCCAGGTCGTCGCCGATGACCTCGGCCATGCACGTCGTCGAGACGGCGATCATCTCGGGCTTGTAGAGGTTGTAGGCGTTGGCCAGCCCGTCGATCATGTTGTTCAGGCCGCCGAAGACCGCCGCGTCCTCCGTCATCGAGGAGCTCACGCACGAGGTCGGCTCCTTGAAGTGGCGGCTGAAGTGGCTGCGGTAGTAGGCCACGCAGCCCTGGCTGCCGTGCACAAAGGACAGCGTCTTGGCAAAGCCGTTGGCCACGTACACCGCGCCCAGCGGCTGGCAGGCCTTGGCCGGGTTGACGGTCAGCGCCTCGCGGGCGAAGTTCTTGTCCTTGTACTCCTTCGTCTTGGTCCAGTCGCGGATCTCGGCGACCTTGACGTCGGCGTGGTTGAACTCGAAGTTCTCCTTCTTGCTCCTGAACAGCTCCTGGTACTCCGGCTCGCGGAACAGCAGCTCGTGGTCAAGGATCTTGTCGGCTGATTGGGGCATTTCTAACTCCTGGGATGTACGGGGGATGGGTGGTCGAAGCGGCTCAATCTCCCCCGTCATCCCGGCGAAAGCCGGGATCCACGAACCCCGGGCGGCATCCTGGCCGGGGTGGATGCCGGCTTTCGCCGGCATGACGAGGCAGCTGTTTCAGCGGCGATCGGGCAGCGGCCTCAGGCCGCCTTCTTCCAGGGCGCCTGCGTGAGCTTCCACACCGGCGAGCTGATGGCCATGTCCATGTCGCGCGCGAAGATGGCAAAGCCGTCGTAGCCGTGGTAGGGGCCCGAGTAGTCCCAGGAGTGCATCTGGCGGAAGGGCACGCCCATCTTCTGGAACACGTACTTCTCCTTGATGCCCGAGCCGATGAGGTCGGGCTTGAGGCCCTCGACGAACTTCTCGAACTCGTAGCCCGTGACGTCGTCGTAGATCAGCGTCGAGTCCTTGATGTAGTGCGTGGTGCGCTGATAGTCGTCGTTGTGGCCGAACTCGTAGCCCGTGCCCACGACTTCCATCCCGAGGTCCTCGTACGCGCCGATGACGTGGCGCGGGCGCAGGCCGCCCACGTACAGCATCACCGTCTTGCCTTCCAGGCGCGGCTTGTACCTGGCCACCACCGCGTCCACCAGCGGCTGGTACTTCGCGATCACGGCCTCGGCGTTGGCCTTGATGGTGTCGTCGAAGTGGCTGGCGATGTTGCGCAGGCTCTCGGCGATCTTGGTCGGGCCGAAGAAGTTGTACTCGACCCAGGGAATGCCGTACTTCTCCTCCATGTGCCGGCTGATGTAGTTCATCGAGCGGTAGCAGTGGATGAGGTTGAGCTTGGCCTTGGGCGTGTTCTCCAGCTCGGCGATCGTGCCGTCGCCCGACCACTGCGCGATCACGCGCAGCCCGATCTCTTCGAGCAGGATGCGGCTGCTCCAGGCGTCGCCGCCGATGTTGTAGTCGCCGATGATCGTCACGTCGTACGGCGTCGCCTCGAACTCGCGCTCCTTCTTCGTCGTGCCGTCGAAGACCCAGTCGCGGATCGCGTCGTTGGCCAGGTGGTGGCCCAGCGACTGGGAGACGCCTCTGAAGCCCTCGCAGCGCACCGGCACGATGGTGTGGTTGCCGTGCTCCTTGCTCTTCTTCTTCGACACCGCCTCGATGTCGTCGCCGATCAGCCCGATCGGGCACTCGCTCTGGATCGAGATGCCCTTGTTCAGCGGGAACAGCTCCTGGATCTCGTCAATGATCTTGTCGAGCTTCTTGTCGCCGCCGAAGACGATGTCCTTCTCCTGGAAGTCGGAGGTGAACTGCATCGTCACGAAGGTGTCCACGCCCGTGACGCCGATGTAGTAGTTGCGCCGCGCCGCCCACGAGTACTGGCCGCAGCCCACCGGGCCGTGCGAGATGTGCACCATGTCCTTGATCGGGCCCCACACCACGCCCTTGGAGCCGGCGTAGGCGCAGCCGCGGATCGTCATCACGCCCGGCAGGCTCTTGATGTTGGACTTCACGCCGCAGTCGGGCTTGCCCTCCTCGAAGTTGTTGAGGTGCTTGGCGCGGCGCTTGGCCATCTTCTCGGGATAGGCCTTCAGGACTTCATCGATCAAGGCCTTGTTCGCGGCCTTGCGCTCTTCAACGGTCATGCTCATGGCGGGTGGCTCCGTCAGCGGTGTGCAGTGGGTGTTCGATGGGGGATGCGGTTGCGGCGGGAACGGACTTTGTCGTTGGAGGCGGCGCGAAGCCGAAGGACGCAGGCCCAGGGTGGTTCGGCCCGCAAGCGGGCCTCCTACCGGCTTTGGGCCGCCTTGGCTTCAGTGCCTCAGGCCGACATCTCCGCGGCCGTCTTGCCGACCTGGCTCTCGTCGATGGCCTGCATGATCCCGTGCTCCATGAGCAGGTCCTCGAGCTCGTCCATCGTGATGGGCGAGGGGATCACGCCGTTGCCGGCGTTGGCGTGCACCTTCTGCGCCAGGTTGCGGTACTCGCCCGCCTGCTTCGACTCCGGCGCGTACTCGATCACGGTCATGCGCCGCAGCTCGGCGTGCTGCACGATGTTGTCGCGCGGCACGAAGTGGATCAGCCTGGTGCCCAGCTTGCCCGCCAGCGACTCCGCCAGCTCCAGCTCCTTGTCGGTCTTGCGCTCGTTGCAGATCAGCCCGCCCAGGCGCACGCCGCCGCTGTTGGCGTACTTCAGGATGCCCTTGGAGATGTTGTTGGCCGCGTACATGGCCATCATCTCGCCCGACATCACGATGTAGATCTCCTGCGCCTTGTTCTCGCGGATGGGCATGGCAAAGCCGCCGCACACCACGTCGCCCAGCACGTCATAGGAGACGTAGTCCACGCCGTCATAGGCGCCGTTCTCTTCGAGGAAGTTGATCGACGTGATCACGCCGCGCCCGGCGCAGCCCACGCCCGGCTCCGGGCCGCCGGACTCCACGCAGCGGATGTCGCGGAAGCCGATCTTCATCACGTCCTCGATCTCCAGGTCCTCCACCGAGCCCGCTTCCGCGGCCAGCGACAGGATGGTGTCCTGCGCCTTGGCGTGCAGGATGAGACGGGTCGAGTCGGCCTTGGGGTCGCAGCCCACGATCAGGATCTTCTGACCCATCTCGGCCAGCGCGGCCAGCGTGTTCTGAGACGTGGTGGACTTGCCGATGCCGCCCTTGCCGTAGAAGGCGATCTGACGAAG
>NZ_VIDQ01000161.1 GCF_009760915.1 Azohydromonas aeria
CGCGGGCGGCACCACGCCGGCCGCTGACGGCGCCGGCGCCGACGCCGCCGTCCTGGCGCGCCAGCTGCGCGAGGGCGACGCCGCCCAGCGCGCGGCGGCGCTGCTGCAGGCGCGCGCCGAGGGCGTGCTGCTGCCCGAAGCGCTGCTGCGCCAGCTCATGGCCTCGGACACTTCCGCGCCCGTGCGCATGGCCGCCTTCGACGCCTGGGTGGAGCTGCACTCCGGCAGCGTCGAGGCGCTGCGCGCGGCGCTGCAGGCCGCGCTGTCGGTGCGCGACACCGTGCTGCAGACCCGCGCGCGCGAGCAGCTCGACGCGCTGGAGCGCATGCAGCAGGACGCGGCGCTGCAGCCTCCCGCGCAGCCGTGAAGCCGTGAAGCGCTGACACGGCGCCTGCCGCGCCGCTGCACAGCCCCCATCGGGAACCGCTTTCGTTCCCGCGCAGTACCGCGCCCGCCGGGCCGCGCCGGGTGCTGTCGTCCGTCCGCCGCCCGGCTGGAGAGTCATCATGACGCACACGATCGCTGCGAAGACCCGGACGCTGCTGGCCGCCCTGCTGGGCGTGGCAGCGCTCACGGCGGCGGTGCCGGCGCGAGCCGACCATTTCATTGCCATGACGCGCGGGACCAACTTCAGCGGCTTCGGCGCCGCGGGCGTGCTGGTGCCGCTGGACCTCACCGGCGCCACGTCCTCGCCGGCCTTCTTCGTGGCCGCGGGCAGCCGCTTCATCGTCAGCTACACGGCCGAATGCGCCAACAACGCCGCCGGCGTGGGCAGCTGGGTGGACGTGGACATCCGCGCCATCAACACCGCCACCGGCGCCGTCACGGTGCTGCCGCCCACCAACAGCGGCGGCGACGCGTTCTGCACCTCCAACAACGTCGCGGGCTACGACGGCTGGGCCATGAGTGCCGTCAATGCCGTGGCCACCAACCTGCCGCAGGGCAACTACCGCATCCAGGTGCTGGCCCGCACCGTCGGCGGCGGCCTGGGCTGGCTGGGCGACAGCTCGCTCATCGTCTGGCGCTGAGCGCTGAGCGCGGGGCGCGGCGGCGGCGCCGGTCTCCTCAGCCGCCCAGCCGCCGCGCGAAGTCGTCCACCGAGCTCGCCAGGTCATCGTCGCCCGGCAGCTGCCCCTGCGGCGTGAAGTGGTCCACCACCTCCGGCAGCAGCTCCGACAGGCCCAGGCGCGCCTCGTCCTCGCTCACGCCGGCCTGGCCGGCGATCTCGGACAGCTGCTGCGGGTCGAACACCTGCGACAGCGCCTCCGGCGGCAGCGGCTCGTTGGCGCCCGTGCCGACCCAGGACTGCGCATGCTGCCCGTAGCCGCGCTGCGACAGCATCCCCAGCAGTCCGGCCAGGCCGCCCAGCCCGGCCAAGCCGCCAAGACCGCCCAGGCCCCCCATGCCACCGCCCAGGCCACCGAGGCCGCCCATGCCGCCCCCCATGCCGCCGCGGCGCCGGCTGGACAGCATGCGCAGCACGATCGGCAGCAGCGCCATCAGCACTTGCGGGCTGACGCCGCCGCGGCGCCCCCCCAGGCCACCCAGGCCACCCAGGCCACCGCCGCCGAAGCCGCCTCCCAATCCGCCGCCACCGCCCATGCCCGGCGGCAGGCCGCGCCCGGCGTTGTTCATGCCCCCGAGTCCGCCCAGGATCTGGTCCAGCAAGCCCATGGTGTCGCTCCTGTGTCCGTGTTGGAAAAGTGAGGCCCTCGGGCCGGCAATCCCGGTGCCGCCGCGCCGCGGCCGCGTCCTACAGGCTGGAGGGGCGCCGTCCTACCCGGCACGGCCCCGGTGCTGCCGACACTGCGGCCTTTCTCGCTTCCTCAAGCCGGTCCGGCACCGGCCGGGGCGCGGCACCCGCCGCGCGTTGCGCAGAGTGCCGGGACGGCTCCCAAGCCATGAAGCTTTCCCGACCTTCCCGGCTGCGCCACTGCCTCGCCCTGCTGCCGCTGGCCTGGCTGCTGAGCCTGGCCACCGAGGCGGCCCAGGCCGGCACCACGACCCGCGCGGCCGTGCATGCCGGCACGGCGTCCGCGGGCGGCACGCCCCGGGCCGCGCCCCGCAAGGGCCCGGCTGCCGAGCGCGGCGTCAGCAAGGCCAAGCCGGGCAGCGCAGCGCGCCAGCCAGGCGGCAAAACGCGCCAGGCCCAGGCCAAGGCCAAGGCCAAGGTGCCGGCCGCGGCCAAGGCCGCATCGGCCGCGAAGAAGAACGGCCCGCGCGAGATGCGCCGGGCTGGCGCGGCGCCCGCTCGGCTGGACTATTCGGGCCGCAAGCGCGTGGGCAAGGCCTCGTTCTACGCGGGCCGTTTCGGCGGCCGGAAGATGGCCGACGGCACGCGGCTGCGCCTGCACCACCCCGTGGCGGCAAGCAAGACGCTGCCACTGGGCACCATCGCCAAGGTCACGAACCTGCGCACCGGCAAGAGCGCGGTGGTGCAGATCCGCGACCGCGGCCCGTTCGTGAAGGGCCGCATCGTGGACCTGACGCCGGCCACGGCGCGCGCGGTCGGGCTGACCGCGAAGGAAGGCGTGGCGCCGGTGGAGGTCACGCCCATCCGCGTGCCGCTGCCCGACGGCAGCGTCAAGCACGGCGAGGCCGCGCACGATCCGCTGGCGCGCACGCTGGTGGCCGGCCTGCGCGGCGGCGACTGAAACCCAAGAACGGCGCCTGGGCGCCGTTACTTTCCTTTCTCAAGCCACCGGCTCCAGCAGCATCAGGCCCGAGGCGGTGTTGGAGATGGGAATGTGGTAGTTGCGGTGCAGGGCCTGCACCTTCTCGCCCAGCGCGGCGCGCGTGGCCAGCCACATCAGCAGCTCCACGCCCTGCGTGCCGGTGTGCTCGACCAGATCGCGCGTGCTGAACTGCGTGGCCCATTGCGGGTCACCGACCATGCTGTCCATGAACTTCAGGTCGAAGTCCTTGTTGATGAAGCCGGCGCGCTCGCCGTCGAGCTGGTGGCTCAACCCGCCGGTACCCAGGATCACCACCTTCTCGCCGCCGGCCCACTTCGCCACCGCGCGCTTGATGCCCTCGCCCAGCTTCCAGCAGCGCTTCGCGCTGGGCAGCGGGTCCTGCACGGTGTTGATGCACACGGGAATCACGCGCACCGGCCAGACCTGGTCCGGCCACAGCAGCGCCATGGGCAGCGTGAAGGCGTGGTCCACCTTCATCTCCTGGCAGGTGGTCAGGTCGAACTCGTCCTCCACCAGCGACTCGATCAGCTGCCAGGACAGCGCCGCGTCGCCGCGAAACGGCGCCATGGTCGGGATGCCCCAGCCTTCGTCGGCGTTGCGGTACTCGGGCGCGGCGCCAACGGCAAACGTCGGCATCTTGTCGAGGAAGAAGTTCAGGCCGTGGTCGTTGTAGATCACGACCACCACGTCGGGCTTCGTCTCCCGCTCCCTCCGCCACCCGGTCTCCCCGGGTTGTTTCACGGCCTCCCATAAGTCCCTGTCCCACAGGGAAAAAGGCCAAATTCCCCTCCCACGACGTGCCACCAAGGCGCACCTAATCGCTCCAGAATTGATGGGTAGCATGATGGGTCGCAAGACCCTCAGGCATCCGGAGGTTCGGCATGGGTCGGGTCGCAGTTGAGCTCAGCGCGCTCGCGGTTTCTCGCCTGGTCGAGCCCGGGCTCCACTTCGTCGGCGGCGTCGCCGGCCTGGCCCTGCA
>NZ_VIDQ01000162.1 GCF_009760915.1 Azohydromonas aeria
CCGGCGGAGTTCGACGTGCCCTTCGCCCACACGCCGGCCTTCGTGGGCAGCCACGTCACGGGCTACGACAACGCGCTGCTGGGCGTGCTCAAGCACTTCTGGGACGGCAAGGCCGGCACGGCCGAGCCGCTGGTGCGCAGCCCGGACGAGAGCATCAACTTCATCGGCGGCTTCGACGGCTTCGTCGTGGGCAACATGAAGGAAGTGCGCCGCATCTTCGAGCTCTTCGGCGCCAAGGTGAACATCCTCTGCGACCCCTCGGAGGTCTGGAACACGCCCACCGACGGCGAGTTCCGCATGTACGACGGCGGCACGACCAAGGCCGAGGTCGAGGCCGCGCTCAACGCCAAGGCGACGATCATCTTCCAGGAGTACTGCTGCGAGAAGACGGCCAGGTACATCGCCGAGAAGGGCCAGGAGGTGGTGGTGCTCAACGCCCCGGTGGGCGTGGCCGGCACCGACCGCTTCATCATGGCGATCGCGCGCCTGACCGGGTTGCCCGTTCCCGCCGCGCTGGAGAAGGAGCGCGGGCAGCTGGTGGACGCGCTGGCCGACAGCCAGGCGCACCTGCACGGCAAGCGCTACGCGCTCTACGGCGACCCGGATCAGCTGCTGGGCTACACCGAGTTCCTGCTGGAGCTCGGCGCGGAGCCCGCGCACGTGCTGGCCACCAACGGCGGCGAGGCCTGGGCGGCCAAGGTGCAGGCGCTCTTCGACGCCTCGCCCTACGGCGCGGCGTGCAAGGTGTACCCCAAGCGCGACCTGTGGCACATGCGCAGTCTTCTGCACACGGAGCCGGTGGATTTCCTCATCGGCAACACCTACGGCAAGTACCTGGAGCGCGACGTGGGCACGCCGCTGATCCGGCTGGTGTTCCCGATCTTCGACCGGCACCACTACCACCGCTTCCCGACCTGGGGCTACGAGGGCGGGCTGCGGTTGCTGACGATGCTGCTCGACGAGTTCTTCGAGACGCTGGACGCCAACACCATCGTCCCGGGCAAGACGGACTACAGCTACGACATCATTCGCTGAGCCATGGCCGCGCCGAAAGGCGCGACCGCCTTCAAGGGCGGCGCAACGCGTCGCCCGCTCCAGTGGTTAAAGGTAAAGGTTGCGATGACACCCGTGCATATCAAGACCACCCTCGATGGCCGCAAGGTCGAGGTGATCGGGGGCTACGTCTGCCTGGACGGCCAGCCCGAGGCCGACGCCCTCGTCGTGCTCGACGAGCATCCCAACCGCCAGGCCATCCTGCGCGCGGTGCCCAAGGCCACGCATGTGGCCGGCCGCATCCCGCTGACGATGCCCGAAGTGTCGGTGGCCCAGGCCGCGCTGCGCCGCGCCACCGACCGCTTCGACGGCACGCCGCAGGCCGTGAGCGAGCGGCTGCGCCGGGCCGTGTGGCAGAAGGTCTTCGCCGACGGCGCCGAGTGAGCGGGCACCCGGCCATGATCTTCGTGCTTGAAATCCCGAAGGCGGCCGAGCCGCGTTGCTGGTTCGCCTACGACGGCGACGACCTGCTGCGCAAGGTGGCGGCCGACGATGCGCTGCAGCCCTGGGAGATCCACGACCGCGCCACGCCGCGCGAGTTGCTGGAGATGTTCGACGCCACGCCCGACACGCCGCGCGTGGGGGAGACGTTTCCCGGCATCTGCGCCATGGGCGAGGAATACGGCTGGGACACGCCGCTGTACCGCGCCGACCACCTGGGCGAGCCCGGCCAGTACCTGCTGGAGCCGGTGACGCCAGCGCAGGCCGGCGAGGCCGCGCTGCGCGCCCGCGGCGAGTGCCGCGTCTACTGGACCAAGTCGGAGGCGACCGCGGCCTTCGAGCGCGCGGACGACCCCGTCTGGGCCGGCCCGGGCTGGCGCGCGCGCTGGGCGCTGCGCGCGCAGCTCATCGCGACGGAAGTGCTGGCGGACGATCTCTGAAGTCGTTGCGCGCGGTCCGTCAGATCGGGCCTTCGAAGAACCCTGCGGCCAGCTGCCTGGCCGCTGATCCGTGCTTCCGCCCTTGCGCAGGCCCGGCAAAGACGCCTTTCAACGCGCTGGTAGGAGGCCCGACCACTGAACCGCGTTTCCAAAGGTGCGGGATGGGCGAAGCACGGCAAACAATACCTGCCCAGCGATGCCCACCGTTTACATGCCCGCACTCAGCGCGCCGGCCGCGGCCCCGCGCCCGCCGCCCGCAGCAGCGAAGCCGTGACCTCGCTGCCCGTCTGCGCCCGTGGGTCGAGCTGGTGCAGCTTGGCCAGGAGCTCTCCGGCCACCTCGGCCCGCTCGCTGCGCAGGTGGATGAACGACACGGCCTTGAGCGTGAACAGCCAGAAGCGCTGCGGCCCGTCGCGGCTGAAGTCCAGTACCGGTGCGGGCTCGACCGTGCGCCAGTCGGCGCCGATGCCGCCCTGCCGCGCCGCCTCGTCCAGCCCCCGCCAGGCCGCGCGCTCGGCCAGCTCGAACTCGCGCCGCCCGGCGTGGTGCTTGTACAGCGCGTAGTAGACCGCCAGGCATTGCGGCGCCAGCGCATGGGCCGTCCACAGCAGCGCGGCACGCTTGCCGGCCGCGGTGCTGGCCGCCGCCTGGTGCAGCAGCTCGCGCACCGGGGCCGGGACCTCGCCGCCGAAGAAGGCGTCTGATGCAGTGCCGGTGAAGAGGTTCATGAGTCAGGTTCCTGCAGCGTCGCGGGCGCCGCACGCATGCACGCTCGATGCCAGGGCGCGCTGCCCCGCAGGCGGGATCTCCCGGGCATGTCGGCCGCGTTGCATTGGCGACAAAGCCGACAGGCATGTCCCGCACCGGGAGGACCCAGCCCGGGCCTCGATGCGAAAAAGTGCCCGGTACACGGGGAAGTTCCGATGCAGGCCCGCTGGCACGCTCCGTGCGATGGACCGCTCGCGACGGGTGTGGCGCCCGACTTCACAAGGAGAACACCACATGGCCAGGCATGCCAAGGAGAAGTTCGATGCGATCGTCGTGGGCGCGGGGCCTTCGGGCAACGCCGCGGCCTACACGATGGCCCAGGCAGGGCTCAAGGTGCTGCAGATCGAGCGCGGCGAGTACCCGGGCAGCAAGAACGTGCAGGGCGCGATCCTCTACGCCGACGCGCTGGAGCGGATCATCCCGGACTTCCGCGACGACGCGCCGCTGGAGCGCCACGTCATCGAGCAGCGGGTGTGGGTGCTCGACGATGCCTCCTTCGTCGGCACGCACTTTCGCAGCGACGACTACAACAAGCCGCCCTACAACCGCTACACCATCATCCGTGCCCAGTTCGACAAGTGGTTCTCGTCGAAGGTGCGCGAGGCCGGCGCGCTGCTGATCTGCGAGACCACGGTGGAGGAGCTGCTGCTCGACGGCGAGCGGGTGGTGGGCGTGCGCTGCGACCGCATCGGCGGCGAGGTGTATGCCGACGTGGTGGTCGTGGCCGACGGCGTGAACTCGACGCTGGCGCGCAAGGCGGGGCTGCACGGCGAGATCCAGGCGTCCAACGTGGCGCTGGCGGTCAAGGAGATCCTGTTCATGCCCGAGGAGGTGATCCAGCAGCGCTTCAACGTCAAGGACGAGGAGGGCGTGGTCATCGAGATGATGGGCAGCGTCACCGAAGGCATGGTGGGCACGGGGTTCCTCTACACCAACCGCGACTC
>NZ_VIDQ01000163.1 GCF_009760915.1 Azohydromonas aeria
ACCGCGCCGCCAGCAGCGGCGCCCGCCGCGCAGGGCCCAGCCGCGCACCGGCGCCAGCATCAGCAGCGCGCAGGCGGTCACGGCCAGCAGCAGGTAAAGCAGGACCCCCAGCAGCATGTCTCCATGTCCCCGGTCGAATGCTCGTCGCGGACTGCTGGCAGGCGAGCTTGTAAAGTTTCTGTGAGTAAATGTCGTGCTAAAGAAATTCGAATCGCCAGAGGACGGCGCCCGATGCCCACCCATTCACGGGGAGCTCGGTGAATACGCAACCGTGGCGGCGGCACCGTCCTGCGCAGACTGCGGCGCGGCACACCGCCGATGCCCGACCCTGGAGGGAGTCCCATGGAAGCTCCGCAGTCCGCAGCAGCGCCCGTCCCGGCGCGAATGCCCAGCCTGCTCGAACCGGACCCCGGCGCCGCTGCGGCGCAGGCCATCGGGCTGCTGGCGGCGCTCGAAGGCGGTGCGCCGCTGGGTGCCGGCGCAACGGGGTCGCGGCGGCCGCGCCGGGCGGCTGCCGCCGCCGCGCTGCTGGCGGGCGCGGCCGTGCTGGCCGGGGTGGCCTGGCATGCGCTGTACGGGCCGGGCGCGCCGGACACGGCGGCCATGCCGGCTTCGGACGGCGCCGGCGCGGACCGGTGCGCGCCGCTGGGCTGCCTGGTTGAGCAGGAAACCAACCTGCATTCCCGAGCGCTTTGCAAGCCCTGCCGGCCGGCACCCCCCTGAAACCATGCTATAGTCTTGCTTCTTCGACACCTGCCCAGGTGGCGGAATTGGTAGACGCACTAGTTTCAGGTACTAGCGGGTAACTCCGTGGAGGTTCGAGTCCTCTCCTGGGCACCAAGGTTGTTGAAGAGAACGCCGGGACGACGGGCTCGTCCAAGAATCCCGGGCGGTTAGCTCAGCGGTAGAGCACTGCCTTCACACGGCAGGGGTCGCAGGTTCGAACCCTGCACCGCCCACCAAGCGAAAGCACGCCAAGCCCCGCGGACTGCGACAGTCCGCGGGGCTTTCGTCATTCTGGCCGGCAGAGCGCCGGCCCGAAGCGGGCGCCGGCGCCGGTTGCGCCGGCGCGAATTTCGTGAACGGTTGCCCGCATCGCCGCGGCGCGGTGGGCTGCGGCCAGCCGTTCGGCGGCCGGTTGTCGGAGCATGTCGCCTGGGCCACGGGCGCCGTGGCGCCGCCATGGCCCGGTCCGTTCGCGAACGCCCGACGGCGTGGCCCCGGCCGAATTCCGATCTCAACAACACCGTGAGTTCCGCAAGCAGTATCGACCGCAGTCCCGACGCCGGCCCGGACCGGCCCGGGGACGCCGCACCCGCACGCCAGGGCGGCGTGGGCGGCTTCCTGCGCCAGCTCGGCGCGTGCGCGCAGCGCCTGCTCGGCCGCGCGCCGGTACATGACGACCTGGACCTGTCGGACGTGCGCCGCGTCGTGTTCGTGTGCACCTCCAACCTGCACCGCAGCGCCTTCGCCCAGGCCGCGGCCGAGCTGGCCGGGCTGAACGCCGCGTCCTTCGGGCTGCACACCGCGACGGGCCAGCGCACCGTGCTGGCGACGGTGCGCGCTGCCGCGGCGCTGGGCGTGCCGCTGGACCAGCACCGCGCCACCCACCGTCGCGACTTCGTGCCGGCCGCGGGCGACCTGTACCTGGCCATGGAGCCGCATCACGCCGAGGAGCTGCTGGCCCTGGGCTTCGCGGCGCAGCGCGTCGCGCTGCTGGGGCAGTGGAGCCCGCGCGGGCTGCGGATCCCGGAGCTGCGCGGCCTGGAGCAGCCGCGGCTGCGCCGCTGCTTCGAGTGCATCGGCGCCGCGGTGGAGGCGCTGGCCCAGGCGCTGGATGCGGCACGCGCGGCGCCTTCCACAGTCCGGCTCCAGGTGCATTGAGCACCGTGCCGGCGCGGCGCCGCCGCGTCCTCCACACTGGCGCCCGGTTTTTCCTCCAGGAGCGTTTTCCGATGTACCGCCTTGCCCCCGCGCTGGCCCGGCTGGGCCTGGGCTTGCTGGCCGCCCTGCCGGGTGCCGCCGGCGCCGCCGACTGGCGCAGCGCCAGCCGCGAGCCGGTGGGCCTGGCGCCCGACCCGGCGCAGGTGTCCGAGGCCATGGTCCAGGTCTACGGCGCGCGCGTGGTGGGCGCCAAGGGCCTGTTCGGCGTGCACACCTGGGTGGCGGTGAAGCCCACGGCCGCGCCGGCCTGGACCGTCTACGAGGTCATCGGCTGGCGGCTGCGCTGGAGCGACAGCACGGTGGTGGTGCGCCAGGGCGACCCGGACGCGCGCTGGTTCGGCTCGGTGCCCGAGCTCTACGCCCAGCGCCGCGGCGCGGGCGTCGATGCCCTGATCGGGCGCATCGACGCCGCCGCGCGCCGCTATCCCTGGGCCGGCGAGTACCGGCTGTGGCCCGGCCCCAACTCCAACACCTTCACGGCCTGGATCAGCCGCGCCGTGCCCGAGCTGGAGCTGGACCTGCCGGCCACGGCCATCGGCAAGGACTTCACCGGCACCACGGTGCTCGGCCCCGCGCCCAGCGGGCACGGCCTGCAGCTGTCGCTGGCCGGGCTGCTGGGCCTGTCGGTGAGCCGCGTGGACGGCGTCGAGCTCAACGTGTTGGGCCTGAACTTCGGGCTCAGCCCGCTGGGCCTGAAACTGCCGCTGGTCGGTCGCATCGGCGCCTACCAACCGCCGCGCACCCTGGCCGCGACGCCGGCGCCGGAGACCGCCGACGCCCACGCGCCGGCCAACGCCCGGGCGCTTTGAAGCCGTCACCGCCTTTTCACAGTCCTGCGATGACTCCCCCGGCGCTGCCGCGGACCATGCCCGCATGCGCCTGACCCGGCCGTGCCCCGCGGCCGGCGGCCGTCGGGCGCGGCATGTTGTTGCGGGAGTCGTGAATGAAGGAATTGGATTCGAACCTGGCCGGTGCCCTGGAAGCCCTGGCCCGGGCGGTCGATGGCTGCGCCGATGTGGCAACGGCGGCGGCGTCCGACGTGCCGGCCGTGCTGCTGCAGGCGGCGCGCACGCTGGAGTCCCAGGACGAGCGCATCGCAGGCATGCGCCAGCGGCTGGCGCTGCTGAACCAGGGCTTCAGCAACGAGCGGATCATCGGCATCTACGACGCCCTGAAACCCGGCAGCGGCGGCGAGCCGCGCGAGGAGATCCTGGCGTTCGCGCGCGCGCTGTTCGCGGCGCAGGCCTCGCAGGGGCTTTGACGGACCCCTGACGCTCGCCTGACGGGCCGGCCGCGACGCCGCCGACGGCTACGCCAGCAGCCGGTCGAGCTCGCCAAGCATCTTCTGCAGGTCCAGCGGCTTGGTCCAGTAGGCGGCGAAGCCGGCGGCCTGGGCGCGCTCGATGTCCGCCGACATCGCCGCCGCCGACACCACGATCGCCGGCACCTCGCGCAGCGTTGCGTGCGCGCGCAGCCGCGACAGCAGCTCGATGCCGTTCATGTCGGGCAGGTGCATGTCCACCAGCAGCAGCCGCGGCGGCGCGCGCAGCGCCTCGGCCAGGCCGCCGGCGCCGTCGGCGGCCACGCGCAGCCGCCACTGCGGGCGCATCTGGAACAGCGTCTGCATCAGCAGCGCGTTCACCGGGTTGTCCTCGATGTAGAGCACGTCGCCGCCGGCCGCCGCCGCG
>NZ_VIDQ01000164.1 GCF_009760915.1 Azohydromonas aeria
GGGTGAAGTCGTAACAAGGTAGCCGTATCGGAAGGTGCGGCTGGATCACCTCCTTTCTAGAGATTCAGAGTGCCGCACACAGCGGTCTTCGGGCGTCCACACTTATCGGCTGTAGGTTTTGAGGCAGTTTGGCTTTTCAAGTCGAACGCACAGGCGAGTCTGCAATGAGCAACACGCAGATTGGCCTGTGCGATCTTTTTGGGTCACACCGCTCTTTAACAATTCATAGAGTCGAATCAGCGCTGCTGACGGAACGCCTCGCAAGAGGCCGGTACGACAGCAGTTATTGATTGCGTCACCAAACTTCAGCTTCTGATGCTGTCCGAGAGGGCAGTACACAGAAAGTCATGAAGAACGGCAACAACGCGAATACTCAAACAGTCACCGCGGTCAGTCACTGCGGTTGGCTGCAGTCCTTGACGATCTCAACACCCAGTTGAGGTCAAAGTTATAGGGTCAAGCGACTAAGTGCATGTGGTGGATGCCTAGGCGATTACAGGCGACGAAGGACGTGATAGCCTGCGATAAGCTTCGGGGAGCTGGCAAATTAGCTTTGATCCGGAGATTTCCGAATGGGGAAACCCACCCGCAAGGGTATCCATGTCTGAATACATAGGGCATGGAGGCGAACCGGGTGAACTGAAACATCTCAGTAGCTCGAGGAAAAGACATCAACCGAGATTCCGAAAGTAGTGGCGAGCGAAATCGGAAGAGCCTGCACGTTTTAGCCATCGACTTACCAGAACGGCATGGAAAGGCCGGCGACAGTGGGTGATAGCCCCGTATGGAAAAAGTCGGTGGTGGAACTGGGCGTGCGACAAGTAGGGCGGGACACGTGAAATCCTGTCTGAAGATGGGGGGACCATCCTCCAAGGCTAAATACTCGTAATCGACCGATAGTGAACCAGTACCGTGAGGGAAAGGCGAAAAGAACCCCGGGAGGGGAGTGAAATAGATCCTGAAACCGCATGCATACAAAAAGTCGGAGCCCGCAAGGGTGACGGCGTACCTTTTGTATAATGGGTCAGCGACTTACATTCAGTGGCGAGCTTAACCGAATAGGGAAGGCGCAGGGAAACCGAGTCCGAACAGGGCGAACTTCAGTCGCTGGGTGTAGACCCGAAACCAGGTGATCTATCCATGGCCAGGATGAAGGTGCGGTAACACGCACTGGAGGTCCGAACCGACTGGTGTTGCAAAACCAGCGGATGAGCTGTGGATAGGGGTGAAAGGCTAAACAAACCTGGAGATAGCTGGTTCTCTCCGAAAACTATTTAGGTAGTGCCTCAAGTATTACCGCCGGGGGTAGAGCACTGTTATGGCTAGGGGGTCATGGCGACTTACCAAACCATTGCAAACTCCGAATACCGGCGAGTACAGCTTGGGAGACAGAGCACCGGGTGCTAACGTCCGGACTCAAGAGGGAAACAACCCAGACCGCCAGCTAAGGTCCCCAAAATTGGCTAAGTGGGAAACGAAGTGGGAAGGCTAAAACAGTCAGGATGTTGGCTTAGAAGCAGCCACCATTTAAAGAAAGCGTAATAGCTCACTGATCGAGTCGTCCTGCGCGGAAGATGTAACGGGGCTCAAGCCAGTTACCGAAGCTGCGGATTTGCACGCAAGTGCAAGTGGTAGGAGAGCGTTCCGTAGGCCTGTGAAGGTGCCTTGTGAAGGGTGCTGGAGGTATCGGAAGTGCGAATGCTGACATGAGTAGCGTTAAAGGGGGTGAAAAGCCCCCTCGCCGTAAGCGCAAGGTTTCCTACGCAACGTTCATCGGCGTAGGGTGAGTCGGCCCCTAAGGCGAGGCAGAGATGCGTAGCTGATGGGAAACAG
Source organism: Azohydromonas aeria (assembly GCF_009760915.1). Taxonomy (GTDB): domain Bacteria; phylum Pseudomonadota; class Gammaproteobacteria; order Burkholderiales; family Burkholderiaceae_C; genus Azohydromonas; species Azohydromonas aeria. Next base: position 1,834 of record NZ_VIDQ01000164.1, read on the forward strand.
GTCAATATTCCTGTACCGATCAATAGTGCGATGTGGGGACGGAGAAGGTTAGCTCGGCCGGGTGTTGGATGTCCCGGTTCAAGCCCGTAGCCATGCCCTGTAGGCAAATCCGCAGGGCTGAGGTGAGAGGTGATAACGAGGCCGCTTGCGGCCGAAGCGAGTGATACCCTGCTTCCAGGAAAAGCCACTAAGCTTCAGCTATTGACGACCGTACCGCAAACCGACACTGGTGCGCGTGATGAGTATTCTCAGGCGCTTGAGAGAACTCTGGAGAAGGAACTCGGCAAATTGACACCGTAACTTCGGAAGAAGGTGTGCCTTTAGTAGGTGAAGTCCCTCGCGGATGGAGCCCAATGAGGCCGCAGAGAATCGGTGGCTGCGACTGTTTATTAAAAACACAGCACTCTGCAAAGACGAAAGTCGACGTATAGGGTGTGACGCCTGCCCGGTGCTGGAAGATTAAATGATGGGGTGCAAGCTCTTGATTGAAGTCCCAGTAAACGGCGGCCGTAACTATAACGGTCCTAAGGTAGCGAAATTCCTTGTCGGGTAAGTTCCGACCTGCACGAATGGCGTAACGATGGCCACACTGTCTCCTCCAGAGACTCAGCGAAGTTGAAATGTTTGTGATGATGCAATCTCCCCGCGGAAAGACGGAAAGACCCCATGAACCTTTACTGTAGCTTTACATTGGACTTTGAACAGATCTGTGTAGGATAGGTGGGAGGCTTTGAAACCTGGTCGCCAGATCAGGTGGAGCCGTCCTTGAAATACCACCCTGGTGTGTTTGAGGTTCTAACCTTGGCCCGTGATCCGGGTTGGGGACAGTGTATGGTGGGCAGTTTGACTGGGGCGGTCTCCTCCCAAAGCGTAACGGAGGAGTTCGAAGGTACGCTAGGCACGGTCGGAAATCGTGCTGGTAGTGCATTGGCATAAGCGTGCTTGACTGCGAGACTGACAAGTCGAGCAGGTGCGAAAGCAGGACAAAGTGATCCGGTGGTTCTGTATGGAAGGGCCATCGCTCAACGGATAAAAGGTACTCTGGGGATAACAGGCTGATACCGCCCAAGAGTTCATATCGACGGCGGTGTTTGGCACCTCGATGTCGGCTCATCTCATCCTGGGGCTGTAGCCGGTCCCAAGGGTATGGCTGTTCGCCATTTAAAGAGGTACGTGAGCTGGGTTTAAAACGTCGTGAGACAGTTTGGTCCCTATCTTCCGTGGGCGCTGCAAGATTGAGAGAGCCTGCTCCTAGTACGAGAGGACCGGAGTGGACGCACCTCTGGTGTACCGGTTGTCACGCCAGTGGCATTGCCGGGTAGCTAAGTGCGGAAGAGATAACCGCTGAAAGCATCTAAGCGGGAAACTCGTCTCAAGATGAGTCTTGCCGGGGCCTTGAGCCCCCTGAAGGGTCGTTCGAGACCAGGACGTTGATAGGCTGGGTGTGGAAGCACGGTGACGTGTTAAGCTGACCAGTACTAATTGCCCGTGAGGCTTGACCCTATAACTTTGACCAAGCGGTCAAAGACACGGTATTCAAGTTGTTCGCCAAGACGGCGACGCAATCAATACGCTGAAACGACTCTATCGAATTGGCTGTGCTGATCCAGAAATCAGCATGGCAACCAGTCAAGCCTGATGACCATAGCGAGGTGGTCCCACCCCTTCCCATCCCGAACAGGACCGTGAAACACCTCAGCGCCGATGATAGTGCGGATTCCCGTGTGAAAGTAGGACATCGTCAGGCTAATATCCCGGCAAACGCCC
>NZ_VIDQ01000165.1 GCF_009760915.1 Azohydromonas aeria
CGCTCGATGTCCAGGCACGGATAGGCCACGCCCGGCGAGTAGGCCAGCGACAGGTCGCGCTGGTTCGACAGCGGCTTGGTCGGCGCGATGGAGATCTTGCCGCGCGAGGGCGAGCGGTGATATTCACGCGCGGCGTCGCGCAGGGCCAGCTCAGCCGGGGACATGGAGGCTTCTTCGGACATGGTCAAGTCGATTCGAAACGTCGCCGCGCCGCGTGGCGGGCAACCGGGTGGCACAGGCAAATATGTCGGTAATGCGGGTCTACACGCGCGGCGCACCATGAGCTCCTTGATCTTGCTGATCGCGCCAGCAGGATTGAGGCCCTTGGGACACACGTCCACGCAGTTCATGATGGTGTGGCAGCGGAAGAGCCGGTACGGATCCTCCAGGTTGTCCAGGCGCTCGGCGGTGCCCTGGTCGCGGCTGTCGGCGATGAAGCGGTAGGCCTGCAGCAGGCCGGCCGGGCCCACGAACTTGTCCGGGTTCCACCAGAAGCTCGGGCAGCTCGTGGAGCAGCTCGCGCACAGGATGCACTCGTACAGCCCGTTGAGCTCGTCGCGCTCCTCGGGCGACTGCAGCCGCTCCTTGTCGGGCGGCGGCGTGTCGTTGACCAGGTACGGCTTGATCGAGTGGTACTGCTTGAAGAACTGCGTCATGTCCACGATCAGGTCGCGGACCACGGGCAGCCCGGGCAGCGGCTTGAGCACCACGGTGCCGGGCAGCGAGCGCATGTTGGTCAGGCACGCCAGGCCGTTCTTGCCGTTGATGTTCATCGCGTCCGAGCCGCACACGCCCTCACGGCAGGAGCGGCGGAAGCTCAGGGACGGGTCGACCTGCTTGAGCTTGACCAGGGCGTCGAGCAGCATGCGCTCGGAGCCGTCGAGCTCGACCTCGAGGGTCTGCATGTAAGGCCTGGCGTCCTTGTCGGGGTCGTAGCGGTAGATCTGGAAGGTGCGCTTGGTCATGGCAGGACTTCTTTCAGAACGAACGGACCTTCGGCGGAATGGATTCCGTCGTCAGCGGCTTCATGTTGACCGGCTTGTATTCGAGGCGGCGGCCCTCGCTGTAGTACAGCGTGTGCTTGAGCCATTCCTTGTCGTTGCGGCCGTTCGGGAACTCGGGGCTGTCGGCGTAGTCGTTGACGGTGTGCGCGCCGCGGCTCTCGGTGCGCGCGGCCGCCGACACCATCGTGGCCTGCGCGGCCTCGATCAGGTTCTCGACTTCCAGCGCCTCGATGCGGGCGGTGTTGAACACCTTGCTCTTGTCCTTGAGCGTGATGCTGGAGACGCGCGCGGCGACCTCGTTGATCTTGACCACGCCCTCGTCCATGCTCTTTTGCGTGCGGAACACGCCCGCGTGCTGCTGCATGGTCTTGCGGATGTCGTTGGCCACGTCCTGCGCGTACTCGCCGGAGGTGCTCGACTCCAGGCGCGCCAGGCGCGCCAGGGAGCGGTCGGCAGCGTCGGCGGGCAGCGGCTTGTGCGACTTGGCCTTGAGCGCGGTGTCCACGATGTGGTTGCCCGCGGCGCGGCCGAAGACCAGCAGGTCCAGCAGCGAGTTGGTGCCCAGGCGGTTGGCGCCGTGCACGCTCACGCAGGCGCACTCGCCCACGGCGTAGAGGCCGTTGATGATCTGGTTGGGGATGCCGCCGCCGGGCACGACCACCTGGCCGTGGACGTTGGTCGGGATGCCGCCCATCTGGTAGTGGATGGTCGGCACCACGGGGATCGGCTCCTTGGTGATGTCGACGTTGGCGAAGTTGTGGCCGATCTCGTACACCGAGGGCAGGCGCTTGAGGATGGTCTCAGCGCCCAGGTGCGTCATGTCGAGCACGACGTAGTCCTTGTTGGGACCGCAGCCACGCCCTTCCTTGATCTCCTGGTCCATGCAGCGCGAGACGAAGTCGCGCGGCGCCAGGTCCTTCAGGGTCGGGGCATAGCGCTCCATGAAGCGCTCGCCGTTGATGTTGCGCAGGATCGCGCCCTCGCCGCGGCAGCCCTCGGTCAGCAGCACGCCCGCGCCGGCCACGCCGGTGGGGTGGAACTGCCAGAACTCCATGTCCTCCAGCGGGATGCCGGCGCGCGCGGCCATGCCCAGGCCGTCGCCGGTGTTGATGAAGGCGTTGGTCGAGGCCGCGAAGATCCGGCCCGCGCCGCCGGTGGCCAGCAGCACGGTCTTGCCTTCGAGGATGTGCAGCTCGCCGGTCTCCATCTCCAGCGCCGTCACGCCCACCACGTCGCCCTCGGCGTCGCGGATCAGGTCCAGCGCCATCCACTCGACGAAGAACTGCGTGCGCGCCTTGACGTTCTGCTGATACAGCGTGTGCAGCATCGCGTGGCCGGTGCGGTCGGCTGCGGCGCAGGCGCGCTGCACGGGCTTCTCGCCGTAGTTGGCGGTGTGGCCGCCGAAGGGGCGCTGGTAGATGGTGCCGTCCGGGTTGCGGTCGAAGGGCATGCCGAAGTGCTCGAGCTCGTACACGACCTTCGGCGCCTCGCGGCACATGAACTCGATGGCGTCCTGGTCGCCGAGCCAGTCGGAGCCCTTGACGGTGTCGAAGAAGTGGTAGTGCCAGTTGTCCTCGCTCATGTTGCCCAGCGAGGCGCCGATGCCGCCCTGCGCGGCCACCGTGTGCGAGCGCGTGGGAAACACCTTGGACAACACGGCCACGTTCAGGCCCGCGCGGGCCAGCTGCAGCGAGGCGCGCATGCCGGAACCACCGGCACCGACGATGACGACGTCGTACTTGCGCTTGGAGATCGATCCCAATGCCACTTGAAACTCCTGAATCTTTTTAGCGAAGGCTCAAAGGCGCCACAGCACCTGGACCGCCCAACCCGTGCAGCCCACCAGCCACGCGATCGTGAAAACCTGCAGCGCCAGGCGGATGCCCACCGGCTTGACGTAGTCCATCCAGATGTCGCGCACGCCCACCCAGGCATGCCAGGCCAGCGAGACGATCACGACGAAGGTCAGCGTCTTCATCCACTGCGCCGAGAAGATGCCGGCCCAGCGGTCGTAGCCCAGCTCGCCGGGCATGAGCACCTGCACCAGCAGCGCGATCGTGAAGAGGGCCATCAGCGCGCCCGTGACACGCTGGCTCAGCCAGTCGCGCATGCCGTAATGCGCGCCCACCACCAGGCGCTTGGAACCGAAGTTCTGGTTCATTTGCAATGTTCCTCGCTGCAGTTTTCGAATCAGTAAGCGCCGAACAGCTTGGCGCCCAGCACCAGCGTCAGCACCACGCCGGCAGCCAGCACCGCCAGCGCCGAGCTGCGGCCGAAGGCCTTGGTGGTGTTGTGCGTCATGTCCATCCACAGGTGGCGCACGCCGGCGAAGAAGTGGTGCAGGTAGCCCCAGATCAGGGCCAGCGCCACCAGCTTGATGAACCAGCCGGGGAACAGCCCCACGCCGGCGGTGAAGGCGCTGGTGAAGCGCTCATAGGAGATTTCCGAAGAGACGCTGGTGTCGAACATCCAGATGATGAACGGCAGCAGGAAGAACAGGATCGCGCCGCTGATGCGGTGCAGGATCGACACGATGCC
>NZ_VIDQ01000166.1 GCF_009760915.1 Azohydromonas aeria
TCGCAATAATGCGAAGTCCGTTTTTATGCGAAGTCGGGTGACTTGAGGTTGGTGGGTGCCGTGAAGATCGTGGTCTGCGGCGCGTCGGTACGGCCCTGGACTTCGCATAAAAGTGAGCGTCTCCTGCGGTGGCAACACCCCGCAGGAGACGCTCATGGATGCGTTCGATTCCCTTCATCCGACGGCTGCATCGTGGCTGCGCGGCAGTGCGCTTGCGCCCTTGGTACCTGCCTATTGGCGTCACTTGACCGAGCAGCGCTACTCGCTCAGCACAACGAAGGCGTATCTGTGCTGCCTCGCGCACTTCGCGCGATGGGTTCGTCGGGGTCGGCATTCGCTGGATGAGCTTGATCACGAGATCAGCCAGTTCGTCGACGGGCACTTGCCACGCTGTACCTGCCCGTCGCCGGCACAGCGTTGCCGCCACCAGGTTCGCGCTGCACTGCGGCACCTGCGGACGGTTTTGGGGATCTCCGGGATTGAGAGCAACGGCCATCGCGCCGACCCGCTCGAAGCGGGATTGAACCGCTTCGACGAGTACATGCAGCAGGCCAGGGGACTGGCTCGAAGTACCCGCCTTCAGCGACTGAAGATCATCGGCAGGTTGCTCCGCATGACCGCTGCGGTGACGCCCAGCGCCGATAAGCTGCGGCAGTTCATCGCCCAGGAACTCGCCCGCGTGTCGCCAGCCAGCGCAGGGGTCGTGGTCACGGCGCTACGCAGCTACCTGCGCTTCCGAGCGTTCGAAGGCGACCCCGTCGAGCATCTGCTGCCGGTGATCGTGTCGCCGGCGCACTGGCGCCTGGCGCCTCTGCCGCAGACGCTGTCGCGCGCCGATGTTGAACGACTGCTCGATGCCTTCCCGCCTGGACTGCCTTCGCGCCTTCGCTCCTATGCCATCGTGCGATGCGTCGTGGACCTTGGGCTGCGCACCCACGAAGTCAGCAGCCTGGCGCTGGACGACATCGACTGGGCGGCGGGCACCTTGCGCATCGTCAAGAGCAAATCCCGGCGTGTGGACCTGATGCCCTTGCCGCCGGCAACCGGCCGCGCCATCGCCGAGTACCTGCGAATGGAGCGACCGCCGACGCTCAACCGCCAGGTGTTCGTGCGGCACGTGGCGCCGGTGGACGAACCCGTGGGTCCGGACGTGGTCCGCAACACCGTGCGCAATGCCTATCGCCGCTGCGGCTTGCCCTACACCCGCGTCCATATCCTGCGCCACACTATGGCCAGCCGGCTGCTCGACACCGGGGGCACACTCAAGGAAGTGGCCGACGTGCTGCGCCACCGCCAGCTCGATACCTCCCTGATCTACGCCAAGGTCGACCTCAATCGCCTTGGTGCCGTGGTGATGCCCTGGCCCGGGAGCCCGGCATGAACGCCGGGACGACGCTGCAGGCGGCCGTGCAGCGCTACCTGAAGGAACGGCGGCAGCTTGGCTTCGAACTGAGGGCACCGGCCACCGAGCTGATGCGGTTCGCCCGCTTCGCCGACGCCCGCGGCCATGAGGGTCCGCTGACGCGGGAATTGCAGCTTGAATGGGCACGGCAGCATGTGCACAGAACCAGCACGGTGACCGCGGCCCGCAGAATCGAGATCCTGCGGCCCTTCACGGCCTACTACCGGCAGTTCGAGATCGACACCGAGGTGCTGCCGACGAATGTGCTCGGCCGCGGCCATCGAAGACTGACGCCGCACATCTACACCGACCAGGAGATCCTGCAACTGCTTGGGCACGCCGACCGTCTCGCGCCCGTCGGCGGCCTGCGTCCGATGACGTACCGCACGTTGTTCGGACTGCTGGCCGCGGCCGGGCTCAGGCTGTCCGAGGCCTTGAAGCTGTGCGTTGGTGACGTCGACCTCAACGGCGCGACAATCACCGTGCGGCAGACCAAGTTCCACAAGTCGCGCTGCCTGCCCATCCACGCCAGCGTGGTGCGGGCGCTGACGGAGTACCGCCGCATGCGCGACATGCACGCCGACCCCGATCCCGGCGCACCGTTCTTCGTCTCGCGCACCGGCGACTTCTTGCCGCGGATCACGGTGGAGAAGGTCTTCATACGCTTGCGATCCAGGCTGGGGTGGCGCGCCAGAGGCGACCACGCCAACCCGCGCCTGCACGACCTTCGGCACACGATGGCGGTCCGACGCGTTCAGCTCTGGCATGAGAGCGGGGTGTCCGTCGACCACGCGATGTTCTGGCTCTGCACCTATCTTGGCCACAGCAGGATCACCGACACCTACTGGTACCTCACCGGCGTGCCCGAGCTGATGGACATCGTCGGCGCGCAGTTCGAGCGCTTCGCTCTCGCAGGAGGCGATGATGAGTAACCCAACTTCCCCCACCTTCGCGACCCTCGTGCAGGAGTTCTTCACCGACTACATGGTCCAGCAGCGAGCCCTGAGCCCGTGCACGGTGGCTTCGTACCGCGACACCTTCGTGCTGCTGCTGCGCTACGCGCAACAGCAGGGCAAGGAGCCCACCAGCCTGGAGCTGACCGACGTCAGCCCGCAGTTCCTGCTTGGCTTCCTGGATCACCTGGAGCAGGAACGCCACAACTCGGTGCGCAGCCGCAACATCAGGCTGGCCGCAGTGCGCTCGTTCCTGAAGTTCGCCGCGAGGCGCGACCCGGTGCACCTGGGCCTCATCGAGCAGGCCCTGGCCGTGCCGATGAAGCGCTTCGACCGCAAAATGGTGGGCTTCATCCCCAGGGAACAAATGCTCGCCGTGATCGATGCGCCCAGCGACACCTGGATTGGCCGGCGCGACCGGCTGATGCTCGCGCTGATGTTCAACACCGGGGCCCGGGTCTCGGAGATCATCGGCGTTCGCGTAGCAGACGTCGTGCTCGGACCGAGCTCCAGCATCCGGCTGCACGGCAAAGGACGCAAGCAGCGTTCTCTGCCGCTGTGGAGGACCACTGCCAGGGCGGTACGGGATTGGCTCCAACTGAACCCACAACTTCAGGCCGAATCGCCGCTGTTGCCGCGCCGTGACGACATGCCCATGACACGGGCCAACGTCGCGCAGCGCCTGAAGCTTGCCGTGCAGGTTGCATCCCGAAAGTACCCCAACCTGGAGACCATGTCCGTGTCACCCCACATGGTTCGGCACGCAACCGCAATGAGCTTGCTTCAGTCGGGCGCCGATCCTTGCGAGATTGCCTTGTGGCTTGGCCACGAGAGTCCGGCGACAACGCACATGTATGTCGAGGCGGACTTGGCAATGAAGGAGCGGGCATTGGCGCGCTTGAAGGCGCCGCAGGTCAAGCCGACGAGGTACCGACCGCCCAAGGGCCTGATGGCGTTCCTGCAGGCACTGTAATTATGCGAAGCGGTCATGGCATGGGCGCCACCCCGATCCCTCGGTCCGATTCCAGCCTGGGCATCTCGACTTCGCATAAAAACGGACTTCGCATTATTCGCG
>NZ_VIDQ01000167.1 GCF_009760915.1 Azohydromonas aeria
GCAGCCCTGGCCTCGTCGAGCAGCGCCAGCAGCGCCTGGCGCTCGGCATCGCTCGTGTCGAAGAAGGAGCCGGTGTGGCGCTTCGGGATCACGAGGCTGTGGCCGGGCGAGACGGGAAAGCCGTCGCGGATCCACAGCGCGTGCTCGTTCCCGCCGAGGATGCGCGCGCGGGGCAGGGTGCAGAACGGGCAGCCATTGGAGTTCATCGGGCGATCGTACCGACTGGATCGGGCGCCCCGGTCGCCTGGCCAGGCGCAGATGCACAGCCGGCTGCCGCTGCCGCGCTATGAGGGCATCCGCTGCACATGGACTGTCACCGCGCGCTCTGCATCGCCGGCCCTGCCGCAAGCGAGCCGCTGGCGCAACCCGCACGAGCGACGGCTTGTGAGCGGTCACCCACCTGCCTAGATTGCCCGTGACGCGCGGGCCCTCGTCCCCGCACACCACAGGAGTTCCAGCGATGCCCGTCCCCATGCCAGCCGTATCGAGCATGTCCCCTTCACCCCGGCGGCGTGCTGTCCCGCACTGGTGGCCTGTGGGCATCCTGTCGCTGCTGGGCACGGCGATGCTCGCGGGCTGCGGCGGGGGCGACCAGTCGTCGGCGCAGGCCAGCGAGACGGGTCAGCAGCTGGCCCAGGCGGCCGGGGTGGCCAGCGAAGCGGCCGCCGTCGTGACGACGCTCACGCCGGTGGCGGACCGGCGCATCGGCAACAGCGTGGTGCACGAGGTGACCTACCGGGTGAGCGTCAGCGTGGGACCGGTGGCGCAGGCGGGCCTGTCCCTGAGCGTGGCGCACGCGGTGCCGGGCACCACGGTCATCGACGGCGATGTCGAGGTGGGCGACGTGGCCGCCGGCGCCACCGTGCAGGCGGCCGACACCATCACGCTGCGACACGCCACGGTGCTGCGCTTCGACCCCGCCGGTCTGACGTGGAAGACGATGGGCACGCCGGTGCACCGGGTGGTGACCTTCGACCCCGCGCGCTGCCGGACCCAGCCGGGTGCGCCCTACGCGCAGACCGTGGGTATCACTGGCACCAACGTCATGGTGGCCTCCGCCGACGTCAACGCCTCGGCCGCCGGCTGCCGGGTGCTGGCGCGCGGCGGCACGGCAGCCGACGCCGCGGTGGCCGTGCAGGCGGTGCTGGGCGTGGTGGAGCCCTTCGCCTCGGGCCTGGGCGGCGGCAGCGTCGTCACCTACTACGACGCCGCCACGCGCCAGGTTCGGGCCTACGACGGCCTGTCCAGCGCGCCGGCGAACATCGGCGGCACCAGCACCGTGCCGATCACCTCGATCTACCAGATGGCCGTGCCCTCGGACCTGCAGTGCCGCTCCGGGCAATCGCTGGGTGGCAGCCTCTCGGCGCAGCAGGGCAACGTCAACATCTCCGGCCGGGCCACGGGCGTGCCCGGCACGGTGGCGGTGCTGGACCTGCTGCACCAGCGCCACGGCCGCACGGCGTGGGGTGGCCTGTGGGAGGAGGCCATCGACCTGGCCGAGGGCGGCTTCCCGATGACGAAGTACATGTACTCCACGCTCTACAGCGACGGCACCGTGTTTGACGAGGAGACCGGCGCGGCACTCAACGCCGGCGGCGTGAAGGCCTGGTGGAACACCGCGCGCGACCGCTGGGGCGCCGTGCGCTGCAGGTACAAGGACATCCAGGCGCGCTACTGCGATGCCTCCGACCCGGCCGGCGAGAAGCCGCTGCCCGTGGGCACGCCCATCACCAACGCGCCACTGGCGCAGACCATGCGCCTGGTGCGCGACGGCGGCGCGGCGGCCTTCTACGACCCCGCGGGCCCGATCGCCACGGCCATCCTGCAGCGCTTCCAGGCCGACAGGATCAGGAGCGACGGCACCAACAACTGCACGTCGCTGCTGCCGTCCACCTACAACGTCGCGGCGGGCACCACCTCGGCGCCAATCACGCCGGCGCGCATCCCGAGCCTGATGGCGGCCGAGGACTTCGGCGCCTACCGCGCCGTGGAGCGCCGCCCGCTCGTGGGCCAGCACTTCGGGATGACCATCCACACCCAGCCCGCGCCGCTCTTCGGCGGCGTGGTGGCGCTGTACTCGCTGGGGCTGCTGGAGCGGCTGGACCTCAGGAGCCAGCCCTGGGGCAGCGAGGCGTTCTACTACCGCGTGGCCGAGGCCAGCCGGCTGGCCAACGCCGACCGGCGCAACATCGTGGGCGACCCGGCCTACTCCAACGTCAACGAGCGCGTGGCGGCGCTGCTCGCACCCGGCTACCTGGACGCCCGCGCGGCACTGGTGAACGGCACCGCCCTGGGCAGCGTCGGCGCCGGCACCCCGGCCGACGGCATCCCGCCCTTCGTGGCCACCGACCCTGCCGGCTACGACCCGCTGGCTGCCGCTGCTGCGCCGCTACCCATCACCCGCCTGGCCAAGGCCTCGCGCCGGGCCCTGCGCGAGGAGGACTGGAACACCACCAGCAGCCTGGCGATCGTGGACGGCTACGGCAACGCGCTGGCCATGACGACCACGATCAACACGCACTGGGGTGCGCACATCGAGGCCGCGGGCATGATGCTCAACAACGCGCTGTCGAACTTCTCCGCCGGCACGCCGGGCATCGACGTCAACGGCTACGCCGCCAACAAGCGCCCGCGCAGCTCGATCGCGCCGTCCATTGCCCTGGACGCCGATGGCCGCGTGCGGCTGGCCTGGGGCGCGGCTGGCGGCGGCCCGATTCCCGACTACATCGTCAAGACCTTCCTGGGGCACGCCGTCTACGGGATGGAGCTGCAGGCGGCCATCAACGCCGACAACTGGACCGGGCAGGGCCTGGGCAGCTCCATCGCCGAGTTCGAGAGCGGCAAGCCCGTGGCCGGGTTGATCGACGGGATGCGCAGCCGCTACGGCTACACGACAACCACGCTACGCGGCACGGGGCTCGTCAGCGGCCTGGCGGGTATCGCCGTGGACTACGACGTGTTCGGCTTCCCGATCTTCCATGGTGCGGCCGATCCGCGGCGGGCCGGGGCGGGCAACGGGTATTGAGCCGCTCGCAGCCTTGCAGGCACGGACTGCGACGGCCACAGCAGCCCGGGAATATCCCAGCCGGGACCGGCTGATCAGGGCCAGCTGCGCTACCGTTGAGGCACGAGCAACAGCCTGAGTCCAAGGAGCACGCTGATGATCGAGGGACTGGTTTCCGGCAAGGTCTACGGACGGCCTGAGCAGCGTGTTGGCAACAACAGCGGCAAGCCGTTCGTGACGGCCAAGGTGCGTGCCGCCACGGCCGGCGGCGAGACGCTGTTCGTCAACGTCCTGGCGTTCGACACGTTGGCCCAGACGGCGCTGCTGGCGCTCTGCGATGGCGACGCGGTGTCGCTGACCGGCACGCTCACGCCGAAGGTCTGGACGGACAGGGAAGGGCAGCCCCGGCCGGCA
>NZ_VIDQ01000168.1 GCF_009760915.1 Azohydromonas aeria
CGGCCGGCGTCGCGCGCGGTGCCGGTCGCGCCGGGGCGGCCGCGTCGTGGCGCCCGGTGCGGAAGCGCGCCACCACCTCGGTCAGGCGCTGGGCCTGCTCGCTCAGGCTTTGCGCCGCGGCGGCGCTCTGCTCGACCAGCGCGGCGTTCTGCTGCGTCATGCGGTCGAGCTCGCCCACGGCCGAGTTGACCTGGCCGATGCCGCCGCTCTGTTCGGCGGACGCGGCGCTGATCTCGCCGATCACGTCCGAGACGCGCTGCACGCCTTGCACGATCTCGTCCATGGTGCGACCCGCGTCCTGCACCAGCCGCGAGCCGCTGTCCACCTGCTGCACGCTCTGCTGGATCAGGCCCTTGATCTCGCGCGCGGCCTCGGCGCTGCGCTGCGCCAGCGAGCGCACCTCGCCGGCCACCACCGCGAAGCCGCGCCCGGCCTCGCCGGCGCGCGCGGCTTCGACCGCGGCGTTGAGCGCCAGGATGTTGGTCTGGAAGGCGATGCCGTCGATGGTGCCGATGATGTCCTCGATGCGCCGGCTGGCACCCTGAATGCCGTCCATGGTGCTGACCACCTCGTGCACCACCGTGCCGCCGCGCCGCGCGACCTCGCAGGCCGAGCCGGCGAGCTGGTTGGCGGTGGCGGCGGCGTCGGCGCTGGCGCTGACCGTGGCGGTGAGCTGCTGCAGGCTCGATGCCGTCTGCTGCAGGCTCGACGCCGTCTGCTCGGTGCGGCTGGAGAGGTCGTTGTTGCCCTGCGCCACCTCGGAGCTGGCCAGCTGCACCGAGGCCGCGCTCTGGCGCACCTCGTCCACCAGGCCACGCAGCGCCTGCTGCATGCTCCCGAGCGCGCGCAGCAGCGCCGCGGTTTCATCCTTGCCCTCGGCCGGCACGTCCTGCGACAGGTCGCCCGTGGCGATGCGCTCGGCCATCTCGCGCGCCTGCGCCAGCGGGCGGCAGATCGACACCATGTTGGCCAGCGTCAGCGGCACCACCACGCCCACGGCCAGCAGCACCGCCGCGCCGAAGAGCATGAAGGCCCGCTGCGCGTCGGCGGCCAGCGCCGCGGCGGCGGCCTGCTCCTCGGCTTTCAGGTGCGCCAGCAGCTTGTCGAGCTCGGCCTCGGTGGCGTGGATGGACACCTTGGCCGGCTCCAGCAGCCGGTTGGCGACCGTGGCGGTGTCGTAGCCGCTGGCGGCCAGCTGCTTCATCACCGGCGTGGCCTTGGCCGCGTACTCGCCGATGGCCGTGGCCATGGCCGCGGCCGCCGCGGTGCCGGCGTCCGCCGGGCCCTGGCCGAGCTGCTGCGCCAGCCGCGTCGCCTGCTCGACCGCGGCACTCCAGCGCTGCTGGTACTTCTGCACCTCGGCCGGCTTCTCGTAATTGATGACCTGGTCCTTCTCGAAGCGGCGCACGTTGCCGAGCTGCTGCTGCAGCTGCGCCGCCACCATGGCCTGGGCATGGGTGCCGGCCATGAAGGCGTCGGCTTTGCCGTGCATCTGGTTCAGGCCCCACAGGCCGGTGCCGGCCACCAGTGCCAGCAGCGCCAGCACCATGGCGATGGCGCCGAGCATGCGCAGTCGGATCGAGAAGCTGCGAATCCAGCCGTTGATCATCGGGATGCCTCGGTTTCTTCCGGTGTCGTTCGCGGGCCGGGGATCAGCACAGGTGGCCGTCCATGAGCCGCGTGCGCGAGCGCCGCACCAGCCCGCCCACGTCCAGGATCAGCGCCACGCGGCCGTCGCCCAGGATGGTGGCGCCGGAGACGCCGTCCACGCGGCGGTAGTTGGCCTCCAGGTTCTTGACCACCACCTGCTGCTGTCCCAGCAGCTCGTCGACCAGCAGCGCCACGCGCCCGCCGTCGGCCTCGACCACGACCATCATGTCGCTGGGCTGCGTCATGCCCGGGCGCGGCACGTCGAAGAGGCGCTGCATGTCCACCACCGGCATGTACTCCTGGCGCACCTCGACCACGCGCGCGCCGGCCAGGCCGCGGATCATCCCCGGCGTGACCTGGAAGCTCTCGACCACGCTGGACAGCGGCACGATGTAGCACTCCTGCCCGATGCCCACGCTCATGCCGTCCATGATCGCCAGCGTCAGTGGCAGCCGCACCTTCACGCTCATGCCCTGGCCCGGCGCGGAGTCGATCTCCACCGTGCCGCCCAGCGCCGTGATGTTCTTCTTGACCACGTCCATGCCCACGCCGCGGCCGGAGACGTCCGTGACCACGTCGGCGGTGGAGAAGCCCGGCGCGAAGATCAGGCCCCAGACCTCGGCGTCGGAGAGCGAGTCCGGCGCATCCAGGCCGCGCTCGCGCGCCTTCTTCAAGAGCTTTTGCCGGTCCAGCCCGCGGCCGTCGTCGCGCACCTCGATCACGATGTTGCCGCCCTGGTGGCTGGCCACCAGCGTGATGCTGCCGTGCTCGGCCTTGCCGCGCGCCAGGCGCTCGGCGGGCAGCTCGATGCCGTGGTCGGCGCTGTTGCGCACCAGGTGCGTGAGCGGGTCGGTGATCTTCTCCACCAGCCCCTTGTCGAGCTCGGTGGCCTCGCCCTGGGTGTGCATCTCGATCTTCTTGCCCAGCCTGGCCTCCAGGTCGCGCAGCATGCGCGGGAAGCGGCTGAACACCACCGACATCGGGATCATGCGGATCGACATCACCGATTCCTGCAGGTCCCGCGTGTTGCGCTCCAGCCCGGCCAGGCCGGCGAGCAGCTGCTGGTGCAGCGAGCCGTCGAGGCTCTTGCTGTTCTGCGCCAGCATGGCCTGCGTGATGACGAGCTCGCCCACCAGGTTGATGAGCTGGTCCACCTTCTCCACCGACACGCGCAGCGTGCTGGACTCGCCCTTGTCGGCGCGCGGCGCGGCCGCCGCGGGACGCGGCGTGGCGGCAGCGGCCGGCACCGGCGAGACCGGGGCGGCCTGCTCGGCCAGGGCCGGCACGGTGGCTTCAACCGGGGCCGCTGCCGTGGCGTCCGGCGCCCCGTGCGCCTCGGGCGCGCCCGGGGCGTCGTCGAAGAAGCCGTAGCCGGGATGCGGCTCTTCCGGCGGCGGCGCGCCGGGCGCATCGGCGTGGAAGCCGTAGCCCGCGTGCATCGGCGACAGGCGCAGCGCCTCGCGCGCGACGTGGAACGTGAACAGGTCCAGCAGCTCGTCGTCGCCGCTGGTGGTGAGCACCTTGAAGCGGCGCAGCCCGTCGGCGGCCTGGCCGCCGTCCAGCGGCTCCAGCATGCCCAGGTCGGGAATCTCGGCGAAGAGCTCGGCCAGGTTGTCGGCCTGCTCCGGATTCGCCAGCGGCCCGACCGTGAGCTCGAGCTCGCGCACCGTGCACACCGGCGCGGCGCCGGCCGCGGCCGGTGCCGCCGCCGTCTCGGCCTCGGCCTCGGCCGCCGGGGCGGGCGCCGGGGCG
>NZ_VIDQ01000169.1 GCF_009760915.1 Azohydromonas aeria
GAGAACAAGGCGTGGACTTCATGATGCACCTTGTTCAGTAGATTAAGCAGGGATAAGACAGGGCGACCGGCTGGAATACCGACCGCCAACACCGGGCACGAACGTGACGTTGCCCGGTGATTCGTACATATAGCTGCGGACGCCGTACCTGTGGCGCTGGAGCAGTCCCTTGCTGCCCAGCAAGTGAACCGTATTGGTAGAGACGCCCAGCTGTTGTGCTACCTCTGCAGCAGAGAGCAAGCCGCTCTCGCTCAATCGGTCGCGACGCGTTTTCAGACCGTAGGCATGCCTGAGCATCTGGATGCCCCTGAGCGTATGGGGTTCACCGCGCCAGTTCCGGTATCCGAGTTCGCCGAGCCTTTCAACGACTTCCTTCTCGGTACAGGTGTTGAGCAGCTCGTCGACAAGTTGGACTACTTCTGGGCGGGTTTTACGGACCTGTGCGATCGTCCGTGCCTTGGGCACCTGCACGCTTTGATTCCGACCGCCACGCCAGCGAATGTGCACGTCGACCTGCTGTCCCGAGACAAGCGTGACGTCCTCGATGAGCAGTCCGAGCATCCGCTTTCGTTCCACGACAGTTGTGCGGGGATCATTCCAAATGCGAGGGAAGTCCCGTGCCAGCTCGACGATGCGCTGGCGCGAGGGGTCTTGCAGCAGCGCTTGGTCAGCCAGTTGCTGGCGCGCATGCTCCTGCTGCAAATCGTCGAACTGGCGCAGCCGCGCATTCCAGTCAGCTTCCAATGCATCAGCCACCAGCCGGTTATCGGGATCCACCTTGAGGTAACGCCGGCGTGCGAGTTCGGCCTCATAGCGGGCACGTTGCAGTTGCGCCTGGCGCAGCGCGGCGGCTTCCTCCACGCGCTGAACGATCTCCTGCTGCACTGCCAACGCCACTTCAATGGCCGTTGGCGTCACCGTCTGCAGCAGCAGCGCGCTCACAGTTTCGTCGATGTCGACACCGCGGATCCACTGACAGCGCCTGCCATCAGCAATGCGCAACGCGGCCTCATTGCATACGTAGTAGGGACGCAAGGCGCCATGCAACGGCTCGTAGTGCACACGCATGCGCGCACCGCAGCGGCCGCACATGACCTTTCCTTGCAGCAACCCGCTGCCCTTGCGCGGCAGCTGACCTCGAAGCCCGCCAGACCAGCAACGCTGATTGTTCTTCAGGGTCGTCTGGTTGCGCTCGAACTCTTCCCAGGTTATGTAGCCCGGATGTGCGTCCACGATCAGCACGCGCCACTCCGAACGCGGGACGTCGACTTGCACCTGCTTGAGTGCGGCGGTGTACCTCGTACGACTTCGCCCATAGACGAACGCCCCTGCGTAGCGCGGGTTGTGCAGCAGCTGAAGTACACGGGTTTGTTCAACTGGTTCCCAAAGCAGGTCGCCCTTGCCCACGCCACGATGAACACTTTGCGGGAACGACAGCTTCTCTGCATTCATGCGACGTACCACGGCACCGGCAGACCCTGTCTCACGGAAGGTACTGAACACCAGTCGAACCGTATCCTGTATCTGACGATCCGGGTCGAGTACTACCCGGCCGGCACCGTCGTACACCAGTCCAATTGGCAGGCGCATCTGCAGTTCGCCTCGGAGAGCCTTGTTTATCTGGCCACCCAGCAGCCGGCACTTGAGCACGTGCAGCTCCGCCTCGCTCATGGTGCCCTTGAGACCAAGCAGCAGCCGGTCGTTGAAGTGCGCCGGGTCGTACACGCCATCCTCGTCCAGGATCAACGTGTGAGACAGCGCCGCAAGCTCAAGCAGGCGGTGCCAGTCGGAGTTGTTGCGCGCAAGGCGCGACACTTCCAAGCCGAGCACGATGCCGGCATTGCCCATGGCTACTTCCGACACCAGACGCTGGAATCCTTCGCGCCCGTCGGCATGGGCGCCCGACCGTCCCAGGTCACCGTCGATGACATGCACGCGCTCCATAGGCCAGCCCAAGGCTACCGCGCGCTCGCGCAGCGCGTACTGCCGCTTGGTGCTCTCCGTGTTCTCGAACACTTGGCGCAGCGAGGACTGGCGCACGTAGAGGAATGCATCGCGCCGCAGATGGTCGGCGCTGACCTTCATGGCCGCATCAGTAGACATGTTGCACCTGCGACTGAACTGCCAGCACCATGTTGGCCAGTTGGCGCACGAGCTGGCAGTCGTGCGTGCCGGCAGTTGCTGGGTCCATGCCCGGCGCTGCACGAGCGGGCGATTGGCTTGCCACGCCATCCGCGACAAGCACGGCCAGGCCACGCCACAGGCCGTGGAAGACGATGACCGCCTTCGCGCGCGAGTCGGCTTGTCCATGCAGCACCGCGGCGCGCAGGTCCTCGTAGACCTGGATCGCAATGGCCGGCAGAGCCGGACCGTAGACGGCGACGCGGTGCCTCAGCGTTTTTTTATTCGCGCGGCACACCGCTCGATGGTGCGCGGATGTAGCGAGATACCCAGCTGTGACCGAACCAGTGAGGCCAACGCACGAGCCTGCAACGGACCACCTTCGCTCTGGCGCTGCTCGATCAGCGACATCACGTCGGCGTTGACCTTGTGCGGCGTCTTGGGTCCGCGAGGGCGAGGCAGCAAGCCTGTGATGCCTTCGCGCTCGAACGCGGCTTCGGCTTGGTAATACGTCGGCCGCGACAGACCGAACAGCGCTGCGGCCTCGGCCTTGGTCACGCCGTCCTGACGGGCATGACGCAGCATCTCGTACTTCACCTGCACCAGATCGTTGGGGTCGAAGAAGCCGCCGCTGCGGAACCATGGCGCTTCCACTGCTTGCGGCCGCGGGTTGAGCACCTTGTGTTCGTGCAGCCGCTGGATCTTTGCATCGGGCTCGAGCATCAAACAGCTCCTTCCAGCGACGTAAACCAAGATATGCCGCAACCTGTGATAGTTCAACCATGAGGGAGGTATGGCATAGCGCCGCGCTCCAGTGCGCTGAATCCATGGCACCAGGCCATGCAGTGATCGACACGGCAATGCGGCGCATTAACCTTTACACCAGCGGCGCAATTCCCTTGACACCGTCAACTCGTCCCCAGGCCTGCTCGATCTCCTCGAGAAGTCGTGCCAATGCAGTCAGATCGTCAACGCGCAAATACGACTTGCCAGCAGCAGCCAGGGCAAACAGGTCCGGTTCATCGACATCCGTCCACGACGCCAGCATCGAACGCCTGTGGCCCAGGGCGTCGTAGAACATCACCCGATCTTCGCCCCAGTTGTCTTTACGGGTAGCCAACGGAAAACTTCTTCCGCACCAGGGATGGAACGGATGCGTAACCCGGAATTCCATGCGTGCTTGTCCGTCCGCACAACGTGCAGTCGCAGACTCATGAGAA
>NZ_VIDQ01000017.1 GCF_009760915.1 Azohydromonas aeria
GCCCATGCCCGCGCCCGTGCCCACGCCGGCCCCGGTGTCGGCGGCGCCGTCCGCGCTGGACCTGTCGGAGGCGGCGGAGGCCGCGGAGATGGCCGACATGCGCCGCGAGCAGCTGGAGATGCTGCAGGAGCTGCGCTCGATGCGCGGGCTCATGGAGCAGCGCTTCGACGCCATGGCCTACGTGGACCAGATGCAGCGCAGCCCGGCGCAGGCCGCGCTGACGCAGCGGCTGCTGGACTGCGGCTTCTCGCCGGCGCTGATCCGCAAGCTGTGCTCGGGCCTGCCGCAGGACACGGCCGACGCGCTGGCCTGGGCCGTGGGCGTGCTGCAGCGCAACCTGCGCGGCGCCGAGGCCGAGGTGGCGCTGGAGGACGAGGGCGGCGTGTACGCGCTCATCGGCTCCACCGGCGTGGGCAAGACCACCACCACCGCCAAGCTCGCCGCGGCCTGCGCCACGCGCCACGGCCCCGGGCAGCTGGGCCTGATCACGCTCGACGCCTACCGGGTGGGCGCGCACGAGCAGCTGCGCGCCTACGGCCGCATCCTGGGCGTGCCGGTGCACACCGCGCACGACCGCGCCTCGCTGGAGGACCTGCTGGCGCTGCTGGGCGGCAAGAAGATGGTGATCATCGACACGGCCGGCATGGCGCAGCGCGACGAGCGCACGCGCGAGCTGCTGGACATGCTGGTGCACCCGTCGATCCGGCGGCTGCTGGTGGTCAACGCCGCCGCGCAGGGCGAGACCATCGACGACGTGATGCAGGCCTGGCGCGCCTCGGCCTGCCGCGGCGTGATCCTGTCCAAGCTCGACGAGGCGGTGAAGCTGGCGCCGGCGCTGGACGCGCTCATCCGCCACCGCCTGCGCGTGGTGGGCGTGGCCAACGGCCAGCGCGTGCCCGAGGACTGGCACCGGCTGAGTGCGCACGCGCTGGTGCAGCGCGCGCTGCGCGCCGGCGGCGCCGCGGCCTACCGGCTGCAGGCCGACGACGTGAACCTGGTGTTCTCCGGCGTGGGCCGCGCCGGCCCGGCCCCGGCGGTGGCGTCCTGATGGAGCGGCTGGGCATGCAGGGCTTCGTCGTGCCCGGCGGCGACGCCGGCGACCAGGCCGCGGGGCTGCGCCGGCTCTTCGGCGCCGGCGCGCCGCAGCGCTGGGTGGCCGTGGCCAGCAACCCGCACGTGGCCAGCGCCGGGCTGCTGCTGGAG
Source organism: Azohydromonas aeria (assembly GCF_009760915.1). Classification (GTDB taxonomy): domain Bacteria; phylum Pseudomonadota; class Gammaproteobacteria; order Burkholderiales; family Burkholderiaceae_C; genus Azohydromonas; species Azohydromonas aeria. The sequence continues at coordinate 1,204 of NZ_VIDQ01000017.1, forward strand.
CGGCTGACCGCGGCGCTGGCCGCGCAGGGCGGGCACACGCTGGTGGTGGACGCCGCGGACAACGCGGCCGCGCCCGCCGCGGCGGTGCTGCAGGACCCGGCGCTGGGCATCGAGCCGCTGGGCGAGGGGCTGTCGTACCTGGGTGCGCGCGGTCTGCCGCAGCGACTGGGCGAGGCGCGCGGCGACGCGGCGCAGTGGCTGGCGCGGCTGGCCGCGGCCGCACCGCAGTGCCGCGTGATCGTGGTCCATGCAGGAGCGGTGGAACTCAGCCGCTTTTTCGACGGTCGCGCGCTCAACCCCCTGGTGCTCGCGGCCGAAGACATGGACAGCCTCACGCACGCCCTGGCGAGCCTGAGGCTGCTGGCGACGCGGCACCGCTGCGCGCAGTTCGACCTGCTGCTGGGGGCGCCGATGTCCTCGCCTCAGGCCGCGCGCGCGGTGCGGCACCTGGCTGGTTGCGCACGCAGCCGCCTGGGCCTGGGGCTGCGCGAGGGCGTGGCCGTGGACCCGGCGTGCGACGCCGCGGCCGTGCCCGAAGGGCTGGCGCGGCTGGCGGCGCAGCTGCTGCTGGAGCACGAGGACCTGCCCGGCGCGCCGGGCTGGCACCCGGGCGGCGGCAGCGCCGGCCGCGGCGCCGCGGCCGCGCGCACCTGATGCCCACGCGCCACGCCAGACCGAACCGACGACCGAACCGAACCGAACCGAACCGAACCGAGACGCCCGCAAAGGCGCAGCCACCCATGTACACCGCCAAAGGCCGCCTGGACAACAACGCGCTGCTCACGCAGTACAGCCCGCTCGTGCGCCGCCTGGCGCACCAGATGATCGCGAAGCTGCCGGCCAACGTGGAGGTCTCGGACCTGATCCAGGTCGGCATGATGGGCCTCAACGACGCCCTGGGCCGCTTCGACGCGCGCCAGGGCGTGCAGTTCGAGACCTTCGCCACCCAGCGCATCCGCGGCGCCATGCTCGACGAGCTGCGCGGCGCCGACTGGATGAGCCGCGGCAACCGCCGCCACCAGCGCGACATCGAGAGCGCCGTGCACAAGCTCGAGCACCGCCTGGGCCGCGCGCCGCTGGAAAGCGAGATCGCCGCCGAGATGGGGATGTCGCTGGCCGAGTACCAGGACCTGCTGGGCAAGGTGCGCGGCACGCAGCTGCTGTACCTGGAGGACATCGGCGGCGGCAGCAGCGGCGACGGCGACGAGGACTTCCTGGACCGCCACGTCAGCGACGCCGAGGCCAACCCGCTGGCACGGCTGCAGGACCAGCGCATGCGCCAGGCCCTGGTCAAGGCCATCGAGGGGCTGCCCGAGCGCGAGCAGTACGTGATGAGCATGTACTACGAGCACGACATGAACCTCAAGGAGATCGCCGCCGTGCTCGGCGTGACCGAGTCGCGCGTGTGCCAGCTCCACAGCCAGAGCATCGCGCGGCTGCGCGCGCGCATGCGCGACTGGTAAGGCCGGCGCCGCGCCGGCAAGGCCCCGGATCGGGGCCGCCCCCCTTTTCCCGCGTGGCGCCGGCGTGCCGCGGCACCATGCTTGCCGCCCAGCCCACCCCTGACACGACGTCTTTGGGGGATCGACATGCGCATGCGCAAGGCATGGCGGCGGGCGCTGGCGCGCACCGTCCTGGCGTGGGGCGGTGGCGCGGCCATCGTCGCCGCGGCGACCGCGGCCGAAACCGGCGCGGCCGATGCGGCGGCTCATGAGCCGGCCGCAGCTCCTGCTGCAATTTCTGCCTATGGCGCCGCGGCGCCGGTACAGCCTGCGGCCGCGGGCACGCCCGCGCTGGTGAGCGTGGTGCGCGGGCAAGGGCAGAGCGCGCCGGTGAACTCGACGCTGCCGGTGGCGCCGATGGTCAAGGTGATGGACAACCTGGGCATCGGCGTGCCGGGCGTGCAGGTGCAGTTCCGCGTCGTCAACGGCGGCGGCTCGATCACCGGCATCTACGCCCGCACCAACGCCCAGGGCATCGCGCGGGTGGGCAGCTGGACGCTGGGGCCGGTGGCCGGGCGCCAGCGGCTGTCGGCCAGCACGCCGGGCCTGCCCGAGGCGGTGGTGGCGGCCAACGCGCTGGCCCAAGGGCCGCGCCTGATGGCGCCCGAGGCCAGCGACCACCAGATGGCGCCCGTGGGCGCGGTGCTGCCGCGCGTGCCGGCGGTGTTCGTGCTCGACGCCGCCGGGCGGCCGGTGGCGGGCGTGCCGGTCACGTTCGCGCCGGGGCAGGGCGGGCGCGTCGCGCGCCTGAGCGTGGTGAGCGACGCCAACGGCCGCGCCGCCCCGGGGGCCTGGACGCTGGGCCCGGGCCAGGGGCTGCAGACGCTGTCGGTGTCGGCCAGCGGCTACGCCGGGCTCGACCTCGTGGCCACGGCGCTGCCCGCGGGCGCGCCCACGCTGGTGCGCGAAGTGGTCCTGCGCGGCGTCTACGAGGTCTGGGACATGGCCTTCGCGCCCGGCGGCGTGATGCTCTACACCGAGCGCGGGCGCGGGTTGTGGGCGCTGCTGCCCGGCGGCGAGCGGCGGCTGCTGTTCAAGCCCGCCGACTTCGTCACCGCCACAAACAGCGGCATGCTGGGCGTGGCGCTGGACCCGGACTTCGCCGCCAACCGGCGCGTGTTCGTGTTCATGGCCTCCAACGCCGCGGGCGTGCCCGACAACCGCGTGGTGCGCGTGCGCGTCAAGCCCGACTGGTCGGGCGTGGAGGCGCGCAAGGACATCGTCACCGGCATCGCCTTCCAGAACCGCAAAGGGCTGGAGGGCGAGCACTCCGGCGGCGCGCTGGCCTTCGTGGGCACGGACCTGATCATCAGCAGCGGCGACCTGCGCGAGGGTACGGTGCCGCAGGACGTGCGCTCGCTGGGCGGCAAGGTGCTGCGCGTGGACCGCGAGGGCCGCCCGGCCGCGGCGGCGCGCGCGCCCGTGGGCGGCGACGAGCGCATCTGGGTCACGGGCGTGCGCAATCCGCAGGGGCTGGCGGTGCAGCCGGGGACGCAGCGGCCCTACCTGATCGAGCACGGCCCCGGCGACAACGACGAGGTCACGCCGCTGCGCGCGGGCAACGGCGGCTGGGACCCGCGCCCGCGCCCGCTGGGCGGCGCCACCGCGCGCTGCCCGGACGGGCAGGCGCTGAGCTACTGCGGCTACGCCGGCAGCAACATGACCGACACCGCGCTGTACCCCGCCGCGCTGCCCCCGGCCTGGCGCTCGGGGCTGCCCGCGCGCGGCACGGGCGGCGGCAGCTTCGTCAGCGGCGCGGCCTGGAAGGACTGGGACGGCGCGCTCGTGATCGGCCAGCTCTCGGGGCGGCGGCTGCTGGTGCTGCAGCTCGACGCCGGCGGCAACGCGGTGCGTGCCGCGACGCCGCTGCTGCAGGACGTGGAGACGCGGCTGCGCAACGTCGCGCAAGGGCCCGACGGCGCGCTCTACATCAGCACCTCCAGCGACAACAACCGCAGCGACCGGCGCACGCAGGTGTGGCGGCTGGTGCCGCGCTGAACGCCGGGCGCGGCGCGGCCCCCATGCAAAAAGCCCGCGTCAGCGGGCTTTTTCGCATTGGCGCGGACCCGAGGCCTCAGGCCTGCGCCGCCCCGGTACGCGCGGCGCGCTCGGCGGCGCCGTCGGCGCCGTAGACGGGTGCCGGGGCCAGGCCCGGCAGCAGCACGTCGATGGCGCGGTCCAGCGCGGCGGTGGCACGGGCCAGCGCCTCGCGCTGCGCCGCCACCTGGCTGCCGGCGCGTGCCAGGCGCAGCCGCAGCGCCGGCGGCACGCTGCCGCTGCGCGCGGCCTGGGCGAAGCGGTGCACGGCCGCGGCCAGGGCCAGGTGCAGCTGCTCGGCCTGGTGCTCCATGGCCGCGGCGTCGCGCTCGCGCAGCGATTCGCCCAACCCCAACAGGTTCGCCTCCAGCACCGCCAGCGTGGCTTCGAGCTCAGCGGCGGTGTGGGCGTGATCGACGGTCGGGGTGTTCATGTAATGCGGCCGGTTTGTGTCAATGCTTGGGAGGACGCGCCAGCAATTCCTGGGCGTTGTCGATGAGCTTGTCGGCAATCGCACCGGCATCGATGCGGAAGCTGCCGTCGCGGATGGCCTGGGCGATGCGCTCCACCTTCGCGGTGTCGAAACTGGGATCGCCGCCGCCCAGCAGCGCGGCCGTCGAGGACAGCGCCACCTGCGTGCTGGATTCGGAGGATGCCGCCGCGTCGCTGCTGCCGGCGGCACGCGTGGAGGCGCGCTCGCCGCTGGCGGCGGCACGGGTGGACGAGGTGTCAAAGGGGCCGATCTTCATGGTGCGTCTCCGGGTACGGGCTGAGCCGGCCCGATCAACATGCTTGTTGTATCGGAGTCGATCCGGAGAACTTTAGGTCCGCGTTGCCGTGCTGCCGCAGGCAAGAGTGCGGAAACGGCCGGTAAATCATGGCAACAACGCAAAAAGCTCATGGCGTGACCTCCGCCTGGCGCGGCGCCACGGGCAGCGCGCTGACGATGCGGCCGCTGTCGGTGCGCAGCCGCACGGACTGGCCTTCCAGGCCGGGACCGAGGGCCTGCGCCTCGCCGCTGACGCTGTAGCCCTCGCCCAGCGCCACCAGGCGCACGGTGTCGCCGGCGGCGAACCACTGGCGCGGGCGCAGGTCGGCGCGGCGCAGCGTGTCGCCGGCGTTCAGGTTGCGGGCCAGGGCGCGGCCCAGCGCCTGGTCGGGCGCGGTCACCGCGGCGCTGGCGCCGGCGGCCACGTCCACGTCCTCGCGGCCCAGGTGCGCGGCTTCGAGCAGCGTGCCCGCGGGCAGGGCTTGCGCCAGCACCAGCGCGGGCATGAACACCTTGACCGTCACCGGCAGGTACACGTTCCACGGCGCGCCCTGCACGCAGCGCAGCCCGATGCGCGAGCGGCCCCACAGGCGCTGGCCCGGCGGCAGGTAGGGCTGCACCTGCGCGCACGGCGCCAGGCGCAGCCGCGCGTCGAGCGTGCCGAGCTCGATGTGCACGCGCGCGCCGGGCAGCTCGGCCGCGGCGGCCTGCGCCGCCTGCTGCGCCAGCTCGCGCACGCGCGCCAGCAGCGCGGGCTCCAGCGCCGCGGCGCCGGTGCCGGTCGGGGCGGGGGCGGCGGCCTGGGCCCATGCGGCAGCCGCGGCCGGGAGGCCGAGGGCGAGCAGCAGGAGGAAGCGGGGGGAGCGGGGCCAGTTCACGGCAGCCACTGTAGGGCGCGCGCCAGCGGGCCATGCGCCGGAAATGGGCCGACTTCCTGCCGCTTATCCTCGCGGCGCCGCGCCGGGGCCTGCCCACAATCCGCAGCAACCGAAAGACCGCTCGCCCCGCGCCCATGCTCAACCGCCTCACCGACAGCCTGAACTTCCAGACCGAGGCCCTGAAGCTGCGCGCGCAGCGCCAGGAGATCCTCGCCAGCAACATCGCCAATGCCGACACGCCCCGCTACCAGGCGCGGGAGATGGACTTCGCCAAGGCGCTGCGCGAGGCCACCGGCGTGCCGCCGGCACCGGGCGAGATCGGCGCGGCCACCGCCGCGGCGCCGCCGCAGTGCCAGGCCGCCACCGCGCCGGGGCACCTGTCCGTGAAGTTCGGCACCCTGGGCAGCGAGGGCGGGGCGCTGGCCTACGCCATCCCGTCGCAGACCTCGCTGGACGGCAACAGCGTGGACATGGATCGCGAGCGCGCCGCGTTCGCCGACAACAGCGTCAAGTACGAGGCGACGCTGCGCTTCATCAACGGCAGCGTGCGCACCATGCTCGATGCCATCAAGGGCCAGTGATGAGCCTGCTCAACATCTTCAACGTCGCCGGCAGCGCCGTGAGCGCGCAGAGCCAGCGCCTGAACACCGTCTCCTCCAACCTGGCCAACGCCGACACCGTGGCCGGCCCCGACGGCCAGGCCTACAAGGCGCGCCAGGTGGTGTTCCAGACCGAGCTCATGGGCGCGCAGGAAAGCGCCGGCGTGCGCGTGCAGGCCGTCACCGAGAACGATGCGCCCGGGCGCCGCGTCTTCGACCCTAAACATCCTTCCGCCGATGCCGAAGGGTACGTGACCTTCAGCAACGTCAACCCGGTGGAGGAGATGGTCAACATGATCTCGGCCTCGCGCTCCTACCAGAACAACGTCGAGGTCATGAACACCGCCAAGAGCCTGCTGCTCAAGACGCTGCAGATGGGCCAGTCCTGAAGGACGGCCCCGCGGCCGCCGCGTCCCCACCGACCGAAGCTTTCCACGCATGAGCACCACTTCCAACGCCACCGGCAGCGCCAGCAACCCCTACGCGGCGCTGTCGGGCAGCCGCGCCACCACCACCGGCGGCAGCGGCGCCCCGGACAAGAACAAGCAGGTCGCCAGCGAGGAGCGCTTCCTCAAGCTGCTGGTGGCGCAGATGCAGAACCAGGACCCGCTCAATCCGATGGACAACGCGCAGGTCACCAGCCAGATGGCGCAGATCAACGCCGTGACGAGCCTGGAGAAGGTCAACACCTCGATCGCCGCGCTGAGCACGCAGATGGTGCAGATGCAGGCGCTGCAGGGCGCCAGCCTGGTCGGGCGCGACGTGGTGGTGGCGGGCAACCGGCTGTCCAGCGGCGACACCGCGGGCCGGCTCGCCGGGGGCTTCGAGATGGACAGCGCCGCCGACCACGTGCAGGTGGAGATCCTGGACGGCGCCGGGCGCGTGCTCGACACGCTGCAGCTGGGCGCGCAGACCAGCGGGCGCCATGCCTTCGGCTGGACGCAACCGGCCAGCGTGGCCGCGGGCGCCACCTTCCGCGTCACCGCCAGCAGCGGCACCAACAAGGTCGGCGCCACGGCGCTGACGACCGACCGCGTCGAAGCGGTCTCCACCAGCGGGCAGACGCTGCAGCTGCAGCTCAGCCGCGGCGGCATCGTCGGCTACGACGCCGTCAAGGCCTTCAACTGAACAAGGAATCGACATGGGTTTCCAGCAAGGCCTCTCCGGCCTCAACGCCTCCAGCAAGAACCTGGACGTCATCGGCAACAACATCGCCAACGCCAACACCTACGGCGCCAAGACCTCGCGCGCGGAGTTCTCGCACGTCTATGCCGTCACGGCCGGCGGCATCGGGCAGAGCATCGGCACCGGCGTGAGCGTGGACGCGGTGACGCAGCAGTTCACCCAGGGCAACGTCAGCACCACCGACGTGCCCACCGACCTGGCCATCAGCGGCAACGGCTTCTTCCAGGTCACGGACGGCATCAACCCGACGATGTACACCCGCAATGGCCAGTTCAAGGTGGACCGCTCCGGTTTCGTGGTCAACAACGACGGCATGAAGCTGCTGGGCTACAAGGCCGACACCAGGGGCCAGATCCAGCCCAGCGCGGCGGAGCCGCTGCGGCTGCCCTCGTCGGGCATCGTGCCGCGCATCAGCGCCAAGATCTCGATGGAGGTCAACCTGGACTCGCGCGCGGCCATCCCGACCGCCGCCACCACGGCGCCGCCGACCATCGACTTCAGCGACCCCTCCACCTACAACAACGCCACCTCGCAGACGCTCTACGACGCCAAGGGGCAGAGCGTGGCGATGACCTACTACTTCCAGAAGGCCAGCACTGACGTCACGACCGGCGCCTCGACCTGGAACGTCTACGCCACGGCCAACGGCACGCCCGTCAACGGCACCGCGGCGGCGCCCGAGTCGCTGGCGACGCTGACCTTCAACGGCGCGGGCCGGCTCGACAGCAGCTTCAAGACGGTGGACGCCGCCACCAACATGATCGAAATCCCCTCCACCACCACGTCCACCGGGGTGCTGACGGGGGCCATCAGCATCGATCCGGCCCAGTTCGACATCGCCGGCATCACGCAGTACGGCTCGTCCTTCGCCGTGACCAAGCTCGACCAGGACGGCTACCCCCCGGGCAACCTCTCGGGCATCAGCGTCCAGGACAACGGCACCGTGCTGGCCCAGTACAGCAACGGCCAGAGCCTGGCTGCCGGGCAGATCGAGCTGGCCAGCTTCCGCAACCCGCAGGGGCTGCAGCCGATGGCGGGCAACATGTGGGCCATCACGCAGGCCGCGGGCGAGCCCGTGCGCGGCACGCCCGGCAGCGGCACGCTGGGCAAGCTCGAAGCCGGGGCGCTGGAGGAGTCCAACGTGGACCTCGCCGGCGAGCTGGTCAACATGATCACGGCGCAGCGCGCCTACCAGGCCAACGCGCAGACGATCAAGACGCAGGACCAGGTGCTGCAGACGCTGGTCAACCTGCGCTGACGCACCACGCCGCCGCACCGCAAGACACCGCCGCAGGAGGAGCGCCGCCGTGGACCGCATGATCTATCTCTCGATGACCGGGGCCAAGGCGGCGATGCAGCGCCAGGAGGTGCTGTCGAACAACCTGGCCAACGTCTCGACCAACGGCTTTCGCGCCGAGATGGCGGCGTTCCGCGCCGTGCCCATCCGCGGCGACGGCGCCAGCACCCGCGTGCCGGCGCTGGAGACCACGGTGGGCTACGACAGCGCGCAAGGGCCGCTGCAGACCACCGGTCGCAACCTGGACGTGGCCATGCAGGGCAACGCCTGGCTGGCGGTGCAGGGCCTCGACGGCACCGAGGCGTACACGCGCGCGGGCTCGCTCGATACCGACGCCCAGGGCCAGCTCGTCACGCGCAGCGGGCTGCCGGTGCTGGGCGAGGGCGGCCCCATCACGCTGCCCCAGGGCAGCACGGTGAGCGTGGCGCACGACGGCACGCTCACCGCCACCGACGCCCAGGGCCGTTCCACGGTGGCCGGGCGGCTCAAGCTCGTCACGCCCGACGCGCCGCTGCAGCGCGGCGCCGACGGGCTGTTCCGCGGGGCCGACGGCGACCTCACGGCCGACCCGGCGGCGCGGCTGCAGGACGGCGCGCTGGAGGGCTCCAACGTCTCCCCGGTGGAGACGATGGTGGCCATGATCTCCGCGTCGCGGCAGTTCGAGCAGCAGATGAAGCTGCTGCACAGCGCCGAGCAGCAGGCGCAGACGGCGCAGAAGCTGCTGTCCAACGGCGGCTGACGCTCCCGCCCCGGCCTCGCGCCGCAAGCCGCCCGCGCCCGAAGGTGCCGGCGGCTGTCGGCGCTTGTTACAGATTCGCGCCCGCGCGCCGCTCAAGGCCGGCGCCGCGCTGCCGATATGAGCCTCAAACACCGCTTTATTCGCGCGGTGCCCCGGGGCCGTCCCACGCGAAGATCGGCTCCAGCATCGAGGAGAAGCGCCCATGATCCGATCGCTCTGGATCGCCAAGACCGGTATGGAAGCCCAGCAGACCCGGCTGGACCATGTCACCAACAACCTGGCCAACGTCTCGACCAACGGCTACAAGCGCACGCACGCCGTCTTCGAAGACCTGATGTACCAGAACATCCGCCAAAGCGGCGCTGCCAGCTCGGAGCAGACGCAGCTGCCCACGGGGCTGCAGGTGGGCCTGGGCGTGCGCCCGGTGGCCAGCGCGCGCAACTTCACGCAGGGCAGCCTGCAGGACACGGGCAACGACCTGGACATCGCCATCAAGGGCCAGGGCTTCTTCCAGATCCAGCTGCCCGACGGCACCACGGCCTACAGCCGCGACGGCGCCTTCCAGCTCGACGCCGGTGGCCAGCTCGTCACGCACGACGGCTACCCGGTGCAGCCGGGCATCACCATCCCGGCCAACGCGCTCAAGGTCTCGGTGTCCAACAACGGCATCGTCAGCGCGCTCATGCCGGGGCAGACCGCGCCGCAGCAGGTGGGGCAGCTGCAGCTGGCCAACTTCATCAATCCGGCCGGCCTGGACCCGCGCGGGCAGAACCTCTACACCGAGACCGCCGCCTCGGGCAACCCGACCACCGGCGCGCCCAACGCCAACGGCCTCGGGGCGCTGCAGCAGGGCGCCATCGAGACCTCCAACGTCAACGTCGTGGAGGAGCTGGTGACCATGATCCAGACCCAGCGCGCCTACGAGCTCAACTCCAAGGCGATCTCCACCTCCGACCAGATGCTGGCCAAGCTCGGCCAGCTCTGAGCCCGGGCCTGAAGCTGAACCCCCGTCCGAGCGCGCGAGTCCCCGCCATGAGCCGCCCCTTCCGTTTCCCGCCCGCCTTCGCCGCGGCCACCGCCGCTGCCGCGCTGCTGGCGCTGGGCGGCTGCGCCTCGGTGCAGGAGTACCGCGCCCCGAGCGTGGAGATGCCCGACACCCGCCCGGTGCTGCCCGCCGCCCCGGCGGTGGCGGCGCCCGCTGCCAACGGCGCCATCTTCCAGGGCGCGACCTACCGCCCGCTGTTCGAGGACCACCGCGCGCGGCTGCCCGGCGACACGCTCACCGTGACGATCGTCGAGGCCGTGAGCGCCAGCCAGAAGTCCACCAGCAGCGTGGACAAGAGCGGCAAGGTCGAGGCCGGCGTGAGCGCGCTGCCGCTGCTGAGCCCGGGGTCGTCGCTGCTGGGCAAGCTCGGCGCGGGCGCGAACTCCAGCAACACCTTCGCCGGCAAGGGCGCCACCGAGAGCAGCAACGACTTCTCCGGGACCATCACCGCCATGGTCACGGGCGTGCTGCCCAACGGCCACCTGCTCGTCACGGGCGAGAAGCAGATCGGCGTCAACGCCAACGTGGACGTGCTGCGCTTTTCCGGCCAGGTCGATCCGCGCGCCATCCAGCCCGGCAACACCGTGCCCAGCTCCAGGATCGCCAACGTGCGCGTGGAGCACCGCAGCCGCGGCCAGCAGGGCGACGCGCAGCTCATGGGGCTGCTCGGCCGCGTCTTCGCCAGCGTGCTGCCCTTCTGAGCCCACGGAATCCACGCCATGGCTGCCCCGACTCTCCCCCACTTCTTCCCGACCCTGCGCCCGCGCGGCACCTGGCGGCTGCTCGGCGCGGCCGCGCTGCTGTTCGCGCTGGCCTGGAGCGGCACCGCGCAGGCGGTGCGCATCAAGGAAATCGCCGCCGTGCAGGGCGTGCGCAACAACCAGCTGGTGGGCTACGGTCTGGTCGTGGGCCTGGACGGCACCGGCGACCAGACCACGCAGACACCCTTCACCACGCAAAGCCTCAACGCCATGCTGCAGCAGATGGGCGTGACGGTGCCGCCCGGCACCGGCATGCAGCTGCGCAACGTGGCGGCGGTGATGGTCACGGCGGTGCTGCCGCCGTTCGCGGTGCCGGGCCAGGCCATCGACGTCAACGTCTCCTCCATGGGCAACGCCAAGAGCCTGCGCGGGGGCACGCTGGTGGCCACGCCGCTCAAGGGCGCCGACGGCCAGGTCTACGCGCTGGCCCAGGGCAACCTGGTGGTCGGCGGCGCCGGCGCCTCGGCCAACGGCTCCAAGGTGCAGATCAACCACCTCAGCGCCGGGCGCATCCCCGAGGGCGCCACGGTCGAGCGCGAGGTGGCCACGCCGCTGCAGCAGGGCGACGCGCTGCACCTGGGTCTCAACGCGGCGGACTTCAACACCGCGCGCCAGGTCGCCAACACCATCAACCGCGCCAAGGGCGCGGGCACGGCCGCGGCCCTCGACGGCCGCGTGGTGCGCGTGCGCATGCCCACCGAGGCCGATGCGCGCGTGGCCTTCCTGGCCGACATCGAGAACCTGTCGCTGGAGCTGGCGCGGCCGGCGGCCAAGGTGGTGCTCAACGCGCGCACCGGCTCGGTGGTGATGAACGACGCGGTGACGCTGGGCGCCTGCGCCGTGGCGCACGGCAGCCTGTCGGTGACGATCAGCACCACGCCCATGGTCAGCCAGCCGGGCCCGCTGTCCGGGGGGCAGACGGTGGCCGGCGCCAAGAGCGACATCTCGATCACGCAGCAGGGCGGCGCCCTGGTGCAGCTGCCCGCCGGCGCCAAGCTCGCCGACGTGGTCAAGGCGCTCAACCTGCTCGGCGCCACGCCGCAGGACCTGCTGGCGATCCTGCAGGCCATGAAGACCGCCGGCGCCCTCAACGCCGAGCTGGAGGTGATCTGATGGCCGCCATCCCCGCCACCCCGGGTTCCGCCACGGCCGCCGGCAGCCTGGCCGCCGACGCGCGCTCGCTGGACTCGCTGCGCGGCAGCGCCGCGCGCGACCCGCGCGGCACGGTCAAGGAAGTCGCCAAGCAGTTCGAGGCGCTGTTCATGCAGGAGATCCTCAAGAGCATGCGCCAGTCGACTCAGGCCCAGGGGCTGCTCGACAACCAGGGCACGCAGCTGGGCACGGAGCTGCTCGACAAGCAGCTCTCGACCCAGATGAGCGGGCTGCCCGGCGGGCTGTCCAACGCCATCGCGCGCCAGCTCGAGCGCGGCATGGGCTTCACCCGCCCGGACGCGGCGCAGCCCGGTGCTTCGCTGGGCGCCTCGCTGGGCCCCACGCCCGCCATCAATGCCGCGGCCGGGCGCACGGCGGCGCTGGCCGCGCCGCTGCCGGGCCAGGCCGCGGGCGCGCCCGCGCGCGCCCAGGCCGGCGAAGGCGCCACGGCCACCGCCACCACGGGGCGCACGCGCGCGCACGACTTCGTGGCCGCGAACCAGTCGGCCGCGCGCGCCGCGGAGGCCGCCACCGGCATCCCGGCGTCGTTCATGATCGCCCAGGCCGCGCACGAGACCGGCTGGGGCAAGCGCGACATCCGCATGGCCGACGGCAGCCCCTCGCACAACCTGTTCGGCATCAAGGCCGGCGCCAACTGGAAGGGCCCGGTGGCCGAGGTGCGCACCACCGAGTACATCGGCGGCCAGCCGCGCTCGGTGGTGGCGCGTTTCCGCGCCTACGCCAGCCCCGAGGAGTCCTTCGCCGATTACGCGCGGCTCATGAAGGACAGCCCGCGCTACGCCCAGGTGGTGGCCAACGCCGGCACCGCGCAGGGCTTCGCGCAGGGCCTGCAGCGCGCGGGCTACGCCACCGACCCCGCCTACGCCGACAAGCTCGGCCGCGTCATCAACACCACGCTGCGGCTGCAGCGCGCCCTGGGCTAAAGGAGCGCGCGCGACGGCACCCGAGGCGCGGCGGCAAGACGGAACACACCACCACACATGGCCTTCTCACTGATGTCCGTGGGCGCGCGCGCGATGAGCGCCAGCTACGCCGCGCTGCAGACCACCAGCCACAACATCGCCAATGCCAGCGTCGAGGGCTACTCGCGCCAGCAGGCCAGCCTGGAGACGGCGCTGGCGCAGCGCAGCGGCTCGGGCTTCCTGGGCCACGGCGTGAACGTGGCCACCATCACCCGCGCGCACAACGCCTTCCTCTCGCGCGAGGCGGTCAACACCAACTCCCTGGCGGCCCTGGACGGCACGCACCTGCGGCTGCTGTCGCAGCTCGAGGGCGCCTTTCCCACCGGCGAGGCGGGCGTGGGCCAGGCGGCCAGCAACTTCTTCGGCGCGCTGTCGGACCTGGCCAGCACGCCGGCCGACACCGCCGTGCGCCAGGTGGTGCTGTCGCGCGCGGGCGAGCTGGCGCAGCGCTTTTCCAGCGCCGGCGCGCAGCTGGAGTCGATGCAGTCGGGCGTGGTGTCGGACCTCAAGGGCGCGGTCACCACCGTCAACGGCCTGAGCCGCGGCATCGCGCAGCTCAACACCGAGATCGTGCGCCAGCAGGCGCTGGGCCAGCCGCCCAACGATCTGCTCGACAAGCGCGACCAGATGGTGCACGAGCTCGGCGGCTACCTGCAGGTCAGCACGGTGTCCGGCCCCGACGGCTCGCTGGCGGTGTTCGCCGCCGGCGGCCAGCGCCTGGTGCTGGGCAACGAGGCGCAACCGCTGGAGGCGGTGACCGACAAACTGGATCCCTCGCGCGCCGCGCTCGCGCTGCGCGAGGTCGACGGCAGCCTGCGCCCGCTCGACAGCGCCACGCTCACCGGCGGCGGCTCGATCGGCGCCCTGCTGCGCTTCCAGAACCAGGACCTGGTGGCCGCGCGCAACACCCTGGGCCAGATGGCCGTGGCGGTGTCGGCCGGCCTGAACCAGCAGCAGGCGCTCGGCCTGGACCTGCGCCAGCCCAGCGGCACGGGCCAGCCCATCTTCACCGACTTCGTGCAGCAGTCCCAGGCCGGCGCGCTGCGCGGCCAGCCCGCGGCCACCAACAGCCGCGACGCCGCGGGCAACCTGGCGGCGTCGGTGGCGATCCGCATCGGCGACGCGTCGCTGCTGGAGGCCGACGAGTACACGCTGCAGTCCGCCGGCGGCGGCGGCTTCCTCATGACCCGCCGCAGCGACGGCCAGCGCTTCACCACCGCCGACGGCAGCAGCTTTGCGGCCGAGGGCACGGGGGCGGACTTCCGCCCCGGCTTCACGCTGGACCTGAACGGCACGATGGCCGCGGGCGACCGCTTCCTGCTGCAGCCCGTGGGCACGGCGGCGTCGAACCTGCGCGTGGTGCTCGACGATCCGCGCGGCATCGCCGCGGCCGCGCCGGTCACGGCCAAGGCCGCCGGCGCCAACAAGGGCACCGGCTCGGTCAGCGCCCTGGCCGTCACGGACGGCGCCGCCTTCGACCCGGCGCTCAAGCTGCAGGGCAGCCTGAGATTCACCGACGCCAGCGGTGCGTACCAGTACGACTGGGAGCAGCGCGACGCCGGCGGCGGCGTGGTGGCCAGCGGCAGCCTCACCGGCACCTGGAGCAGCGGCCAGCCCCTGCAGCTCGGCGGCGTGCAGCTCAGCCTGATCGGGAAGCCTTCGGCCAACGACAGCTTCACGCTGGCCACCACCGTCAATCCGGCCGCCAACAACGGCAACGCGCTGGCGCTGGCCGGGCTCGACGGCCAGGCGCTGCTGGGCCGCAGCTGGGGCGCCGGCGGCAACACCGGCGGCACGACGCTGACCGACGCCTGGGCCAACGCGCTGTCCAGCGTGGGCACGCGGGTGCAGACGGCGCGCACCGCCAGCGACATCTCCAGCGGCGTGGCCAGCGATGCGCGGGCCGCGCGCGACTCCAACAGCGGCGTCAACCTCGACGAGGAGGCGGCGCGGCTGATCCAGTTCCAGCAGGGCTACCAGGCCGCGGCCAAGGTGCTGCAGGTGGCGCAGTCGGTGTTCGACTCGCTGCTGCAGGCCACCGGGCGCTGACGCCCGCCAGCCCGAGCCGCCATGCCGCCGCCCGTGCCGACCCGACGTCCTGAACCCGAGCCGCACCACGGCGCCGCCGGCGCCAGGAGCCTTTGATGAGAATTTCCACCGCCGCCGCCTACGACCGCAACGTGGCCTCGCTGCAGGAGCGCCAGCGCAAGCTCTACGAGGCGCAGGATCACCTCAGCGCCGAGAAGCGCGTGCTGCGCGCCAGCGACGACCCGGCCGCTGCCGCGCGCGCGGAGCGCGCGCGGGCGCAGGTCGCGCGCAGCGAGACGCAGCAGCGCGCCATCGACGCCAGCCGCACCGCCATGACGGCGGCGGAGTCGGCGCTGGGCAGCGCCGGGGACCTCATCGCCGACGCGCGCGATGCGCTGATCCAGGCCGGCAACGGCAACCTCAGCGACACCGAGCGCGCCGGCATCGCGCAGCGGCTGCAGTCGCTGCGCGGCCAGCTGTACGCGCTGGCCAACCAGGGCGACGGCATGGGCAACCCACTCTTCGGCGGGCAGGGCGCGGGCGGTGCCGATGGCGCCGGGGGCATGACCACGGCCGGCGGCGAGTCGATGCCGCTGACGGTGGACGGCCAGGCCGCCTGGCTCCAGGCGCGCGACGGCAATGGCCTGTTCAAGACCAGCAACACCAACAGCACCACGGCCTGGTCCGACGCCGGGCGCGTCACCGATCCGGCCGCCTTCTTCGCCGCCACCTCGCCGCCGGCGGTGGCCGACCCCGACGCGCTGCGCTACCAGGTGCAGTTCAGCGGCAGCGGCGCCTCGCTGGGCTACACCGTGCTCAAGGACGGCGCGGCCATGGGGCCGGCGCAGCCCTGGAACACCTCCACCGCCGCCCCGGGCACCGGCTCGGGCGGCAAGGCCGTGGCCTTCGACGGCATGAGCTTCAGCATCAGCGGCACGCCCGCCGACGGCGACAGCTTCGAGGTGCGGCTGTCGCAGCCGCAGCTCAGCGTGTTCGACACGCTCGACCGCGCCATCGCCGAGCTCGCCACGCCCGGGCGCAGCGGCGCGCAGGTGGCGCAGACGGTGCAGGCCGCGGTGTCGGGGCTCGACGGCTCGGCCACCGCGCTGGGCGCGCTGCGCAGCCGCGTGGGCGAGGCGCTCAACCACGCCGACGCCGCCGAGGACCGCACCGCCACGCGCCGGCTGCAGGCCGAGGCCGCGCGCAGCAACGCCGAGGACCTGGACCTGGCCAAGGGCATCTCCGACTTCCAGCTGCAGCAGGCCGGCTACGACGCGGCGCTCAAGACCTATTCCATGGTCCAGAAGCTGTCGCTGTTCCAGTACATCGGCGGCTGAGCCTGCCCCGCTGCGCGCCGCCGCGGGCCGGTGGCCGGCAGAAGGCGGCCCGCGCCGGCCTGCGCGGCGGCATTGCCGCACTGTCGCCGGGGCGACGGCATGTCTATCCCCCTGCGGGGCGGGGCAGAATGGGGGCATCCGAATCGTCCGCGCCTTCATGACCGACAACGATCCCTCGCAGGCCCTGCTGGCCGCGCTGAGCCCCCCGCTGGATGCCGAGGCCCTGCAGCGCCTGAGCGAGCTCGATCCGGGCGGGCGCCACGGCCTGCTGCCCAAGGTGCTGCGCACCTTCGACAGCTCGACGCGGCGATTGCTGGACCAGCTCGTGGCCGCGCGCGCCGTGGCCGACCTCGAAGCGCAGCGCATGGTGGCGCACACGCTCAAGTCGTCCTCGATGAGCGTGGGCGCGCTGCGGCTGTCGCAGCTGTGCGCCGAGGTCGAGCAGCGGCTGCGCGACCAGCGCCTGGAGGGGCTGGAGCCGCTGGTCGGCGAGCTCGAAACCGAATGCCGGCAGCTGCTCGACACGCTGCAGCCGCTGCTGCCTGCCGCCTGAGCCGATGAACCTGCCGCTGCCGCCGGACGCGGACGAAGGCCTGGAGCAGCCGCGCGTGCTGCTGGTGGACGACGACCTGGTGCAGCTCATGCTCACGGGGCAGGCGCTGCGCCAGCAGGGGTTCGAGGTCACCGAGGCCGACGGCGGTGCCGCGGCGCTCAAGCAGCTGGTCGAGGCGCCCTTCGACATCGTGGTGCTCGACGCGCTCATGCCCGACGTGGACGGCTTCGAGACCTGCCGCCGGCTGCGCGCCACGCCGGGCTTCGAGCACCTGCCCGTGCTCATGCTCACCGGGCTCAACGACGACGCCTCGATCAAGCGCGCCTACCAGGCCGGCGCCACCGACTTCTACGTCAAGAGCCCGCAGTGGAGCCTGCTGGCCGGGCGGCTGCAGTACCTGCTGCGCAGCGCGCGCACGCGCCGCGAGCTCGAGCGCAGCCAGGCGCGGCTGGCGCGCGCGCAGGACCTTGCGCGCATGGGCAGCTTCGACTGGAAGCACCCGGCCGACGGGCACCCGGGTGCGCTGCTGATGTCGCCCGAAGGGCTGCGCGTGTTCGGCTATGCCGCGGGCGACCGCCCGGGGCTGTACCACCTGCTGCGCCTGGCCGAGCGCAGCGACCGTGCCGGGCTGCTGCGGCTGCTGCGCGACGCGCTGGCGCACGGCTCGGTGCTGGCCACCGACGTGCCGGTGACGCTGCCCGACGGGCGCCACCGCGTGCTGCACCTGGAGGCCGAGCCCGAGTTCAACGAGCACGGCACGCAGACTGGCTACACCGGCATCGTCCAGGACGTGACGGAGCGCCGCGTGGCCGAGGACAAGATCCGCCACCTGGCCAACTTCGACGCCCTGACCGGGCTGCCCAACCGGCGCCAGCTGCTGTGGCGCGCCGACCGCGCCATCGAGCACGGGCGGCGCCTGGGGCACTCGGCGGCGCTGCTGCTCATCGACCTGGACCGCTTCAAGGTCATCAACGACACCCTCGGCCACTCCGCCGGCGACGAGCTCCTGATGGAGGTGGGCCGGCGCCTGAAGGCCTGCGTGCGCCACTGCGACACGGTGCAGGAGGGCACGCTGGAGGCGGTGGGCTCGCGCTCGCACCGCTCGCTCGAAGCGGTGGGGCGCCTGGGCGGCGACGAGTTCGTGGCGCTGCTGCCCGAGGTGCTCGACGAGAGCGACGCGCAGCGCGTGGCCGACCGCATCCTGGAAGTGATGCGCGAGCCGATCTTCGTCGGCGGCCAGGAATGCTTCGTCACGGCCAGCGTGGGCATCGCGCTGTACCCGCGCGACGGCGCCACGGTGGCCGACCTGATGCGCAACTCCGACGTGGCGATGTACGCCGTGAAGGCGCAGGGGCGCAACGCCGCGTCGAGCTACAGCCCGATGCTGGCCGGGCGCGGGCGCGAGAAGCTGGAGCTGGAGAGCGCGCTGCACAAGGCCATCGAGCGCGACGAGCTGGTGATGTACTACCAGCCCAAGGTGGACGTGCGCGACGGCCGCATGGTGGGCGTGGAAGCGCTCATGCGCTGGCAGCGCGGGCGCACGCTGGTGTCGCCGGCGGAGTTCATCCCGCTGGCCGAGGAGACCGGGCTGATCGTGCCGATGTCGGAATGGGCGCTGCACGAGGCGGCGCGCCAGGCCAAGCGCTGGGAGCTGAACTTCGGCTTCAGCGACGCCATTGCCGTGAACCTGCCCAACCGCCTCTTCGAGCGCTCCGACCTGGTGCAGCACATCGAGCGCGCGGTGGGCGAGTACGGCGTCAAGACCAGCGCGATCCAGCTGGAGATCACCGAGACCGGGCTGATGAAGGAGCTGCAGGAGGTGATCCCCTCGCTGCACCGGCTCAACGAGATCGGCGTGCAGATCGCCATCGACGACTTCGGCACCGGCTACTCGTCGCTGGCCTACCTCACGACGCTGCCGATCTCGGAACTCAAGATCGACCGCAGCTTCGTGCGCGACCTGGGCGTGACGCCGCAGAGCGCGGCCGTGATCACGGCCATCATCGCGCTGGCGCGCACGCTCAAGCTGCGCGTGGTGGCCGAAGGGGTGGAGTCGCTGCGCCAGCTGGAGGTGCTCAACCGGCTGGGCTGCACCATCATGCAGGGCTACCTGTTCAGCCGGCCGTGCCTGGCCGCGGAGCTGGAGCGCTGGCTGGCGCAGGTGATGGTGCCGCGCAAGGCGGCGTGGATGGCGGCCATGGGGCACGTGGCCGAGCCGGCCGCGGCGGCGGTGCCGCGGGCGGCGGCGGGCTGAGGCGGCCGGGGCTTCAGCGCCCAGGCGCCGCCCGGTCCGTCATTCGCCCTCGTCTCCCAGGGGCATCGCCACCGGTGCCGGCATGCGCGCGGCGGGAGCCGGGGTGTCGAAGGCGCGTCCTTGCGCACCCGTGCCGGTGCTCAGGGAGGCGCTGCGCTGTGCCATGGGCGACCAGTTGCCCGGCGCGTAATCTGTCTGAAGCCGCTGTAGCTCGCCGCTGGCCTGGGCTCTCATCACCTCGGCCCTGACCTGGGCGCGCGTCCGCGGTTGGTCCTGCGCCTGGGCCACGAGCGCCGTAAAGGCGAGCGTGGCGGCTGCGAGCAGGGCGACGTGGGGCATGGTTCGCATGGAAGACCTCCTGCGCCGGCGGGATGCCGGTCAATTCAAGGTAGGCGAGGGCGCGAGGCGGGGCGAAAGGCTTTGGTCACTGCCGGGAGAGCGCGGCGAGTTCTCGCGAAAGTAGGTGCAGAACGACGTGAGGCCAGGGTCACGCGCAGCAGGGCTTTAAACGTATCTACAATTAATCGCATGGACACGCGGCTGACCTGGGACGAAGCGAAGCGCCGTAGCAACCTGCACAAGCACGGCCTGGACTTCGCGGACGCTTCTGAGGTGCTTGAGTCGCGCTACCGGCTGGATGTGCTGGAGTTGCGCAGTGGCGAGGAGCGGGTCCGGTCGATGTCCTACGCGCTGGGCTTCCTGGCGGTGCTGACGGTGGTGCACACCGAGCGCGACGGCGCAACGCGCGTCATCAGCTTCCGCAGGGCAAGCCGTGAGTAAAGGGAGACCTACGATGCCTGGCTCGAAGACGAATTCGATGACGCCTGAGGACGTGAAGCAGGCCGTGCGGGAACTGCCCGCGAGCACTGATTACGTGTGGGACGGGCAGGACGAGGACGACCGGCCTGCCACCGCCGAGGAACTGCAGGCCGCGCTGGCGGCGGCACGCCGGCGCCGTGGCCGTCCTGCCGGCTCAGGCACCAAGGAGCAAGTGGCGCTGCGGGTGGACCGGGACGTGCTGGCTGCCTTCCGCGCCGGCGGTCCGGGCTGGCAGACGCGCATGAACGATGCGCTCAGGGACTGGCTGCGAACTCACCCGCAGAAGTGACGCTGTTGACGCGTGTCTGGCGGAAGCGGTGGGATTCGAACCCACGGAGGGGATCAACCCTCGCCGGTTTTCAAGACCGGTGCCTTAAACCGCTCGGCCACGCTTCCTGTGTTTCCGCGCATCGCGCCACGCGGCGCAACGGGGAAGGGCGCGATTGTCGCATCTTCCACGCGCCCTTTTCGCCGCCTCAGGGCGTGCGCGAGCGCACCTCGTCGAGCCGCCGGCACAGCTCGGTGGCGCCTTGCAGCAGCCGGTCGGTCGGGCGGTGCAGGGTGTCGGCGTCGAGCAGCAGCAGCGCGTCATGGCGCACGGCGCGCAGCGCGCCGATCTCGCGCCAGCGTGCCAGCGGCGCGTCGCCGCCGCTGTCCTGGCGCGAGGCCGCGATCGCGTCCGGGTCGGCCGCCACCACCGCCTCCTCGCTCACCGTCGGCGTGAGCGGCCCGAGCCCGGCGAAGACGTTGCGCGCGCCGCACAGCGCCAGCGCCTGGCTGATGAAGTGCGCCCCGTTGACGGTGAGCAGCGGCCGTTTCCAGACCTGGTAGAAGACCCGCAGCTCGCGCCGCCCGGCGTATTGCCGGCGCAGTGCGCTCAACCCGTCCTCGTAGCGCCGCGCCGCGGCTTCGGCCGTGGCGGGCGTGTCGGCCAGCGTGCCCAGGCGGCGCAGCGTGGCGGCCACGTCCTCCAGGCGCTGCAGCCGGCTGAAGTAGAGCGGCAGCTTCAGCGCCTGCAGCCGCTGAAGCTGGCGCGCGGCGGTGCCGTCGGCCCAGACCAGCACCAGGTCCGGGCGCAGCGCCACGATGCGCTCCAGGTCCAGTTGCGCGCTGTCGCCCACGCGCGGCAGGCGCCGCGCCGCGGCGGGGAAGTCGCTCCAGGCGTCCACGCCCACGACGCGCTCGCCCAGCCCGGCGGCGAACAGCAGCTCGGTCAGGTGCGGCGCCAGGCTGACGATGCGCCGCGCCCCCTGCGGCAGCGCGAGCGCGTGGCCCTCGTCATCCACCAGGCGCGGCGCCGGCGCGGCGGCCGCACCGGCCGTCCCGAGAGCCACGGCCAGCGCCAGCGCCGCGGCGCGCAGCCGGGGTCCGGGAAAGCGGCATCCGGCCATGGGACTCAATCCGCGACGAAGACGGTGCGGCCCTCGACCATGCCGCGGCGCACGCGGTGGCCGAAGGCCTCGGACAGGGCCGCCGCGCTCATCACCGTGTCGGCCTCTCCCGCCCGCGGCGCGACGCCGGGCCGGCCCAGCAGCAGCGCATGCGTGGCGAAGCGGTGGGCGAGGTTGAAGTCGTGGATGGACAGCAGCACGGCATGGCCCTCGCGCGCGGCCAGCGCGCGCAGGTGCGCCAGCACGGCCACCTGGTGCGGCAGGTCCAGGTGCGCCAGCGGCTCGTCGAGCATGAGCAGCCGCGGGGCCTGCGCCAGCAGCGCGGCGATGCCCACGCGCTGGCGCTCGCCGCCGGAGAGGCCGCGCACGTCGCGCGCCTCGAAGCCGTGCAGGTCCACCGCGGCCAGCGCGGCGCGGGCGATGCTGCGGTCGTCCTCGGTCTCCCAGCCCCAGCGCGGCAGGTGCGGATGGCGCCCGGTGAGCACCACGTCGAGCACCGGCGCGCCGAAGGCGTCGTGCAGCTGCTGCGGCAGCAGCCCGCGCCGGCGCGCAGCCTCCAGCGCGCTCCACCGCGCCAGCGGCCGGCCGTCGAGCCGGATCGAGCCGGCCTGCGCCGGCCGCAGCCCGGCCAGCGCGTGCAGTAGCGTGCTCTTGCCGCTGCCGTTGGGGCCCAGCAGCGCCCAGCACTGGCCGGGATCCACTCGAAGATCGAATTGCTCCAGCAGCGTGCGCGTGCCGGCGCGCAGCGCCAGGGCGTCGGCTTCCAGCAGCGGCGCCGTCATCGCCGGGCCCCCTCTCCGCGCAGCAGCAGCGCGATGAAGGCCGGCGCGCCGACGAGCGCCATGACCACGCCCACGGGCAACTGCTGGGGCGCCACGACGGTGCGCGCCAGCGTGTCGGCCAGCAGCAGCAGCGTGCCGCCGCCCAGGGCGCAGGCCGGCAGCAGCACGCGCTGGTCGTTGCCCACGAGCAGGCGCAGCGCATGCGGCACCACCAGCCCGACGAAGCCGACCGTGCCGGCGCCGGCCACCGCCACCGCGCTGGCCAGCGAGGCCAGCACGTACAGCCGCCGGCGCAGCCGGGTCACTTCCACGCCCAGCGCCTGCGCGCCGGCGGCGCCGCGCAGCAGCAGGTTGAGCTCGCGCGCCAGCGGCCAGGCCAGCAGCAGCAGCAGCGCCAGCGCCGCCAGCGGCCAGGCCGGCGCGTCGGCGCCGGCGAGGTCGCCGCTGAGCCAGAACAGCATGCCGCGCAGCTGCCCTTCGGGCACAAGCGTGAGCAGCAGCAGCGTCACGGCCGCCCACAGCGCGGCCAGCATCACGCCGGTGAGCAGCAGCCGCGGCACGCCGCCCTCGCTCTCGCCGAGGTGCGGCTGCCAGGCGCGCCGCGCCAGGCCGAAGAGCAGCAGCGTCGAGCCCAGCGCACCGGCGAAGGCGCCCAGCTGCAGGGTGAGCATGCCGCCGCCGAGCATCAGCGCCAGGAGGGAGCCCACCGCCGCGCCGCCGGAGGTGCCCAGCACGTAGGGGTCGGCCAGCGGGTTGCGCAGCAGCACCTGCATCAAGGCGCCTGCCAGCGCCAGCAGCGCGCCGCAGGCGAAGGCCGAGAGCGCGCGCGGCAGCCGCAGCGCGTGCAGCACCTGCGCCGCGGGGCTGTCGTCGGGGTGCAGCAGCAGCCGCGGCAGGTCGCGCAGCGCGATGTCGCTGCTGCCGCTGGCCAGCGCCACGCCCAGCGCCGCGGCGGCCACCAGGGCCAGCAGCAGCCAGAGGCGCAGGGCGCGGGGCATGGTCGGTCAGCGAACGGCGCGCTTACTTCGGCGCGTATTCCAGCGCGACGAAGAGGTTGCGGCCGGGCGTGTTGTAGCCGTGGGCCAGCTCGTAACCCTTGTCGGTCAGGTTGTTCAGGCGGGCCAGCACGCTGAGCTCGGGCGTGAGGGCATAGGCAGCCTTGAGATTGAGCAGCACGTAGCCGCCCAGCCGGTTGGTGTTGGACAGCTCGTTGAAGCGTGCCCCGCTGCCGACCACCTCTACGCCGGCACGCCAGGGGCCGGGCGTCCAGTCCAGCCCGGCGCTGCCGAAGCGGCGTGCGCGCCGCGGCAGCAGGTGGTCCGTGGCGGTGTCCTCGGGCTGCTGGAAGGTGGCCTCGGCATGCGCGCTCCACTGCGCCGTGCGCCAGCCCGCGTCCAGCGTGGCGCCGCGGCTGCGCGCGGCATTGACGTTGATCACGGTGCTGAAGGTGGCCGGGTCGATGGCGATCAGGTTGCGGATGCGGTTGCGGAACAGCGTCAGCCCGCCGCGCAGCGTGCCGTCGTCGTAGCGCGCGGCGGCTTCCACGTTGCGCGAGCGCTCGGGGCGCAGGTCCGGATTGCCGAAGAAGAATTCCGACTGGTAGTAGAGGTCGTTGAAGCTGGGCGCCTTGAACGCCGTGCCGGCCGCCGCCGACAGGCGCCAGGCCGGCGCAAGCTGGTAGCCGTAGCCCAGGCGTCCAGTGGTGTCACCGCCGAACTGCGAGTTGTCGTCGTGCCGCACCGAGGTTTCCAGCCGGTGCGCGCCCAGCGCCGCGGCGTAGCTGCCGAAAGCCGAGCGCACGATGCGGCGGGTCTGCGCGTAGGACGTGTTGCTGTCCACCTGCTCGCGGCGCCACTCCAGGCCCGCGGCGAGCGTGCCCACCGGCAGGGTGAAGTCGTTTTGCCAGGTCAGCTGGTCCTGGTCAGTGCGAAAGCGCGAAGGGAAGTCGCCTCGGGTCTTGTAGTCGTCGGTGCCGCGCGCCAGCAGCACGCGGCTGGTCCAGGCTTGCGTGACGCGGTTGCGGCTCTCCAGTGACAAGCCCGAGAGGCGCTGCTCCACCACGTCGTTGGCGAGCGGGCCCTGATCGAACTGGGTGCGGCCCTCGCTGGCCCAGCCGCGTGCCGAAAGCGTGTGGCCCTGGGCCCAGTCGTGCGAGACGCTGCCGCCGAGGTTGCGGTTGCGGTAGCCATCGCGGTCAGCATTGAACTGCTGGTAGATCGCCGGGGTGCCCGGCGCATCGATGGCGGGATTGGTGGCCGAGAAGCCATCCGTGCGCTTGTAGCCGGCGCGCAGCGACACGCTGGTGTCGCCGAAGCGCCGGCCGATGCCGGCCGAGGCTTCGCGCGTGTCCCAGCGGCCCGCGCCCACACGGGCCTCGGTGTGCTCGCCCTGCTTGGTGAAGATCTGGATCACACCGCCGATGGCGTCTGCCCCGTAGAGGCTGCTGGCCGGGCCGCGCAGCACCTCGATGCGCTCGATCTGGTTGACCGGCAGGTGCTCGAAGGCGTTGCTGCCGGCAGTGGCGGAGCTGACGCGCACGCCGTCCACCAGCACCACGACATGGTTGGCGTTGGCACCGCGCAGGAACACGCTGGAGAGCTGGCCGGGGCCGCCGTTGCTGGCAATCTCGGCGCCGGCAAAGGTCTGCAGCAGCTCGGTGACGGACATCGCGCCGGCGTCGCGGATCTGCTGCGCGTCGATCACGCGCACGTCGGCCAGCGCCTGGCTCACCGGCTGCGCGATGCGCGTGGCCGTCACCACCACCGGCTGCGCCGGAGAGTCGGCCGCCGCGACGGTCCAGGGTTGCAGCGCGGCCTCGGCGGCACTGGCGATCGGCGTGAGGGCGAGCAGGGACAGGCCGCACAGCGCGGCGCCCCGGAAGGACATGGACTTCATCGGACTTGGACACTCCGGCAGCCAGCGTCCCCGCAGGCTGCAGTGGCATGGGGCCGCGGCGCCCGGACGACTGCGTGTCCGGACCTGCCGCGGCGGCGAGGCTTTCGAGGCCGGTATCCGGGCTCGCAGGCCGCGCGCGGTGGTTCAGGAGAACGATCGCGCGCCTCGTGCACATCGCCTTCCCACGGGCTGCGAACCCGCAGTGGCTTGGAGTGATGTCCGATCCGGCCTGCCTACCGGTGCGGGGGCAGCGCAGGCCTGGACGGCGTCAGCGGGCCCTCGTTGCCGAAGAGCCGCCGCGCCGCTGCACCTGCTTCCCGTTCAACCTCCGGGACAACCCGGGGGCACCTGAAGCGGCGCGCATCATACCGGGCCCGGCCTTTGCGCCTGCTGACACGCGACCTGCGCCACCTCGCGCCGGCCGCCGTCCACGCGTACGGCGGTGAGGCTGCCGCCCCAGACGCAGCCGGTGTCCAGCGCCAGCAGGTCCGGCCGGTTCACCAGCCCTAGCGTGCTCCAGTGCCCGAAGGCCACCGGATGGCCCGCGCTGCGCCGCCCCGGCACCTCGAACCACGGCAGCAGCCCGGGCGGGGCCTGCCGCGCGCCGTCCTTGGTCTTGAAGTCCAGCGTGCCGTCGGCGGCGACGAAGCGCACGCGCGTGAGCACGTTGATGACGAAGCGCCAGCGGTCCGGCCCCTGCAGGGCGTCGCTCCAGCACGCGGGCTCGTTGCCGTACATCACGGCCAGGAAGTCCGCCAGGCCCGGGCCCCGCAGCATCGCCTCGACCTCGCCGGCCAGCGCCAGCGCCTGGGGCCCGTCCCACTGCGGCGGCAGCCCGGCGTGCACGCACAGCCAGCCCTCGCGCGAGAGCGCCAGCGGGCGCTGCCGGATCCAGTCGATCCAGGCCTCGCGGTCGGGCGCCGCGAGGATCTCGCGCAGCGTGTCGCTGCGGTGCTCGGGGCGCACGCCGTGCGCCACGGCCAGCAGGTGCAGGTCGTGGTTGCCCAGCAGCGCGTCGGCGGCCGAGCCCAGCGCGCGCAGCCGGCGCAGCGTGCGCAGCGACTCGGGGCCGCGGTTGACCAGGTCGCCCAGCACGGTGAGCCGGTCGCGGGAAGGGGAGAAGCCGATCTCGGCCAGGAGGCGGTCGAAGGCGTCGCAGCAGCCCTGCAGGTCGCCGATGAGGTAGTGCATTCGGGGGATTCTGCTACGCTCAACCGCCCTTTTTACCCCGGCAAGGGTGCTTGACGAGCCCGCCTTGCCCGCCCGATGGACGTTGCTTTACTGGTTTTCCTGATCCTGCTCAACGGGCTGTTCGCCATGTCGGAGATGGCGCTCACGGCCAGCCGCAAGGCGCGGCTGCAGGTCATGGTCGAGTCGCAGGAGCCGGGCGCGCAGGCCGCGATGGACCTGCACGAGAACCCGACCAAGTTCCTCTCGACGGTGCAGATCGGCATCACCAGCATCGGCGTGCTCAACGGCATCGTCGGCGAGAACGCCTTCTCGCAGCCGCTGTCGCGCTGGCTCACCGAGACGCTGCGCGTGCCCGAGCAGGCCGCCGCGGTCAGCGCCACGGCGCTGGTGGTGGTGATCATCACGATCCTGACCATCATCTTCGGCGAGCTGGTGCCCAAGCGCGTGGGCCAGATGTTCCCGGAGCACGTGGCGCGGCTGGTGGCGCTGCCCATGGAATGGCTCAGCACCATCGCGCGGCCCCTGGTGGTGCTGCTGTCGGTATGCACCGAGGCCGTGCTGCGGGTGCTGGGCATCCGCAACGCCGTGGGCCGCAGCGTGACCGAGGAGGAGATCGCCGCGCAGCTCGAGGAGGGCGTGGACGCGGGCGTGATCGAGGAGCAGGAGCACCAGATGGTGCGCAACGTGTTCCGCCTCGACGAGCGCCAGATCGGCTCGATGATGATCCCGCGCGCCGACATCCAGTGGCTCGACGCCGACGCCACCACCGAGGAGGTGCAGCGCGTGCTGGCCGAGGGCGGGCACTCGCGCTACCCGGTCTGCCGCGACGACCTCAACGACGTGGTCGGCGTGGTCTCGGCGCAGGCGCTGCTGCGCCAGGCGCTGCAGGGCCAGGCCCTGGACGTCACCGGCCACCTCACGCCGCCGGTGTTCGTGCCCGAGACGCTCTCGGGCATGGAGCTGCTGGAGCACTTCCGGGCCACGGGCGCGGAGATGGTGTTCGTGGTGGACGAGTACGGCGAGGTGCAGGGCGTGATCACGATCCGCGACCTGCTCGAAGCCATCACGGGCGAGTTCCAGTCCGGCGCCGGCGTGCACGAGCAGCCCTGGGCCGTGGCGCGCGAGGACGGCAGCTGGCTGCTCGACGGCCTGATTCCCGTGCCCGAGCTCAAGGACCGGCTGGAGCTCAAGGAGCTGCCCGAAGAGGAGCGCGGGCGCTACAACACCCTGGCCGGCATGGTGCTGCTGCTGCTGGGCCGGCTGCCCAACACCGCCGACACGGTCGAGTGGGCCGACTGGCGCTTCGAGGTGGTGGACCTCGACGGCAAGCGCATCGACAAGGTGCTGGCCACGCCGCTGGGCACCGCGGACGCCGCGGCCGAGTGATGAGCGCCGGCCCGGGACGGCCGCCCGCGCGGCGCGTGCGCCTGCCCATCCTTTTTCCGTATCCGGGGCGCGGCGGCGGGCGCCGCCCGCGCCGCGCATCACTTCCAACTTCCCTCCGAGGACGACAGCCATGATCAATCCCGCCCTGCACCGCGACCCCGTGGCGCTGGACCGCCACCACCACCGCGCGCTGCGGCTGCAGCTGCCGGTGAGCCTGGCCGCCGCGGCCGGCAAGCTCAACGCCTGCTTCCTGCACGGCGCGGAGTTCGCGCAGGCCTGCCTGGAGTACCCGATCGTGTTCGTGCGCGCCGGCACCGACGCCGCCGGTCAGCCGCAGGTCGCGCCCATGGCGGTGCTGGGCCTGACGCGCGACGAGAACCTGTACCTGCAGCCCGACGGCGGCTGGGCCGCGCAGTACCTGCCGGCGCAGCTGCGCGTGTACCCCTTCGCGCTGGCGCAGGTGGACGCGCAGCAGGCGGCGCTGTGCATCGACCGCAGCTACGCGGGGCTGTCGGAGGCCGAGGGCGAGCCGCTGTTCGACGCCGAGGGCGAGCCCTCGGAGCTGGTGCAGCGCATGCAGCGCCAGCTGCCCGAGCTCGAAGCCGAGGTGCAGCGCACGCGCCGCGGCTGCGAGCGGCTCATGGCGCTGGAGCTGCTGCAGGAGATGCGGCTGGACATCAGCCAGGGCGAGGGCACCCCGGCGCTGCGCGTGGACGGCTTCATGGCCGTGGCGGAGGAGAAGCTGCTCAAGCTCGACGACGCGACGCTGGCGGAGCTCGCGCGCAGCGGGCTGATGCGGCTGATCCACGCGCACCAGGTCTCGATGGTGCACCTGCGCCGCCTGGCCGAGCGCCGCGCGATGCGGGCGGCGGCGCATTGAGCCCGGGCCGCCGCCCGGCGCCTGCACTCATCCCGGTTTCGGTCCGGGACTGATAGAAAACCTACCGAGCGGCTGGCAGAAAGCCCACTTGCGGGCCGAACGATCCGGTAGTCACCGTGGATTCGGCCCGCAAGCGGGCCACTTACCGGCTGCGGCCAGGCGCCCGTCGTTTCACCGGCCGGAGCGAGTGGGGCTCACTGCTCGCGGTGATGCGCCAGCAGCCGCTCCAGCAGCTTGTCGAACTGCTTGCGCTCGTTGGGCGAGAACACGCCGAAGACCTCCTCGTTGTGGCGCTCGATCAGCGCCATGACCTTGCGCCAGGCGGCGCGCCCGGACGCGGTGAGCGTGAGCACCACGCCGCGCGCGTCGGCCGAGTTGGCCTGCTTCTTCACCAGCCCCTGGTCGGCCAGCGACTGCGCCGCGCGGCTGGCCTGCGCCTTGTTCAGCCGCGCCCGCGCCGCCAGCTCCACCACCGACAGCGGCTCGAACGCGCCGATGGCCGCCAGGCAGCGCGCGTCGCCCGGGGCGACGCCGCTGGCGCGCAGCCCGCTGCCGCTGCCGAAGGCGTCGCTGAGCTTGTAGAGCTCGTGCAGCCGGTGACTGAGCAACCCATCCAGCGCCGCTGGAGGGGTGCGGGTGGCAGTCTTGGTACGTGTGGTCATGGGCGGCTCACAGTTGATTTCCGATGGAAAGGCCAGTGTAGCGAGCCGGCGGCGCGCGTTGCGCACGCAACCGCCAAATTCGAAGAGAACTCGACGATTTTCGCGACTTCTGCACCGGCCAGGCCGGCTGCGGCCACCGCCGCGGCTGCAGCCGCGGCAGCGCCGGCGCGGCAATCGCCCGCGGTGCCGCCGTGCGGCCGCCGCAGGCCGTGGCGCACACAACCATGGCAAGCGGCGCGCCCGCGCCGGCCCCCGCATCCCGCGGCAGCGCCCGTGCCCGTGCCGATGTCCGCCGCTTCGGTGCCGCCGGCAACCATCGGCAACGCCCGGGCAGGCCGGGCGGCGGCACCGCAACCCGTTGCGCGCACGTGTAACGGCCGGCGCGGACCGCCGCCCATGGGCTCACCCGGCGAGCCCCCGGGGCGGTCCGCGCCGGTGCATGCTTGGCAACCGTGACCGGGCAGCGCCGCGCGCAGGCGTGCCGTGCCCGCCTCCAGACCCTTGCCGGAAATTTTTCCTATGCCAGATGCTGTGCCGATTGATCCGATCCAAGCCCCGAGCGCCGTGACCGAGCGCGTGGACACCGTGGTGGTGGGCGCCGGCGTGGTGGGCCTGGCCGTGGCGCGCGCGCTGGCGCAGCGCGGGCAGGAGGTGCTGGTGCTGGAGGCGGCCACCGCCATCGGCACGGGCACGAGCTCGCGCAACAGCGAGGTCATCCACGCCGGGCTGTACTACCCCACCGGCTCGCTCAAGGCGCGGCTGTGCGTGCAGGGGCGCGAGCGGCTCTACGCCTACTGCGCCGAGCGCGGCCTGGGCCACCGGCGCTGCGGCAAGCTCATCGCCGCCACCGGCGAGGAGCAGCTCGGCGCGCTGCGCGCGCTGCAGGCGCAGGCGCTGGCCAACGGCGTGGACGACGTGCGCTGGCTCCCCGGCGACGAGGCGCGCGCCCTGGAGCCGCAGCTGCACGCCGTGGCGGGGCTGCTGTCGCCGTCCACCGGCATCGTGGACAGCCACGCGCTGATGCTGAGCCTGCTGGGCGACGCGGAAGGCGCCGGCGCGCTGCTGGCGCTGGCGAGCCCGGTGCTGGGCGCGCGCGTGGCCGACGGCGGCATCGAGCTGCAGGTCGGCGGCGAGCAGCCCATGGCGCTGCTGGCGCGCCGCGTCGTCAACGCCGCCGGCCACGGCGCGCCGGCGCTGGCCGCGCGCATCCAGGGCCTGGACCCCCGCCACGTCCCGCGCGCCTGGGCCTGCAAGGGCAATTACTTCTCGCTGCGCGGGCGCAGCCCGTTCTCGCGCCTGGTGTACCCGCTGCACGACTCGGCCGGGCTGGGCGTGCACCTGACGCTCGACCTGGGCGGCCAGGCCCGCTTCGGACCGGACACGCAGTGGCTCCCGGACGCCGACGAAACCACTTTCGACTACCGCGTCGACGAATCGCGCATCCCGGCCTTCGAGGCCGCCATCCGCCGCTACTGGCCCGGGCTGCCCGACGGCGCGCTCACGCCGGCCTACAGCGGCGTGCGTCCCAAGATCAGCGCGCCCGGGGAGCCGGCGGCCGACTTCCGCATCGATGCTGCGGCGCAGCACGGCGTGCCCGGCCTCGTGAATCTGTTCGGCATCGAGTCGCCCGGCCTGACCGCCTGCCTGGCCATCGCCGATCATGTTGCAGTGCAGCTATAGATGCGGACGCAACCCGAAAAGTTGCTGCGGCGCAGCAACTTTTTGCGCTCTTCAGCTTAGGGTTGCCACGCTGCACCGTTTGGGGGAGGCGCTCCTACCATCGGGGGGTCCTGGTCCACACGCCAACGCGGAGTACGCCAATGCTGCAACACCGGTGCACGAACCCTGGCTGTTTCGAGCTGCTCACGTTCGGCGACCTGTGCCAGCGCTGCAGCGAAGGAGATGTCCCGCAACGCCGCGGCCCGGTGACCGCGCGCGACCTGTTCTATTCCAAGGTTTACGGCGGCCGCGACGCGGAAGTCACGCGCTACCGGCTCGACCACCAGGCCCAGGTGAACGCGGCACAGAACCGCGGCACCGCATCGCGCTTCTGAGGGCCTGCTGAAAAGTACATCCACATCCGGCCGCTTCCCCCGGAAGCCGCCTACCGCAACCGCCGCCAGCCCCGCCACCGCGCGGGGCTGGCTTTTTTTCAGGCGTCGTCGGGCTCGCTTGCGGCGTCCTGCTCCTCGCGCAGCCGCGCCCGCAGCCCCGAGTGGCGCTGCGTCGGGGCGCGGATCGCCGCCTCGACCACCGCCGCCGCGCCCACCAGCGTGACGTGGCGGCGCGCGCGCGTGAGCCCGGTGTAGAGCAGCTCGCGGCCGAGCACGCGGCTGCCGCCTTCGGGCAGCACCAGCACCAGCGCCTCGAACTCCGAGCCCTGCGCCCGGTGCACCGTCAGCGCGAAGGCGCCCTGGTGCGGCGGCAGCCGCGCCGGCGCCACGGCGCGCAGCCCCGCGCCGTGCGGGAACATCACCCGCAGCGCGCCGTCCGCGTCGGGCAGGGCGATGCCGACGTCGCCGTTGAAGAGGTCGAGTGCCGGGTCGTTGTGCGTGACCAGCACGGCGCGGCCGGGATACCAGGGCGCGCGCGCGTCGGCGCCGACGGCGCGGCGCACGTGAGCGGCCACCAGCGCATCCAGCGCCGCCACGCCGCGCGGGCCCTCGCGCAGCGCGGCCAGCACGCGAAAGCGCGCGAAGGCCGCCGTCACCGCCGCCGCGTCGCGCGGGTCGCGGCGCAGCGCCTCGACGTAGGGCCCGAAGCCCTGCAGCAGCGCCCGGCGCGTGCCTTCCGACAGCGCGGCGTGGGTGTCGGGACGCCAGCGCAGCGGGGCGGCGCCGGCCGCCTCCGGGGAGTCGTCGGGGCCGGTGCCGGCCGCGCGCAGCAGCGCCAGCGCCGCCGCGCCGTCGCCGGCGTTGACGCTGCGCGCCAGCCGGTCCAGGGCCGATCCCGCGCCGTAGCGGTAGTGGCCCTGCAGCCACACCACGGCGTCGCGCAGGCCCGGGCGCGGCGGCTCGGTCGCCGGAGGGGGCGATGCCAGGGCGGCCGGATCGGCGCCGCACAGCCCGGCCAGCTCGTGCCGGCATGCCGGGCTGAAAGCCGGGTCGGCGCACAGCTCGGCGAACACCGCGCCGGCCTCCACGGCGGCGAGCTGGTCCTTGTCGCCCAGCAGCACGATGCGCGCCGTGGCCGGCACCGCTTCCAGCAGCCGCGTCGCCAGCGCCAGGTCGAGCATGGAGGCCTCGTCCACCACCAGCACGTCGATGGGCAGGCGCCGTGCGGCGTGGTGCGCGAAGCCGCCCGCGGCATGCCCGCCCAGCAGCCGGTGCACAGTGCCGGCCTGCGTGGGCAGCCGCGCGCGCAGGTCCGCCGGCAGCGCGGCGGCGTGCTCGCGCAGCGCCTCGGCCAGCCGCGCCGCGGCCTTGCCGGTGGGCGCGGCCAGCGCGATGCGCGCCCGCGGCGACTGCGCCAGCAGCACCGCCAGCAGCGGCGCCACCAGCGAGGTCTTGCCCGAGCCCGGGCCGCCGCTGACCAGGACGAGCCCGCGGCGCAGCGCCAGCGCCGCGGCGAGCCGGCGGCCGTCCGGGGCGGGCGATGCCGCGGGAAACAGCTCCTGCAGCAGCGCGCGCGCACGCGGCGCCACGGCTTCCTCCGGCAGCCGCGCCTGCAGCAGCCGGCGCGCCAGGCGGCGCTCGTAGTCGAAGTAGCGGTGCAGGTAGAGGCGTTCGCCGTCGAGCACCAGCGGCCGCGCGCCGGGCGCCCGCGGCGTGCCGGCCACGCCCGAGGCCCGCAGCGCGGCGCGCAGCGCCTCGGGCGCCTCCAGCTCGCGCAACTCGTCCAGCGGCAGGCAGACATGGCCCTCGCTGGTGGCCAGGCTCAGCGCATGTCCGGCGCGCGCGGCCAACGCCGCGTCCTCGGCCCGCGCGCCGGCCTCCAGCGCCCATTGCCGCAACTGCTCGGCGAAGCCCTGGGCCAGGTCGAGGGCGGGGGAGGGCAAGGCGCTGGTCACGGCCGGGGCGGCATGGCGGTTACTTCGTCATTTCCGGGCGGGCGCAGGGCGGTCCGGGAAGCTCCCGACCGCCGACATCCCGTCAGTCACGGCGCCTCGCACACCGATCCGTCATTCCAGCTTTCGCCGTAATGACGAAGTAAGGGCCGGAACGCTCGTGCCTTCGGGATGCCGGTCGCTCTCAACTTTTCCCGGACAGCAATGCGTGCAGAAGGGGGCGACAAAGCAGAGGCAAGACGCTCCATTTCACGTCCACCGTCCAGTGAGCCATCCCCTCCAAGCGTCACTGCCCCACCGGCACCGGCACAAACAAACTGGCCTCGCCGCGGCGCACCAGCAGCGCGACGCTGCCGCCGGCCGGTGCTTGCGCCACGCGGCGCTGGAATTCCTCCAGGCTGCCGAAGCCCTGGCCGTTGACGGCCACGATCACGTCGCCGCGCTGCAGCCCCGCGCGCGCCGTGCCGGGCTGAAGCTCCTCCACCACCAGCCCGTAGTTCACGCCCAGCGCGCGCCGCCCCGCGGCGGGCAGCTCGCTCACCGCCATGCCCAGCTGCACCGAGGACGGCCGGCTCGGGTTGCCCTGCGCCGCCGGCGCGGCCGCGGCCACGCGCGGATTGGGCGCCTCGGCCACCGTGGCCTGCAGCGTGGTGCTGGCGCCGTTGCGCCAGACCTCGATGGCCGCGTTCGTGCCCGGCTTGGTCCCGGCCACCAGCCGCGGCAGCGCGGTGGCGTCGGGCACGGGCTGCCCGGCGAAGGCCAGCACCACGTCGCCCGGCGCCAGGCCGGCCTTGGCCGCGGGGCTGTTCGGCTCCACGGCGGTGACGAGCGCGCCGCGCGCGCTGTCGAGCTTGAAGGACTGCGCCAGCGGCTCGCTCACCTCCTGGATGCCGATGCCCAGCCGTCCGCGCGTGACGCGGCCGCTGGTGCGCAGCTGCTGCGCGATGTCCATGGCCATGTCGATCGGGATCGCGAAGGAGATGCCCATGTAGCCGCCGGAGCGGCTGTAGATCTGCGAGTTGATGCCCACCACCTCGCCGCGCATGTTCAGCAGCGGCCCGCCGGAGTTGCCCGGGTTCACCGCCACGTCGGTCTGGATGAAGGGCACGTAGGTTTCGTCGGGCAGCGAGCGCTGCGTGGCGCTGACGATGCCGGCGGTGATGGTGTTGGCGAAGCCGAAAGGCGAGCCGATGGCCGCCACCCACTCGCCCGGCTGCAGCTGCGCCGACTGGCCGATGGGCGCCACGGGCAGGTTCCGGGCGTCGAGCTTGAGCAGCGCCACGTCGGTCTGCGCGTCGGTGCCGACCACGCGCGCCTTGAACTCGCGCTTGGAGTCGGCCAGCCGCACCGTGACCTCGTCGGCATCGGCCACGACGTGCGCGTTGGTCAGCACGTGCCCCTCGGCGTCGATGATGAAGCCCGAGCCGATGCCCTGGCTGGGCTGCTGGGGTTGCTGGTGGGGCGGCATGAAGCGGCGGAAGAACTCCGACATCGGGTCGCCCGGCGGCAGCGCCTGCCCGGGCCGGGCGGTCGCCCGCTGCACCGTGGTGACGTTGACCACCGCCGGCCCGACCTTGCGCACCAGCGCGGTGAAGTCGTTGGCGCCCGCCGGCAGCGGGCCGATGGCCGAGGCGGCGGCGGTCGGCGCGGGTGCCGAGGCCGGCGCGGACGCGGGCGCCGCCGTGGAGGCGGCGGGCGGCGCGGCGGCCGGGGTGGTCTCGGTGTTGGTGCGCGGGCCGCAGCCGCCCAGCAGGGCGGTCAGCAGCAGGGCGGCAGGCAGGGGGCGTGGCTTCATGGCGGCCTCGTTCGATCGACGATGGGCTCAGGTCGGCAAGGCGTGTGCCGAACGGGACAGGCCGCGCTGGAATTGAAGGTCCGCGTGTTCAGCGCATCCCGCTATCGATCCGGAAGTCGTGGCGGATTTCCTCGTGGGCCTTCACGAGCACGGGATCGCGGGCGGGCTTGTGAAAGCCGCCGCCGGGAATCTCGTCGAGGTCGAGCCGGTAGGCACCGGGCTGGAGCACGAGCCGATAGCGGCCCGTGGCGTCGGTCCGTGCGGATGCCGCGGGCAGCCGCGCGTCCACCGGCGTGGCGCGCACCACCACGGCGGCCACGGGCAGCGGTGGCGGCGGCTGCTCGCCGGGCAGCAGGACCGGCGGTCCCATGCCCCGGGTGACGACGCCGGTCACCAGCCCGGTGCCGGCCGCTGCACTGCACGCCTGGAAGCTTCCCATGACCAGTCCCGTGGCGACCGCCAGGGCCCACGCTACAGCGGCCGGCCGGCCGCTGCGCCGCCGCGTTGACTTGCCGTCATTGGTGTTGGCCATGGTGGTCCTGTGAAAAAGGCGGTGACCCGGCGCGTCAGAACCCGATCTGGCCGATGCCCGAGCCCCAGACGTTGGACGCGTTCACCTTCTCGTTGACGATCCAGCCACGCAGAGAATTGAGCGGGTCCACCGTCACGGCCGAATAATCGCCCCAGCGTTGCGTTCCAAAACGGCTGTCAAAATTGCCGGTGAGCTTGGTCGGGCTTGAGAAGAGCACGAAACCGTTTCTGCCCGTGTCGGCGGCATCCGCGGACCGCTGCCCCGAGAAGCGAATTTCCGGACACACCGTGCTGCTGGAAGAGGACCAGTTCAGGAAAATGTCGCCGGCATCGTTGGCGGCAATAGAGGCGTTGAAGTCGGAGGACGTGCTGCTGGCCCAGAAGGTGGATGACTTGTTGAGGATCAGGCTGTTGGTGTCGATGCGGTACCAGCGCACGGCAGGCCCGGCAAAATCAATGCTGTGCACGTTCCACAGGAAATTGCCCGACTGGGTACTGGCATTGACGAATCGGGCGTCCAGGGTGTCGAGCATTTCGGCCGTGCCGACGCCGCCGCACTGCTGGGCGTCCGGCGGCAGGGCATAGGCCGGCACCGTGATCGAAACCGGGCCCGTGAGGCTCACGCCCGGGTTGCGGCTCGAATCGCGCATCGTATAGAGGCGCAGTGCCGAACCGCCGGACGGCGCGGAAATCAGGAAGGTCTTGGCGTTCTGGTCCAGGACCATCGGCGGCGCCAGCGTGCCGTCCGACGCCGCGCCGGCGAATACCGGGACGCTGAATCCCAGCCCGTTGTACAGCCGGGCCTTGGCGACGGCGAACATGCGCCAGCCGATGAAGCTCGTGGGGCTGAAGACGTTGCCCGTGGTGATGATGCTGTCCTGGTCCATGCCCAGTTGCGGATAATCCCAGAAATTGTTGGTTCCCGCGAATCCCGTGGTATTGATGTTGTAGATGAAATAACCGCCGAGTGGATCGCCGGTGCGGGATATGGCCATGAAATGGCGCTGCACGGTGCTCGATTCCGGCCGTGCATCGGCAATGATGATGTAGCGGTCATAGCTGCGGTCATACACCACGCGCGGATCGAAGAGGGTTTGCGCGGTATAGCCGAAGAAGCTGGCCAGCGACACGGACCGTACCCGCGCACCGGCCTTGGTGTAGATATCGACGTGGAAGTTGGTGACCTCGACGAAATGGTTTCTTCCCACGGCGCCGTGGGTGTCGGGCGGGAAGCCGCCTCCCGCTTCCGTCTGCCTCACGCCTTCGAACCTGGGCCCGACGAAGAAGGGCGGTGCCAGCGGAGCCATCCCCGGCTGGGCACGGGCTGCATTCGCCGCCATGCCCTGTTGTGCCGCGGCGGCCTTGGCAGCCCGGTAGGCAGCATCGCCCAGGGTAGGCAGAAACGGCGTCTGCTGGGGCTGCGCCGCCTCCTCGGGCGCGCGGGCCGCTTGCGCGGCCAGCATTTGCGCGGGCGTGCGCAAGCGGGCGGCCGGCACTTTCAATTGCATGGCCGGTGCCACGGCCAATTCGCCCGCCGGCGCCACGACGGGACCGGCATAGGGCTCCACGGTGGTTTCCACGCCACTCTGGGAAAATGCCAGAGAACTGGCGGCCAGCATGCCCACCAGGAGCGTCAGGCGAAGCGACGCGACGGCCTTGCGGTTCAATGATGACGAGATGTTCATTTTCCATCCTCCAGCGCCCGGCGGTCGGCATGCCAGCGTGCCGCTGACCGCGCTTCAGTGACAGGAATTCCCGGCATCATGGGATCGAGGCCATCGGGCCGAGCTCCGGCATGCTCCGCGGAAGAGGAGCACCTTTCGTTGGAAGGACCGTGACATGGTCCTTGACCAGAACCGCGCGCCGGACGTTGCCCGCGGTTTACCCATGCGTCGGGATTGTCGGCGGCTCCAGGCCGTCAGGAATCATCGAGTTTCGGCATTGGATTCTCCTCGTGGGGCAGGGCCTGTTTTCCAGGCTGCGTTCACATGCCGCGAAAACAGGTTTTCCTGTTCTCCTGGGATGCGGCAGGCTTGCTGCGAATGGTAGAAAGCAAGGGCCTGAATCAAAGCAGCCAAAGTCACTGTGCCATTTTCGTTGCCTGGCTGCGTGAATGACGGCTTGCCGGTCATCGTTCGAGTTTCATGAAATGGCAACGCGCACCCGCCCAGACTTGCATTTGAAGTCAGGCCAGGTTTCAGGATCGGCTCGGGTCCGCAGTGCCGCAGCACAATTGCCGCCGCCAATGAGTATTGCCGAGGGTGCCATCCCCGCGGTGGTGGTGCCCGGGTGGGAAAATGGAGGTCGCTGTCCCGCAGGCCAGTCCGGCGGGGTTGGATCGGTTTCTGCCACGCCGGCGCGTGGAAGGCTGCCTGCTTCCCGCGGACCCCGGCATGGATGTTTTCCAATCTAGGA
Source organism: Azohydromonas aeria (assembly GCF_009760915.1). GTDB lineage: Bacteria > Pseudomonadota > Gammaproteobacteria > Burkholderiales > Burkholderiaceae_C > Azohydromonas > Azohydromonas aeria. Next base: position 39,076 of record NZ_VIDQ01000017.1, read on the forward strand.
CGCGAGGCGGAGACTTCAACCGGTCAAAGGTAATTACTGTTTTTCCGATTCCGCGGCAGCCGCTTGACTGGAAGCCGTTCTCGTACCGGTTTGAGAGTATTTCCCGGTCGTGATTCTCATTCGCAGCCCGGGCGGGGGCTTTCCGCGGGACGGCCTGGATCCCCTGGCGCTGGCCGCACCCACACCACCCCGCACGGCTGGCCGCGACCGTCGCGCCAGTGCGGCCGCACCCCGCGCGCGAACAGCAGCAGCGCGCCGCCGAGGTGCGTGTCAGGGCACCAGCCCGGCACGCGGCGGCGCAGCCAGCGCTCCAGGGCGAGCGTGGCCAGCCGCAGCCGCGGTTCATGGTCCTGCGCCGCCAGCGCCAGCGCCGCGCCGGCGTAGTCGGCCGCGCGGGTGCCCAGCCGCTGCGCGCTCCAGTCCAGCAGCCACCAGCGGCCCCCGTGCTCGAACACCAGGTCGATGACGCCGTGGACATAGCCGTCATCGGGCTCAGGTTCGTTGGAGCCTTGCCTGGAGGAAATGCCGTTCAGGCTGAGCCCTTCGACAGGCTCAGGGCGAACGGGGAAGTGGTCCTGAAACGCCGGCAGCCCCGGCGCCGGCAGGCAGAACTCCAGGCCCTTGATGCCGCGGCCCGGCGCCAGGTCGCGCAGCCGCAGCCCGGGCGCGATCTCCGTGGACAGCACGTCGGCCAGCATGCGCCGCAGTTGCGCTGCGTGCGCCCGCTCCCCGGCCTCGCCGCCCGCGCCGGGCAGCGGATGCGCCCGCAGCGCGTCCCGGGCCGCAGCCTCCCAGCTGTCCGGGTCGGCGAAGTCGGCGTTCAGGAGCGCGGCGCGCAGCGCCTGCTCGGCCAGCGGCCCGGTGGGAAAGCGCAGCACGTCGTCGCGCGGCAGGGCGGCGGCGTCGTCCGGCGCGTGTGCCAGGGGGGTATCGGCCCGGGCGCCCTCGTCCGTGTCCGGCTCCGGCGCCCAGGCATCGGCAGCGGCCTCCACCAGCCGCCACCCCGGCGCGATGCGCGGCGGCGGCGCCGGCACCTCCACCCGCCGCGCCGGGGCCGGCGCCAGCGGCTCGCCCGGCTGCATCGGCAGCGGTGCCAGCGAGATCGCCCGCGACCCCGCCGCCAGCCGCCGCCAGGCCGCCTCGACCGCGTCGGGCCCCGGCGGCTGCTCGAACCAGCGCGCCGGGTCGGCGGCGTAGTCGCCGCCGGCCACGAGCCAGTTCAGCAGGCTGCGGCCGCCGGCCTGCGGCGACAGCCCCTTGCCGTTGCGCGCCGCCCAGGGGCCGACCACCAGCCAGCACCGGTGCACCGCGCGCGTGAGCGCCACGTAGGCCAGGCGCAGCGTCTCGGCCGCGTGCTCCAGGCGCACCTGGCGCCGGATGGCGGCAGCGTCGGGGCCGTCCTCGGCGCCGGAACTCTGCGCGCCGCCTGCGTCGTCGCCGGCGGGCAGTTCCAGCACCGGCTGTCCCTGGGCGTCGTGGTACTCGTACAGGCCCGGCGCCGCGGCCGGCGCGGCGGCCGCGTCCCACAGCAGCGGGCAGAACGCCAGGCCGTACTCCAGGCCCTTGGCCTGGTGGATCGTGACCACGCGCACCAGCTGCCGGTCCGATTCCAGCCGCAGCTGCGCGCCTTCGTCGTCGCCCGGCCGCGCGCAGCGCAGCTCGAACGAGCGCAACAGCGCCCGCGGCGAGGGCTGCAGCGGCGCGGCCTCGTGCAGCACCTCGCCCAGGTGCCGCAGGTCCGTGAATCGCCGGGCCCCGTCCGCGCGCGCCAGCAGCCGCGGCGCCACGCCGGCCTCGCGCTGCCAGCGCCGCAGCAGCGCGGCCACGCCCTGCCCGTGCCAGCAGGCGTGCCAGTCGGTGAACCGTTCCTGCCACGCGGCCAGCGCGGCGTCGTCCCGGTCCAGGGCGTCAATGGCCGCCGCATCGAAACCCATCAGCTCCGTGGCCAGCGCCGCGCGCAGCAGGCCGCCATGCGCCGGCTCCAGCACGGCGGCGAGGACGCGCTGCAGCTCGCGCGCCACCGGCATGTGAAGCACGCTGGCGCGCGACAGCGCCACGCTGCCCACGCCCAGCGCGGAGAGCGCCTGCCGCACCCGCGCCGCCTGCGCGTGGCTGCGCACCAGCACGGCCACGTCGCTGCCCTGCAGCGGCCGGCCGTCCAGCCGCACCCGCCCGGCGCGGGCCTCGCGCAGCAGCCGCGCGATCTCGGCGGCGGTGGCCCGCACGCTGGCATCGAGCGCGGCCTCGCGCGGCAGCGGCCGGCCGGCCTCGTCGCGCGGCAGCAGCCACAGCCGCAGCGCGCCCGCGCCTTGTGCCTCGTCCGGGGATTCATCGACGAACGCCGGCCGTGGCCGCTCGCCCAGGCCCGCCGGCACGCTTTCCAGCCCGGGCAGCAGGAAGCTGCGCGGGTGCACCTGGAACAGCGCGTCGAGCGCCGACACCAGCGCCGGGGCGGCGCGCTGGTTGCGCGTGAGCGTGTACACCGCCGAGGCCCGTTGCCGTGCGCGCAGGTACGTGGGCAGGTCGGCATTGCGGAAGCTGTAGATGGCCTGGCGCGGGTCGCCCACGAGCAGCAGCGGGCTGGTGCCGTCGCCCCAGATGCGCTCGACGATGGCCCATTGCAGCGGGTCGGTGTCCTGGAACTCGTCGATCAGCGCCGCCGGATAGCGCTGGCGCAGCGTGTCCGCCAGCGCCGGCGCGGCCTGCAGCCGCTCGTGCAGGTTGAACAGCATGTCGTCGAAGGCGGCCACGCGCAGCTCGCGCTTGCGCTGGCGCAGCGCGGCGCCGGCCTCGTCGAACAGCCGGCGCAGCAGCCGCAGCCGCGCCCGGCGCAGCGAGCCTTCGACCGCGCGGCGTGCCGCCAGCAGCGCCTCGGCCAGGGCGAAGAAGCGGTGCGCGGGCGTGCCGTCGGCGGCGGCCTTGCGGGTGCGCCGCGCCAGCGTGGCGGCGGACAGCAGCGCCAGCCGCTCGGTGTCAGCCCCCAGCGGCGCCAGCGCGTCGCCGGCCTGGAACCAGCGCTGCCAGGCCACCAGGGCCTGCGCCACGGCGCGGGGGCCGTAGCTGCCGGCGTGCAGGGCGGGCAGGGCGCCGCGCAGCGTTTCAGCGATGGTGTCGCGCTCGTCCGTCCAGCACGCGCGCGCGGCGGCAAAGGCCTCGGCCAAGGCGGCGCCGGCATCGGCGCCGGTGTCTTCGGCGGCGTCCAGATCCGCCGGCCAGCGCAGCGGCGACAGCGGCTTGCGCAGGCGCCGCGCCAGCAGCGCGGCGTACTTCTCCGGCGTGTCCCGGCACGCCGCCAGGTACGCGGCCAGCGCCGGGTCCAGGTCGTCGCTGGCGACGTGGCGGCGCCAGAACTCGTGCACCGCCTGCAGCAGCAGCGCGCTGTCGTCGGGCAGCGGCGCCAATGCCAGCGGCATTCCGGCGGCGAAGGGCACGTCCGCCAGCGCGCGCTGGCAGAAGCCGTGGATGGTGAAGATCGCCGCCTCGTCGAAGCACTGCAGCGCCAGCGCCAGGCGCTGCGCCAGCACGGCCTCGTCCAGGCCGTGGCGCTCGCGCAAGGACCGCAGCAGCGCCGGCACGAAGGCGTCGCTTGGCGGCGGCGCGCCGCCCTGCAGCACGGCCAGCGTCTGCGCCAGCCGCGCGCGCACGCGCTCGCGCAGCTCGGCCGTGGCGGCGTTGGTGAAGGTCACGACCAGGATCTGCGGCAGCTCCAGCCCGCGCTCCAGCAGCAGCCGCAGCACCAGGCCGCAGATGTTCCAGGTCTTGCCCGTGCCGGCCGAGGCCTCGATCAGGCCGATGCCGTCGAGCGGGCAATTAAGGAGGTCGAGCTCGGGGCGGGTCATGGATGGCTTCATGACAGAAGCACTGCCGCTCCGAGAGGCGTCAACTTGCGGCATCCCGCCAGCCACGTTGCTTCGCACCCCGATCCGTCATTCCGGCGAAAGCCGGAATCCACGCGCACCGATGCGGTGGCCTGGCTGACGCCGGCATGTGCCTGCGCTGGCCAGCGCGACATCGCGGCGTTCGTGGATTCCGGCTTCCGCCGGAATGACGGAGTAGAGGGCGCGCCGCCTTGGCTGACGGGATGCCGCGGGCTTCGGACTCCGTGGCCGCTCATTCCAGCTCTCACGCCCTTCACGTCTCCACCCCCCTCAAACACTCCCGCAGCGGCCCGAGCACCGCCCGCGCCGTGCGGACGAACTCCTCGTCCAGCGGATCGCTGCAGCCGCGCAGCGCCAGCCGGTAGGCGGCGTCGTCGCCTTCCCCGGGCCACAGCGGCGTGCCGTGCCAGGCCGAGCGCGCCTTGCCGATCTGCTCCCCGCCCTCCATGAAGGCCCAGGCCGCGCCCGGGAAGAAGCGCAGCGGGCGCGTCAGCCCCTCGCGGTAGAGCGCCAGCAACGCCGCCAGCGTGCGCCGCGGCTGCGGTGCCTCGGCGAACCCGATCCAGGTGTCGCGCGCGCGCCAGCGCACGCGCGGCGCCACGCCCGGCGGCCGGGCCGCGCACAGCCACAGCTGCCACAGCCAGGCCTCGACGTGGTCGGCCGCCCGCGCGTCGCCATAGCGCCCGCGCCACAGCCCGTCCGGGCGCAGGTCGGCGCAGGCGCCCTCCAGCTGCCACGCCTCGCCCGCCACCGCGATGTCCAGCACGGCGCTGAACGGCGCCAGCGGCGGCGTCGCCACCGTGGCCGCGCCCGGCGCCGCGGCGTAGTCCGACAGCCGCGCCATCTCCCGCTCCAGCAGCAGCCCGCCCAGCCGCCCGGCCGGGTACTCGGTGCCGGCCCGGGCCAGGCGTTGCAGCGAGGCGGCATCGCGCCCGGACTCCAGCGCCGGCAGCAGCCGCGCCGCCAGCGCGCGCCGGTCCGTGCCTTCGGGCAGGAAGGTCTCCTCGTCGCGCAGCGGCTGCGCCGCGCGCGGCAGCGCCAGCCCCAGGCGACGCGTCAGCAGGTAGCGGCACGGGTTGCGGAAGAACTCGGCCAGCTGCTCCAGCGACACCTGCCGCCACGCCGGGTCGTGCGGCAGCGGCGCGGTGAAGAAGGCCGGGCCGGGCATCCCGGGGCCGGGGCCGGGGCCCGGGGCCGCGTCGTCGTCGTCGTCCCCGGCATCCGCCGCGGGCAGCGGCGCCCCGGCCGCGAGGGCCGGCGCCGACAGCGAGGCCCGCAGCGCCTCGGCCATGTCGGCGTCGAAGCCGCGCAGCCGCGCATCGCCCTCGGGGTCGAAGTTCTCACTCGCAAAGGGCTGCAGCGGGTGCTCCACCACCAGCCGCGCGCGCGCGCCGTCCAGCGCCGCCGGCGAGGCGTCGGCGGCGACGGCGGGCACCAGCACGTCGAGCAGCTCCGTCACCAGCACCGAGGGCGGCCGCGGCGAGCCGTCGCGCACGCTGCGGCCGGTGCACGACAGCACCAGCCGCTCCCGCGCGGCCAGTACCAGGTCCAGGAACAGGTTGCGCTCGTCGAGGCGGCGCTGCGGGTCGCCGCGGCGCGGCGCCAGCGCCATCAGGTCGAACTCGGCCGGGCGCTGCGCGGTGGGGAAGGCGCCGTCGTCCAGGCCGATGGCGCACACCACCCGGAAAGGCAGGCCGCGCAACCCGGCCATCGGCGCGAAGGTGACCCGGCCCGTAGGCACGCTCTCGCACCGGGCCAGCTGCGCAGCCAGGGCGGCGCGCACCAGCGCCGGCGACAGCGGCGCCTCCACGCTGGCGGCGCGCGCGGGCTCGTCCAGCACGGCCAGCGCGCGGCGCAGCGCGTGCATGTCCTCCGCCTGCCCGGCCGCGTCGGGGGCCAGCAGCGCGTCGGCCGCGTCGAGCAGCGCGGCGCGCCAGGCCGCCGCCGGCATCGGGTGCGACAGCTGCGCGTCCAGCCGCCGCAGCACGGCGATGAAGCGCCAGAACGCGCCCAGCGCCAGCGCGTCGCCGCCCTCGTCGGCCAGCGCGGGCAGCCGCTCGCCAAAAGGCTCAAGGCTTTGCGCCGGCAATGCGTAGCCCAGGTACAGCCGGGACAGGCCTTCCGCAAAGGAATGGCGCCCGGCGTCCAGGCCCCAGCGGATGGCGGCGTCGTCCATCCAGGCGCGGATGCGCTCCAGCGCCGCGGCGTCGAGCCCGAAGCGGCGCGCCACCGGCGGCTGCTGCAGCAGCTCGAACACGGCCGCGGCGTTGAAGCGCGAGCCGGCCAGCGCCAGCGCCGCCAGCAGCGCGCGCGCCGGCGCGCCGGCCGGCGCCGCGGCGTGCCCGGTGACGGCCCAGGGAATGGAGCGTTCGGCCGGCGCGGTGCCGAACACCGCCTCGACCAGCGGCGCGGTGGCGGGCAGGTCCGGCGTGACCACCAGCACGTCCGAGGGGCGCAGCGTCGGGTCGGCGGCGAAGAGCGAGAGCAGCAGGTCGTGCAGCGCCTCCAGCTCGCGCGTGCGCGAGTGCGCCACGTGCAGCTCGATGCTGCGGTCGCCGTCGGCCAGCGCCACGCTGCCCGGCGCCAGCTCGCGCAGCTCCAGCATCGCGTCCTGCAGCTGGCCCAGCAGCGTGGGCGCGGCGGCGGGCTCGAAACGGCTGTCGTCGATCTCGGCCTCGGTGGCGGCTTCGATCAGCAGGTCCAGCTGCGCCTGCGTCTGCCGGCCCCAGGCGGCGAGCAGCCGCTGGCCGACCTCGTGGTAGAGCGCGCGGCCCTGCTGCTCCAGCCGCGCGATGCGGCGCGTGTCCACCAGCTCGAACCAGTATTCGCGGCAGGGGTTCAGCACGTACAGCCGCACCTCGATGCGCCGCGCCAGCGCCTGCAGCAGCGCCAGGTGCAGCGGCGAGAGCGCCGCCGGCGTGAACACGTGCAGCTCGCGCGGCAGCCCGGTGGCGGCGCGCAGCGCGTCGTCGTCCAGCGCTTCCAGCGCCCGCAGCAGCGGCGCGGCGGGATGCCCGCCCGACAGCCCCAGGTCGGCGCGCAGGCGCCGCCACAGCGCGGCCTGCCAGCCTTCGTCCGGCGTCTCGGCCCCGAGGCCGGCCGGCGCGTGGGCGCTCCAGGCCTGCAGCCAGTCGGGGCGGTGGTGCGCGTAGCGCGCCAGCAGCGCCGCGCTGCGCTGCGCCAGCTCCCAGCGCAGGGTGTCGTCGGCATGGCTCAGCCACTGCTGCAGCCGCGGCTGCGCCGCGACGAACTCCGCCTCGCCCAGCAGCGCGAACACGCGCCAGGCCAGTGCCGCCGGCTCCAGCGCCGCCAGCGCGCCGCCGCCGCCCGGCAGCCGGGCCGAGCGGGCCGCCAGCCACGCGGACAACTCCGCGAAGGCCACGTGGGCGCACACGCCCTGCGCGCGCGCCAGCGCCAGCGTGAGCGCGCGGCGCACCGCCGTGCCGGGCACCAGCAGGTGCACGGGCTCGAAGGGATCGCCGCCGGTGTCCGCGTCCAGGGCCTGCAGCAGCGCGTCCTGCAGCGCCTCGAAGCGGTTGGAAAAACAGATGCTCAACATCGCGGGGCCGCCGCGCGCGGGTGGGGCGCACGGGGGCGGGTGGGTTCATGCCGGTCCGGCGAGGCAAGGGGCCGGGCGGCCGGGGAAAGGATCGCACGCGCGCGCGAAGGGCGGGAGGATAGCGGGGCGGGGATGTCCGGGCGCGGCGCGGGCGCACTGCTTGCAGGGCGCGGCCGCAAGATGTCACGCCGGGATGGCGTTCACGAATGAAGGAGGAGTGGGCATGGAGCTGTACATCGCGCCGCTGGCGCGCGCCGTCGAGCGGCTGGACGAGGCGCTGCGGCGCTGCCAGCTCGACCCGGGCGACCTGCTGATCCAGGACGGGCTGGTGCAGCGCTTCGAGTTCGGCTTCGACCTGGGCTGCAAGGCGCTGCGCCGCTGCCTGGGCCTGGCCTCGGGCGACGCCCGGGCCGCGCAGGCGATGGACATGGAGACGCTCATCGGCCTGGCGCACGCGCAGGGCCTGCTGCCGGGCGACTGGTCGGCGTGGCGGCTGTGGAGCGATCTGCGCGCGCACACCGGCCATGACGGCGAGGAGCCGATGGGCCCGGAAGTGGTGGCCGCCGTGCCGCGCTTCGTGGACGAGCTGCGCTACCTGCAGCGGCGGCTGGCGGGGCGGGTGGTGTGAGCGCCGCACAATCGCCGTGAATGCCGCGGGAAGGAAGCACGCCATGGAACTCGACATCACGCCGCTGGGACGGGCCGTCGCGCGCCTGGATGAAGGCTTGCAGCGCTATCAGCGAGATATCGGCGACGACCAGATCCGCGACGGCCTGATCCAGCGCTTCGAGTTCACCTACGAGCTCTCGCACAAGATGCTCAAGCGCTACCTAGAAGCGGCCTCCGCCAGCCCGGCCGACTTCGACGCCATGGACTTCCAGACCCTGGTCCGCACCGGCAACGAGCAGGGCCTGCTGCTGGGCGACTGGCCGGCATGGCGGACGTGGCGATACCTGCGTGCACGCACCAGCCATACCTATAACGAGGACGTGGCGCTGGAGGTGGTGGCTGCCATCCCGGGTTTCCTGGCGGAGGCGCGCCACCTGCTGCAGCGGCTGACGGAACGCACCGGATGAAGGCCGCCATCGAGCCCATGCCTGCCGTGGCACTGCGCCCGGCCGAATGGGACATCGTGCGCGCGATCCTGGCGCGCTGGGTGCCGGACCGGCCGGTGTGGGCGTTCGGCTCGCGTGTCACCGGCCGCTGCAAGCCTTATTCGGACCTGGACTTGGCCGTGGGCGGTGCGCAGCGCCTGCCGGCGTCGCTGCTGGCGGCGCTGGCTGAGGCGTTTGTCGAGTCTGACTTGCCTTTCAAAGTAGACGTGCTGGACTGGAATGCCGCCGACGCGTCGTTCAAGTCCTTGGTGAGTCCACAGCGGGTGCCCGTGCAGCCGGGCACCTCGGACGACTCTCAGCGCCGCGCCACCCCCTGCGCCCCCGAGTACGGCGCCGGCTCGAAGGGCGCGCTCTCGTAGCCGCGCCGGTAGGCGTTGCCCGCGCCCACGAACACCTCGCCGCGGGCAATCGCCTCGGCCAGCTCGGCCTTGACCTGCGCGCGGGTCTTGCCGGTGGGCAGGCCCGCCAGCGGCGCTGGGGCGGACTCGTGCACCGTGTAGTTGGCGCTGGCGGCCGGCGGCACGCCGCCGTGCGACACCTCGCCGCGCGCCACTGCCTCGGCCAGCTCGGCTTTCACTTGCGCGCGCGTCTTGCCCGGCACGGCGTCGGCGAAGGAGGGCGGCGCCGATTCGCGCAGCACGCTGGAGAGGTCAGCGGCCTGGCTGTTGAAGCTCAGCAGCGCGGCGCAGGCGGCGGCCAGGACGGTGGTGACCAGGGTGGCTTTCATGGCGGACCTTTCGGCAACAGGGTGGAACAAGGGGTCCAGCCACATCGGCGGGGTGACAGGTTCTGGCGCCCGGGCTGGTGCATCCAACTTTGGGCGCCGGGATTCACGCCGGCTTCAAGCAGCGGTCACGTTTTGGTCACCGCGTCCGGCTTGCCGCCGGCAGTGCCGGGGATGAAGATGCCCGCCGCATGAACATCGTCATCCTGGGAGCCGGCCGCGTCGGCGAGAGCGTGGCCGAAAGCCTGGCCTCCGAAGCCAACGACATCACCGTCATCGACACCGACCCGGCGCGGCTAGCGCTGCTGCAGGACCGGCTCGACCTGCGCGGCGTGGCCGGCAACGGCATCCAGCCCTCGGTGCTGCTCGACGCGGGCATCGGCGACGCCGACCTCTTCATCGCCTGCGCGCAGCTCGACGAGTCCAACCTCGTGGCCTGCAAGGTCGCGCGCCAGCTCTTCAACGTGCCCACCACCATCGCGCGGCTGCGCAGCCCGGAGTTCCAGGAGGGCATGCCGCTGACCACCGAGCGCGAGGGCTTCGGCGTGGACCGCGTCATCTGCCCCGAGGAGTCGGTGATGCGCTCGATCTGGCAGCTCATCCGCTACCCCGAGGCGCTGCAGGTGCTGGAGCTGGCGCAGGGGCTGCTGAGCCTGGTGGCGGTGCGCGCCGTGGCCGGCGGGCCGCTGGTGGGGCACCGGCTCGACGAGATCCCGAAGCTCGTGCCCGGCGCCGACATGCGCATGGTGGCCATCTACCGCCAGGACAAGGCCGTGGCCGACGTCTGCGGCAGCACCTGCATCGAGCCCGGCGACGAGGTCTTCGTGCTCAGCCCCAGCGGCCAGCTGCGCCGCGTGCTGGGCGCGTTGCGCGAGCGCGACCGCCCGGTGCGCCGCATCATGATCGCCGGCGGCGGCCGCGTGGGCCTGCGCCTGGCGCGGCAGCTGCGCGGCGAGGTGCAGGTCAAGATCATCGAGGTCAGCCGCGGGCGCTGCGACTACCTGGCCACGCAGCTGCCCGGCGACGTGCTGGTGCTCAACGGCGACTCCACCGACGAGGACCTGCTGGGCGACGAGAACGTGCAGGACATGGACCTGTTCCTGGCCCTGACCAGCGACGACGAGGACAACATCATGGCCTGCCTGCTGGCCAAGCGCATGGGCGCGCGCCACGTGCTGGCGCTCATCAACCGCAAGGCCTACGCCGACCTGGTGCAGGGCACGACCATCGACATCGCGCTGTCGCCGGCGCAGGCCGTCATCGGCGAGCTGCTGGCGCACGTGCGCTGGGGCAACGTCGAGGCGGTGCACTCGCTGCGCCACGGCACGGCCGAGGTGCTGGAGGCGGTGGTCAGCGGCGACGCCGGCACCAGCAAGCTCGTGGGCCGGCGCATCGACCAGATCCCGCTGCCCGCCGGGGCCCAGATCGGCGCCATCGTGCGCGGGCTACCCGACCCGCACGAGGGCGGCGAGCCGCGGCGCGAGGAGCGCGGGCGCGGCGGCCGCGGCGGCCTGGCGCTGCGCCGCCGGCGCGCGGCCTCGGAAGTGGAGCAGGCCCGCATCGTCATGGCCCACCACGACACCGAGGTGCTGGCCGGCGACCACCTCATCGTCTTCCTGCCCAACAAGAAGCAGGTGCGCGAGGTGCAGCGGCTGTTCCAGGTCTCGCCCCTGTTCCTCTGATCGCCGGGAACCGCGCGCATGCAGACCCTGCTGCCCGTGCTCGCCATGCTTGGCGGGGCACTGATGATGTTCGCCGGCGCGATGCTGGTGCCGCTGGCCTTCTCCTTCTTCGGCGGCGACGCGGCGCTCTACGCCTGGGACGGCGCCATCGCCATCACCTTCCTCTCGGGCCTGGCGCTGTTCCTGCTGGGCCGGCGCGTGCGGCGCGAGCTGCAGCCGCGCGACGGGCTGCTGCTGGTGAGCTCGGTGTGGACGGTGCTGCCCCTCTTCGGCGCGCTGCCGCTGCTGTTCCACATCGAGGGCCTGTCCTTCACCGACGCCTACTTCGAGGCCGTCTCGGGGCTGACCACCACCGGCGCCACCGTGCTCACCGGGCTGGAGCACCTGCCGCTGTCGATCAACGTCTGGCGCTGCCTGATGATGTTCATCGGCGGCATGGGCATCCTGGTGCTGGCCGTGGCGATCCTGCCCATGCTGGGCGTGGGCGGCTCGCAGCTGTTCCGCGCCGAGACGCCGGGCCCGATGAAGGACCAGAAGCTCACCCCGCGCATCGCCCACACCGCGCGCGGCCTGTGGAGCATCTACTTCGGGATGTCGCTGGCCTGCTTCCTGGCCTACCGCCTGGCCGGCATGGGCTGGGCCGACGCCTTCATGCACATGTGCACCACCGTCAGCCTGGGCGGCTTCGCGGCCTACGACGCCAGCTTCGGCGCCTTCGATTCCGCGGCCATCGAGATCGTGGCCACCGTCTTCATGATGCTGGCGGGCGTCAACTTCGCGCTGTACTTCATGGTCTGGCGCCGGCGCAGCCTGCGCGCGCTGCTGTGCGACGTGGAGGCGCGGCTGTTCCTGGGGCTGCTGGTGTCGGCGACGCTGGTGCTGACGCTGTTCCTGATGTCGCACCGGGTGTATGCGGACTTCGGCGAGACGCTGCGCCACACCGTGTTCCACGTGGTCTCGATCGCCACCACCACCGGCTACGCGACCCGGGACTACGCGCTGTGGCCGGCGTTCGGGCCGCTGCTGCTGCTGTTCCTGTCGTGCTTCACCAGCTGCGCGGGCTCCACCGGCGGCGGCATCAAGCTGGTGCGCTCGCTGCTGCTGATGAAGTGCGCGCAGCGCGAGTTCAAGCGCATCGTGCACCCGCGCGCGGTGGCGCCGGTGACGCTGGGCGGCGCGGCGGTGGACGCCAACGTGCTGCAGTCGGTGCTGGCCTTCATGCTGGTGTACGGCGCGGTGATGGTGCTGGCCACGCTGCTGCTGCTGTTCTCCGGGCTGGAGCCGGTGACGGCCTTCACCGCGGCGCTGGCCAGCATCAACAACCTCGGCCCCGGGCTGGGCGTGGTCGGGCCGGCAGGCAACTTCCAGCCGCTCAGCGACTTCCAGGTCTGGGTCTGCACCGTGGCGATGCTGCTGGGCCGGCTGGAGCTGTTCTCGCTGCTGGTGCTGTTCACCGGGTCGTTCTGGCGCAAATGACGGACGCGGGCCCGGGCGGCCCGCTGCGCCTCACGCCAGCCGGAAGCGCCGCACCGACAGCGTCAGCGCCTCGGCCTGGTCGCGCAGGCTCGCGGCCGCGGCGGCCGACTCCTCGACCAGCGCGGCGTTCTGCTGCGTGACCTGGTCGAGCTGCGACACCGCCTCGTTGACGCCGCCGAAGCCCTGGGACTGCTGGCTGGCCGCCTCGGTGATCTCGCGCACGATGTCGGAGACGCGCTGCACGTTGGCCACCACCTGGCCGATGGTCTCGCCCGCCGCGCTGGCCTCCTGGGCGCCGGCGGCGACGCGGTCCACGCTCTCCGAGATCAGCGTCTTGATCTCGCGGGCGGCAGTGGCGCTGCGCTGCGCCAGGGCGCGCACCTCGCTGGCCACCACGGCGAAGCCGCGGCCCTGCTCGCCCGCGCGCGCGGCTTCGACCGCGGCATTGAGCGCCAGGATGTTGGTCTGGAAGGCGATGCCGTCGATGACGCCGACGATGTCGCCGATGCGCCGGGAGCTCTGGTTGATCGCGTCCATGGTCTGCACCACCTGGAGCACCGCGGCGCTGCCCTGGCCGGCCACGCCGGCGGCGGCATCGGCCAGCCGGCTGGCTTCGGTGGCGGAGTCGGCGTTCTGGCGCATGGTCTGGGCGATCTGCTCGACCGTGCTGGCGGTCTGCTGCAGGCTGGCCGAGGCCTGCTCGGTGCGCACGCTCAGGTCGTGGTTGCCGTGCGCCACCTCCGCGGTGGCGGCGCCGATGCCGTCGCTGCTGCGGTGGATGTCGCCGACCAGGCGGCGCAGCGACTCCTGCATCGTCGCCAGCGAGCCCAGCAGCCGGCCCACCTCGTCGCGGTGCCCGCGGGGCACGTCGGTGCTGAGGTCGCCGGCGGCGATGCGCTCGGCCGAGGCCTGCGCCAGCGACAGCGGACGCACGATGCCGCGGTTGAGCAGCCAGCCCAGCACGCAGGCCAGCGCCACGCAGGCCGCGGCCGTCACGTACAGGTGCTGCAGCGTCGTGTCCAGCTTCTCGGCGCTGGCCGAACCCAGCGCTTCGCTGCGGGCCTGCTCGTACTGGAACAGCGCGCTGGCCTCGGCGGCATAAGCCTGCGTGGCGAGCACGAAGGCGCGCGTGGCCTGCTCGATGGCCGCGGCGTTGCCGCCGGCGGTGGCGGCATTGGCCGCGTCGCGCGCGGCCAGCCAGGCCTTGCGCGCCTCCACCACCCTGGCCTGCGCCGCGATGCCTTCGGGCGTGGTCTCGATCTCGGCGAAGCGGTTCTGGACCTCGGTGGTGCGCTTCGACAAGGCCTGGATGTCGGCGCCGAAGTGGTCCGCCAGGCGCTTGTCGCCGCTGAGCACGATGGCCATGGTGCGCTGGCTGTTGACGCGGATGTTCTCGCGCCATTCGGCGGCCAGCAGCAGCCGTTCGCGCTGCTGCCCGATGAGTTCGAGCGTCTGTTCACGCGCGGCTGACAGGTCGGCCCAGGCCGTGGCGGCCAGCACGAGGATGATCAGCACGACACCGGCGAAGCCCAGCGCGAGCCGGGCGCCGATGCGCAGGTTGTGAAGGAAGGCAAGGGGCATGGTGGAAATCCGGGATGGGGATAGCGCCCGCCTGGAGCGCAGAACCTCATCCCTTCGGCCCCGGGGCCCGGGCGCTTGAGGTGCCCGTGCCCGGATTCACACGCCCGTGCCAGCCCCTGCCAACAAGGTCACGCCGCTTGTGCCTGTTGCCGGTCTTGCCGCGCCGCTTCACCGCGCCAGCGGCGGCGCCTCCGGCTCGGCCTCGCTGGGCGCGGCCTGTTCCGCCGCCACCTTCCCGGCCACGGCCTTGGACGCCTGCGCCGCGGCCGCGTCGCCCGGGCGCCGCGCGCTGGCCAGCATCTCGCCCAGCCACTGCGTCAGCAGCGCGCTGTAGGCGCGCTGCATGGTCGGGTCGGTCAGGCCGTGGTCGGCGCCGGCCAGGCAGCGGTAGGTCAGCGAGCGGGCCTGCAGGCAGGCCTCGCGGTAGCTGGTGATCACGGGGTGCGGCACGGTGTCGTCGTGCTCGGACTGCACGATGAGCACGTCGCCCTCGAAGTCGGCCACCGCGCGCAGCGCGCGGTTGTCGTCGGGCTTGATGAAGCTGCGGCGGTAGGCCTTCAGGTCCTGGTCCTTGTGCAGCTGCACTTTCGGCACCTCCCAGCCGGTGTCGATGTAGAGAGCCGGCACGCGCAGCGCCAGCCAGCGCACCTTGCGCATCGCGGTCAGGATCGCTGCCAGGTAGCCGCCGTAGCTGCTGCCCACCACGGCGATGGCGTCCGCATCGACGTGCGGATGGCGCGCGAGCCGGTCGTAGGCGGCGAGCACGTCGCGCAGGTTGCTCTCGCGCGAGACCTGCTCGCGCTGCTCCTGGGTGTCGGCATGGCCGCGCAGGTCGAAGGTCAGGCACACGCAGCCCAGGGCCGCGATCTCGCGCGCGCGGGTCAGGTACTGCTCCTGGGAGCCGCCCCAGCCGTGCACGAACAGCACCCCGGGCATGGCGGTGCCGGGGGTGACGACGGTGGCGTCGATGCGCGTGGCATCGACCTCGATCTCGATGGCGTGCTCCCGGGTGCTCATGGATGAATCAGTCCTTGATCGGTGGGCGGCGGACCCGGTGCGCCGGCTTGGCACCTGCGGCCCGCCGCCCGGCGGGGGCCGTTCATCCTTCGATACCTCAGGACGAACGGAAGAAGGGGTCGTCAGTCCTCGTGCAGCAGCGCGTACTTGGTGATGGGGCCGACGTGCTCGTCCACGCCGCAGTAGTACAGGACGGCGCGGCTGGGCAGCTCGGCGGGCTCGCCGTGCGCCTCGACGGTGGAGGCGCGGGCGCTGGTGCGCGCCGGGTCCTCCAGCAGCGCCTGCAGCGCCGCCACCTCCGCGCCGCTGGCGCCGCCGATGCGCCAGGACTGCTCCAGCACGCCGGCGCAGGCCCGGCCCGCGGCGTCCTGGCCGCGCACCACGTCGTAGTTGGCGCGCGAGGCCATGAAGCCGGCAAAGCACTCGCGCGCGGCCTCGTGGTACACGCGCGTCAGCGCCACGGCCTGCTCGGCATGCGGATCGCCCGCCTCGCGCGCGAGCTGCTCCAGCCGCTCGAAGCCGCCGCGCACCACCGTGAGCGTGGAGCCGCCATAGACCTCCTGGCCGTGGCGGTTGCGGGTGTTGAACTGGGTGCCGAAGTAGCACGCCTGCAGCGCGCCCAGGCGCACGAGGCCGATGCTGTAGGTCTGCAGCTCGCCGGCCAGGTTGCGCTCCAGCACCAGGCCGTGGCGCTGCAGCTCGGCGGCGTCCAGCGCCTCCAGCGCGGCCTCGAGCGCCCGCGCGTCGCGCACCACCGACTGGCCGGAGCCGCCGATGCCGCGGGCGGGCTTCACCCGCACCTCGCCGTCTTGCAGCAGCGCCAGGCCCGCGGCGCGCGCGTCCTCCAGGCTGAACACCGACCAGCCCGGCAGCACGCTGCCGCGCACGCGCTCGCCGAAGTCCGGGCTCCAGCCGGCGGGCGCGGCGGCGTCGGGCCGCCACAGGCCGTGGGTGATGACCTTGGTGGCGACGAAGGGCGCGGGCACCACGCCGCCGAACAGGTCGTCCTCGCCGCGGATGCCCAGGCGCCGCGCGGCGTCGAGGGACATCAGCGTCTCGTTGGGCACCACGTAGCCCAGCGAGCCGGTGGCGCCCTCGGCCGTGCCGTCGGCGAAGTCGCAGCCCATGAGCGCGGCCAGGCGCCGCGCCACGCCGCGCTGGGTGGCGATCTCGTGCTCGCGCGCGTCGGCGCGGCAGGGGTAGAAGGTCAGGCGCTCGTGCGCCGTGAGCCGCTCGGGCGGCGGCGCGGCGAAGGGCGCTTCGCCCAGGCCCAGGGGCGGATGCCGGTGCCAGCCATTGGCCGACGGGACGAGTACTGCTTCGTTCATGGTCGGAAACCCCGCTTCGGTCGGCGCAAGTGCCGGATGCGGGGATTTCGGCAACGGCTGTGCCCAGCGAGCGCTCGCTTCGGCGCGGGGCCACCCGGCAAGTTCAGCCGCGTTCAGCGCGCCAGGTGCAGCAGCTTCATCAGCGTGGCGGCGTTGCGCTGGCCCTGGTCCTCGAAGTTGTTGTTGAAGACGACGTGGCAGCTGGCCACGCGCGCGGCGAGCTCGCGCAGGTGCCGGGCGATGTCTTCCAGCTCCGCGTCGGGGTAGTCGTAGTTGAAGCGGTCGGAGGCCGCGGGGCCGGTGGCGTTCCAGGTCTCGGTGTTGCGCCCGTGCAGGCGCAGCAGCGCCACGGCCGGGTGCGTGGCCTCCCACAGCGCCGGCACGCTGTTGCTGAAGCCCTGCGGGCCGTCCACGACGGTGTGCACCAGGCCCAGGTCGCGCAGCAGCGCCAGCGTCGAGGCGCGGTTCTTCTCGTCGAACCAGCTGCGGTGGCGGAACTCGACGCTGAGCGTGTGCACGGGCATGTGGCCGACGCACTCCTCGACGTGCTCCAGCCCCTGCCGGTTGCACACGATCCAGGGCGCGAACTGGAAGTGCACCAGGCCCAGCCGGCCCGCGTCCTGCAGCGGCTGCAGCGCGCCCTGGAAGCGGCGCCAGAGCTCGGTGCGGATCTCCGGCGGCACGTGCTTCCAGTACAGGTTGCGCCCCTCGGGCCAGGCCAGCGCCTGGCGCAGGTCCTCGTGCAGCACCTTCGTCTGCGTCTGGTGCCCGGTGAAGAGCCGGAAGGCCTTCACGTTCATGGTGAAGTCCGCCGGCGTGCGCTCGGCCCACAGCCGCGCCGTGGTGGGCGAGGGCATGGCGTAGTAGGAGGAATCGACCTCGACCAGCGGGAACTGCGCGGCGTAGTGGCGCAGCCGCGCCTCGGCGCTGGTGGCCTCCTTCGGATAGAAGCGGCCGCTGTCGATCAGCGACTTGTCCGTCCAGGACGCGGTGCCGACCAGGATGTTGTTGCTTGCGCCGTCATCCTTGCCGGAACCCATCGCATCGCTCCCGTGCGCCCGAAGCCGCGCCTTCAGTCCTGCTGCAGCGCGCGCGCCGCGCCCAGCAGCGCGGGCTCCTCGGCGCGGATCACCCAGGTCGGGATGCGGCCGAGGTAGTCGCGGTAGCGGCCCTTGGCCTCGAAGGCGGCCCGGAAGGGCGACCGCGCGAACCAGTCGCCCAGCCGCGCCACGATGCCGCCGCCGACGTAGACGCCGCCGCGCGCGCCCAGCGTCAGCGCCAGGTTTCCGGCGGCCGCGCCCAGCAGCGCGCAGAAGCACTCCAGCGCCTCGGTGCACTGCGCGTCGGCGCCGGCCAGCGCGCGCTGGCTGATGTCGGCCGCCGCGAGCGGCTGCACCGGCACGCCGTCGAGCGTGGCGATGGCGCGGTAGAGGTTCTCCAGGCCCATGCCCGAGACGGCGCGCTCGACCGAGACGTGCTCGTGCCGCTGCCACAGCACGCGCAGGATGTCGGCCTCGCGCGCGCAGGTCGGCGCCAGCGTGGCGTGGCCGCCTTCGCCGGCCACGGCCAGCCAGCGCCCGCCGGGGCCGCGCACCAGCGAGGCCATGCCCAGCCCCGTGCCCGGGCCGATCACGACCTTGGGCGCGCCCTCGGCCGCGCTGCCGCCGCCCACGGCCTCCAGCTGCGCGCCGGCCAGGCCGGGCACCGACATCGCCAGCGCCTCGAAGTCGTTGAGCATGCACAGGCGCCGCAGCCCCAGCGCCTGGCGCGTGGCCTCGATCGAGAAGCGCCAGGGGCTGTTGGTCATCTGCAGCCAGTCGCCCTCGATGGGGTTGGCGATGGCGACGGCCGCCTCGCGCAGCGCGGGGCGCCCCAGCGGCGCGAGGTAGGCCTGCACCGCCGCGGCCAGGTCGGCGTGGTCGGCGGTGGCAAGCGTTTCGATGGCCTGCAGGTGGCCAAAGTCGTCGAGCAGCGCGAAGCGGGCGTTGGTGCCGCCCACGTCGCCCACGAGGCGCAGGGTGTCGGGTCCGGGCTGCATGGTCGGGTCTGCCTTGGTTCGCCTTGTCGGGTCAGCGGTTGCGCCCCAAACGAAAAAGCCCTGGCTTCGCAAGAAACCAGGGCTTCACGTTGTTTGTGGTGCCGGTGAAGAGAGTCGAACTCCCGACCTTCGCATTACGAATGCGCTGCTCTACCAACTGAGCTACACCGGCGCCGTCAAGACCAAGATTATGGCACGCTTTTGAGTGCACCCGCAAGAGGGATTGAAGAAATTCTTCAGGCGGTTGCGGGCGGGACGCAGGGCGGGTGGGGCAGGTGGGGCTCACGGTGCTGGCTGGCGCAGTGCGCGGGAAGGTTCGCGCCAGCGCCGGCAAGCCCCGTGCCCTCATTGCCTGCCGCGTCTCATGCTCACTGCTGCGATGCCTCGGCGTGGTAGCCGGTGACGCGCTCGACCTCGTGCTTCGAGCCCAGGATCACGCTCACGCGCTCGTGCAGCTTGGTGGGCTGGATGTCGAGGATGCGCTGCTGGCCGTTGGTGGCGGCGCCGCCGGCCTGCTCGATGAGGAAGGCCATCGGGTTGGCCTCGTACATCAGGCGCAGCTTGCCGGGCTTGCTCGGCTCGCGCGCGTCCCAGGGGTACATGAAGACGCCGCCGCGGCACAGGATGCGGTGCACGTCGGCCACCATGGAGGCGATCCAGCGCATGTTGAAGTCCTTGCCGCGCGGGCCCGTGGTGCCGGCCAGGCATTCGTCGATGTAGCGCTTCATGGGCGGCGCCCAGTGGCGCATGTTGCTCATGTTGATCGCGAACTCCTTGGTGTCGGCCGGCACCTGCACGTTCTGCTCGACCAGGAACCAGCCGCCGAGCTCGCGGTCGAGCGTGAACATCACCACGCCCGCGCCCACGGTCAGCACCAGCGTGGTCTGCGGGCCGTAGACGCAGTAGCCCGCGGCCACCTGGGCGCGCCCGGGCTGCAGGAAGTCGGCCTCGCTCACGCCCTCGTGCTCGGGGCTCTTCTTGAGCACCGAGAAGATGGTGCCGATGCTGACGTTGACGTCGATGTTCGAGGAGCCGTCGAGCGGGTCGAACAGCAGCAGGAACTCGCCCTGCGGGTAGCGGTTGGGGATGACGTGGATCTCGTCCATCTCCTCGCTGGCCATGGCCGCGAGGTGGCCGCCCCACTCGTTGGCCTCGATCAGCACCTCGTTGGAGATGATGTCGAGCTTCTTCTGCACCTCGCCCTGCACGTTCTCGCTGCCGGCGCTGCCCAGCACCTCGCCCAGAGCGCCCTTGTTCACGGCGATGGCGATGCGCTTGCACGCGCGCGCCACCACCTCGATCAGCAGCCGCAGCTGCGCCGGGATGTTGCCGTGCTCGCGCTGCTGCTCGACGAGGTATTGGCTGAGACTGACTCGCTTGCTGCTCATGGCTGGGGCCTCCTGGTGATGGTGGTGAATGGCTTCATGGATGCGTTCATGGGGCCGCCGCCGCTTCCACGGCGTCGTCGGCCAGCGCGCGGGTGACGATCTCGCGCACGTCGCTGGACAGGTCGGGCTTGGCCGCCACGCGGGCAATGGCCTCGCGCGCCGCGCCGCGGTAGGGCTCGGCCAGCTTGCGCCAGCGGTCCATCACGCGCGCCAGGCGTGCGGCCAGCTGCGGGTTCATGGCGTCGATCTCCATGACGCGCTCGGCCCAGAACACGTAGCCCGCGGCGTCGGCGCGGTGGAAGGCCGCCGGGTTGAACATCGTCAGCGAGAACAGCAGGCTGCGCGCGCGGTTCGGGTTGCGCAGCGAGAAGTCCGGGTGCTTCATCAATGCCTTGACGCGGGCGAAGACGCGGCCCTCCTGCTCCGGCGCGCGCGCCTGCAGCGCGAACCACTTGTCGAGCACCAGCGCGTCGTTCCTGAACAGGGCGTGGAACTTCGCCAGCGCGGGCTCGGCCAGCTCGGCATGCGACTCGACCAGGGCCGAGAGCGCACCGAGCCGCTCGGTCATGTTGGTGGCGTCCTTGAAGCGCTGGTAGGCGCGGCCCGGCCACACCGGGTCGCCGCTGCGCTGCGCGTGCAGGCACAGCATCGACAGCGCCAGGTTGGCCAGCGCGCGCCGCCCGGCTTGCGCCACCGAGGGCTCGTAGGCCTCGTGCGTGGCGAGCTGCTCGTAGATGGCGGCCCAGTCGGCGTGCAGCCGCTCGGCCAGTTGCCGGCGCATCGACTCGCGCACCGCGTGCACCTGCTGCGGATCGACCACCGCCAGCTGCTCGGCCACGTAGCCCTCGCTGGGCAGCTGCAGCACCAGCTCCTTGAACGAGGCGTCCAGGCCCGGGTGGTGCAGCACGGCGCGCATGGCCTCGACGAAGGCGTCGTCGAGCTGCGCCGGCGCCTGCCCCGAGGCGGCGGCGCACAGGCGCGAGAGCGCCAGCTTCTGGCCCGACTCCCAGCGGTTGAAGGCGTCGCTGTCGTGCGCCAGCAGCACCAGGCGCTCGGCATCGGTGAGGCCGTCGTCGAGCGTCACCGGCGCGGAGAAGCCGCGCAGCAGCGAGGGCACCGGCGCGGCGTCCACGTTGACGAACACCCAGCTCTGCTGCGGCTGCTCCAGCACCAGCACGCGCGAGGTGGCGCCGGGGTTGTCCTCGCCTTCGAGCTGCAGCGCCAGCGACGTGCCGTCACCCGCGAGCAGCCCCATCGCCACGGGAATGACGAAGGGCTGCTTCACCGGCTGGCCGGGGGAGGGCGCGCAGCGCTGTTGCAGCGTCAACGTGTAGCGGCGGCCCTCGGCGTCGTAGCTGCCGCGCGCGGTCACGGCCGGCGTGCCGGCCTGGGCGTACCAGCGCTTGAAGGCATCGAGCCGCACCGACAAGGCGCTGTCAGGGTTGGCATCCGCGATCGCCTGGGCGAAGTCATCGCAAGTGACGGCCTGCCCGTCGTGCCGCGCGAAGTACAGGCTCATTCCCTGGCGGAAGCCTTCGCGGCCCACCAGCGTGGCCATCATGCGCACGACCTCGGCGCCCTTGTCGTAGACGGTGGCGGTGTAGAAGTTGTTGATCTCGGCGTAGCTGTCCGGGCGCACCGGGTGGGCCATGGGGCCGGCGTCCTCGGGGAACTGCGCCGCGCGCAGCTGGCGCACGTCCTCGATGCGGCGCACGGCGCGCGCGCTGGCGCCGCCGCTCATGTCCATCGAGAACTCCTGGTCGCGGTAGACGGTCAGGCCTTCCTTGAGGCTGAGCTGGAACCAGTCGCGGCAGGTGATGCGGTTGCCCGTCCAGTTGTGGAAGTACTCGTGGGCGACCACGCTTTCCACGCCGAAGAAGTCGATGTCGGTGGCCGTGGCCGGGCTGGCCAGCACGAACTTGGTGTTGAAGATGTTGAGGCCTTTGTTCTCCATGGCCCCCATGTTGAAGTCCTCGACCGCCACGATCATGAAGCGCTCGAGGTCCAGCGGCAGCCCGAAGCGCGCCTCGTCCCACACCACCGAGGCGATGAGCGAGTTCATCGCGTGCTCGGTCTTGTCGAGGTCGCCGCGGCGCACGAACACCTGCAGCAGGTGCTCGCGGCCGCTGCGGGTGCGGATCTTCTGCTCGCGCGCCACCAGGTCGGCCGCCACCAGCGCGAACAGGTAGCTGGGCTTGGGGAAGGGGTCGTGCCACTTGGCGTAGTGGCGCCCGGCCGCAAGCTCCCCTTGCTCGACCAGGTTGCCGTTCGAGAGCAGCACCGGGTACTTCGCCTTGTCCGCGCGTAGCGTGACCGTGTAGACGGCCATCACGTCGGGTCGGTCGAGGAAGTAGGTGATGCGCCGGAAGCCCTCGGCCTCGCACTGCGTGAAGAAGCCGTTGCCGCTGGTGTAGAGGCCGGAGAGCTCGGTGTTCTTCTCCGGGCAGCAGCTGTTGCGGATCTCGAGCAGGAAGGACTCGCCTTCGGGCGGGTGGTCGATCACGAGCATGCCGTCCTCGTGGCGGAAGCTCACGCTCTCGCCGTTGGCCAGCACGCGCAGCAGCGTGAGGCCCTCGCCGTGCAGGCGCAGCGGCTGCGGCGCGGCCTGCGCGTCGCGCTCGATGAGCAGCTTCGAGCTCACCAGCGTCTTGGCCGGCTCCAGGTCGAAGCAAAGGTCGACGCTGCGGATGCGGAACGCCGGCGCGAGGTAATCCTCGCGGCGGACCAGGGTGACGGTGCCTTCGCGCATGGGCTGCTGCTCCGGTGCTTGTCGGGTGACGGTTGATGTGGGCCGGGCCGGCCGCTGCGAGCGGACCGGCCCGGGATGCGGGGCTTACAGGCCCTGCTTGAGGCTGGCGGCAATGAAGTTGTCGAGATCGCCGTCGAGCACCTTCTGGGTGTTGGAGATCTCGACGTTGGTGCGCAGGTCCTTGATGCGGCTCTGATCGAGCACGTAGGAGCGGATCTGGTGGCCCCAGCCCACGTCGGTCTTGGCGTCTTCGAGCTTCTGCTGCTCGGCCATCTTCTTGCGCATCTCGTGCTCGTACAGGCGCGAGCGCAGCATCTGCCAGGCCTCGTCGCGGTTGCGGTGCTGCGAGCGGTCGTTCTGGCACTGCACGACGATGCCGGTGGGGATGTGCGTGAGGCGCACGGCCGAGTCGGTCTTGTTGATGTGCTGGCCGCCGGCGCCGGAGGCGCGGAAGGTGTCGGTGCGCACGTCGGCCGGGTTGATGTCGATCTCGATGGAGTCGTCGACTTCCGGGTACACGAACAGCGAGGCGAAGCTGGTGTGGCGCCCGCCGGAGCTGTCGAAGGGGCTCTTGCGCACGAGGCGGTGCACGCCGGTCTCGGTGCGCAGGTGGCCGAAGGCGTAGTCGCCCTCGACCTTGATCGTGGCGCTGCGGATGCCGGCCACGTCCCCTTCCGTCTCCTCCATGACCTCGGTCTTGAAGCCCTTGCGCTCGCAGTACTTGAGGTACTGGCGCAGCAGCATGCTGGCCCAGTCGCAGGCCTCGGTGCCGCCGGCGCCGGCCTGGATGTCGATGAAGCAGTTGCTCGGGTCGGCGGGGTTGTTGAACATGCGGCGGAACTCGAGCTGCTCCACCACGGCCTGCAGGGCCTGCGCCTCGGACTCGATGTGCTCCAGGGCGGCCACGTCCTCGTCGGCCTTGCTCATCTCCCAGAGCTCGAGGTTGTCGCCGAGGTTGCGCTCGAGGTGGTTGATGGTCTCGACCACCGTCTCCAGCGTCTTCTTCTCGCGCCCGAGTTCCTGGGCGCGCTTGGGATCGTTCCAGACGCTGGGGTTCTCCAGCGCGGCGTTGACTTCGTTCAGGCGGAGCGCTTTGCGGTCGTAGTCAAAGATACCCCCTTAGCGCACTGGTGCGCTCGCTCAGGTCGGTCAGCAGGCTGCCGATGGCGTTGATGCGTTCGATGTCCATGTGTGGGGACCCACGGTCGGTGATGCTTGGAAGGGGTGGAATTTTCGCACGCGCGCCATGCCGGGCCGGGCGGCGCGGGCGATGTAAGAAAATCCGGCCCCGGCAGT
Source organism: Azohydromonas aeria (assembly GCF_009760915.1). Lineage (GTDB taxonomy): Bacteria > Pseudomonadota > Gammaproteobacteria > Burkholderiales > Burkholderiaceae_C > Azohydromonas > Azohydromonas aeria. Next base: position 62,907 of record NZ_VIDQ01000017.1, read on the forward strand.
CCGGCCCACGGCCTGCCGCACGGGAGGAGACATGGACACGCAGGGCCGCCAACAGGCCGACATTCCCAATGACGGCCCGGCCCGCGCGGACGCGGCCGAGCCCGCCGCGGCGCGGCACTGGCGGCTGACGCTGCGGCTGACGGCGGCGCTGCTGCTGGCGTGGTTCGTGGCCGGCTTCGTGGGCGTGTTCTTCGCCACCGAGCTGCGCCAGCGCTTCTTCGGCTGGCCACTGGGCTTCTGGTTCGCCTCGCAGGGCGCGCTGCTGGTGTTCCTGGCCATCGTGGCGGTGTATGCCTGGGCCATGGGCCGCATCGACGCCGCCACCGGGCTGGCCGAGGAGGAGGGCTGAGATGGCGGCACCGCCGGTCACGCGCTCGTTCTCGCCGCAGCGTTTTCGCGCCCGGCTGCACCTCATCTACATCGGCTTTGCGCTGGGCTTCATCGCCTTCGTGGCGCTGCTGGGGCTGGCCGAGCACCTGGCCGGGCTGTCCAAGCGCTGGATCGGCTTCGCCTTCCTGCTCATGACGGTGCTGGTCTATGCCGGCATCGGCATCCTCAGCCGCACCACCGACCCGGCCGAGTACTACGTGGCGGGCCGGCGCGTGCCGGCCTTCTACAACGGCATGGCCACCGCCGCGGACTGGATGAGCGCGGCCTCCTTCATCGGCATGGCCGGCACGCTCTACCTCAGCGGCTTCGGCGGCCTGGCCTACATCGTGGGCTGGACCGGCGGCTACTGCCTGATGGCGCTGCTGCTGGCGCCCTACCTGCGCAAGTTCGGCCAGTACACGATTCCCGACTTCCTGGGCGCGCGCTACGAGGGCCACCTGCCGCGGCTCATCGGCGCGGCCTGCACCATCCTGGTCAGTTTTACTTATCTCGTTGCCCAGATTTATGGGGTGGGCCTGATCACGGCGCGGCTCACGGGGCTGCCCTTCGAGGTGGGCGTGTTCGTGGGCCTGGGCGGGGTGCTGGTGTGCTCGTTCCTGGGCGGCATGCGCGCGGTGACGTGGACGCAGGTGGCGCAGTACATCGTGCTCATCGTGGCCTACCTGGTGCCGGTGTGCTGGCTCGCGGCCAAGCAGACCGGCCTGCCGCTGCCGCTGCTGGTCTACGGCGTGCAGCTGGAAAAGGTGAGCGAGCGCGAGCAGCAGCTCAAGCTCGACATTGCGGAGAAGGAGGTGATCGCCACCTTCCAGGGCCGTGCCGACGCCTACGCGCGCCGCCTGGAGAACGTGCCCGCGGCGCTGGAGGCCGAGGTCGATGCCGCCAAGGCGCGCGTGGCGCGGCTCAAGCACACCAACGCGCCGCAGTCGGAGATCCACGCCGCGGAGCGCGCGCTGGCGCAGCTGCCGCACAACGAGGCCGAGGCGCGCCGGCGCTGGGAGGCGGAAAAGGCCGCCAACGAGGCGCGCGCGCGGCCGCTGGCGGGCATGCCCGAGCATGCCGTGCCCTTTGCCGGCGAGCCCGACGGCGACCCGCTCGCGCGCAGCGGCCCTGAGGACTCGCGGCGCAACTTCCTGGCGCTGGTGTTCTGCCTGATGGTGGGATCGGCGGCGCTGCCGCACGTGCTCACGCGTTACTACACGACGCCCAGCGTGCGCGAGGCGCGCGCCTCCGTGGCGTGGAGCCTGTTCTTCATCGTGCTGCTCTACGTCACGGCGCCGGCGCTGGCGGTGCTGGTCAAGTACGAGATCTTCAACGTGCTGGTGGGCACGCCCTTCGACCAGCTGCCGGCGTGGATCGCCAACTGGTCGAAGGTCGATCCGGCGCTGCTGTCGGTGCAGGACGTCAACGGCGACGGCATCTTCCAGCTCGGCGAGATGAAGATCGGCGGCGACATCATCATGCTGGCCACCCCGGAGATCGCCGGGCTGCCCTACGTCATCGCCGGCATGGTGGCTGCCGGCGGCCTGGCCGCGGCGCTGTCCACCGCTGACGGGCTGCTGCTGAGCATCTCCAACGCGCTGGGCCACGACACCTACTACCGCGTCATCAACCCCGGCGCGCCCACCGCGCGGCGCGTGACCATCTCCAAGGCGCTGCTGCTGGTGGTGGCGCTGGCCGCCGCGGCCGTGGCGGCGCAGAAGCCCGCGGACATCCTGTTCCTGGTCTCGGCCACCTTCTCGCTGGCGGCCTCGGCCTTCTTTCCGGCGCTGGTGCTGGGCATCTTCTGGAAGCGCGCCACGCGCACCGCCGCCTGCTGGGGCATGGTGCTGGGGCTGGGCAGCGCGGTGCTGTACATGGTGCTGACGCAGCCCTGGCTGCGCCGGCTCTTCGGCATCGAGGCGCCGCTGGAGCTGCTGTGGGGGCTGCACCCGGTCTCTGCCGGCGTGCTGGGCGTGCCGGTGGGCTTCATCACCATCGTGCTGCTGAGCTTCTTCACCCGCGCGCCCTCGGCCGAGACCCGGGCGCGCGTGGCCGACTGGCGCCACCCTGGGTAAACCCGAAGTGACCTGGATCAATTGAGCTGAATCAAATCCACTCGATCAGGGGGTGCCTAACCTGTGCCGCATACAAGAGCGACGCAGGAGACCGACATGCGCAAGCTGGAAAAGTGCATCGACCGCCTGGGCGGGGCCGAGCTGCTGCTGGTCAGCCTGGTCGTGATCGGCGTGCCGGCGCTGTTTAGCGCGCTGGTGTGACTCCCGGCGCGGCGCCAGGCGCCGCGTCCGCATCCAGGAACTCCTCGACCAGCTCCGCCAGCGCCCGCGGCTGGTCGTGGTGCAGCATGTGGCCGCAGCGCGGCAGCACCTCGCGCCGGTGCGGCGGCAGCGTCGCCATGCGGGCCTCGAAGTCCGCGCGCGGATAGGCCGCGCCCCAGCGGCGCAGCACCTCGGTGTCTTCGCCCTCGACCCACAGCAGCGGCGCCGCGATGCGCGCCCATGCCGCCAGCGCTTCCTCCTTGCGGTAGAGCACCGGGTTCACGCGCTTGTGCGCCGGGTCGGCGCGCAGCCGCCAGGCGCCGGCGCCGTCGGATTCGGCCCAGTGCGCGGCCAGCCAGGCGGCCTTGTCCGCATCCAGGAACGGGTCGTTGGCGCGCAGCCGCGCGGCCACCGCCTCCAGGCTGGCGTAGGGTTTCAGCGCCGGCGGCGCCTTGAGCTCGTCGAGCCACTTCTCCAGCCGCGACGGCGCCTGCGCGGCACGGCTGTCGGGCATGCCGAAGCCTTCCAGGTTGACCAGGCGCCGCACGCGCCCCGGCCGCACGCCGGCATAGACCATCGCCACGTTGCCGCCCATGCTGTGGCCGACGAGGTCCACCGGCGCGTCGGGGCTGAGCGCGTCGAGCAGCGCGTCGAGGTCGCCCAGGTAGTCCGGAAACCAGTAGGCGTCGGCGCCGGGCACGGCGCTGCGGCCGAAGCCGCGCCAGTCCGGGGCCACGATCCAGCGCGGCGCCTGCAGCGCATCCACCAGGAACTGGAACGACGCGCCCACGTCCATCCAGCCGTGCAGCAGCACCAGCAGTGGGCGCTGCGGCGCCGCCAGCGCCGGCTCGCCCCAGCACTGCAGGTGGTACTTCAAGCCCCGGATGTCCAGGAAGCGGCTGGCGGCGGGGATGCGCGGTTCGTAGCTCATGCGCCGCATGCTAGGCCAGCCGCGGGTTGTGCCGGGCTGGCAGCCGCCATAGGCGCTCCTAAGCTGTCCCGCCATGCGAACCGACCCTGACATCCCCCGTTCCGAGGCCGCCGAGCCGATGGCGTCCTCTCCATCGACGCCCGACCGCCACGCCGCCCTGGCACAGGCCTGGCGCTGGCGCGTGCCGGCCGACTTCAACATTGCCCAGGCCTGTTGCAGGCGCTGGGCGCGCGAGACGCCCGGCGCCGTGGCGATCCGGCAGGTGGCGGCGGACGGCCGCGTCGAGACCGTCAGCTACGCCCGGCTGCAGGCCGACGTGAACCGCCTCTCGCACGCGCTGCGCCGCCTGGGCGTGGCGCGCGGCGACCGGGTAGCGATCGTGCTGCCGCAGCGCATCGAGACGGCGGTGGCGCACATGGCGGTGCACCAGATCGGCGCCGTCGCCATGCCGCTGACCACGCTGTTCGGCCCCGAGGCGCTGGAATTCCGGCTGCGGCACAGCGAGTCGGTGCTGGCCTTGACGGACGAAAGCGGCATCGAGGCGCTGCGCGGCCTGCGCGCGGCCGTGCCGACGCTGCGCACGCTGCTGGCCGTGGGCCAGGCGCAGGGCCGCGGCGACGCGGACTGGGACGCGGCGCTGGCGGCCGAGTCCGACGCCTTCGAGCCCGCGGCGACCAGCGCCGAGGACCCGGCCATCCTGATCTACACCAGCGGCACCACCGGCGCCCCGAAGGGCGCGCTGCTGCCGCAGCGGGCGCTGCTGGGCAACCTGACCGGCTTCGTCGCCAGCCAGAACGGCTTCGACCTGCCGGCGCCCTGGGGCCTGCCGGCGCTGGACGCGGGCCGGACCGGGCCGGCCTCCATCCCCGCGCCCGGCCCGTTCTGGAGCCCGGCCGACTGGGCCTGGACCGGCGGCCTGATGGATGTGCTGCTGCCCGTGCTCTTCTTCGGCCGCGAGGTGCTGGCGTATCGCGGCCGCTTCGATGCGGTGCGCGCCTTCGAGCTGCTGCAGGAGCATCGCGTCACGCACAGCTTCCTTTTCCCGACGGCGCTGAAAGCCATGATGAAAGCCGTGCCGCAGCCGCGCGGACGTTTCACGTTGCGCCTGCGCGGCCTGATGAGCGCGGGCGAGGCGGTGGGCGACGCCGTCTTCAACTGGTGCCGCGACGAGGTCGGCGTGGTGGTGAACGAGATGTTCGGCCAGACGGAGGTGAACTACATCGTCGGCAACTGCGCCACGCCCCGGACCGCCGACGGCCGCGTGGCGCAGGGCTGGCCGGCACGGCCGGGCAGCATGGGGCGCGGCTATCCCGGGCACCGCGTGGCCGTGATCGACGACGCCGGCAACGTCTGCCCGCCCGGCGTGGTGGGCGACGTGGCGCTGCACCGCCTGGACATGCACGGCGACCCGGACCCGATCTTCTTCCTGGGCTACTGGCGCAACGAGGAGGCCACGCGCGCGAAGTTCACGGGTGACCCGGCCAACAGCTGGTGCCGCACCGGCGACATGGCCGAGATGGATGCCGAGGGCTACCTCTGGTATCGCGGGCGCAGCGACGACATGTTCAAGGCGGCGGGCTACCGCATCGGCCCGGGAGAAATAGAAAACTGCCTGCTGAAGCACCCGGCGGTGGCCAATGCGGCGGTGGTGCCGAAACCCGACGCCGAGCGGGGTGCAATCGTGAAAGCCTTCGTGGTGCTGGCGGCCGGTTTCCAGGGCGACGCGGCGCTGATCGAGGAGTTGCAGCAGCACGTGCGCGGGCGGCTGGCGCCCTATGAATATCCCAAGGAAATCGAGTTCATCGAGCAGCTGCCGATGACGACGACGGGGAAGGTGCAGCGGAAGGTGTTGAGGGAGCGGGAAGCGGCGCGGGCTTCAAGCGGACAGGGCTGAGCGTCCGGGTGCGGGCACGGTGGATGCCCGCCCGGAGCGCCGGCCGGCCGCGGGCATCGCCGCGGCGCCGGCTTCGTCGGATGAGGAGCCTTCGACCATGGACCAGTCCCAGCAATCCGGCGCCGCCGGCCCCACGTCTTCCTCGCAGCAGGGGGCGCAATCGTCGTCCTCGACGAGCAGCACCCAGCAGGAGCAGTTCAGCGCCGCCGCCGGCCAGCAGGGCGGTGCGTCCGGCGGCAGTGCCGCCGGCAACGGCGGCGCCGGCTCGCAGCAGGGTGCTGCCAGCGGCAGCGACGACACCTCCCGCCGCAGCGGCAACCCCTACACCGACTTCTTCAGCCGCCGCGGCACCAGCCCGATGGACCTGCTCAAGCGCCTGGACGAGGACGTGGACCGCCTCTTCCACGAGTTCGTCGGCGGCGGCCGCGAGAAGCTGCGCAGCCGGCTGCGCGGCTGGAGCGGCGGCGGCCAGGCGGTGGATGCCCCGGCCGCCGCGGGCAGCAGCGGCGGCACCGACGAGAGTTACACCGAGGCGCCCGGCACGGCCGGCGGCTCCGGCGTCGCCATGGCGCCGGGCGGCGGCTGGCTGCCCGAAGTGGAAGTGTCCGAGCGCAACGGCAAGCTGGTCGTGCATGCCGACCTGCCGGGCCTGTCGCGCGAGCAGGTGCAGATCGGCTTCGAGGACGGCCAGCTCGTGCTGGCGGGCGAGCGCCGCAGCACGCAGACCTCCGTGCAGCCCGGCGGCTACTACCGCACCGAGCGCACCTACGGGCATTTCAAGCGCGTCATCCCGCTGCCCGAAGGCGTCAACCCCGACACGGCGCAGGCGGGCTTCCACAACGGCGTGCTGGAGGTGTGCTTCGACATGCCGCCGCGCCACACGCGCACGCGGCAGATCCCGATCAACGACGGGCACCCGAGCGCCGCCCCGGCCGGCGGCACCGGAATGGCCGGTGGCGCGGGCGCGGCGGGCAGCGAGGTCGGCAGCTGACACGCGGCGGGGGCGTGCCCCCCCTGAACCGATGGTGAGGCAAACTCATGTCCATGCTTGACACCGTCACCCTGGGCCGCAGCGAGCTGCGCGTCACGCCCATCTGCCTGGGCACCATGACTTTCGGCGAGCAGGTGGACGAGGCCACCAGCCACCGCATCCTGGACCGCGCGCTCGAGCGCGGCCTGAACTTCATCGACACCGCGGAGATGTACCCCGTGCCGCCCAGCGCCGCGCGCTACGGCGACACGGAGCGCATCCTGGGCTCGTGGTTCAGGAAGCACCCCGGCGCGCGCGAGCGCGTGGTGCTGGCGTCCAAGGTGGCCGGCCCCTCGCGCTACGAGTGGATCGGCGGCGGCGTGCCTGACCTGAAGCCCGAGCGCATCGTCCAGGCCTGCGAGGACAGCCTGCGCCGCATGGGCACGGACTGCATCGACCTCTACCAGATCCACTGGCCCGCGCGCCACGTGCCGATGTTCGGCGGCCTGTACTTCGAGCCGAAGAAGGTCCAGGAAGTCACCGGCATCGAGGCGCAATTGCAGGCGCTCGACCGGCTGGTGCGCGACGGCAAGGTGCGCGCCATCGGCCTGTCGAACGAGACGGCCTGGGGCGTGGCCGAGTTCGTGCGCCTCGCCGAAGCCGCCGGGCTGCCGCGCATCGCCACCGTGCAGAACCCGTACTGCCTGGTCAACCGCGTGGTGGACAACGGGTTGGACGAGGCCCTGTTCCACGCGCAGGTGTCGCTGCTGGCCTACTCGCCGCTGGGCTTCGGGCTGCTGACCGGCAAGTACGACCAGCGCGGCTTGAACGACGTGGACAACCCCGGGCGGCTGGCGCGGTTCGAGAGCATGAAGCAGCAGCGCTGGGGCCGTGTCGAGGCGCTGCAGGCGGCGCGCCACTACAACGCGCTGGCGCGCGCGCACGGCCTCACGCCCACGCGCATGGCGCTGGCCTGGTGCTATCGCAACTGGCGCGTGGCCAGCACCATCGTCGGCGTCACCAGCGTGGCGCAGCTCGACGAGAACCTGGACGCCTGGGACACGACGCTGCCGGCGTCGCTGCTCGAAGCCATCGACGACGTCCGCTGGTCGCACCGCGACCCGGCGCAGTGAGCGGGGGCGTCGGCAGCGAGATGGCGAAGAAGGAAAAGCACGTCAGCGAGACGCCCGCCACGCAGTTCCTGCGCCGCGCGGGCGTGGCTTTCACCGAGCACCCCTACGACTACGTCGATCACGGCGGCACGGCCGAATCCGCGCGCCAGCTCGGCGTGGACGAGCACGCGGTGGTCAAGACCCTGGTGATGCAGGACGAGCGCGCGCAGCCGCTGATCGTGCTCATGCACGGCGACCGCCAGGTCAGCACCAAGGCGCTGGCGCGCGAGATCGGCGTGAAGAGCGTCGAGCCCTGCAAGCCCGAAGTGGCGCAGCGCCACAGCGGCTACCTGGTGGGCGGCACCTCGCCCTTCGGCACGAAGAAGGCGATGCCGGTCTATGTCGAGGCGACGGTGTTGGAGTTGCCGGAGATCCGCATCAACGGCGGGCGGCGCGGCTACCTGGTGGGGATCGATCCGAAATTGCTGCCGACGCTGGTGGGGGCGAGGGCGGTGCGGTGCGCGCTGTAGGGCCTGCACACGCCGTATCGGCGGCCATGAAGCGGCCATAAGGCGACCTAAAGCGTCCATGGAAAAAGGCGGCCCCGCGGGCCGCCTGCATGCGCTTGCGCGAGGAGGGTGCTGCCCTCAGGCCGTCCCGATCCCGCTGACCCCGCCGGCCTGCGCGCCGCTGCCGCCGCCGCCCCCGCCGCCGTCCTCATCCCCGGCCGGGGTCTGCGGCGCCAGCCTGAACCCCACCTTGAGCGTGACCTGGTAGTGGCCGATGCGGCCATCGACGACGTGGCCGCGCGTTTCCACGACCTCGAACCAGTCGATGTGGCGCACGGTCAGCGCCGCGGTCTCGATGGCGTTGCGGATGGCGTCGTCGGTGCCGGTGGTCGAGGAACCCACCAGCTCGATGAGCTTGTAGACGTGTTCGGACATGGGTTGTTCTCCTGGCCGCGCCCTGGACTGCGGCGGTCCTGCGACGGCAGGCGCCGGCGGTGCGGCCAGCCTCTGGGGCAAGCCGTGCGCCGCCCCGGGCGGTCGGCGTCCCCCCTGAAACCGCGCACCGCGCGGCCGGCTCAGGCCGCGGAGGGCCGGTTGCGGCTGCCGCGGTTGTGCGGGCCCGCGCGCGGCGGCGCGTTCTGCTCGCGCGGCCAGGGCGTGGCCGCCATCTGCCGGTCCTGCAGCCGCGACAGCAGCAGCAGTGCCGCCAGTGCGCCCAGCAGCGCCATGAGCATGTCGGCCTGGCTGTCGGCGAGGTCGCCCTGCATGCCCATGAACTCCTCCAGCGGGCGCTGGAACAGCACCGCCAGGCGCCATTGCAGGATCTCGTAGCACGCGCTCAGCGCCAGCGCCACGCAGCCCGACAGCACGGCGGCCACGCCGCGCTGCGTGACCCAGCCGCGGCGCAGCAGCAGCTCGCGCACCACCATCGCCGGCACCACGCCCTGCAGGAAGTGGCCCAGCCGGTCGTACGGGTTGCGCGACAGGTCGAACACGTCCTCCAGCCAGAAGCCCAGCGGCACGCGCTGGAAGCTGTAGGCCGCGCCGGTGAGCACCACCAGCGCGAACAGCGACAGCAGCAGGTACGTCAGCGTGCTCAGGGGGTAGCGCCGGTAGGTCAGCAGTAGCACCGCGCCGACCAGCAGCACCGGCGCGGCCTCGGCCAGCCAGCCCACGCGGCTGTAGGGCTGCAGGCCCGAGACGACCAGCCCGGCCGCCACCACCCAGGCACAGGCCGGGTGCAGCGGGTTGCGCGGCGAAAGGGGGTTGAGATGCATGGGGTTGTCTCCACGGCGATCTTGGTCGCCATGTCAATCCCCCGAGCATTCCAGGTGCCCACCCCGGGTGGGTGTCTTCCCAGGGGTGGCTCAGTGATGGCCGCCCAGGCGCTGGTGCAGCCGCTTCAGGAACAGCCACACGCCGCCGACCACCGGCGCCACCGCCAGGCCCACCACCACGTCGGGGGCGGGGAGCGTCGCGGCCAGCGCCGGCACGCCCTTGGCCGCCTTGGCCAGGTAGCCCACCAGCCCCAGCGCGTAGTAGCTGATGGCGACCACCGACAGGCCTTCCACCGTCTGCTGCAGCCGCAGCTGCAGCTGCTGGCGGTGCGCGAGCAGCTTGAACACCTCCTGGTTGCCGGCCTCGCGCTGCACCTCCACGCGCACCCGCGCCAGCGCCACGGCGCGGTTGATGCGGTCGGCCACGTCGGTCAGCCGCGCGTCGGTGCTCTCGCACAGCGCCATGGCCGGCGCGAAGCGGCGGCCGAAGAAGCCCGAGAGCGTCTGCACGCCCTCGATGCGGCGCTCGCGCAGGTCGGCCAGCCGGCGCTGCACGATCTGGTGGTAGGCGCGCGTGGCCGAGAAGCGGTAGCGCGTGCGCGCGGCGCTGTGCTCGATCTCGGCGGCCAGCTTGGTCAGCGTCTCGAAGGCCGCGGCGTCGTCGCGCGCGTCGTCGTTGGCCATGGCGTCCACGGTGCGCTGCAGCGTGCGCTCCAGCGACACCAGCGCCTGCGCCTCCTTCTGCGCCACCGGAAAGCCCAGCATGGCCAGCATGCGGTAGGTCTCGATCTCGCACAGCCGCTGCGCCTCGCGCGCGGCCTGGTCCGGCGGCAGGCCCATGTCCAGCAGCACGAAGCGAGTAAAACCGTCGCCGCGCAGGCGCAGGTCGGTGAAGACCACGGCCTGGCCGTCGGCGATGACGGCGCCCAGCAGCGGCGCGCCGTCGTCGCCGCCCAGCCCGCCGCCGCTGCCCAGCGCCGTGGCGATGCGCCGGCGCAGCCGCGGCAGGCTGTCCTCGTCGGCCTGCAGCAGCAGCACGTGCGCCGCGGCGATCATCGGCGCGCCTTCGGGCGGCGAGAGCTGGCGCACGAAGGCCGCGGGCAGCAGCTCGGTGGCGGCGGCGTGCTCCAGCAGGTCGTCGAGCGCGCCGTCTTCGGGCGTGCCTTCGGGCAGGTGCAGCGGCCGGTTCACCTGCCAGCTCACGAACTCGCCGTGGCGCTCGAAGCGCAGCTCGAAGCGCGGCGTGTGCAGCACGTGGTGGCGCGCCTGCGGCGGCGGCGCGGGCTGGCCGCCGGCACGGCACAGCTCGGCCAGCGCGCTCTCGGCCTGCGCCGCGGCCATGCCCCACTGCGCCCAGGACGACACCACGCAGGGCGTGCGCACCGGCAGCGCCGGGCGGGCGTGCAGCTCGCCGTGCAGCTCGGTGTGGCTGCGCGGCAGCCAGGCCGCGGGAGCGGCGGCGGGCGAGGGGGCGGGCGCCGCGGGCGCGTCGGTGAGCGGATTCATGCGCTGGATCAAGACTGCTGGAATCGGCACTGTAACGGGCGCGCGCGACTGGCCGCGCCGGCCGGCTGTCAAGGGGGGCAGCCTGTCCCGGCGCTTACACTGGTGGGCTCTGAACAATTGAGCGCACCGCGAACGAAGGACATGGAGCTGCTGTGGAGCCTGCTGGCGCTGCTGGGCGCGTACCTGCTGGGGTCGCTGTCCTTCGCCGTGATCGTGAGCCGGCTCATGGGGTTGTCCGACCCGCGCAGCTACGGCTCGAAGAATCCCGGCGCCACCAACGTGCTGCGCTCGGGCAACCGCAAGGCCGCGGCGCTGACGCTGCTCTTTGACGCGCTCAAGGGCACCGCCGCGGTGCTCATCGCGCAGGCCCTGGCGCCGCGCCTGGGTTTTGGCGACACCACCATCGCCTTCGTCGGCCTGGCCGCCTTCCTGGGCCACCTGTTCCCCGTGTTCTTCCAGTTCAAGGGCGGCAAGGGCGTGGCCACGGCGCTGGGCGTGCTGCTGGCGCTGAACCCGCTGCTGGGCCTGGCCACGCTGGCGACCTGGCTGATCATTGCCTTCTTCTTCCGCTACTCGTCGCTGGCGGCCATCGTCGCGGCGCTGTTCGCGCCGTTCTACGAGCTGCTGATCTGGGGCGCGAGCCCCTCCGCGCTGGCCGTGGCGGTGATGGGGCTGCTGCTGGTGTGGCGCCACAGCGCCAACATCCAGAAGCTCATGGCCGGCACCGAGAGCCGCATCGGCCAGAAGGCCAAGGGCGCGGCGCCGGCGCCGCACCACCCGCCGGCGCACACGCCCGCGCACGGCGGCAAATCCCGCAAGCACAAAGGAGTGAAGTGATGGTTCAACGCTTCGACGTCGGCCCGCGCCTGTCGGAAATGGCGGTGCACAACGGCACCGTGTACCTCGCCGGCCAGGTGCCCACCGACGCCACGGCCGACATGGCCGGGCAGACGCAGCAGGTGCTCGACCAGATCGACGCGCTGCTGGAGCGCGCCCACACCGACAAGAGCCGGCTGCTGATGGTGCAGATCTTCATCCAGGACCTGGCCGACTTCCCGGTCATGAACGCCGTGTACGAGAAGTGGGTCGCCGACGTGGAGGCGCCCCCGCGCGCCACGGTGCAGGCCCGGCTCGCCAACCCGGACTGGAAAGTCGAGATGGTGGTGACGGCGGCGCTGTAAGCCTTTCAGCCTTTCACGCCCCGATGCAGAAACGGCCGCCCGATGGGCGGCCGTTTGCGTTTCGCGGGGAAAGGATTACAGGCCCAGTCCCAGCGCCGACGCGTCCCCGCGCCCCTGGCGCACCAGCACCGGCTCGTCGCCGGAGAGGTCCACCACGGTGGTGGGCTCCATCGGGCAGGCGCCGGCGTCGAGCACGGCCTGCACCTGCTTCTCCAGCCGCTCGCGGATCTCGCGCGGGTCGTTGAGCGGGTCGTCGTCGCCGGGCAGGATCAGCGTCGTGGCCAGCAGCGGCTGGCCCAGCTGCTCCAGCAGCGCCTGCGTCACGCCGTGCTCGGGCACGCGCAGCCCGATGGTGCGCCGCGACGGGTGGCTGAGGCGGCGCGGCACTTCCTTGGTCGCCTCCAGGATGAAGGTGTAGGGCCCGGGCGTGGCGTTCTTGAGCATCCGGAACTGCTGGTTGTCCACGCGCGCGTAGCTGGCCAGCTCGGAGAGGTCGCGGCACAGCAGCGTGAGGTGGTGTTTGTCGTCCACCTGCCGGATGCGGCGCAGCTGCTCGGCGGCGGCCTTGTCGTCCAGGTGGCACACCAGCGCGTAGCTGGAGTCGGTGGGCACGGCGCACACGCCGCCGCCGTGCAGGATCTGCGCCGCCTGCTTCAGCAGCCGCGGCTGCGGGTTGTCGGGATGAAGTTCGAAATACTGGGCCATGGCCGGGATTGTCCATCGCGGCCGGAACAGGCCCGGCCAGGGCGCGGTGAGGGCAGCTTGCATGGCCAAAGGCCTAGCCAGGAACATGCCAGCGCAGGCCCCGCGCCTCCGTGTCCGGCCCGGGCCGTGCCCGGTGGCCCCGGGCGGTGGGTGCCCGGCGGGCCCGGCCTCAGGGCATGTGCACGCGCTCGGCCAGCAGCTCCCACACCGGGATCAGCTTGCCCGGCAGCAGCGGCAGGGTGCCCAGGTCGGTGTGGCTCTCGTCGGGGCTGTGGAAGTCGCTGCCGCGCGAGGCGTACAGCCCGAACTCCAGCGCCATCGCGGCGTACTTGGGGTACTCGTCGGGCCGGTGGCTGCCGGTGACGACTTCCACGCCCTCGCCACCCAGCGCCTTGAACTCGCCGACGAAGGCGTGCTCCTCGTTGGGCGAGAAGTTGTAGCGCCCGGGGTGCGCGATCACGGCCATGCCGCCGGCGCCGCGGATCCAGCCCACCGCGTCGGCCAGCGCCGCCCAGCGGTGCGGCACGAAGCCGGGCTTGCCGTCGGCCAGGTAGTGGCGGAACACCTCGGGGGTGTTCGCGCACACGCCGCTGTCCACCAGGAAGCGCGCGAAGTGCGTGCGCGAGATCAGCTCCGGGTTGCCCACGTAGCGCAGCGCGCCCTCGTAGGCGTTCTCGATGCCGGCCTCGGCCAGCGCCTGCGCCATCTCGTGCGCGCGCTGCCCGCGCCCGCCGCGCGTGGCGGCCAGGCCCTCGCGCAGCGCCGCGTCCTCGATGTCGAAGCCCAGCCCGACGATGTGCACCGTCTTGCCGGCAAAGGTCACCGACACCTCCACGCCGCTGAGATAGGGCAGGCCCAGCTCGCGCGCCGCGCGCAGCGCGCGCTGCTGCCCGCCGACCTCGTCGTGGTCGGTCAGCGACCACAGCTGCACGCCGTTGGCGTGGGCCCGCGCTGCGACGCCTTCCGGGCTGAGGGTGCCGTCCGACACGTCCGAGTGGCAGTGCAGGTCGGCGTTGAGTTCGATGGGATCAATCACCCCCGGATTGTAGGCAGCCAAGGTTTTTCCCGGATTGCGCAGTCCCTTGCGGCACCGATGCGCGCCGATGGCGCGCGATCGCGGCGCGGACGGGCCGCGACCGCGACCGCGACGCCACGGCCCCGCCTTCAGCGCTGCACGCGCAGGATCTGCCCGGCATCCTCGTCGGTGAGCAGGTACAGCCAGCCGTCGGGCCCCTGGTACACGGCGCGCAGCCGCTTGCCTTGCCCGGCGAACAGCCGCTCGCGGCCGGTGACGGTGTTGCCGCTGAGCGTGAGCCGCCACAGCGAGCGGTCGGCCAGCGCCGTCACGAACAGGCTGCCCTGCCAGCCGGGGAACTTGTCGCCGCTGTAGAAGGCGATGCCGCCGGGCGCGATCGAGGGCGTCCAGTGCGTCAGCGGCGCCGTCAGGCCGGGCCTCCCGGTGGCGCCGCCGACCACGGTGCAGGTGTCGGGCGGGGCGCCGTACTCGCAGCCGAAGGACACCAGCGGCCAGCCGAAATTGAGGCCGGCCCCCACGACGTTGATCTCGTCGCCGCCCTGCGGCCCGTGCTCGGCTTCCCAGAGCTGGCCGTTGGCCGGATTCAGCGCCAGGCCCTGCGGGTTGCGGTGGCCCAGGCTCCACAGCCCGGGCACGCCGCCGCTGATGGCCGGATTGCCCGGCGCGGGCGCGCCGTCGGTGGTGAGGCGCAGGATCTTGCCCAGGTCGCTGCCGGCGTTCTGCGCCTGCACGCGGGTGGCGTCGCTGAGCCGGTCGCCCACCGACACGAACAGATGCCCGCTGCCGTCGAACAGCAGCCGCCCGCCGTAGTGGGCCTGGCCGTCGGCCGGCTGGTTGGTGCGCCAGATGCGCGTGCCGTTGCGCAGGCCGCTGTAGTCGGCCTCCACCTCGGCACGCCACACCGCCAGGCCGTTGGCGGCGTCGGTGCCCTCGGCGTAGGACAGGTAGATGCGCCGGTTGCTGGTGAAGTCCGGGTCCAGCGCCACGTCCAGCAGCCCACCCTGGCCGCCGCTGCGGATGGCCGGCAGCCCGGCCGTGATGGGCGCCGACAGCGTGGCGCCGTCGGCGCTGACGAGGCGCAGCTGCCGCAGGTCGCGCTCGGTCACCAGCATCCGGCCGTCGGGCAGGAAGGCCAGGCCCCAGGGATGGTTCAGCCCGTTGCGGAAGGCAACCACCTGCGCATCGGTCACCGGCGCGGGCGCGGGCGCAGGTGCTGGTGCTGGTGCTGGTGCTGGTGCTGGTGCTGGTGCTGGTGCGGGTGCGGGTGCGGGTGCGGGTGCGGGTGCGGGTGCAGGCGCAGGCGCCGGCGCCGGCGTCGCCGCCTCGCCCCCGGCGGGCGGGCTCGTGGCGGAGCCGCCGTCACCGCCGCCGCCGCCGCAGCCCGACACCGCCAGGCTCAGCGCCACGGCGGCGCTCCAGAGCCACTGCAAGCGGCGGGGCAGGTCGGCGGAAGCGGTGGAATCGGCGGAACAGGCCGTGTCTGCAACGGATGCGCGCGGGGCGGCAGGGCCGGTCATGGCGATGCTCCCTGGCTGTCAGCGCGCGATGCGCAGGATGCGGCCGTTGTCCTCGTCGGTGAGGACCAGCAGCGCGCCGTCGGGCGCCTGGCGCACGTCGCGCATGCGCCGGCGCTGGCCGCGGTACAGGGCGCTGCGCGAGGTCACGCTGCGGCCGCTGACGGTCAGCCGCCACAGCGCCATGTCCGCCAGCGCGGCCACGAACAGGTTGCCGCGCCACTCCGGGAACATGGCGCCGTCGTAGAAGCACATGCCCGCGGGCGCGATCGAGAACGGGCGCCACACCGTCACCGGCGGCTCGACCCAGGGCGCCGTGCTGCTGCCGCCCACGGGCCGGCAGGTCTCGGGCGCGGCGCCGTACTCGCAACCGTGGGACACGCGCGGCCAGCCGTAGTTGGCGCCGCGCCGGATGACGTTGATCTCGTCGCCGCCCTGCGGCCCGTGCTCGCTCTCCCACAGCTCGCCGGTGAAGGGATTGAGCGTGAGCCCCTGCGGGTTGCGGTGCCCCAGGCTCCAGATCTCGGGCTGGGCGCGCTCGTGGCCGACGAAGGGGTTGTCGCCGGGCACGCTGCCGTCGCGGTTGATGCGACAGATCTTGCCGTGGTGGTGCGTGAGCCACTGCGCCTTGATGCGCTCGCTGTCCACGCGGTGGTCGGCCAGCGAGATGAAGAGCTTGTTGCCCGGGGCCAGCACCAGGCGCGAGCCGTAGTGGGCGTTGGAGACCGACAGCGGCACCTTGGGCCGGGCCCGGAAGATGACCCGCAGGTCGAGCAGCCGGTTGCCGGCGAGCCGGGCGCGCGCCACCGCCACGCCGACGCTGTCCCAGCGGCTGCCGGTGCCGCGCTCGGTGTAGCTGAGGTAGACCCAGTCGTCGCCCCCGCTGCTGTCCACCTGCACGTCCAGCAGCCCGCCCTGGCCACCCACGTACAGCCGCGGCGGCAGCCCGGCGACGGTGCTCATCGCGCTGCCGCTGGCGCTGATGCGGCGCAGCCGGCCTTCGCGCTCGGTCACGAGCAGCGAGCCGTCGGAGACGAAGGCCAGGCCCCAGGGACGGCTCAGCCCGGTGCGCAGCGTGCGCACCGGCGGCAGCGCCGCGGCATCGACCTCGACGTCGGCCGCGCCGGCGACGCCCGGCAGCAGCGCCGCCATCCCGGCCGCTCCACCCCAGCCGGCGAACCGGCCCAGCAACTGGCGCCGCGAACACGGCGCGGCCAGCACGGGTTCACCCGCGCACTGCAGATCACGCATAGACACCTCAACGACGTTTTTTCCGACTGCACGTCGTTCGGGCCTGCTGCCGGCAGCGGCACGACGACATGCGTTTTCAGCAGATGCCGTGCCCGGCTTGGCTGCGCGGGCAACCGGTGGGGGCGTGAGGGTCGGCCCGGGAAAGCGCCGGGCGCGCGCGGCGCCCGGGCTCAGGCGCTGGCCTGCACCACCATCTGCAGCCGCGTCTGTCCCTGCCAGGTCTCCAGCGCCAGCCGGTAGGCCAGGCGCACCGTGTCGGGCAGCGTCGTGGCGTGGTTGAACCAGATCGCGTCGCGCAGCGTGCCGTGCAGGCGCAGCCGCAGCTTCAGGTGCCGCTCGCCCACCAGGCGCTGCGCCACGACCTGCACCTCGTCGCAGAACAGGGGCGCGTCGAAGGCCTGGCCCCAGACCTGCGACTCCAGCGCCTGCACCGTGTCGGCGTCGAAGTACTGCGGCGGCAGCGGCCCGTCCACGGGCAGCCGGCGCTGCAGCGCGGCGGCGTCGAGCTGCTCCTGCGCCACGTCCACCAGCGCCTGCGCGAAGCGCGGGAAGTCGGCTTCGGCCAGCGTGCAGCCGGCGGCCATGGCGTGGCCGCCGAACTTCAGCAGCACGCCCGGCGCGCGCTTGCTCAGCAGGTCCAGCGCGTCGCGCAGGTGGAAACCGGGAATGGAGCGCCCCGAGCCCTTGAGCAGCCCGTCCTGGCCGCGCGCGAACACGAAGGTCGGCCGGTGCAGCCGCTCCTTGAGCCGCCCGGCCACGATGCCGACCACGCCCTCGTGGAACTCGGGGTCGTACAGCGCCACGGCGGCGGGCGCGTCCACTTCCTCGCCTTCGGGCGCGAGCTGCACCAGCAGGTTCTCGGCCTGCTCGCGCATGCCGGCCTCGACCTCGCGGCGCTGGCGGTTGATGGCGTCGAGCTGCTGCGCCAGCTCGCGCGCGCGCGCCGCGTCGTCGGTGAGCAGGCACTCGATGCCCAGCGTCATGTCGGCCAGCCGCCCCGCGGCATTGACGCGCGGGCCCAGCGCGAAGCCGAAGTCGAAGGCGCTGGCGCGCAGCGGGTCGCGCCCGGCCGCGGCAAAGAGCGCCGCGATGCCCGGCTGCATGCGCCCGGCGCGGATGCGCTTCAGGCCCTGCGCCACCAGGCGGCGGTTGTTGGCGTCGAGCTTCACGACGTCGGCGACGGTGCCCAGCGCCACGAGGTCGAGCAGCGCATCCAGGCGCGGCTGCGACGCGGCATCGAAGCGCCCGCGCGCGCGCAGCTCGGCGCGCAGGGCCAGCAGCACGTAGAACATCACGCCCACGCCCGCAAGCGACTTGCTCTCAAAGGCGCAGCCCGGCTGGCTGGGATTGACGATGACGTCGGCCTCGGGCAGCAGCACGCTGCCGTTCTCGACGGCGGGCAGGTGGTGGTCGGTGACCAGCACCGACAGGCCCAGCGCGCGCGCATGCGCCACGCCGGCAAGGCTGGCAATGCCGTTGTCCACGGTGACCAGCACGTCCGGGCGCAGCGGCAGCGCCAGGTCCACGATGGTCGGGCTCAGGCCGTAGCCGTGCACCGCGCGGTCGGGCACGACGTAGTGCAGCGTGTCGGGCGCGGCGCCGAGCATGCGCAGGCCGCGCAGCGCCACGGCGCAGGCGGTGGCGCCGTCGCAGTCGTAGTCGGCGACGATGCAGATGCGCTTTCCCGCCTCCAGCGCATCGGCCAGCAGCCGTGCGCCTTCGGCGCTGCCCCGCAGCGTGGCCGGCGGCAGCAGCCGGTTCAGGCCGTCGTCGAGCTCCTCGGCCGTGCGCACGCCGCGCGCGGCGAAGAGCCGCGCCAGCAGCGGGTGCACCCCGGCCTGCTCCAGCGCGTGCGCCGCGCGCGGCGGCACGTCGCGCAGCTCCAGCAGCGGCTGCGTCATAGCGTCTCCAGCAGTGCCGCGGCGCGCGGGCCGCGCGCGCCGGTCAGGCGCTGCCACCAGCGCCTGGCCTGCGGCTCCAGCGCCAGCGCGCTGCGCTCGCCGCACAGCACCAGGCGGCCCTCTCCGCCCTGCGCCAGCGGCGCGATGACCTCGGCATCCAGCGCGCTCCAGGCCTGCAGCCAGGCGTCCCAGTCCTCGGCCAGCGCGGGCGTGCGCAGGCGCTCGTCCACGCGCGGGGCCTCGGCGTCGGCGCGCACGGGCTGCAGCGCGCCGCAGCCGCTGAGCCACAGGCCGTTGACGGGCAGCTCGCCGCGCGCCTCGCGCGACTCGTTGAGCGGATGGTTGAACAGCAGCATCTGCACCTCGTTGAGCAGCCGGCGCAGCAGCCGCGGCTGCTCGGGCAGGTCGCGCTGCAGCGCGTGGCCGATGGCGCGGTCCGCCGCCACGGTGGGCAGCTGCTCCAGCAGCGGGTGCGACACCAGCCAGCTCAGGGGCTCGTGGAAATGCAGCGTGAAACCCTCGCTGGTGAAGAGCTCCTCGACGGCGTCGAAGAAGCGGCGCGACTCGCCCGCGTCGAGCGCGAGCGCTTGCGGATCGGCCAGCCCGATGTGGTCGCTGCCCAGCAGCAGGTGCACCGGCGTGAGGCGGCCCCAGGCGGCATCGGCGGGCAGCCCGGCCGCGGCGGCGTCGTGCGCGGCCCAGGGAATGAGCCCGTCGCTGACCTCCCAGCCCAGCGCGCGCGCCAGCGCCCGCTCGTGCGGCGGCGACAGCGAGCCCTCGTCGCCCGCGTCGCGTTCGGCCTCGCGCCAGTTGGCAAGAAGAGCGTCCAGGTGGGGCAGCCGCAGCGACTGCAGGGCCTGGCGTCCGGCGTCGGACAGCGGGGCGGCAAAAGGAATCAGCAACTGCATGGGTTGGATTATCCAAGCCCCCGGCGATGAGGCGGCTGGCACGAGCCGGGTTCGATCGAAGAGGAGCTTGCCCGGAGGAACAACGATGAGGCTGGTGCGCAGGTTCACCGTGCCTTCCATGTCGCCGCCGGCCGTGCCGGCCCCGCTAGGATGCCGCACCTATGCAAATGCCTTACGAATGGCAGATCGGCTGGCGCTACACGCGCGCAGGCCGGGCCGGGCGGCGCAACCGCTTCATTTCCTTCATCTCCGGCGTCTCGATGCTGGGCATCGCGCTGGGCGTGGCCGCGCTGATCATCGTGCTGTCGGTGATGAACGGCTTCCAGAAGGAAGTGCGCGAACGCATGCTCAGCGTCATCTCGCACGTCGAGATCCTGGAGCCCGGCGGCGCCGGGCTGCCCGACTGGCGCGCCGTGGCGGCGCAGGCGAGGGCGCAGCCGCAGGTGCAGGGCGCCGCGCCCTTCATTTCCACGCAGGCGCTGCTGGCGCGCGGCGACAACATGCGCGGCGTGCTCGTGCGCGGCATCGAGCCGGCCGAGGAGGCCGCCGTCACGCCGCTGGCGGCGCAGCTGCGCGACAGCACCTTCGCGCAGCTGCAGCCCGGGGCCTGGCGCATCGTGCTGGGCCAGGAGCTGGCGCGGCAGCTGGGCGTGGGCCCGGGCGACAGCGTCACGCTGGTGGCGCCGGGCGGGCAGGTCACGCCCGCGGGCGTGGTGCCGCGCTTCCGCGCCTTCACGGTGGCGGGCACCTTCGCCTCCGGCCACTACGAGTACGACAGCTCCCTGGCGCTGGTGCACCTCGACGACGCGGCGCGGCTGTTCCGCGTGGAAGGCCCCACCGGTGTGCAGTTGCGCCTGGCCGACGTGAACGAGGCGCGCGCCGTCGCGCAGCAGCTCGGCGCCGCCATGCCGCGGCTGCTCGTGCGCGACTGGACCCGCACCAACGCCGCCTGGTTCGACGCGGTGCAGATCGAGAAGCGGCTGATGTTCATCATCCTCACGCTCATCGTCGCGGTGGCGGCCTTCAACCTGGTTTCGACGCTGGTGATGACGGTCACGGACAAGCGCGCCGACATCGCCATCCTGCGCACCCTGGGCGCGAGCCCGCGCTCGATCATGGGCATCTTCGTGGTGCAGGGCGCGGCCGCCGGGATCATCGGCACGCTCGGCGGCGCGGCGCTGGGGCTGCTGGTGGCGGTGAACGTGGGCACCATCGTCCCGGCCATCGAGCGGCTGCTCAACGTCAGCTTCCTGCCCGGCAGCATCTACGTCATCAACCACATGCCCAGCGACCCGCAGCGCGGCGACATCGTCCCCATCGTGCTGATCTCGCTGGTGCTGGCGCTGCTGGCCACGCTCTACCCGAGCTGGCGCGCCAGCCGCGTCAACCCGGCGGAGGCGCTGCGCTATGAATGAGGTTTCCGCTTCCCGCGCCACTGGCGCGAACCCGTCGGCACCGGGTGCTGCCGATGCCGGCGCAACCGTGCTGGCCTGCACCGCGCTGAGCAAGCGCTTTCACGACGGCATCCTCGACGTGCAGGTGCTGCGCGACGTGACGCTGCAGGTCTATCGCGCGCGCACGCTGGCCATCGTCGGCGCCTCGGGCTCGGGCAAGAGCACGCTGCTGCACCTGCTCGGCGGCCTGGACGCGCCCAGCAGCGGCCGCGTGCAGCTGCTGGGCCGCGACTTCGCCGCCATGAACGCCGCCGAGCAGGGCCGCTGGCGCAACCAGCACCTGGGCTTCATCTACCAGTTTCACCACCTGCTGCCGGAGTTCACGGCGCTGGACAACGTGGCCATGCCGCTGCGCGTGCGGCGCATGGCGCTGGAGCCGGCGCGCGCGCAGGCGCAAGAGATGCTCGCGCGCGTGGGCCTGGGCCAGCGCGCGCAGCACCGCCCCGGCGAGCTCTCCGGCGGCGAGCGCCAGCGCGTGGCCATCGCGCGCGCGCTGGTGGCGCAACCGGCCTGCGTGCTGGCCGACGAGCCCACCGGCAACCTCGACCGCGACACCGCCGACGGCGTGTTCGCGCTGATGCTGGAGCTCGCGCGCGAGCGTGGCACGGCCTTCGTGCTGGTCACCCACGACGAGCGCCTGGCCGCGCGCTGCGACCGCGCGCTGCGCCTGAGCCAGGGTGTGCTGCAGGCCACATAAGAGCCGCAGGGAGGTCCGCGACTTGCCGAGTCAGGGTCAGCCCCCATTCACGACGCATGCATTGCCATGCCAGGGGATGGGGCAGTCCTATAGTCGATTTCACGGGTCCCGACCCGGACCCGGCAAGGAGCAGAACGTGAAAGTTGCAGCACTCACTACCTTGATCGTCGCGGCGCTGGGCGCCACCTCCGCCATGGCCCAGAGCCAGCCCCTGACGCGCGACCAGGTCAGGTCCGAAGCCGCCCGTGCCATCTCCAGCGGCGACATCGAGCGCAACGACCTGAACTACGGCACCGAGTGGGCCACCAGCCCGTCATCGCAGAACTACGACAAGCACGTTGCGAACTCGATGTCCTCCGGCAGCAGCATGGACGGTAGCTCCAGCTCGGCCATGTCCTCGTCGTCGTCCATGGACTCCGGCAGCGCGGGTGCGGCGGGCCGCCCCTATGACGGCAGCAGCAGCGGCTCGGCCAGCCGCTCCGACGTCGCATCCGACCGCGACAGTGCCATGCGCAGCGACCGCTGGATCTTCAACGACCTCGACGGCGTGCAGCGCCTGGAGCCGGGCTGGAACAGCCACGCCGGCCGCGTCTACAAGGGCCCGGCCGACTCGTACTGACGCTCGATCTCGCCGGCGTGGCTCCCGCTGCCGGGGAAGCCGCGCCGGCGCAGCGGGTGACGGCCCCGGAGTTGTCCCGGGGTGCGACCATGCGGGGCGTGAAGTCGCCTCTGCATTTCTTCTTCTCCGGGCTGCCGGCCGCGGCGCTGGCCCTGCTTCTCCTCTTCATGGCCGCGCTGCCGCCCACGGCGGCCGCAGCAGCCCCGGCTCCGGCGGCACCCGCCGCCGCGGCGCCTGCGGGCCTGGGCCGCCCGGGCGAGCCCGTGGCGCTGGTGATCGGTTACCAGCCCTACTTCACGTCGGCCTGGTCCGCGCTGGTGATGCGCGGCAAGCGCTTCTACGAGCGCTACCTGCCCAAGGGCTCGACGGTCGAGTTCGAGCCCGCGCTACAGGGGCGCAAGATCAACGCGGCGCTGCAGGCCGGCACCCAGCACGTGGGCTACATGGGCCCGGTGTCGGCGCTGGTGGGCGTCACGCGCTCCGAAGGCACGCCCGGCGAGCTGCGGCTGGTGGCCGCGCTGGGCATGGGCCGTGACCAGTGCAACGTGCTGCTGGGCCGCATCGACGGGCCGGCCACGCTGCAGGCGCTGCAGGGCAGCCAGATCGCGGCGCCGCGCGACAGCTGCGCCGACCGCTTCGCACGCGAGCTGCTGCAGCAGCGCAACGTCTCGCCCGCCGCGTACCTGGGCCAGAACATCGAGCTCATCACCAGCAACCTGCGCGCGGGCCGGGTCGATGCCGTCGCGGTGTGGGAGCCGGTGGCCACGCGGCTGGTGCAGGAGGGCGTGGCGCGGCGCATTGCCAGCGGCCACGAGTTCGGCATGGAGGACGGCGCCTTCCTGGTCATGCGCGCGCAACTGCTGGAGCGCCGCCCGGACGTGGCGCGGGCCTGGCTGCAGGCCGAGCTCGATGCGCAGCGCTACCTGGCCGACCCGGCCAATGCCGAGGAGATCGTGCGCCTGGCGCTGGCGCAGACCGCCGGCTTCGATGCCGCCACGCTGTGGAACGCGCTGTACGCGGCGACGCCCGCCACGGCCGGCGCGCCGCGCATGACGCTGCCCTTCATGTTCGACGACGCGGCGCGGCGCCTCATCGCCGGCACCATGGCCTACCTGCACGAGGCCGGGCAGGTGCCCTCGGACACGCTGCCGCCGCGGGCGCTGGAACCCGAGTTGGCGACGGCGGTGCTGCGCGAGCGCAACCTGCGCGCGCCCGTGGGCCAGGTCATGCCGCAGCCCGCGCGTGCACCGGGCGAGGCGCCGGCGGCGAAGGTGGCCATCACCGTGCGCGAGGGCGGCTGGGGCACTGCCAACACGCGCGACATCCGCGACATCCTGGTGGCCGTGGCGCGCGAGCTGCAGGAGCGCATCCCGGGCCGGCCGCTGGCGCCGATCGTGGTGTCGAATTCCACGCGCTCGCCGATCGCGCTCTACGAGCGCGGCCCGCGCGGCGAGTACCAGGTGCTGCTCACCGCGCGCGACGACCGCTGGGCCGGCTACGTCTACGAGTTCGCGCACGAGTTCTGCCACGTGATGGCCAACTACGAGCGCCATCCGCATTTCGGCACCGCCGGCGCGCACCAGTGGTTCGAGGAGGCGCTGTGCGAGGTGTCCTCGCTCTACACGCTGCAGCGCTTCGCCGCCGAATGGCGCAACAACCCGCCGAGCCCGCGGCTGCAGGGCTACGCGCAGGAGCTGCAGGCCAGTGCCGACCGCTTCCTGGGCGAGAAGCACCGCAGCCTGCCGCCCGGGCAGACGCTGGCGGCCTGGTACGCCGCCAACGGGCAGAAGCTGCGCAGCGGCGCCTATGACCGCGACCGCAACGAAGTCGTGGCCACGCAGCTGCTGCCGCTGTTCGAGGAGAACCCGGAGCTGTGGGAGGCGCTGGGCTACCTCAACCTCGACGCCCCGGGCGGCAGCTTCGAGGACTACCTGCGTACCTGGCGCGACAACGCCCCGCCCGCCTACCACGACAGCATCAGCTACGTGATGGCGCTGTTCTTCGGCCCGGCCGCCGGGCAGCGCGACGTGCGCAGGAGCATCGAGTTCACCATTCCCTACGGCCTGAGCTCCGGGCCCGACGGCGTCGCGCGGCTGCTGACGCGGCTGATGGAGCGCGACCTGGGCACCGGCTTCGAGCTGGCCAACGTGCCCGGCGCTTCGGGCAACACCGGGCTGACGCGGTTGCTGGCGTCCGGCGATCCGGCCAATGCCCTGGCCATCCTCAGCGGCACCACGGTGTGGGTCTGGGCCGGCGGCAGCGTCAACCTGGAGCCGCGGCAGTTCGAGGTGCTGGGCGTGGTGTCCTCCTTCGAGTCCTTCCTGTTCGTGCCGGCGGACAGCCCACTGCGCACCTTGCAGGACGTGCTCGACCAGGCGCGCAGCCATCCCGGCCGGCTGCGCGTGGCCACCACCGGGGCGGACGGGCGCCACGAGCTGCTGCTGCGCGCCCTGAGCGCCAGGGGCGGCGGGCGGCTGATCAACGTGCCGGTGTCCAAGCACCGGGAGCGCGTGGCGGCGGTGCTGGACGGGCGCGTCGAGCTGCTGATCGAGGAGGCCGGCGACGTGGCGGAGCAACTGGAGCAGGGCAAGCTGCGGCCGCTGGCGGTGCTGGCCGAGCGGCGCGACCCGGCGTTCCCGGAAGTGCCGGCGGCGCAGGAGCTCGGCATCGACCTGCGCGGCTTCAGCAGCTTCCGCGCCGTGGTCGCCAGCGCGGCCATGCCGCCGCAGCGGGTGCAGGCGCTGCGCCAGGCGCTGGCACGCGCGCTGCAGAGCAGCGACTGGCGCAACTACTGCCGCCACCTGCTGAGCTGCGCCGAGCCGCTGGACGAGGAGCAGACGCGCGCCTACCTGCAGCGCTACTACGACGCGGCGCGGGCGTACCGGACGCGGCTGGCGAAGTAGCTACCTTCTTCATTCCCGCGAAGGCGGGAACCCAGGCGGCCCCCAATCCCGCCGCAAGCCCGTGCGCAGCGCTTGCCGTGCCTTGGAAACAGGCCTGCAAACGCCGACGCGCCCCGTGGGGCGCGCCGTTTCGCAAGGGAAGTAGGAAGAGCGGCCGGGCCTACATCACCCGCCCGAACCACCACAGCGACAGCGCCGCGGCGGCCAGCGCCAGCGCCGCGCCCAGGGCGGCGAAGAGGGCGCTGACCTCGGTCTCCTTCTTCTCCATCACCAGGCGCGAGGACAGCGTCTGGTAGACCTTCTTGAGGTCGGCCGCGGTGCCGGCGTAGAAGTACTCGGCGCGGGTGAGGTCGGCAATGGTCTTGAGCGTCTCCTCGTCCAGGCGCACGCGCATGCTCCAGCCTTCGAAGCCGATGGTGTCGCCCTCCTTGGTGCCGATGCCCACGGTATAGACGCGCACGCCGCGCTCGGCGGCCATGCGCGCGGAATCCACCGGGTCAGGACCCGTGGTGCGCTGGCCGTCGGTGAGCAGGATGACCGCCGCCGAGGCGTAGCTGCCCGGCTCCACCGGCTTGAAGTCGCGCGCCTTGGACTCGGCGCCGTTGTTCTCGCCCAGCGCCTGCGGCATGGGGCGCTGCCCGGTGACCTGGCTCAGGTCGATGCCCGCGTCCGGGAAGATCGTGGCCAGCGACAGCACGATGCCGCTGCCGATGGCCGTGGCGCGCTGCAGCTGGAAGCGGTCGATGGCGGCGACCACGTCCTCGCGGCTGAAGGTCGGCGCCTGCACCACCGCGGCGGTGCCGGCGAAGCTGACCACGCCCACGCGCACGTCGCGCGGCAGGTCGGTGAGGAAGGCCTTGGCCGCGGTCTGCGCCGCGGCCAGCCGCGTGGGCTGCACGTCGGCGGCGCGCATGCTGCCCGAGACGTCCATGGCCAGGATGATGGTCTGCTCGGCCAGGGGCAGCGTCATCACGGCGGTGGGCCGCGCCGACGCCAGCAGCAGCGAGGTCAGCGCCAGCAGCAGCAGCACCGGCGGCACGTGGCGTTTCCAGGTGCCGCCGCGGCCCAGGGCCTGCTTGACCAGGCCCAGGTCGGCGTAGGGCAGCACGGTCTGCTTGCGCCGGCGCAGCAGCCAAAGGTAGAGCAGCACCAGCAGCGGCAGCAACAGCAGCGTCCACAGCAGCGAGGGCCACAGGAAATTCATCATGACGACTCCCTGGCAATCAAGAACCTAGGCGTTGGGCCGCGGCGCCACGCTGCCAGCGGCCAGGCGGCTGCGCTGGCGCCGCAGGTGCACGAAACGGACGATCGCCGCGGCCAGGTCCTCGTCGCTGGCCAGCTCCAGCGTGTCCACGCCGGCCTGCGCCAGCCCGGTGCGCAGCTCGGCCTCGCGCCGCCGCGCCGCGCCGGCGAAGCGCTGGCGAAAGCCCCTGGAATGGGTGTCCACCATCAGCTGCTCGCCGGTCTCGGCGTCCTGGATGTAGACCAGCCCCAGGTCGGGCAGCTCCAGCTCCAGCGGGTCGTACAGCCGCACGGCGATGACCTCGTGGCGCAGCGCCAGCGTGGCCAGCGGCTCGCTCCAGCCCGGCTCGCTGAAGAAGTCCGACAGCACGAACACCATGCTGCGCCGCTTGAGCTGCTGCAGTGCGCCCTGCAGCAGCTCGGAGAGCTTGGTGCCCTGCGGCATGGCGCTGGCGTCCGGGCGGTTGATGAGCCGCTGCATCAGCTCCAGCACCTGCATGCGCCCGCTGCGCGCGGGCAGCACGGTGTCCACGCGGTCGCCGTAGAGCAGCGCGCCGACGCGGTTGCCGCGGCGCGCCAGCAGCCGCGCGATCACGCCGGTGAACTCGATGCCCACCTGCGCCTTGCTGCGCCGGCGCGAGCCGAAGTGCACGGAGGGGCTCAGGTCGAGCAGGAACCAGGCGGCGATGTCGCGGTCCTCGGTGTACTCGCGCACGTAGGGCTGCTGCAGCCGCGCCGTGACGTTCCAGTCGATGCGGCGCACGTCGTCGTGGTGCTGGTACTCGCGCAGGTCGGCCAGGTCCAGGCCCTCGCCGCGGAAGAGCGTGCGGTAGTCGCCCTGCAGCCAGCCGTCGAGGCGGCGCAGCACGCTCCACTCCAGGCGGCGCAGCAGCGCCTCGGCGTTCTCGCCGGGCAGCGCGCCGCTCGCCGCGGCGGCCGCGCCCGGCGCTGGGGAGGCGGTGGCGCGATCAACCATTGGCGGCGAGCTGGACGCGGGATTCCAGCGGCTTGTCCGGGGCCGGCAGCTTCTGCATGAGCCGGCCGATGATGGTGTCGGCCGTGATGCCCTCGGCCAGCGCCTCGTAGCTCAGCGTCAGGCGGTGGCGCAGCACGTCGGCGGCGATGTCGACCATGTCCTCGGGCAGCACGTAGCCGCGCCCGCGCAGGAAGGCCAGCGCCCGCCCGCCCTCGACCAGGTTGATGGTGGCGCGCGGGCTGGCGCCGAAGGTGATGTAGCGCGCCATGTCGCCCAGGCCAGCACGGCCCGGGTCGCGCGTGGCCGCCACGAGCCTGACGGCGTACTGCATCAGCGAGGGATCGACGTACAGGCTGCGGCAGGCCTGCTGCAGCGCGGCGAGCTGCATCGTCGTGGCCACCGGCTGCACCTCCACCGGCGCGCCGGTGACGCGCTCGACGATGACGAACTCCTCTTCCTCGGTGGGGTAGTCCACCAGCACCTTCATCATGAAGCGGTCCACCTGCGCCTCGGGCAGCGGATAGGTGCCCTCGGTCTCGATGGGGTTCTGCGTGGCCATCACCAGGAAGGGCTCGGGCACGCGGTGCGTGGTGCCGGCGATGGTGACCTGGCGCTCCTGCATCACCTCCAGCAGCGCGCTCTGCACCTTGGCCGGCGCGCGGTTGATCTCGTCGGCCAGCAGCAGGTTGGTGAACACCGGGCCCAGCGTGGTGCTGAAGTCACCGGTCTTCTGGTTGTACATGCGCGTGCCCACGAGGTCGGCGGGCACGAGGTCGGGCGTGAACTGGATGCGCTTGAACTGGCCGCGCAGCGTCTGCGCCAGGGTCTTGACGGTGAGCGTCTTGGCCAGGCCCGGCACGCCCTCGACCAGCAGGTGGCCCTGCGAGAGCATGGCTACCAGCACGCGCTCCAGGAAGCGGTCCTGGCCGACGACCACGCGCTTGACCTCGTAGAGCACGCGTTCCATCAGGGCCGCGGTTTCGCTGTTGCTGCCGTGCATTGAAATCCTCCCGTGGGAAATGAGTGAGGTGGTGAGGCGGTGCAAGCGCCCGGGTCACGGGCGTGCGGCAAAGAGCGCGCAAAGAGCATGCGCCGCGCCACGGTGAACGCGGCGCGGCGGCCGCGTGGTTCAGAACGGCGGCAGGCCGGCGCCGCCGGCGGCGTTCTCGATCGGCACGGCGAAGCCGATGCCCACGAAGAAGCGCTGCTGCACCGGGTTGAGGATGGCGGTGACGATGCCCACCACCTCGCCGTCGTCGGTGACCAGCGGGCCGCCGGAACTGCCCGGGTTGGCCATGGCGTCGAACTGGATCAGGTTGGACAGCACCTGCTTGCCTTCAGGCGAGCGGAACTCGCGCTTGAGCCCGGAGACCACGCCCGCCGACACGGAGGGCCCGATGCCGAAGGGGAAGCCCACCGCCGTGACGCGCTCGCCGGGCTGCAGGTCGGCCGTGGAGCGCAGCGTGGCGGCCTGCAGGTCGTCGGGGATGCGCTGCGCGCGCAGCACCGCCAGGTCGTTCTCGGGCATGACGTTGACCACCGTGGCCTCGGACTCCAGCCCGTCGGCGAACACCACCTGCACCCGCTTGGCGCCGCTGACCACGTGCAGGTTGGTCAGGATCAGCCCGCTGTCGACGATCACCACGCCGCTGCCCACGCCGACCTCGCTGCCGCCCTGGCCGGGCTTCTCGCCGGCCACGGCCTTCTTGCTCGGATCGGGCTTGTTGGTGGTTTCGGCGCTGGCGACGGTGTCCTCGTCATCGAGGCCGACCACGCGCACCACCGAGCCGCGGATCTTCTCGTAGGCCTTGGCGGTGGGCGAGGGCAGCGGCTGCGTCTTGAGCGCCTCGCGCACGGCCTGGTCGATGTGCTTCTGGGTGATGCGCTGCGGCGCCGGCCGCGAGGCCTCCCACAGCAGCACCGGCCCGCCCAGGAACAGCGCGCCCGCCAGCGCCCAGCCCCAGGCCGGCAAGGCCAGCGCGCGGCGGCGCCGGGGCGGCATGGCGGCGGAGGATGCGTCGGTGGGGGGAGGGGTGGAGGCGGGAGGTGCGGCTTGCGCCCGGGTGCCGGGCCGGGGCCCGGCAGCGGTTGCCGGCCGGTCGGGCGGTGCCCCTGTGGGCGGGTCCGCCGCGGGTGGACTCACCCGGCTCGAGTGGCTGTAAAGCGGAGTCCGGTTCGACCTGCGCCCGTTCATCTGCGCCCCCTGCTGCAGCAATGCGGCCCCACGGTAGCACGTTCCCCGCTCGGGCATCATCGGGCGCATGGGTTACGCCGCTTTGCCGTGGGTTGACACCCACTGCCATCTCGATGCCGCCGAATTCGAAGCCGATCGCGACGCCGTGGTGCAGCGCGCCCGCGATGTTTCAGTACAGCAAATCGTGCTCCCGGCCGTGGCGCCGGAGAACTTCGGGGCGGTGCGCGCGCTGGCGCACCGGCACGGCCTGTGCTACGCGCTGGGACTGCATCCGCTGTACGTGCGCGGCGACCCGCAGCCCGCGCTGCAGCGCCTGGGCGAGGCCTTGCGGCAATGGCGCGGCGACGCGCGGCTGGTGGCCGTGGGCGAGATCGGCCTGGACTTCTTCGTGCCCGGGCTGGAGCGCGGCGTGCAGGAGGAGGCCTTCGCGGCACAGCTGGCCCTGGCGCGCGAGCACGCGCTGCCGGTGCTGCTGCACAGCCGCCGCGCGGTGGACCGGCTGCTGATGCACCTGAAGCGCGCCGGCGTGCGCGGCGGCATCGCGCACGCCTTCAACGGCAGCGCGCAGCAGGCACGCGCCTGCCTGGACCTGGGCCTGCGCCTGGGCTTCGGCGGCGCCATGACGCACGAGCGCGCGCTGCAGATCCGCCGCCTGGCCGCGGAGCTGCCCGCCGACGCGCTGGTGCTGGAGACCGACGCGCCCGACATCCCGCCGCAGTGGCTCTACCGCCGCGCCGCCGAGCGCGAGGCGGGCGGCGCCATCGGCGCGCGCAACGAGCCCGCCGAGCTGCCGCGCATCGCCGACACCCTGGCCGCGCTGCGCGGCTGGAGCGCCGCCGAGACCGCCGCCATGACCGTGGCCAACGCCCGCGCCGCGCTGCCGCGGCTGGCGGCGCTGCTGGACGCCGGCGCGGCCGCCTGAGGCTTCAAACCCGCGCCGGCGCCGGGGCAGCCGGGGCCGCGCGGGCCGGCGCGGCACACTCGCGGCCCCGACACACCCCCCGCAAGTCCGTTCGCGGCGACTTTCCATGGCCACCAAGAAGAAGACCCCGGCGCGCCAGGCCCAGGCCGGCGCCACCATCTCCGAGTACGCCGGCGTGCGCTACCTGCACCTGGGCACGGAATGGGTGCAGGGCGCCATGCGCGTGAGGAAGCCCGAAGCCATCGAGCTCGAGTACGTGCAGCGCATGATGGCCTGGATGCTGTGGCGGCCCAGCAGCGAGCTCGCGAGCGGGCAGGCCGTGCAGCTGGGCCTGGGCGCGGGCGCCATCACCCGCTTCTGCCACTCGGTGCTCAGGATGCAGACCACCGCCGTCGAGCTCAACGCCACCGTGATCGACGCCTGCCGGCTGTGGTTCCACCTGCCCGACGACGACGCGCGCCTCACCGTGCTGCACGAGGACGCCGCGCGCTGGGTCGCCGACCCGGCCCAACTGGGCACGGTGGCCGTGCTCAACGTCGATCTCTACGACCACGAGGCCGCCGCGCCGGTGCTCGACGACGCGGCCTTCTACGCGCACTGCCGCGGCGTGCTGGCCGACGGCGGGCTCATGACGGTGAACCTCTTCGGCCGCGACGCCAGCTTCGACGCCAGCGCCGCGCGCATCGCCGAGGCCTTCGGCATCGACCAGGTCTGGCACCTGGCGCCGACCAGGGAAGGCAACACCATCGTCGTGGCCGGCCGCGGCGTGACGGTGCCCGACCGCGACACGCTCATCGCCCGCGCCGAGCACATCCGCGAGCGCTGGGGGCTGCCCGCCCCGAAGTGGCTGCGCCTGGTGCGCCCGCTGCGGCTGCCCGGCTGAAACGCGCGCCACCTTTCACGCCGCGCCAGGCCGCGGCCGTTTCCTGAGCTCGCGCTTACGTGGAATCCACACAAAAGCGCCCGGGGCCGGTTCCTAGAATCCGCGCCACTTCGGTACAGGAGACAACCATCGTGAAGATAAAGAGCCAGAAGGACTTCTGGTCCGGGCTGATGTTCATCGCCGTCGGCCTGGGCTTCGCCTGGGGGGCGACGGAATACAGCTTCGGCCAGGCCGCACGCCCGGGCCCGGGCTATTTCCCCTTCGGCCTGGGACTGCTCATGGCCCTCCTGGGCGCCCTGGTGCTGCTGGGCGCGCTGACCAAGGACACCGCGGACGGCGAGCCCATCGGCGCTTTCGCCTGGAGGCCGCTGGGCATCATCATCGGCTCCATTGTCCTGTTCGGCGTGCTGCTGCCGCGCCTGGGCATGTTCATCGCGCTGCCGCTGCTGGTGGTGATGTCGGCCAGCGCCAGCGACGAGTTCAAGCTCAAGGAAGCGCTGTTCAATGCCGTGATCCTGACGGTAGGCAGCTACCTGATCTTCATCTACGGCCTCAATCTCACCATCCCGCTGTGGCCGACCATCGGCGCGGCCACCGGAGGCTGACCCCATGGAACTGCTCGACAACCTGGCGCTGGGCTTCCAGACCGCCTTCACGTTCTCCAACATCCTGTGGGCGCTGGGCGGCGCCATTCTGGGCACGCTCATCGGCGTGCTGCCGGGCCTGGGGCCGGTGGCGACCATCGCCATGCTGCTGCCCAGCATCTACTCGCTCGACGCCACGCCGGCGCTGATCATGCTGGCGGGCATCTACTACGGCGCGCAGTACGGCGGCTCTACCACCGCCATCCTGATCAACGTGCCCGGCGAGTCGAGCTCGGTGGTCACGGCCATCGACGGCTACACCATGGCGCGCAAGGGCCGCGCCGGCCCGGCGCTGGCCGCCGCGGGCCTGGGCTCGTTCTTCGCCGGTTGCGTGGGCACCGTCATCATCGCGGCCTTCGCGCCGCCGCTGACCGAGCTGGCCTTCAAGTTCGGCCCGGCCGAGTACTTCTCGCTGATGGTGCTGGGCCTCATCGGCGCGGTGGTGCTGGCCTCGGGCTCGCTGGTCAAGGCCATCGCCATGATCGTGCTGGGCCTGCTGCTGGGGCAGATCAACACCGACGTCATCTCCGGCGTGCCGCGCTACAGCTTCGACATCCCGGAGCTGACCGACGGCATCGGCTTCGTGGCCATCGCCATGGGCGTGTTCGGCTTCGGCGAGATCATCTCCAACCTGGGCCGTCCGGCCGAGCACCGCGAGGTCTTCACCAAGGACGTCAAGGGCCTGTGGCCGACCCGGCAGGACTTCAAGGACGCCTTCCCGGCCGTGCTGCGCGGCACGGCGCTGGGCTCGATCCTGGGCGTGCTGCCCGGCGGCGGCGCGCTGCTGGCCTCCTTCGCCGCCTACACGGTGGAGAAGAAGACCCGCGGCCGCCCCGGCGAGGTGCCCTTCGGCCAGGGCAACATCCGCGGCGTGGCCGGCCCCGAGGCCGCCAACAACGCCGGCGCGCAGACCAGCTTCATCCCGATGCTCACGCTGGGCATCCCGCCCAACGCCGTGATGGCGCTGATGGTGGGCGCCATGACCATCAAGGGCATCCAGCCCGGCCCGCAGGTCATGACCAGCAACCCCGAGCTGTTCTGGGGCCTGATCGCCTCGATGTGGATCGGCAACCTGCTGCTGGTGATCCTGAACCTGCCGCTCATCGGCATCTGGATCAAGCTGCTGACGGTGCCCTACCGCTTCCTGTTCCCGGCCATCATGACCTTCTGCGCCATCGGCCTGTACACGCTCAACAACAACAACTTCGACGTGTACATGGCCGCCGGCTTCGGCGTGGTGGGCTACCTGTTCTACAAGCTCGGCTGCGAGCCCGCGCCGCTGCTGCTGGGCTTCATCCTGGGCCCGATGATGGAAGAGAACCTGCGCCGCGCGCTGCTGCTGTCGCGCGGCGACTGGTCCACCTTCATGTCGCGCCCGCTCTCGGCCGGGCTGCTGCTGGCCGCGCTGCTGATGATCGTGGTGGTGATGCTGCCCTCCATCAAGAACAAGCGCGAGGTGGCGTTCCAGGACGCGGACTGATCGCGCTTCCCCGCCAACCCCGAAGGGCCGCCGCGTGCGGCCCTTTTTCATGGCTGGCCTGCGGCAAGGCACGCGCGCTGCTCCCAAACTCGGTGCATCGACAACCTCACCTGCTCCGCGGGAGCCGCGCCATGTTTGACTACAGCAATCCCTATCCCACGCCACGGCTGCCGGTGTTCGCGCGCAACGTCGTGGCCACCTCGCACCCGCTGGCGGCGCAGGCCGGGCTGCGCATGCTCGCCGCCGGCGGCAACGCGGTCGATGCCGCGGTGGCCGCCGCCGCGGCCATGACGGTGCTGGAGCCCTGCAGCAACGGCCTGGGCTCGGACGCCTTCTGCCTCCTGTGGGACGGCACGGCGCTGCACGGCCTCAACGCCTCGGGCCGCGCGCCCGCGGCCTGGACGCCGCGCTGGTTCACGGACCGGTACGGCGCCGGCGCCGCCACGCCGCCGCGCCGCGGCTGGGACAGCGTCACCGTGCCCGGCGCCGTGTCGGCCTGGGTGGCGCTGTCGCAGCGCTTCGGGCGGCTGCCGCTGGCGCGCGTGCTGGCGCCGGCCATCGACGTCGCCGCGCGCGGCTACGCCGTGCCGGTGGTGGTGCAGCAGAAGTGGGCCGCCGCCGCGGCGCTGCCTGAACTCGCGCAGCAGCCCGGCTTTGCCGCGGCCTTCCTGCCGCACGGGCGGGCGCCGCACGTGGGCGAGCGCTTCGCGCTGCCCGGCGCGGCGCGCGCGCTGCGCGCCATCGCCGACACCGGCGGGCAGGCGCTCTACGGCGGCGAGATCGGGCAGGCGCTGGCCGCGGCGGCGCGCGCCGCCGGCGCCGCGCTCACGTTGCAGGACCTTGCCGGCTACACGCCCGAATGGGTCGAGCCCGTGGGCCAGGACTACCGCGGCTGGCGGCTGCACCAGATCCCGCCCAACGGCCAGGGACTGGCGGCGCTGATGGCGCTGGGCATGGCGCAGCACTTCGACCTGCGCGCCCTGGGCCCGGACAGCCCCGAGGCGCACCACCTGCAGATCGAGGCCATGAAGCTGGCCTTTGCCGACGTCTACCGCTTCGTGGCCGAGCGCGACTGCATGGAGTGCACCACCGAGCACCTGCTTGACCCCGCCTACCTGGCGCAGCGCGCCGCGCTGATCGACCCGGCCCGGGCGCAGGACTTCGGCCCGGGCCGCCCGCCGCGCGGCGGCACCATCTACCTCTCGGCCGCGGACGAGCAGGGGATGATGGTCAGCTTCATCCAGAGCAATTACATGGGCTTCGGCTCCGGCGTGGTGCTGCCCGAGTGGGGCCTGAGCCTGCAGAACCGCGGCCATGCCTTCAGCCTGGACGCGGGCAGCGCCAACGTCGTGGCGCCGGGCAAGCGGCCGTTCCACACCATCATCCCGGGCTTCCTCACGCGCGACGGGCAGCCGGTGATGAGCTTCGGCGTCATGGGCGCCAACATGCAGCCGCAGGGCCAGCTGCAGACGCTCGTGCGCATGCTCGACCACGGCCAGAACCCGCAGGCCGCCTGCGATGCGCCGCGCTGGCGCTTCAATGCCGGGCTCTCGATCAACGTCGAGGCCGCCATGCCGGCGGCCACCGTGCAGGGCCTGCTCGACCGCGGCCACCGCCTGGAAGTCATCGAGGACAGCTACCAGGACTTCGGCGCCGGGCAGTTCATCTGGCGCCTGGGCGACCCGGCGCTGGACGGCTTCGTGGCGGCCAGCGACCCGCGCCGCGACGGCGCGGCGGTGGGTTTTTGACAGAGCTGCCGATTCTTTTGGTGGCAAGCCCAGCAGCTGTGTCATCTGGGCCGTCGCGGAAAACGGTAAGACTGCATGAGGCTGTCATTTCATTGCACCAAAGCTACAGTCTTGTAACAAATCGGCGTCTAGAGTGATGCAGTTGATTTGCCGACCCGCCTGCCGCGCGGACCCGGCCGCAGCCGCTTGACGCCGCGAGTCACGCCGTTTTCGGGCGCTGGCCCGTGCGCGCCGCCAGCCGGTCCTGCGCCCGGTCCGCCGGCTTTCACGCCGCCGCTGACCTGCCCATGCCCACCGCTGCCAAGCCCGCTCCCAAGTTCCGGCCCCGTGCCCATCGTTTTGCCCTGGAGAGCCGGCAGCTCTTCGACGGCGCGGCGCTGGTCGAGGCCGCCGCGGTGGGGGCGGACATGCACCACGAGGGCGGCGACGGGCATGACGCGCAGCCTGCCGCGGCCGAGCAGGCGCAGCCCGCGGCTGCCGAGCCGGCCGCCCCGGCGCCGCAGCGCCATGTCTACGTGATCGACCAGGGCGTGGCGAACTGGCAGCAGCTGGCTGCGGCCGTGCCCGCCGGCGGCGAAGTCGTGCTGCTGACGCCGCAGGCCGACGGCGTGGCGCAGCTGGCCGCGGCGCTGCAGGGGCAGTCGGGCATCGCGTCGCTGTCCATCTTCAGCCACGCCGCCGCCGGCGAGCTGCGCCTGGGCGCCGGCACCGTGGACGCCGGCAGCGCCGCGCGGCAGGCGGCGCAATGGCAGGCCATCGGCGCGGCGCTGGGCAGCGACGCCGACATCCTGCTCTACGGCTGCGACCTGGCGCATGACGGCACGCAGCTGCTGCAGCGCCTGGCCGAGCTCACCGGCGCCGACGTGGCCGCCTCCACCAATGCCACCGGCGCGGCGCGCGCGGGCGGCGACTGGACGCTGGAGGCTGCCGTCGGTGCCATCGAGACGCGCGCACTGGTGGTGGACGGCTACAGCGGCCTGCTGGCCAATCCCTCGGTCACCATCAGCACGACCGCGATCACCGTGATCGAGGCCAGCGCCAACAACGCGGCGGGCGTGTCCAGCTTCGCGTTCTCCTCGGGCTGGGCGGTCTCGGACGGCACCAACGGCAACGTCACGGTGACCGCGACCCTGAGCAGCGCCGCGCTGGGCCAGCTGCAGAACGGCACCGACACGGGCTCGACGCTGAGCTTCAGCGGCACGTCCGCGACGGCCCTGGCGTGGCTCAACGCCTTGCGCTTCAACGCTACCGAGGACGAGATCGGCAACACGGCGCTCAGCGGCACGCTTTCGGTGGCGGTGTCGGCGGTCGATGTCAACGGTGCCACCCTCAACGGCACGACGCGTTCGATCGCCGTGACCGTGACGCCGTCAAACGACCCGGCGACCCTGGTCCCCGTTGCGCAGAGCGTGGGCGAGGGCGCCACCACGACCATTGCCGCGGCCACGCTGGGGGCGTTCGACCCGGAAGTGGCCTTCGGCACGCAGGTGATGGCGCAGCTCGTCTACAGGCTCAACGCCGAGCCGCAGCACGGCTACCT
The DNA here is from genome assembly GCF_009760915.1 of Azohydromonas aeria. GTDB lineage: Bacteria > Pseudomonadota > Gammaproteobacteria > Burkholderiales > Burkholderiaceae_C > Azohydromonas > Azohydromonas aeria. Next base: position 99,549 of record NZ_VIDQ01000017.1, read on the forward strand.
CACGCTCAACGGCGCGCGGCTGGGCGTGGACTCGATCTTCACGCAGGCGGACGTGATCGCCGGCCGGCTGGCTTACGTCCACACCGCCACCGGCGCCGACCAGAACCTGCCCGATGCCTTCACGGTACGGCTCAACGACGGCGCCACGCCCGTGGCGGCGTCGGCCACCGCCGTCGTCACGCTCAACATCGCGGCGGTCAACCTGCCGCCGACCGTGTCGGGCACGGGCAGCGCGTACGAAGGGCAACCCGCCAACGCCGCGCCCCCGATCGGCAGCTTCATCGTCGCCGGAGACGGTGGCGACAACGAGGACCCCGCGACGCTGCGCGTGCTCATCACGGCGCTGCCCAGCGACGGCGCGCTGTACTTCGACGGCGTGGCCGTCGGCGTGGGTTTCGAGTTCGCGTACGCCGACCGCGCCCGGCTGACCTATGCCAACCTCAGCAGCCGCGAGCCCGGCAGCGGCTACCCGTACGGCGACAGCTTCGGCGTGCTCGTCTCGGACGGCGGCGGCGGCACCGGCACGCCGGCGAGCACGGCGGCCACCATCGCCATCAGCGTGCGCAGCGTCAACGACGACCCGGTGCTGGACCAGGCCAATGCGCCCTTGCGCGCCGACGTGCCCCAGGGCAGCGGCGTGCGCTCGGTGGTCCTGCAGGAAAGCATGTTCCGGATCACGGACGTGGATTCGAGCGCGGAAGCCGTGAGCATCATCGTGACGGACCTGGCGGACCTGAGCCATGGCCAGCTGCAGCTCGCCGGCAAGACGCTGACCGTGGGCAGCACCTTCACGCTGGCGCAGCTGCGCGCCAACCAGGTGAGCTACGTCCAGACCTACCTGGCCGGCGGCGACCTGTACGACACCTTCAAGTTCCAGGTGGTGGACAACGCCACGTCGCTGTTCTGGGACGCCGCCGGCGCGCAGTACGCGCGCGCCGGCGGCGTGCACGCCGGCAGCGGCGCCGCCAGTCCGCTGAGCACCTTCAACTTCACGGTGGGCCTGGACCAGACCGCCGATCCGGACTACGACCCCCAGCCCGCCACGCCCGACCCCACGCCCGACCCGCCGGGCAACAGCGCGACCAAGGTCCTCGGCGCCGACGCCAGCCTGGGCGAGGGTGGCGCCGTCGTGCTGTCGGCGGCGTCGCTGAGCTACAGCGTCACCACGCCCAACGGCGTCGTGGACCCGCAGCAGATCGTCTACACCGTGGCCAGCCTCGACGGCGGCCCGGCCGGCGGGGGCTGGAACGGCACGCTGCAGCGCTGGAACGGCAGCGCCTGGGTCGCGCTCGGTCGCTACGACACGTTCACCCAGGCCGACCTGAACGCGGGCAACGGCGTGACGCTGGACCCCTCGGGCAACCCGGTGCAGCCCGCGCCGGTCGGCCTGCTGCGCTACGTGCACGACGGCGCCAGCGAGGACTTCGAGTCCAGCGTCAGGTTCTCGGTATCGGCCGGCGTGCTCGTCGACGGCGGCGGCGGCAGCCTGGCCATCGACCGCTGGGAGCCGACCTTCGCCTTCCGCATCACGCCGGTCAACGACCTGCCCACCGTCACGGGCTCCACGTCCACCGTCATCCGCGAAGGCGGCACGGCCTACATCACCACCGGCCAGCTCGCCGTGGCCGATGCCGATGACGCCATCTCCACGGACGGCGCAGGCCTCTACGAGGCCGCCGACACGCTGCCCGGCGGCGGCGCCAATTTCGCCTACAACAACGGCGCCGGCGGCGGTTTGCCGCTGCGCTTCCAGGTCGTGTCGCTGCCCACGGGCGGCACGCTGGAGTCCTCCAGCGACAACGGGGTCACCTGGACCGCCGTGACGGCGGGCCAGACGCTCGATGCCTCGCTGCTGACCGGTTCCGCCGCCACCACGGGGCTGCGCTTCGTCAGCGACGGCCTCGAAACGCGCCAGACCAGCTTCCAGGTGCGGTCCGTGGACCGCTGGGGCGCGCTCTCGGCCACGACGGCCGCCGTGACCATTCAGATCACCAACGTCAACGACCCGCCGGCCATCGCGGCCCGGCCCGGCAATGCCGACCCGACGGACCCGGAGCGTCCCGGCGTCCAGGTCAGCTACAACGAGCCGCTGTACGCCCGCGAGGGCACGTTCACGCAGATCACCAGCACGCTGCTGCAGGCTTTCGACCCCGACAGCACCGACCAGCAGGTGCAGTACCGCATCACCGCCGCGCCCACGCACGGTTCGCTGGCGTACTCCACCAACGGCACCACCTTCACGCTGCTGGGCGCGGGCTCGGCGTTCACCAAGGCCGACGTGGCCGCCGGCCGCATCTACTACGTGCAGCGCGGCAGCGAGCCGGTCGCGGCACCGTCGGCGACCACGCCGGACGACAAGTTCGTCTTCACGGTGGCGGACGGCGACAAGGAGCAGGCCGGCAACGAGTTCTGGATCTACTTCGACCCGCTGGCCAACGACGCGCCCGTCGTTTCCGTGACCAGCGCCGCCATCATCAACATCGACAGCGCCGTGGCGGCCAACAACCCGGTGGCCGTGTTCCGGGTCGCCGACGCGGACCTGGATTTCGTCACCACGCCGGACGTGGGCCTCGGAACCACTGCCCGGGAAACCGACTTCCTGCAGGTCACGGTGCGGCTGCTCCCGGCCAGCGGCAGCCTGCCGGTGAGCGCGGCGACGTATGCCGGCGTGACGCTGGCGCCGGGCGCAGGCGCGGGCGCGGTGGTGGGCGTTGACCTCGACGGCGACGGCCAGCGCGAGCACACCGGCAACGGCGACTACCTGGTGCTGAGCGGCACGCGGCAGCAGGTCAACGACGCCCTGGCGGGGCTGACCCTCACCTTCGCCGACGACCGCGACGCCCTGTACCGGGTGCAGGTGATCGCCGACGACCGGCTGCGCGACGCCGACGGCAAGCTGCTGGGCACCGGTGCCAACGGCGGCGCCTACAACCAGCCGGCCAGCGCCACGGCCAGCACCGTGGCCGTGCCCTCGACCGAGTACGACTGGTACACGGCCAGCGTGCCCACCACCGGGGCCATCACCGGCAACCTCCACTCGACCTTCGTGCAGGTGCGCGCGTCCAGCGTCAACGATGAGCCCGACCTCGTCGCGCCCGCCACGCTCGACATCGACGAGGACACGCTCACCTTCATCGGCAACCGCTTCGGCGTCAGCGATGCCGAGAGCGCGGCTTTCGGCACCCCGGTCTCGGTCACGCTGGGCGTGAACCACGGCACGCTCCACCTGGGTGCCGTGGGGACCGCGGAGGGCAGCTTCACGGTCAGCGGCCGCACGGTCACCGTCAGTGGCGACGGCAGCGCCTCCGTCACGCTCACGGGCGCGGCCGCCGACATCGACGCGCTGCTCAAGGACGCCACGCGCGGCCTTCGCTACCAGGCCGGTGCCAACGTCAACGGCGACATGAATGCCGGCGCCGCCGGCGACGTGACGCTGACGATGTCCTTCGACGACAGCGGCTCGCGCTTCGGCGGCGACACGGGCAGCGGCAGCCAGGCCAACAACGGCACGCCGAAACAGGTCGCCATCACCCTGGTGCCCGTCAACGACGCCCCGGTGCTCAGCGGCACGACGGGCGCGACCGTGCGCGAGAACGCAGCCACCGGCACCGAGTCGGTACGCCTGCTCGCCGGCGGCGACGTCAGCGACGTGGACCTGGCCACCACCCCGGGCCTGGACCCGGCGGTGTTCGGCAGCGGCAGCCTCACGGTCAGCCTCACCGACGCCGCCGGCTACCGCCCGGGCGACATCCTGTTCGTCGACCTCGATCCCGCGGCGCTGCCCGCCGGCGTGACGGTGGCCGGCGGCGTCGGCACGGCGCTGACCGTCAGCTTCGATGCCGACACCACGCTGGCGCAGGTGCGCACGGTGCTCAACGCGCTGGCCTACCGCTCCAGCAGCGACAACCCCACCGCCAACGGCACCGACGCCACGCGCAGCTACCGCATCGAGCTCAACGACGGCAACAACGCGCAGCCCGGCGGCAATGCCGGCGGGCCTGCGCGGCCGAGCAACGCGCTCGTCGGCGTCCTCACGCTGGAAGCGTCCAATGACCCGCCGGCAGCGGTCGACGACACGCACTCGATCAGCGAGGACAGCGTGTTCGTCGGCAGCAACGTCATCACCGGCCGGGTCAGCGCAGAAGCCGACAGCGATCCCGACAACCCGCTGTCGAGCCTGCGCATCAGCGCGGTGCGCCCCGGCACCGGGGGCGCCAGCACCGACGGCACGGCAGCCGTGGGCATCGGCCTGACCGGCAGCTACGGCGTGCTGCGGCTCGATGCCGACGGTACCTACCGCTACGACCTGGACAACACCAACCCGCTGGTGCAGCAGCTCGGCCCGGGACAGACGCTGACTGACACCTTCAGCTACACGCTCGCCGATCCGGACGGCGGCACCAGCACGGCCGTGCTGCGCATCACCATCGCCGGCACCAACGATGCCCCCGTGGCCCAGGACGACGCTGCCACGGTGGACGAGGACACGGCCACGCCGCTGACGGGCAGCGTGTGGGCCAACGACACGCCGGGCGACGGCACGCCGGCGCAGCACACCGTGACCTGGGGCGGCGAGGTACCGGCCTACGGCACCATCACCCGCAACGCCGATGGCAGCTACAGCTACACGCTGGACAACACCAACCCGCTGGTGCAGCAGCTCGGCCCGGGACAGACGCTGGTGGAGCGCTTCACCTACACGCTCACCGACGCCGACGGCGACACCAGCAGCGCCGAGCTCGTCATCACCATCCGCGGCACCGACGACCTGCCCGTGGCGGTGGACGACAGCCGCAGCGTGGACGAGGACACGGCCACGCCGCTGACGGGCAGCGTGCGGGCCAACGACACGCCGGGCGACGGCACGCTGGCGCAGCACACCGTGACCTGGGGCGGCGAGGTACCGGCCTACGGCACCATCACCCGCAACGCCGACGGCAGCTACAGCTACACGCTGGACAACGCCAACCCGCTGGTGCAGCGCCTCGTCGCGGGCGAGACGCTGGTGGAGCGCTTCACCTACACGCTCACCGACGCCGACGGCGACACCAGCAGCGCCACGCTGGTCATCACCATCCGCGGCACCAATGACGTGCCGACACTCGTCATCGACGACGGCAACGGCGGCGCCACCGGCCAGGCCAGCGTGTCGGAGCGGGGGCTGGCCGACGCCGACGGCAGCCAGGCGACGCAGGGCCGCTTCGTCGTGAGCGCGCCCGACGGGCTGCAGGGCGTGAGCGTGGGCGGCACCTTCGTCAGCGCCGCCCGGCTGGCCGCCCTGGGCGGCTCGCCGCTGGAGATCGTCACCGCGCGCGGCGTGCTCACGCTCACCGGCTACGACGCGGCCAGCGGCGCCGTGTCCTGGCGCTACGTGCTGTCGTCGCCGCAGGCCCATGCGGGCAGCGGCGGCGACGTCACGGACGACATCGCGCTGCAGGTGCTCGACCGCGACGGCGACCGCGTGGCGGGCACGCTGCGCGTGCTCGTGCTCGACGACGCGCCGCTGGCGCGCGACGACGCGGCGCAGCTGGGCATCGCGCTGCCGCGTGCCACGGCCAGCGGCAACCTGCTCGGCGGCGCCGGCCGCGGCGATGGCGACGTGGCCGACCGCCTGGGCGCGGATGCGCCCGTGACCGTGGTCGGCATTGCCTTCGAGAGCCGCAGCGGCAGCGTGGGCGCGGGCGCGCTGCGCGGCCAGTACGGCACGCTGCGCGTCGAGGCCGACGGCCGCTACGTCTATGCCGTGGACGATGCCCATCCCGCGGTGGCGGCGCTGGGCGACGGCAAGATCCTCACCGAGCGCTTCACCTACACCATCCGTGACGCCGACGGCAGCACCAGCACCGCCACGCTGGTCGTCACCATCCGCGGCAACTCGGCCTTCGTGAAGTTCGGCGACCAGATCTTCCCGGTGGCGTACGAGCCGCAGCAGCGCGACATCGCCCAGGCCATGGCGCCGGGGCTGTTCGTGCAGCACGCGGTACGCGATTCGGCCCGGGAGAGCCTGGAGCTGACGGCCGGCATGGGACTGGACCTGGGCGACGAGCTGCAAAGCCAGACGCTGCTGGACAACCTGGCCATGAGCCACAGCCAGCATGTCGGCCGCGACGGCGTGGCCTTTTCGCAGCAGCTGGAGCGCGAGGCCAGGCAGCTGCTGGCGCAGCGGCTGCGCGGGTCCGACCTGATGGCGCCGACGCTGCCGGCCCCTGCGGACGGGCCCGCGGAGTCGGGCGGCAGCTTGCCGGCGAGCGCGCCGGTGCAGGAAGCCGCCGCGCCGCCGGCCACCGAGCGCATCGTCGTGCCCCGGCCCGCGGCGGCCGATGGCGCCGGCGCGCCGCGCGAGGCGGCCGTG
>NZ_VIDQ01000170.1 GCF_009760915.1 Azohydromonas aeria
AGCGGCGCGGGGCTCTCGGGCGGCCAGCAGCAGCGGCTGTGCATCGCGCGCGGCATCGCCATCCGCCCGGAGGTGCTGCTGCTCGACGAGCCGTGCTCGGCGCTGGACCCGATCTCCACGGGCAAGATCGAGGAGCTCATCCACGAGCTCAAGAGCGACTACACGGTCGTGATCGTGACGCACAACATGCAGCAGGCCGCGCGCTGCTCGGACTACACGGCCTACATGTACCTGGGCGACCTGGTGGAGTTCGGCCCGACTTCGGAGCTGTTCATGAAGCCGCGCAAGAAGGACACCGAGGACTACATCACCGGGCGCTTCGGCTGAGACGGGCCCGCGCAACCAACGCTTTGAAGGACACCGTGATGCCCGACAAACACCTTTCCTCCGAGTTCGACGCCGAGCTCGGCGCCATCTCCAACCGCGTCATGGAGATGGGCGGGATGGTCGAATCCCAGATGGCGCAGGCGATGTACGCGCTGGCGCATTTCAGCCTGGAGACGGCGGCCCAGGTGCTCGAGCGCGAGGTCATGGTCAACGGCATGGAGCTGGAGATCGACCGCGAGCTTTCGGCGGTGATCGCGCGGCGCCAGCCCACCGCGCGCGACCTGCGGCTGCTCATCGCCGTGAGCAAGGCCACGGCCAACCTGGAGCGCGTGGGCGACGAGGCCGCGCGCATCGCGCGCACCGTGCAGCAGCTGGTCAAGGCCGGGCTGTCCACGCGCATGCGCGTGCCCGTGGGCGACCTGGCCTACGAGGCGGAGCTGGCCATGATCAACCTGCGCAAGGCGCTGGACGCCTTCGCGCGGCTGGATACGGCGCGCGCGCTGGAAGTGCTCAAGGAAGACGACCAGATCGACCAGGAGTTCGACGGCTTCATGCGCAAGCTCATCACCTACATGATGGAAGACCCGCGCACCATCTCCGCCAGCATCGACCTGGTGTTCGTGGCCAAGGCCATCGAGCGCGTGGGCGACCATGCCAAGAACCTGGCCGAGGTGATCATCTACGTCGTCAAGGGCACGGACGTGCGCCATGCCCCGATGGAGACGGTCGAGAACGCCATCCGCTGAACTGCTGAAGCGGTGGCTTCTGGATTCGTTGAGTCCGCACAAGAAGCAGGAAGTGAGGGAACTGTCGTGAGTGAGGTGCTGGTGGTCGAGGACGAGGGCGCGATCGCGGAAGTCATCGCGATGAACTTGCGCCATGCCGGCCATGAGGTGACGGTGGTCGCGGACGCGGAAGCCGCCGTCGCGGCGGTGGACCGCGTGCTGCCCGACCTGGTGCTGCTGGACTGGATGCTGCCCGGGCGCTCCGGCGTGGCGCTGGCGCGGCAGTGGCGCGCCGACGCGCGCACGCGCAGCCTGCCCATCATCATGCTCACGGCCCGCTCCGAGGAGTCGGACCGCATTGGCGGCCTCGACGCCGGGGCGGACGACTACCTCGTCAAGCCCTTCTCGATGCAGGAGCTGCTGGCGCGCATCCGCGCGGTGCTGCGCCGGCGCGCGCCCGAGGCGCTGGAGACGCCGCTGGAGATTGCCGGGCTGCGGCTGGAGCCGGCCACGCGCCGCGTCTCGCGGCAGCTCGACGGCGCCACGCGCGACGTCAGGCTCGGCCCCACCGAGTTCCGGCTGCTGCATTTCTTCATGGCGCATCCGCAGCGCGTGCACTCGCGCGCGCAGCTGCTCGACCGGGTCTGGGGCGACCATGTCTTCATCGAGGAGCGCACGGTGGACGTGCACGTGAAGCGGCTGCGCGAGGCGCTCGCCGGCGTGGACTGCGCGCCGCTGATCGAGACCGTGCGCGGCGCCGGCTACCGGCTGGCGCAGTCCCTGGCGGCTCACTGAGCCGCCGGGCCGCCGCTGCCGCGCGGCCCGGATGCGCCGCGCTGCGACGCGGCTCAGGACCGCGTGATCGTGGCGACGTTGAGCCGGTAGCCGTAGCCGCGCTGGGTCTGGATCATGGAGCGGGTGCGGTCGCGGTCGAGGTGCTTGCGCAGCCGCTTGATGTTCTGGTCCACGGTGCGCACGTCCACCGGCCGGTCCGCGCCCCAGGTGGCGGCGATGATCTGCTCGCGGCTGACCACGCGTCCCTGGTGCTCGATGAGGCAGCGCAGCAACTCCAGCTCGGCGCGCGGCAGCGAGATCACGTCCACTTTCTGCCCGCGCTCGACGCGCACCTCGTGGCGCAGCGGGTCCAGCTCCAGCGGCCCCAGGCGCAGCGAGGCTTCCGGCGCCACGGGCGCTGCGGCCGCTTGCCTGCGGCTGAGCTGTTCCCCGAGGCAGCGCACGACCTCGTGCGGGGCGAAGGGTTTGCTGATCCAGAGCTGGCGCCCGGCAGCGGTGCCGGCGCCGGGCTGAGCCCGCGACGACAGCACCAGCGTGGGCGCGGCATGGCCGGCGGCTTCGTCGGCCGGCGCGTCGAGCCACGCCGCCGCCGCCGGCGCATCGGCGTCCACCAGCACGGCGTCGGGCCGCACTTCGCCGGCGAGCTGGCGACCTTCCAGCGCCGAGGCGGCCAGGATGGGCAGCAGCCGCGCGTGCTGCAGGTGCGAGGCCAGCAGGTCGCGGATGGCGGTGTTCTCGATGATCACCAGGACGGACCTGGGAACGGGAAGTCGCGTCGATGGCGCAGCGGATCCGGGCATGGTCATGGCGTGGGCTGGGGTCCTGCTGAAGGCGGAACGGAAGCCGCCGGGTACGGGCTGCCATGTTGACGCGTTGATGTGACAGTCTTTTGACGATGTCGCGATGTGGGCGGCCCGGCGTCAACGAGATCGTGACGAAAACCTTGCACGACGTTCCCGGCGTGCCGGCCAGCGTTGCGCCGGCATCCGGCGAAGCATTCTTGTGGCAGGCATGAGGGCGTTGTCACAGGCTTGTCGCAAACGGTTCATAGACTCGTTGCGCATGAATGACGCTTTCGCTCCCGGACAAGAACCCGCCATGCCGACCGCCGCGCCGGATGCGCCGCAGCCGCTGCCCTTGGTGCTGCTGGACCGGGAGAAGGCGATCCTGGCCTTCAACCGCCGGGTTCTGGCGCAGGCGCGGCGCGACGACGTGCCGCTGCTGGAGCGGCTGCGCTACGTCACGATCGTGTCGTCGAACCTCGACGAGTTCTTCGAGGTGCGCTTTGCCGACGTGATGGAAGCGGCCCGGCTGC
>NZ_VIDQ01000171.1 GCF_009760915.1 Azohydromonas aeria
CAGCGGCTCCACGCGCTGCCAGAAGTCGTCCGTCACTTCCCAGGATTCAACCCGCTTGCCCAACCTCGCGCTCCACCACCGCGCCGCCGCGGCTCAGGGGCATTTTATCTAATTACGGATAAATCCTTAGGGCTTCATACTGGCCGCACCGTGCGAAAACGGGACGGTCACACGCGCGGCGAACCACGCAGCTCAAGCGCAAGTCCTTTCAGGCGAAAGGCACGCGCAGCCGTGTGCCCGTGCAACGGGCCAACGGCATGAACAGCACGCTGGCTCGGGCCGAACGCGCGGGTCATGGCACCAGCGCGCTGCATCAGGACAGCACGCTGACGTGCGTGACGCTGCCTGCGGCGAGCATCACGCCTTCATTGCCGCGACTGACGCGGCCTGAGTCCCGACACGAGGCCGGAACACTATAGGGCGCATAACGGGCGCACCGCCGGGCGGAATGGCCACCCGGATCAACCGCCGCTCGATGCGGCGTCGTGTGCCGTGGCACACGGGGTTGGGTGACGTAGTGGACTCCTGCCAGGGCAGCCTGTCAACAAGGAGCGATCTCACGGAAAGTTGCCTCTAGCATCGATTGGCTGCTTGCAGCGCGCCGGTCGAAGCATCTCCACTGACGGCATTCGCGTGGCTGCAGCACCTCTAGTTCCGTCCCCTCCATCGTCCGGACATCGCATCGCAGGCTGGTGGCACCTGAGCGCCATCTGCGACGCAACGTTCCGGCCGCTCGGCACGTTCCAAGTGGCACTTGAGCCGGACTTTTTCCGCCACAAAAGGGACCGAGGCTGAAAAAGGCCCATTTCGGCTTGATTTTTCCTTGGCCCAAGGTCGCGCGCTTGCGATGCTTTCCAGGTGTTCAAACCGGCTTGTCAGGAGATGGCGCATGGACATCACGATCAGGGCGATCGACCTGGGATTTGGCAACACCAAGTACGTGAGCGCAGCGCGCGAGGGCCAGAGCGAGTGCGCGCATTTCCGCTCGCTGGCGTTCTTCTCCGCCTCGGAGAAAAGCCATGACGGCCTTGGCGGCCGGCGGCGGACCGTGTGCGTGCCGGTCGACAAGCTCTTCTACGAAGTGGGACCGGATGTGGAGCTCGCGGCAGACCGGTTCCGCTCCCGGACGCTGCACGACGACTACATCCATACGTCCGAGTACCGCGCGCTGACTGCCGGCGCACTGGCCTACATGAAGCAGGAGACGATCGACTTGCTGGTCGTGGGCCTGCCCGTGGCGCAGTACCTGGACAAGCGCGCTGCGTTGGAGAAGCTCATGACGGGGCGTTTCGCCATCGGCCGGGGGCGGCATGTCACGGTGCTGAAGACGCTGGTGGTGGCGCAGCCCCAGGGTGCACTCTTCCACTTCGCTGCCGATGCCAGCCGGCTGCGCGATCTCAAGAGCCAGCGCAGCCTGATCATCGACGTGGGTACGCGCACCTTCGACTGGCTGGTGACCCAGGGAATCCGTGTCGTGCCCAGGATGAGCCACTCGGTCAACCGGGGCGTGTTCGATGTCGTGCGGCTCATCGCCGGGGAGATCAGCAGGGAGATCGGCGAGGACTACCAGAACCTCGAAGCCATCGATGAGGCCTTGAGCGGGCGGCGCAGCTTGCGCTTGTACCAGAAGGACCATGACCTCAAGCGTTACGAACCGCTGGTCCAGAAGATTGCCGACGAGGCGGTGAGCTCGATGCTGCAACAGATCGATCATCTGGATGACTTCGACAGCATCGTGCTGGTCGGCGGCGGCGCGGCGCTGTTTCGCAAGGCCGTAAAGCGGCGCCTCCCGCGGCATGTGATTCAGGACGTTGACGAGCCGATGTATGCCAACGTGCGCGGCTACCAGCTGATCGGCGAGGAATGGGCTCGTGCCAACCCGCAGGCCCTGGCTGACGCCAGGCAGCGCCACGCGCAGCACCTGGGCAAGAGACCGAGTACCCAGGTAGCGGCACCGGCAGCCACTGTCGCGCCGGGCGAACCAGCGACGAATGTGCCGTCAGACCTTTCGTCAGCGCCAGCGTCCAGCGCGGCAACCGGCGCCAACAGCGCCTGTGCGCCGGGACAGTGATCAGGTCAGAAGCAGCATGGAGCGCGGCATGAACGCCCAAGGCAAGATCACGATGCAAGTCACGGTGCGTCAGGACACCAGTCCAAGGCTGTTCGATGCGCTGACCGCGCTGTCGCACCGTGCCCGGTCAGAGCGGTTGAAGGCGCTGGCGCTGGAAGGAATCCTGGCCAGGCCGGCCCGCGATCCGCAGGCAGATCCCAGCGAAACCGGGACAGCGGATCTGGCCGTGTCCGACATTTTCAAATGGGAGGACTCGGCGCCGTAGTGATCAAGACAGCGCTGAGTTGTCCCCTATTCAAGCTGACCGGCGATGAAGCGCCGCTCGGCGCATTGCTCGGAGCTGGCGTCGCTGTACGCGCTCAGGCAACTGCATTCGTCGGCCAGCACCTTGTGCACGGTGTCTGCACGCGCGCGTCCGAGACGGCGCAGGTACAGCGGCGCACGCCGGTGTTGTGCAAGGTCTGGCTGCTGAGCAGCGGGCCGCGGTGGCGAGTCGCGCACCGGATCTTGCCGATGAACAGGCGCAGTTGCTGGTTTCCTGCGTGGCGAGCACCCGTTGTCCATAGGCGTCGCTCTGCAACGCATCACACTGCTGGTCAGGCACGCGCGCCAGTGTCATGGACGCCAGCACTGGAAACTTCCCAACTGCAGCCGGGCTGGTTCTTCGGTGTCGAGCGCTGCAAAAGGCCAAGCTGCTGACCAGTGCGATGCTGCTGACTGACGTCGCTCGGTACGTACACCATGCCTGTGGACAATGGCGAGCCATGACAAAAAGGCTCTGCTTCCTCTCGATCGCCATTTCGAGTGCGTTGGTGTTGGCCGCCTGCGATGGACGTGCACCTGTGCCCAAGGAACTGCGACCGCCCGCAGCTGTGTCAGGTGAACCGGTAACCGGCTTCAAGGACTGCCGGCAGTTTTTCCCCGGTGAACGTAAGCGGCCGCTGCGCGGCGTCCTTGCCTAAACGCTCACGCCGTGCAAGGCCGAACGCAGCGGGCTGGCGGCGAAGTGCTGCTTCCACAGCCGTGGCGTGAGCTCGGCCACGCGTGCTGCCGGG
>NZ_VIDQ01000172.1 GCF_009760915.1 Azohydromonas aeria
GCACGCGTGGCCGAGCTCACGCCACGGCTGTGGAAGCAGCACTTCGCCGCCAGCCCGCTGCGTTCGGCCTTGCACGGCGTGAGCGTTTAGGCAAGGACGCCGCGCAGCGGCCGCTTACGGCCAAGCTGTTTGCTCGTGCTTGCGATCGAGCACAGATCCGCGTGGCCTGGCTGACCCCACACAGCTTGCGGCATACCCATGCGACGCGGATGTGGGATGCCGGCATGCGTGAGTTGACCCTGCAACGCCGCCTCGGTCATGCCTGCCCGGAATCAACAAGGATGTACACGAGGATCTCGGACCGTGCCGTTGTCGATGACTATCGACGTGCCATGGGGCTGAGAGAAGAACAAGGCGCATCGCTGCCCAACAGGAAGTAGCGCTATGGCTACGACAGCCCGGCTCAGAACCTCGGAAGCGAATCTTCAAAAACCATCAGGTTTGCATGCTCAACATTGCCCACAAGAAGAGTATGAGGCGCTCATCGAACAGTTTGGTTTAGCCGACCATGGCTACCAGCGAAAGGTAGCGGCACGCCGCTTCGTGTCGAGGTGGCCCGACTTGATGGACTGGATGAAAGCGCCGCTTGCAAGGCGTGCTTCCGTGCGACAGACCAGTGCGCGGCAAGCTCCAGATGCACGGCTGTCCCAGAAGGCCTTGGGGTACCTGATGTACCTTGGGATTCGTGGCTATGCCAAGTTCGACTACCCGTGGCTTCTGGTTGCCAGACCGCTGTTCCTTCCAAAACTCACGTGGCGTCTGGATATCGACCTGGGAATCGAACAGCTCAAGGCAGAGGCCGTACGGCTTGGCTTCAGCCGCATATCGATTGATGTGATCGTGCGCTGGGCCGTGACGCGTCTTGCCCTCCACACAGGCGTTATGGACGTCAGGCACGTCACAGGCGACCAGATCGAGGAATTCAGGGTCGCCGTGCAGAGCTTCCTGCATCGATCTGACGTACTTGACCTTGTGCCGTGTCCGCCGGAGACGTTCGACAAGTTCAAGATGGAATGGCCCATGCGCGTCAACCAGTTGGGCTTGCTCCTGTTCCACCGGGGGCAGATTGACGCAGAGCCGCGCAAGAAGATGGTCAGCATCAAGGTCCGTGAGCCTACACCGCCGAAGATGCAGGCCATCGTCGATCGTTGGCTGGCGGTGAGGCGCACCACGGATCGGCCTGACGGGCCGAAACACTTCGACGTGGCGCTCTACCGGTTCATGGTCTGGCTGGGGCGCAATCGACCCCAGATCAAAACCTTTGCCAAGGTACGGCGCGACGACGTGTTGGCCTACATCGAGGCGCTGTCGCACCAGCCCACTCCTCGTACAGGACAGCCACTGGCCGCCCTTGGACGCCGTGCCCACATCACGGCACTCGGACAGTTCTTCAGCAACACCGCTGCATGGGGCTGGCGTGGCGTGCCGGGGTTCCCGCTGCTGGGGTTTGGTGACTGCCCTCGCATGCCCATGCGCGTGCCCCGCTTCATCCCCACGGACGAGCTCGCACGCCTCATGGCTGCGGTGGCGCATCTGCAGTGCCCATACCAGCGCACCGCGTTGCTGATCGCTCGGTGGACAGGTGCTCGCAAGGGCGAAATCCAGCGGTTAGCCGTCAACGATCTTGATCAATACCCAGATGGCACCCCGCGGCTTCGGATTCCACCGGGCAAGACCTATAAGGAGCGAATTGTGCCCTTGCACCATGAAGCCGCCGATGCCCTAAAGGACCTGATTGCGCGGCGCGAAGTGGGTGCGGAGCGGCCACTTCGAGATCAGCTCACGGGCGTGCCCACGCGGTACGTCTTCATGGATCATGGCCGGCTTCTCTCATGCGCATACCTGTTCCAAGTGGCGCTTGCCATCGCATGCCGGGAAGCCGGCCTGCTGGATGCTCAGGGCCGTCCTACGATCAGTGCGCACCGCTTCCGCCACACCGTAGGTACCCAGCTGGCAGAGAGAGGTGCCAAGCTGCACACGATCATGAGCGTGCTCGGACATAGCAGCGCCTCGATGTCCATGATCTACGCCCGGATCAGCGACAAGGAAGTACTTCGGGACTACCAGTCCGTGCTATCTCCAGGTGCCGTTATTGCTGGCCCTGGCGCTGATCTCCTGCGCAGCGGAGCCCTGCAAAAGAGCGCTGTTCATTGGCTCAAGTGCAACTTCTTCAAAACCGAGCTGGAGTTGGGACATTGCCTTCGCCTGCCCGAGGAGGGACCATGCGAGTGTGATCTGTACCTGACCTGCGCCAAGTTCGTGACCACGCCTGCCTACGTTCCCCGACTGAAGGAACGGTTCAAGCTTGAGAAGGTGCTGGCCAAGGACGCTGTTGACCGCGGATGGCCGAACGAGCAGCGTCGACATCTCGCAGTCGCTGCGCGGATTGAGCAACTTCTGCGCGATCTCGACACTGGATCGGCAAGCCGGCGCGGCCGCGGGCCACGACCTGACAAGCCATGAAGAATGAAATTCTTGACTTGTCCACATAAGGACTGACGCTGCGATGGGCATCGCGAAGGTCTTGGGGTTCGACCTGTGTCCGCGCCTGCGCGACCTGGCGGAGCGAAAACTTTTTCTGCCCAGGCCATTCCTCATTCCCGACGAGTTGGACGCCGTGACGGAACGGCGCGTTTCCCTCAAGGCCATCGAGCGCGGCTGGCCGGAGCTGCTGCGCCTGGCCGCGTCCATCCGCAGCGGCCGGGTGTCGGCGGCGCAGGTGATGCAGCGCTTCGGGTCGGCGGCGCGGGGCGATCCCGTGCACCGGGCCGCCGAGCATCTGGGGCG
>NZ_VIDQ01000173.1 GCF_009760915.1 Azohydromonas aeria
TCGCTGGCTCACACGTACCGCCAGCGGGAGACACCAAACGCAGATCCGCGCGAGGCAGCGCAGAACGAGCACAGCCATCCCAAGGCAGCGCAGGTCATGGCCGAGGTGCGCGAGCTGCTGCCCGAGCAGCGCCGCAGCGACGCAGTGCTGGCCATCGAGTACTTCGTGGGCGCCTCGCCGGTGTGGTTCGAGGGCAAGGACCGGCGCGCGCAAGACGAGTACTTCGGGGACGCGCTGAAGTGGCTCAGCGCGCGCCACGGCGCGCGGAACATCGTGGGCTGGTCGATCCACCGCGACGAGAGCACGCCGCACATGGTGGCCTACGTGGTGCCCTTGGACGAGGCCGGCCGGCTCAACGCGAAGCGCTGGCTGGGCGGCCGCCAGGCGCTCTCACGCATGCAAACCGAGTTCGCCGACCAGGTGGGCCGGCGCCGTGGCCTGGCGCGCGGCATCGAGGGCAGCCGCGCGCATCACCAGACGGTCAAGGACTGGTACGCGCAGGCCCAGCAGCCCGTCAGGCACGCGCACATCAGCCCGAGCGAGTTGCAGCCCAAGGTGCTGCGCAAAGGCTTCCTGACCTCGGACTACGAGACCCCGGAGATGGTCGCGGAGCGGCTCACGCGAGCAGTGCAGGAGAAGTACACCCCAGCGGTCCAACAGGCCCAGCAAAGCCGATCAGAGGCCGCTAGAGCGCACGAAATGGCTCGGACAGCCCAGGACAAGGATCGGGCGCTGAAACAGGCCCAGGCGGACCTACAGCGCCTCGTGACGCAGCTGAAGCCCGTGCTGGAGCTCGGCAAGCTGTCGCCAGACGACTTCAGGCAGGCCATGCAGAAGATCGAGGCTCGGGTGGAAGCGATCAAAGAGCACCAGCGGCAGCAGCAGTTACAGCAGCGTCGCGGACCCGAGCGGGGCCATGGCTGGTCACGGTGAAAAGTACTGGTCTTCAAGCTTCTTTGCCCATAGCTCGCTTTCAGGAGAAAGCGGTTTGTTCTGATTAAATTCCTGATTCTCTTGACTTCCGTAATAGGGCAATCCGAGCCGTTTTAAAGCTCCTTGTATCCAACCCTGGCGCCAATACTTTTCTTCCAACGTGCCGGTTTTAAATAGTGATTTGGTATCCAACTCTATCCCACTATAGAACCCAGCAGACCAAGCCTGTTCAGGTGTCATGACCCAACCTCTTCTTTTGGTTTTGAGGGGATCTTATGATTCAAATCTATTAATTGACTTACATCGATCAAATTCAATGTGAATAATTCACGAAAAATACACGGGTTTCTTTATTAATTAAATTCCATTTTTGTTTCAAGCGTCGCGCCTATCGCGGGCGGGCGCGTACGCGCGCGCGCCCGCCTCCCTCCGAAGGAGGGGGGAGGAGAGAGAAGGCATTAGGCAGCTCGCCGAGGATCTCGCTGTGGGTCAACCTCGTCCTGGTCAACTAGTTCGGGATGAACAACTTGGCTCTCGTGCTGATATTTGATTAAAACATTCATGCGCTTTTGGTGAGTTCCCTGAAAGATAACTCCAGGATTCAAGCGCCAAGGTCCATATCGGTGAGCGCGGGCAATCACGTTTGCTTTTACCAAAGCACTCATCAACCGTTCAACGGTCGCCACTCCAACACCAGCACCTGCAGCGATTTCGCGCATAGATGCAAATACTCGGTTTTGCTCGTCGGCCTGCTTGAGAAGCCAAACCAAAACCTGCATTTTTGCGTTCCCCACTTCCTGAACAAGTTCCAGGATGTGCCCAAGCCAAATTTTGTGAAAGCCCGAATCGCCAGCGGCCAGAGTGCGTTCGATCACCTGGGTTTCGATGATCTCGCCGCTGTCGGTGTCGATCAGGCGGCGTGAGCCGCGAAAGAGAGTTGAGCTCATGCCGGACCCCATCTGATGTAAGACCCCTACTGTAGATGATGGATCGAACCATCACCGCCGTGAGTACGCGACACATCAAATTTGAGGGCTCGACCCATCAAATTTGAGGGCTCGATGGGGTCGTTCTCAGAGGGAAACGGCCACTTCTCTCTCTAGATTCTTTCAGGCGCTCTGCGAGCGCCCGGGGGCGGAGCCCCGCCCCCAGCGGGCCGGCCGTGGACAACCCGCCGCCCACCGCCCGCAAGCGGGCCGTGGACGGCCGGCCTAGCGGCCGGTGCCGGGTTGCCCACCGACGCGCCCGCTCCCCCACCCTGGTTGAAAAACCGGTCCGAAGGCTCAGACCTCGGAGCACCACCCTCCTGACCAGCGGCTGTTTTCTGGCCTGGTCAGGGCGCTGCTCGCGCAGCGCCAGGGGGGCGTGCGCGCGCAGCGCGCAGGGGTCGGCCCCCCTCGGGGGGCCTAGCTTGCTGGGGGGTCCAGGGGGCGCTGCGCGCCCCCTGGCTCACAACCTTGCGAAGCAAGGTGTAGTGAGTACACCTTCGCGCGCAAAGGGCCACACTGCGCAGCGCCGCCGCACCTTCGCGCGCACGCTCCGTGCGCCAACGCACAAATGACCGCCTGCTACGCGATTCTTCGCACTGCCAAGCTCAAAACGCTGGGCAACATCGCCGCTTCGCTGGCTCACACGTACCGCCAGCGGGAGACACCAAACGCAGATCCGCGCGAGGCAGCGCAGAACGAGCACAGCCATCCCAAGGCAGCGCAGGTCATGGCCGAGGTGCGCGAGCTGCTGCCCGAGC
>NZ_VIDQ01000174.1 GCF_009760915.1 Azohydromonas aeria
CAGGAAGTGGTCGTCACCGGCACCAGCGACGTGATCTACGACTGCGCCAACCACCTCGCCGCCGCCGGCGCCAAGGTGCACGTGGTCGATCCGCGCAGCCAAAGCTTCGCGCGCCGGCTGGAGGCGGGCGTCACCGTCCACCAGGGCTATGCCGTGGGCGAGGCGGTGGGTAAGAACCAGGTGCGCGCCGCCAGGCTGGTGAAGCTGCATGCCGAGCGCGACGAGGCCATCGGTGCCGGCCCGACGCTGCGCTGCGACGCGCTGCTGTCCTCGGGCGGCCTGTCGCCCACCGTGCACCTGTTCTGCCACGACGGCCGCCGTCCGATCTGGGACGAGAGCGTGGCCGCCTTCGTGGTGCCCAAGGCCGGGCGCGAGGGCATCGCCTGCGCCGGCTCGGTCACGGGCGCCTTCAGCCTGCAGGACGCGCTCAAGCAGACCACCGAAGCCATGCGCGAGGTGCTGGCGACGCTGGGCGTGAAGGCGCAGCTCCATGCCCCGCGCGTCGTCGGCGCGCCGGTGCAAGCCGCCCGCCCGATGTTCCGCGTGCCCGACGGCAAGGCCGAGGGCGAGGGCGCCAAGGCCTTCGTGGACTACCAGAACGACGTCACGGCCGCCGACATCGAGCTCTCCATCCGCGAGAACTGGCAGCACATCGAGCATGTCAAGCGCTTCACGGCGCTGGGCTTCGGCACCGACCAAGGGAAACTCTCCAACGTCAACGGCTTCGTCATCACGGCGCGGGCCCTGAAGCGCCCGGTGTCCGAGGTCAGCACCACGACCTACCGCCCGGCCTACACGCCGGTGTCGCTGGGCGTGCTGGCCGGCACCATGGAAGGCGACACGCTGGACCCGGTGCGCACCACCGCCATCCACGCCAGCCACACCGCGCGCGGCGCCGCGCTGGAGCCCGTGGGCAACTGGATGCGGCCCTGGTACTTCGCGCGCAAGGGCGAGGACATGCACGCCGCCGTGGCGCGCGAGTGCCGCGCCGCGCGCAGCGGCGTGGCGGTGATGGACGCCTCGACGCTGGGCAAGATCCAGATCGACGGGCCCGATGCGCGCGAGTTCCTCAACCGCGTCTACTCCAACGCCTGGAGCCAGCTCGCGCCGGGCAAGTGCCGCTACGGGCTGATGCTCGACGAGAACGGCATGGTCATGGACGACGGCGTGACGGCGTGCATCTCCGACACCCGCTTCTACATGACCACCACCACCGGCGGCGCGGCCAAGGTGCTCAACTGGCTGGAGCGCTGGCACCAGACGGAGTGGCCCGACCTCAAGGTCTGGATGAGCTCGGTCACCGACCACTGGTCCACCGTGGCGCTGGTGGGGCCGAAGTCGCGCGAGGTGCTCTCGCGCCTGTGCGGCGACATCGACCTCTCGCCCGAGGCCTTCAAGTTCATGGACTGGCGCGAGGGCACCGTGGCGGGCATCCCCTGCCGCGTCTTCCGCATCAGCTTCTCGGGCGAGGTCAGCTTCGAGCTCAACGTCGAGTCCGGCTACGGCCAGGCGCTGTGGGAAGCGGTGATGGCCGCGGGCGCGGACTTCGACATCACGCCCTACGGCACCGAGACGATGCACGTGCTGCGCGCGGAGAAGGGCTTCATCATCGTCGGCCAGGACACCGACGGCTCGATGACGCCGGTGGACCTGAACATGGGCTGGGCGCTGTCCATGAAGAAGGCCTACAGCTTCCTGGGCAAGCGCTCGCTCTCCCGCAGCGACACCACGCGCAGCGACCGCAAGCAGCTCGTGGGGCTGATGCCCGAGGACCCGGCGACCGTGCTGGCCGAAGGCGCGCAGATCGTCGAGAGCCCGAACGCCGCGCAGAAGCTGCCCGCGCCGATGCTGGGCCACGTCACCAGCAGCTACCACAGCCCGGAGCTTGGGCGCTCCATCGCCATGGCCGTCGTGCGCGGCGGCGCCCAGCGCGAGGGGCAGCGCCTCTACGCCATGGCGCGCGGGCGCGTCACGCCCGTGAAGGTCGTCTCCAGTGTCTTCGTCGATCCCAAGGGGGAGCGTCAACATGCCTAAGTCCCAGATGATCACCGTCGCGGCCGACGCGCTGCGCTCGCCGCTGTGCCAGCTGCAGCCCACCGCCGACCGCGGCGATGCCGCGCTGACGGCCGCGGAGCTGCCCAACCTGGGCTACCTCGTGCTGCGCGGGCGCGCCGACGACGTGGCGTTCATGAGCGGCGTGGCCGGCGTGCTCGGTGCGCCGTTGCCCACGCAACCGCGCGCGGTGCTGCGCTGCGCCGCCGGCGTGGTGCTGTGGCAGTCGCCCGACGAGTGGTGGCTGCTGTGCGCGCGCAGCCAGCGCGACGCCCTGGTCAAGGCGCTCGAAGAGGCGCTGCGCGGCTGCTTCGCGCAGGTGGCCGACAACAGCGGCGGCTTCACGGCGCTGCGCATCAGCGGCGCGCCGTACCTGCGGCTGCTCAACCACCTGGGGCCCTACGACTTCGAGAGCCTGCCGCTGGGGCAGTGCGTCTCCACCGTGATCAGCAAGGCCAGCTTCACGGTGCTGCGCAGCGACACGCAGGGCGTGGCGCTGGTGTTCCGGCGCAGCTTCGCCGACTACGTCTGGAAGCTCATCGAGCGCAATGCGCGGCCCTACGGGCTGCGCGTGGTGGAGGCGCGCCAGTGCGCCGACCCGCTGCTGTCGCCGCTGCTGG
>NZ_VIDQ01000175.1 GCF_009760915.1 Azohydromonas aeria
TCAGCCGAAGCGCCCGGTGATGTAGTCCTCGGTGTCCTTCTTGCGCGGCTTCATGAACAGCTCCGAAGTCGGGCCGAACTCCACCAGGTCGCCCAGGTACATGTAGGCCGTGTAGTCCGAGCAGCGCGCGGCCTGCTGCATGTTGTGCGTCACGATCACGACCGTGTAGTCGCTCTTGAGCTCGTGGATGAGCTCCTCGATCTTGCCCGTGGAGATCGGGTCCAGCGCCGAGCACGGCTCGTCGAGCAGCAGCACCTCCGGGCGGATGGCGATGCCGCGCGCGATGCACAGCCGCTGCTGCTGGCCGCCCGAGAGCCCCGCGCCGCTCTGGCCGAGCTTGTCCTTGACCTCGTTCCACAGCGCGGCCTTCCGCAGCGCCCACTCCACGCGCTCGTCCATCTCCACGCGCGGCAGCGTCTCGAAGAGCCGCACGCCGAAGGCAATGTTGTCGTAGATCGACATCGGGAACGGCGTGGGCTTCTGGAACACCATGCCGACCTTGGCGCGCACCAGGCTCACGTCAAGCTTGGAGCTCAGGATGTCGTGGCCGTCGAGCAGGATCTGGCCTTCCGTGCGCTGCTCGGGGTAGAGCTCGAACATGCGGTTGAAGGTGCGCAGCAGCGTGCTCTTGCCGCAGCCCGAGGGCCCGATGAAGGCCGTGACCTTCTTCTCCGGGATGTCGAGGTTGATGTGCTTGAGCGCCAGGAAGTTGCCGTAATAGAAGCGCAGGTCGCGCACGGAGAGTTTCGCTCTCTCGTGGGCGGGCAGCGCGTAGTCCAGGGCAGCGGGCTTGTCGGCGAGGACGGCGTTCATGGTCGATGGTGTCCCGGTCTCTTGGTTCAGTGCTTTTGCCGCAGCAGCACGCGCGCGGCGATGTTGAGCGCGAGCACGCCCAGCGTGATGAGGAAGACGCCGGCCCAGGCCAGCTGCTGCCAGTTCTCGTAAGGGCTCATGGCGAACTTGAAGATCGTCACCGGCAGGCTGGTCATGGGCTGCGACAGGCTCGGGTTCCAGAACTGGTTGGACAGCGCCGTGAACAGCAGCGGCGCGGTCTCGCCCGAGACGCGGGCCAGCGCCAGCAGCACCCCGGTGAGCACGCCCGCGCGCGCGGCCTTGAGCGTGACGGCGCCGATGACCTTCCACTTCGGCGTGCCCAGCGCGTAGGCCGCCTCGCGCAGCGCGTTGGGCACCAGCGAGAGCATGTTCTCGGTGGTGCGCACGACGATGGGGATGACGATGAGCGTGAGCGCCAGCACCCCGGCCCAGCCGGAGAAGCCGCGCATGGGCGCCACCACCACCGAGTAGATGAACAGGCCGATGACGATGGACGGGGCCGACAGCAGGATGTCGTTGATGAAGCGCGTGGCCCCGCCCAGCCAGCCCTTGCGCCCGTACTCGGCGAGGTAGATGCCCGCCATCACGCCCACGGGCGTGCCGATGAGCGTGGCCAGCCCCACCATCATCAGCGAACCGAAGATGGCGTTGGCCAGGCCGCCGCCCGCGGACTGCGGCGCCGGCGTCATCTCGGTGAAGACGGCCAGCGACAGCGCCGGCAGCCCCAGGCGCAGCGTCTCCCACAGGATCCAGATCAGCCAGAACACGCCAAAGGCCATGGCGGCCAGCGCCAGCGCCAGCGCGAGGGCATTGGTGCGCTTGCGCGCGCGGTGCCTGGCCAGGCGCCGGTCCGGCGCCGCGGAAGGTTTCGTGACGGCGGCGTTCATGTGCGCGCTCCTTCGTTCTTCTGCAGCCGCTTGAGCAGCAGCCGCGACAGCACCAGCACCACGAATGTGATGAAGAACAGCACCAGTCCCAGGTAGATGAGCGAGGCCTGGTGCAGCCCCTCGCCGGCCTCGGCGAACTCGTTGGCCAGGGCGCTGGTGATGCTGTTGGCCGGCTCGAACAGCGACAGCGAGCCGAGCTGGTTCATGTTGCCGATCACGAACGTCACGGCCATCGTCTCGCCGATGGCGCGGCCCAGTCCCAGCATGATCCCGCCCACCACGCCGGTCTTGGTGTAGGGCAGCACCACCTTGGAGACGACCTCCCAGGTCGTGGCGCCCAGCCCGTAGGCCGACTCCTTGAGCATCGGCGGCGTGACCTCGAAGACGTCGCGCATGACCGAGGCGATGAACGGGATGATCATGATGGCCAGGATGATCCCGGCCGACAGCAGCCCCAGGCCCACGGGCGGGCCCTGGAACAGCGTCCCCAGCCACGGCACGTCGCCAAACGCCGCTTGCAGCGGCTGCTGCACGTAAGTCGCCAGCAGCGGCCCGAACACCAGCAGGCCCCACATGCCGTAGACGATGGAGGGGACGGCGGCGAGCAGCTCGACCGCGATGCCCAGCGGGCGCTTGAGCCAGCCCGGGGCCAGCTCGGTGAGGAACAGCGCGATGCCGAAGCTCACCGGCACGGCGATGAGCAGCGCGATGGCCGAGCTCGCCAGCGTCCCCCAGATCATGACCAGGCCGCCGAAGCGCTCCTGCACCGGGTCCCACTCGCTGCTCCACAGGAAGCCCAGCCCGTAGGCCTCGATGGCCGG
>NZ_VIDQ01000176.1 GCF_009760915.1 Azohydromonas aeria
AGCAGCTGCTTCGCCGGCCCGGTCATCGTGATCTCGCCGGAGTCCATGACGTAGCCGCGGTTGGCCAGGCCCAGCGCCCGGCTGGCGTTCTGCTCCACCAGCAGCACCGTCATGCCGCGCTGGTGCACGTCGTTCACGACCTCGAAGATCTTGTCCACCATGATCGGCGACAGCCCCATCGACGGCTCGTCGAGGATCAGCAGCTTGGGCCGCGCCATCAGCGCGCGCCCCATGGCCAGCATCTGCTGCTCGCCGCCGCTCATCGTGCCGGCGAGCTGGTTGCGCCGCTCCTTCAGGCGCGGGAACAGCGCGAACACCTTGTCGATGTCGTCGTCGATCTCGCGGTCGTTGCGGATGAACGCGCCCATCTGCAGGTTCTCGACGATGGTCATGCGCGTGAAGGTGCCCCGCCCTTCGGGCACCATCACCAGGCCTTCCTTGACCAGGTCCCACGCGCCGCGCCCGCGGATGGGCTTGCCCAGGAACTCGATGTCCCCGGCCGCCATGGGCTGCGTGCCCGTGACGGCCTTGAGCGTCGTGGTCTTGCCCGCGCCGTTGGCGCCGATGAGGCTGATGAGCTCGCCCTGGCTCACCTCGAAGCTGATGCCCTTGACGGCCTGGATGCCGCCGTAGGCGACCTTCAGGCCGTTGACCTTGAGCATGGTGGTGGGAGTGGTTGCCATTGCCCGCTGTCCTTCAATGCTGGCCGGCGCCGAGGTAGGCCTCGATCACCTTGGGGTTCTTCTGCACCTCGGCGGGCGTGCCTTCGGCGATCTGCTTGCCGTAGTCGAGCACCGTGACGCGGTCGCACAGCCCCATGACCAGCTTCACGTCGTGCTCGATGAGCAGGATGGTGCGCCCGTCCTTGCGGATGCGGTCGATGAGCTCGCGCAACACCACCTTCTCGGTCGCGTTCATGCCCGCGGCCGGCTCGTCGAGCGCGATGAGCTTGGGGTCGGTGGCCAGCGCCCGCGCGATCTCCAGGCGCCGCTGGTCGCCGTAGGAGAGGGTGCGCGCCTTGTACTCGGCATAGCGGCCGATGCCCACGTAGTCCATGAGCTCCTGGGCGCGCTCGCGGATCCTGGCCTCCTCGGCCTTGAAGCTCGGGGTGCGGAACACCGCCCCGATCAGCCCGGAAGCCGTGCGCACGTGGCGGCCCACCATCACGTTCTCCAGCGCCGTCATCTCGGGGAAGAGGCGGATGTTCTGGAAGGTGCGCGCGATGCCGGCCTTGGCCACCTCGTGCACGGCGGCGGGCTTGTAGGGCGCGCCGCCGAGCTCGAAGGTGCCGGAGTCCGGGATGTAGAGCCCGGTGATGACGTTGAAGAAGGTGGTCTTGCCCGCGCCGTTGGGGCCGATGAGGCCGTAGACCTGGCCGGCGCGGATCTCGATGCCCACGTCCGACAGCGCCTGCAGGCCGCCAAAGCGCTTGCCCACGCCGCTGACCTTCAGCACGGTGTTGCTGGTGCTCGTTGCGTTGCTCATGCGGTGCGCTCCTGGTTCACCGGGAGGTGCTGGCGGAGAGGGATGCGGCGGCAGGCGTGGCCGTGGCCTGGGCCACCGGGCCCGTCTCGCCGGTCGGCTTGGGCGCGGCCTTGCCGTGCTCGGGCGGCGGCCAGATGCCGCGCGGGCGCAGCAGCATCACGCCGATCATGGCCAGCGCGATGAGCAACTGGCGCAGGATCGCGGCGTCAAGGCGACCGCCCGTCATCTCCTGCAGCGGGCCCGCGACGTAGCGCAGGATCTCCGGCAGCGCCGACAGCGCCACCGCCCCCAGGATCACGCCGGGGATGTGGCCGATGCCGCCCAGCACCACCATCGCCACGATCATGATCGACTCCATCAGCGAGAACGACTCCGGCGAGATGAAGCCCTGGAACGCGGCGAACATCGAGCCCGAGACGCCGCCGAACGTCGCACCCATGGCAAACGCCAGCAGCTTCATGTTGCGCACGTTGATGCCCATGGCCTTGGCCGCGATGTCGTCCTCGCGGATGGCCATCCAGGCGCGGCCGATGCGCGAGTTCTCCAGCCGGTGGCAGATCACGACCGTGAGCACCACCAGCGCCAGGAACAGGTAGTAGTACAGGACGATCGGCGAGAGCGTGTACTCGCCGATGGTCAGTGG
>NZ_VIDQ01000177.1 GCF_009760915.1 Azohydromonas aeria
CGATGCCGTCCACCGAGGTGCGGATCTCGCCCACCAGGGCGCGCAGCGCCTCCTGCATGGCGCCGACGGCGCGCAGCAGGCGGCCGACCTCGTCCTGGCCGCCGGCGGGCACCTCGGTGCTCAGGTCGCCGCCGGCGATGCGCTCGGCCGCGGCCTGCGCCGCCGACAGCGGCCGCGCGATGCCGCGCGCCAGCCGCCAGCCCAGCACGCCGGCCAGCAGCGCGCAGGCCAGCGCGGTGCCGACCAGCCGCGACTTGATCGAGGCCAGCTCCGCGTTCACGGTCTCGCCCAGCGCAATGCTGCGTGCCTGCTCAAAACGCGCCAACTCGGAAGCCACGTCCACGTAGGTCTGCACGGTGGCCTTGAACTGCTCGGTTGCCTGCGCCAGGACCGCGGCGTCGCTCGGCGGCGCCTTGATCAGCGCATCACGCTGCGACAAGTAGGGCGTGCGAGCCTGCGCCAGGCGCTCCATGATTGCCAGCGCCTCGGGTGTGGTCTCGATCTCGCCGAAACGCTTCTGGATCTCCGAGGTGCGCTCAGTGACCCGCTTCATGTCCGCACTGAATCGGGCACCCAGCGACTTGTCGGCGCTGTAGACCAGGGCGAGCGTGCGCTGTGAGTTCAGCACGATGTTCTCGCGCCACTCGATGGCAAGCTGCAGGCGCTGCGCTTGCGCCCCAGTGAGTGCTGATGTTTCGCGTTGGGCGTCACCCAGCTGCAGGAAGGCTGTGATCGCCAGGATGGCGATAAGGCCCACGATGCCCGCAAAGCCGAGAGCCAGGCGGGCGCCGATGTTCAGGTTGCTGAGCTTGGTCATTGGATGGGGGGCGATGGCATTGGCAGCGCCCGGGACAGTTTTTCCAGTGAAGGGAACTGTCGACTTCGGTCATTCCCGTGTTGCGTTGAGGCGTGGCAACGCCATCGAGCGGTAGGGGGTGCGGTAACCGTGACTTGTTAACGCTCCTTCGAGCCTTGCCCAGGCAACCTGCGGTGCCGTTCCCATAGGACGCTAACTTGGCACGGAGAGCAGCCTGCCGATACCTTCACGGAACTTCTCCGCATCCAGCGGCTTGGTCCAGTAGTCCATCACCCCGGCCTGACGTGCCGCGCTGACTTCCTCGGGCATCGCGCTGGCTGACAAGGCCACGACCCGTAGGGAGGCCGTGCGCGAGTCCGAACGCACGCGGGCCAGGAAGTCGTGGCCGGAGGCGGTGCCCAGATGCATGTCCAGCAGCACGAGGTCCGGCTGCGAGGCCAGAGCCATTCGAACGCCGGTTTCCACGTCCGGAGCGCTGACGAGTTCCACGCCGTGCCAGTGCTCGAGCATGGCCTGCACCAGGATGACGTTGAAGCGACCTGCCCAGTCGGTAAGCTCAACAAGCATTGGATTCCAGCATTCAGCCAATACCGCAAGCCGGTCATCAGAATTAGATGGTCACGCAACGACTGTGGCCATTGTGGAGAGGCAAAGCTATGCACTCGATCGGTACCTCCGCAACGGAACATTACCGTGCTGCCACAGGCCCAGTACGAAGCTCTACGCGATCAGCGAAAGTTGGAGAAGACGTCTGCGTTCACCGATGAATATGCGCTTCGTGCCGGTGTTGAAGGAACCATCTTCCAGGCAGTGCGCGTGCATGGACTGCGGCAAACCCGCTACATCGGGGCGGCAAAGACCCACCTCGCGCACCTGATGACGGCGGCGGCGGTCAACGTAGAAAGGTTGCTGCACTGGATTGCTGGCAAACCGAAAGCTCAGGTTGTCCTGACGCCATTCCAGAAGCTGTACAGGGAGGCGTGACAGCCACAACGGGGGAATTCGCCACCAGGATCATTCCGAACAGGTGGGCACCTATGCAACCCAAATCCCAGAGGCGTGTTCATGGCGCCGAGTTCAAGGCGCAGGTTCTGGCCGAGTGCGAGCAGCCCGGCGCATCTGTGGCGACCATCGCGCTGGCCCACGGCCTGAACGTCAATCTCCTGCGCAAGTGGCTGGTTGGTCGCGGCATCAAGCGCACCGGGCTGCCCGCGCCCAGGATCACCGCGACCCGCGTACTGCCCGCCGCCGGTGA
>NZ_VIDQ01000178.1 GCF_009760915.1 Azohydromonas aeria
CAGCTATGACGTGGTGATCATCGGCGGCGGCGGCCACGGCCTGGCCACGGCCTACTACCTCGCCAAGAACCACAAGGTCGGCCGCATCGCCGTGCTGGAGAAGGGCTACCTGGGCGGCGGCAACACGGCGCGCAACACCACCATCGTGCGCTCGAACTACCTCTGGGACGAGGCCGCGCTGCTCTACGAGCACGGCATGAAGCTCTGGGAAGGGCTGACCGAGGACCTCAACTTCAACGTCATGTTCAGCCAGCGCGGGGTCTTCAACCTCGGCCACACGCTGCAGGACATGCGCGACATCGAGCGCCGCGTCAACGCCAACCGGCTCCAGGGCATCGACGCCCACGTGCTCACCGCCGCGGAAGTGCAGGAGAAGATCCCGCAGCTCGACTGCAGCGCCAGCCGCCGCTATCCCGTGCTGGGCGCGAGCTGGCAGCCGCGCGCGGGCATCGCCCACCACGACGCCGTGGCGCGCGGCTTCGCCCGCGCCGCCAGCCGCCTGGGGGTGGACCTGATCGAGAACTGCGAGGTCACGGGCCTGGACATCCAGAACGGGCGCGTGCAGGGCGTGCAGACCAGCCAGGGCTACGTCAAGGCCAGCCGCGTGGGCTGCGTGGCCGCCGGCCACTCCTCGGTGCTGGCGCGCATGGCCAGCATCCGGCTGCCCATCGAGAGCCACCCGCTGCAGGCCTTCGTCTCGGAGTCGATGCAGCGCGTCATCGACACCGTGATCATGAGCAACCACGTGCACGGGTATCTCAGCCAGTCCGACAAGGGCGAGCTCGTCATCGGCGCGGGCATCGACAGCTACCTGGGCTACGGCCAGCGCGGCAGCCCGCACGTCATCGACCACACCGCCGCGGCCATCATCGAGCTGTTCCCGCAGTTCTCGCGCGTGCGCATGAACCGGCAGTGGGGCGGCATCGTGGACGTCTCGCCCGACGCCTGCCCGATCATCAGCAAGACCAGGGTGCAGGGCCTGTACTTCAATTGCGGCTGGGGCACCGGCGGCTTCAAGGCCACGCCCGGCTCGGGCCACGTCTTCGCCCACACCATTGCCAACGACCGGCCGCACCCGCTCAACGAGGCCTTCTCGCTGGACCGCTTCTCCACCGGCCACCTCATCGACGAGCACGGCGCCGCCGCCGTCGCGCACTGAACCCGCTTTTCGCTCAAGGACACCCGCACCATGCTGCGACTGCACTGCCCGTACTGCAACGAGCTCCGCGACGAAGAGGAGTTCAGCTACGCCGGCGAGGCCTTCATCGCCCGCCCCGACAAGCCCGAGAGCGTGGACGACGCCACCTGGGGCGACTACCTCTTCATGCGCCGCAACCCCAAGGGCTGGTTCTGGGAGCAGTGGCAGCACAGCGCCGCGTGCCGCAAGGTCTTCGCGGTGCGGCGCAACACCGCCACCTACGAGATCTCCGGCACCTGGACGCTGGCCGAGGCCAAGCCGCTGTTCGAAGCCGAAGTCGAGCAGGAACAAACCCAAGGAGTCCGCGCATGACCGCCCAACGCGTTGAAGTCGCCGGCGCGCGCATCGACACGCGCCGCAAGGTGACCTTCACCTTCGACGGCAAGCCGCTCACCGGCTACGCCGGCGACACGCTCGCTTCCGCGCTGCTGGCCAACGGCTACCAGCGCCTGGCGCGCAGCTTCAAGTACGGCCGCCCGCGCGGCATCCTGGGCGCCGGCGCCGAGGAGCCCAACGCGCTGGTGCAGATGGAGGAGGGGCCGCACACCGTCCCCAACATCAAGGCCACGCAGGCCGAGCTGTACGAGGGCCTGAAGGCCGCCACCACCTCCGGCTGGCCCAGCCTGGACTTCGACCTCAAGGCCACGCTGGGCAAGGCCTCGCGCTTCATGCCCGCGGGCTTCTACAGCAAGACCTTCAAGTGGCCGCGCAAGCTGTGGCCGGCGTATGAGGCCGTGATCCGCAAGTTCGCCGGCTTCGGCAGCGCGCCGACCGAGGCCGATCCGGACCACTACGACCACCTGTATCACCACGTGGACGTGCTGGTGGTCGGCGGCGGCGC
>NZ_VIDQ01000179.1 GCF_009760915.1 Azohydromonas aeria
CTGGCGCAGGCGCGGCGCGACGACGTGCCGCTGCTGGAGCGGCTGCGCTACGTCACGATCGTGTCGTCGAACCTCGACGAGTTCTTCGAGGTGCGCTTTGCCGACGTGATGGAAGCGGCCCGGCTGCCCGGCACGGCCGTGACCGCCGGCGAGGTGCAGGCCGTGGCGGCCGAGGCGCGCGCGCTGGTGGACGAGCAGTACGCCGTCTTCAACGACGAGGTCATGCCGGCGCTGGAAGCCGAAGGGCTGCTGGTGCTGCAGCACAGCAAGCGCAATGCGGCGCAGCGGCGCTGGGTGGCGGAGTTCTTCGAGCAACAGGTGCGGCCGCTGCTGGTGCCCGTGGGGCTGGACCCGGCGCACCCGTTCCCGACGGTGGCCAACAAGACGCTGAACTTCATCGTGCAGCTCGGCGGGCGCGACGCCTTCGGGCGCGAGAACGCCATTGCCATCGTCAAGGTGCCGCGCGTGCTGCCGCGTGTGATCCGGCTGCCCGACGCGCTGGCCGAGGGGCGGCAGGCCTTCGTGCTGCTGTCGAGCGTGATCCGCGCGCACCTCAACGAGCTCTTCCCGGGGCGCCAGGTGCTGGCGTTCTCGCAGTTTCGCGTCACGCGCGACTCGGACCTGGAGGTGGACGAGGACGACGCCACGAACCTGCGCCAGGCGCTGCGCAGCGGGCTGTCCACGCGGCACTTCGGGCAGGCGGTGCGGCTGGAGGTGGTGCAGAGCTGCTCGCAGGCGCTGGTGCAGTTCCTGCTGCAGCAGTTCCAGCTGCCGGCCTGGGCGCTGTACCGCGTCAACGGGCCGGTGAACCTGGTGCGCCTCAACGAGCTCATCGACCTGGCCGACGCGCGGGGCTTGCGCTTTGCGCCCTGGGAGCCGGCCTGGCCGGCGAGCCTGCCGCGGGGGTCGTCCATCTTCGAGCGGCTGCAGCAGGGCGAGCTGCTGCTGCACCACCCCTTCGAGAGCTTCGAGCCGGTGGTGCAGTTCCTGCGCGAGGCGGTGGCCGACCCGCAGGTGCTGGCCATCAAGCAGACGATCTACCGCACCGGCACGGAGTCGGTGCTCATGGAGCAGCTCATCGAGGCCGCGCGCCGGGGCAAGGAAGTGACGGTGGTCGTCGAGCTCAAGGCGCGCTTTGACGAGGAGGCCAACATCAACTGGGCCGAGCGGCTCGAAGCCGTGGGCGCGCAGGTGGTCTACGGCATCGTGGGCCTGAAGACCCATGCCAAGCTGCTGCTGGTGACGCGCCGGGAAGCCCGGCCCGGGCAGCACGCACGCGCCGGCCACGCCACGCTGCGCCGCTACGTGCACCTCTCGACGGGCAACTACAACGCGCGCACGGCGCGGCTCTACACCGACCTGGGCTGCATGAGCGCCGACCCGGCGCTGGCCGCCGACGCCGACGCGGTGTTCCAGCAGCTCACCGGCCAGGTCGAGCTCGGCCGGCTGCAGCGGCTGCTGGCGGCACCCTTTGCGCTGCAGTCGGCCCTGCTGGCGCACCTGGAGCAGGTGGCGCAGGCCGCGCGCGACGGCCGGGCGGCGCGCGTGGTGGTCAAGTGCAACGCGCTCACCGACCCGCTGCTCATCGACGCGCTGGTGCTCGCGGGCCAGGCCGGCGCGCGCATCGACCTCGTCATCCGCGGCGCGTGCATGCTGCCGCCGGGGCTGCCCGGCGTCACGGACAACATCCGGGTGCGCTCGGTGGTGGGGCGCTTCCTGGAGCACACGCGCGTCTTCTACTTCCGCTGGGGCGAGGCCGACACGGACGAGGCGCTGTACCTGAGCAGCGCCGACTGGATGAGCCGCAACATGCTGCGCCGCGTGGAGGTGGCCTGGCCGGTGGACGAGCCGGCGCAGCGCCAGCGCGTCATCGACGAGTGCCTGGTGCCCTACCTGCACGACGCGCGCGATGCCTGGGCGCTGCAGGGCGACGGCAGCTGGCGCAGCCTGGCCGTGGCCGGCGGCGCGGGCGCGCAGCCGGCGCTGATG
>NZ_VIDQ01000018.1 GCF_009760915.1 Azohydromonas aeria
CGGCCGGAGCCGCCAGGGCCGCCGGGGCGGCCCTGGCCGGGACGGCCACCGCCGCCGCCGGCCGGACGGCCGCGGCCGCCGGGGGCGCCCACGCCGATGACCATGCGGCCCAGCACGATCGGCTCGGCCTTCTCGCCGGCCGGGGGCTCGAAGCCGGGCACCGTCTCGCGCGGGATGCTGCGCTTGATCAGCTTCTCGATGTCGCGCAGGAACAGCTCCTCGTCAGCGCAGACCAGGCTCACCGCCTCGCCCTGCGCGCCGGCGCGGCCGGTGCGGCCGATGCGGTGCACGTAGTCCTCGGGGACGTTGGGCAGCTCGTAGTTGACGACGTGGGGCAGCTGGTCGATGTCGATGCCGCGCGCGGCGATGTCGGTGGCCACCAGCACCTGCAGCGTGCCGGCCTTGAACTCGGCCAGCGCCTTGGTGCGCGCGCCCTGGCTCTTGTTGCCGTGGATGGCCATGGCGCTGATGCCGACGTCGTTGAGGTGGTCGGCCAGGCGGTTGGCGCCGTGCTTCATGCGCGTGAACACCAGCACCTGGTGCCAGTCGCCGCTGCGGATGAGGTGCGCCAGCAGCGCCTTCTTGCCGTCGCGGCCCACGGGGTGAACCTTCTGCGCGATGGTCTCGGCCGTGGCGTTGCGCCGGGCCACCTCGATCAGCTCGGGCTTGTTGAGCAGCCGCTCGGCCAGCGCCTTGATGTCGTCGCTGAAGGTGGCGCTGAACAGCAGGCTCTGCTTCTGCGCCGGCACGATGGCCAGCACCTTCTTGATGTCGTGGATGAAGCCCATGTCGAGCATGCGGTCGGCTTCGTCGAGCACGAAGATCTCCACCTTGCTCAGGTCCAGCGTGCCCTGCTGGTGGTGATCCAGCAGCCGGCCCGGCGTGGCCACCAGGATGTCCACGCCGCGCTTGAGGCGGTCGATCTGCGGCTGCATGCCCACGCCGCCGAACATCACCATGCTCGTGAGCTTGAGGTACTTGCCGTAGGTCTTGACGCTTTCCTCGACCTGCGCGGCCAGCTCGCGGGTCGGCGTCAGGATCAGGGCGCGGATGGGCATGCGGCCGCGCGCGTCGCGGGTCGCCGGCTGCGCCGCCAGGCGATGCAGCATCGGCAGGGTGAAACCGGCGGTCTTGCCGGTGCCGGTCTGGGCGCCGGCGAGCAGGTCGCCGCCGCGCAGCACGGCGGGAATGGCTTGCGCCTGGATCGGGGTGGGCGTTTCGTAACCCTGTTCGCGCACGGCGCGCAGCAGGGGCTCGGCCAGGCCGAGGTCTTGGAAGTTCATGCAGAAGGCCCCGGCGTAAGGGGCACTGGGCGCGCCTGCTGCCGCTGCCGGGGGCAGGGCACCAGTCGGAGGCGGCACAAGGAGGGAGAGTGTCCGAAACGACTGCAGCGCCATGACTGGAAGCGGCACCGCTGAGGGGGATTGTAGTGAGCGGGCGCTCGTGGCCCCGGACACGGCCGCCAATGGCGTGCCAAACGGCCGGGTTTGCGGCGAGCGGCGACAATCACGGATTCGGCCGGCCGCTTTTTCCCCAGCGCGCGCGGCCATCCTCCAGTCACCCTGCGAAGAAAAGCCCATGGCCCAGTACGTCTTCACGATGAACCGCGTCACCAAGACGGTTCCCCCCAAGCGCCAGATCCTCAAGGAGGTCTCGCTGTCCTTCTTCCCCGGCGCCAAGATCGGCGTGCTGGGCCTCAACGGCTCGGGCAAGTCCACGCTGCTCAAGATCATGGCGGGCCTGGACAAGGAGATCGACGGCGAGGCGACGCCCATGCCCGGCATCAACATCGGCTACCTGCCCCAGGAGCCGCAGATCGATGCGGCGCTGACCGTGCGCGAGGCGGTGGAGCAGGGCATCGGCGGCGTGCTGGAGGCCAAGAAGCGGCTCGACGAGGTCTATGCCGCCTACGCCGAGCCCGATGCCGACTTCGACAAGCTCGCCGCCGAGCAGGCCGAGCTGGAGGCCGTCATCGCCGCGGCCGGCAGCGAGAACACCGAGCACCTGCTGGAGATCGCCGCCGACGCGCTGCGCCTGCCGCCCTGGGACGCCACCATCGGCAACCTCTCCGGCGGCGAGAAGCGCCGCGTGGCGCTGTGCCGGCTGCTGCTCTCGAAGCCCGACATGCTGCTGCTCGACGAGCCGACCAACCACCTCGACGCCGAGTCGGTGGAGTGGCTGGAGCAGTTCCTGCAGCGCTTCGGCGGCACCGTGGTGGCCATCACCCACGACCGCTACTTCCTCGACAACGCCGCCGAGTGGATCCTGGAGCTCGACCGCGGCCACGGCATTCCCTGGAAGGGCAACTACTCCGACTGGCTCGACCAGAAGGAAAAGCGCCTGGAGCAGGAGCAGAAGACCGAAGACGCGCGCATGAAGGCCATGAAGCAGGAGCTGGAGTGGGTGCGCAAGAACGCCAAGGGCCGCCAGGCCAAGAGCAAGGCGCGCCTGGCCCGCTTCGAGGAACTGAGCGACGTCGAATACCAGAAGCGCAACGAGACCAACGAGATCTTCATTCCCGTGGCCGAGCGCCTGGGCAACGAGGTCATCGAGTTCAAGAACGTCTCGAAGTCCTTCGGCGACCGGCTGCTCATCGACAACCTGAGCTTCAAGGTGCCCGCGGGCGCCATCGTCGGCATCATCGGCCCCAACGGCGCGGGCAAGTCCACGCTGTTCCGGCTGATCCAGGGCGTGGAGCAGCCCGACGCGGGCGAGGTGAGCATCGGCAAGACCGCCCGGCTCGCCTTCGTGGACCAGAGCCGCGAAGGCCTGGCCGGCGACAAGACGGTGTGGGAAGACGTCTCCGGCGGCCTGGACAACATCGTGGTGGGCAAGTTCGTGATGCCCTCGCGCGCCTACATCGGCCGCTTCAACTTCAAGGGCAACGACCAGCAGAAGCTGGTCAAGAACCTCTCCGGCGGCGAGCGCGGCCGGCTGCACCTGGCCAAGACGCTGGCCCAGGGCGGCAACGTGCTGATGCTCGACGAACCGTCCAACGACCTGGACGTCGAGACCCTGCGCGCGCTGGAAGACGCGCTGCTGGAATTCGCCGGCAGCGCCATGGTCATCAGCCACGACCGCTGGTTCCTGGACCGCATCTGCACCCACATCCTGGCCGCCGAGGGCGACAGCCAGTGGTACTTCTACGACGGCAACTACCAGGAGTACGAGGCCGACAAGAAGCGCCGCCTGGGCGAGGAGGGCGCGCGTCCGCACCGCCTGCGCTTCAAGGCGCTGAAGTAATCGTTCGAGGCGCGGGCGTCCCGCCCGGGATTGCCCGCGCCGGCGTGAACGAATCCGCACCCGGCGCCCGCCGGCGCGGAACCCGGACGGCCCGGGCAATGTCCCTGTCGCGTGGCGCCTCGGGCCGGGCTCCCTAGCATCGGACACGGCGCCTTCTCCTCCAGCCGTTCCTGACGCGATGCCGCTCCTCCCCCGCCTGATCGCCCCCGCGCTGCTGCCGCTGCTGCTGGCCGGCTGCGCCTCGACGCAGATGCCGCAGTTCCTGCAGGCCATCCTGCCGTCGTCCTCAACCCCTTCCGGCGAGCTCTCGGCCCGGCCGCCCGGCGCGCCGCTGGCCACCGCGCCGGCCACGCCGCCCGGCGCGCTGCCGACCTTCGCCACGGTCACCCGCGGCGCCAAGCGCATCGACGGGCTGATCCCGCTGTGGCAGAAGGACGAGAAGGTCTGGCTGGAGCTCGATCCCGAGGACTTCAGCCGCCCGTACTTCCTCGCCCCGAAGATCGCCCAGGGCATCGGCGAGGGCGGCGTGCTGGGCGGGCTGATGGTGCAGCGCAACGGCAAGGTGGGCCGGGCGCAGATCGTCGAGTTCCGCCGCGTGCACAACCAGGTGCAGATGGTGGCGAAGAACCCCGAGTACGTCGCCCGCAGCGGCACGCCGCAGGCGCGCGCGGTGGAGGCCGGCTTCGCGCAGAGCCTGCTGGCCAGCTCCAGCGTCGCCAGCCAGCCGCACCCGGAGCGCAAGAGCGTGCTGGTGGAGGCCAACCCGCTGTTCCTGGTGGACCTGCTGGGGCTGTCGCAGTCGCTGCAGCGCGCCTACCGCCAGGGCTACGCGCTCGACGGCCGCCACACGAGCTTCACCAGCGTGCGCAGCACGCCGGAGCAGGTCGTCTTCAACGTGCAGGCGCATTTCGCCACCGCGACCATCGCCGCGTCCACGCCGGGCGCGCCTCCCGGCGCGCCGCAGCCCAGCGCACCCGACACGCTGCCCGACGCGCGCAGCATGTTCATCGGCCTGTACTACTCGCTGGCGAAGCTGCCCGACGTGCCGATGGCGCCGCGCAAGGCCGACCCGCGCATCGGCCACTTCACGAGCGTGGTGCAGGACTTCAGCGACGACCTGGCGCGCACGCCGCGCCAGCGCTTCATCAACCGCTGGCGCCTGGAGAAGAAGGACCCGGCCGCGCCCCTGTCCGAGCCGGTGCGGCCCATCACCTTCTGGATCGACCGCACCATTCCCGAGAAGTACCGCGAGGCCATCTCGCGCGGCATCCTGGCCTGGAACGCCGCCTTCGAGCCGCTGGGCTTCAAGGACGCCATCCGCGTGCAGGTGCAGCCCGAAGGCGCGGACTTCGACACCTACGACGTGGGCATCCCGTCGGTGCGCTGGATGACCAATGCCGAGGCCAGCTTCGGCGCCATCGGCCCGGTGCAGGTCGATCCGCGCACCGGCGAGATCCTGGACGCCGACATCAGCTTCGAGAGCCTGTCCTCGCGCGCCATCCGCACGCTGCGCGCGCAGGTGCTGAGCTCCAGGCTGAGCCTGGGCGACTGGCCGCAGCTGATGCAGGCCGGCCCGGGCGTGGCGGCCGAGGCCGCCGCGTCGGCAGGCACGGCCCGCGCCGCGGCGGACGCCGCGCCCACCGCGCTGTCGCACGCCCACGCCCACGCCGCAGGCGAGGCCTGCCAGCACGCCGAGGTCGCGGGCGAGCAGCTGGGCTACGCGCTGGACCTGATGGAGGCGCGCGGCGAGCTCGACCCGGACGGCCCCGAGGCGCAGCAGTTCGTGCTCGACTACCTCACCGACACCACCATGCACGAGGTCGGCCACACGCTGGGGCTGCGCCACAACTTCCGTGCCTCGCGCCTGTACAGCGACGCGCAGATCTCCGACCCCGAGTTCACCCGCCGCAACAGCCTGTCCGGCTCGGTCATGGAGTACGCGCCGATCAACCTGCCGCGCGCCGGGCAGAAGGGCGGCACGCCGTTCCAGACCCGGCTCGGCCCCTACGACATCTGGGCCATCGAGTACGCCTACCGCACCTTCCCGCCCGGCACGACGCCGCAGCAGGAGGCGGCGGCGCTGGCGAAGATCGCCGCGCGCAGCAGCGAGCCGGCGCTGGCCTTCGGCACCGA
The DNA here is from genome assembly GCF_009760915.1 of Azohydromonas aeria. Classification (GTDB taxonomy): domain Bacteria; phylum Pseudomonadota; class Gammaproteobacteria; order Burkholderiales; family Burkholderiaceae_C; genus Azohydromonas; species Azohydromonas aeria. The sequence goes on from NZ_VIDQ01000018.1 coordinate 5,377, forward strand.
CGAGGACAACTACCTCGGCGTCGATCCCGAGACGCTGATGTTCGACCTGGGCAGCGACGTGCTCGACTTCGCGCGCAAGCGCATGGACATCGCGCGCGAGCTGCTGCAGCACCTGGAGACGCGCACGCTGCGCGGCGACGAGGACTACGCCGTGCTGCGCCGCGCGGTGGTGTACGCGGTGCGCGACGCCGCGCGCGCGGCCGGGCTGGCGACGCGGCAGATCGGCGGCGTGCGCACGCTGCGCGACTTTCCCGGCAGCGGGCGCGACCCGCTGCAGCCGGTGCCCGCGGCCACGCAGCGCGCGGCGCTGGACCTGCTGATGGCGCAGGTGCTGTCCCCCGAGGGCTTGCGCATCTCGCCGGCGCTGCAGCGGCGCCTGGCGCCGGACTACCAGGAGCGCGGCGAGGCGCTGAGCGCCGGGGCCGGGCCGGTGTCCACCGACTTCGCGATCGGGCCCATGCTCACCGGCATGCAGCGCGCGCTGCTGGCGCAGCTCATGAGCGACGAGCTGGCGCAGCGGCTGCTCGACAGCGAAGGCAAGTTCGCGCGCACCCAGGACGCGTTCCGCCTCTCCGAGCTCTACGGCCGGCTCACGCGCGAGGTGTGGCGCGACCTGACGGCCCGGGGCGACATCCCGGGGCCGCGGCGCGAGCTGCAGCGCGAGCACGTCAACCGGCTGGCGCAGCTGCTGGTGCGGCCGCAGGCGCAGTCGCGGGCCGACGCGCGCGCGCTGGTGCGCGCCGAGGCCGTGGCGCTGTTGCCGCGCATCCAGGCCGCGGCCCGGAGAGGGGACCTGAGCCCCGAGGCGCGCGCGCACCTGCTGGACAGCGCCGACACGCTGCAGGCGGCGCTGTCGGCACGGCTGGAGCGGGCGGGGGCGTGAGAGGGCGCGAGAGGGCGGTGGCCCGGTCCGGCCGGGCCGCCCGAAGTCAGAACTGCATCCGGTAATAGACCACCGGCCCGCCGCGGCGGATGCGCATGGACAGCTTGGAATCGCTGCTGAGCTGCACCCCCAGCGCGCCGTTCTCGCTCAGCGAGGCCGTGCTGCGCGGCGCGACGAACTGCAGCTCGATGCGCGTGCTCACCAGCGTCGGGGCGGGCCCGGCACCGGGCGTGTCGGCCGGGCCGGCATCGGCGCCGAGGCTGCGCCAGGCGGAGAGGTCCAGGCGCTGGTTGTTGTCCAGCGGCGAGCGCCAGCGCACCCCGACTTCCGGCTGCGGGACGCTGTTGCCGTCACGGCGGGCTCCCAGCGCCATGCCCCAGGCGCCGCCCGGCACCGTGGCCCAGCGCACCAGCTCCACCCGGCCCTGGGTCTGCTGCTCCAGGCTGCGGCCCTGGGGGTGGGGAAGCGTGGTGCTGGCCAGCGCGTAGCTCACGCCGGCGCCGGCTTCGCGCTCCTGGGCGGATGCGCCGGCGGCCGCCAGCAGCAGGGCCAGCAGCGCCGGCATGGGCCGGCGGCAAGCGGTTCGACAGATACGGCAACGAGGTTTCAGCGGCTGCTTGTCCATGGCGGCGTGCCCTCAAAGCTCCACACCAGTGTGGGCCCCCTTTCGGGTGACGGCCACCGGCACTGCCCGTACCCAGGACCGCCGCAGCGCCGGACATGCCCCGTGACTGGAGGGGGATTTCGCTCCCGAAACGGGCTGAAACCGATTTTCCGGCGCCGTGCCTACAGCGGCGCCGTGCGCGCCAGCAGCCAGGTCAGCGCGTCGCCCTGCACGCGCGGCGCCAGGCGAGCGCGCACCGTGGCGTGGTAGGCATCGAGCCAGGCGACCTCGTCGGGGCGCAGCAGCGCGCGGTCGATGCAGCGGGCATCGATCGGGCAGAGGGTGAGCGTCTCGAACTCCAGCATCTCGCCGAAGGCGCCGCCCTCGGCCGTGTCGGCCGGGACGTTGAGCACCAGGTTCTCGATGCGCACGCCCCAGCGCCCGCTGCGGTACACGCCGGGCTCGATGGAGGTGATCATCCCCGGCTCCATGGCCATGGTCGCGTCCGGCACGGCCTTGCTGATGCTCTGCGGTCCCTCGTGCACGTTGAGGAAGTAGCCCACGCCGTGCCCGGTGCCGTGGCCGAAGTCGATGCCCTCGCTCCACAGCGGCGCGCGGGCGATCGCATCGAGCATCGGGCTGAGCGTGCCGCGCGGAAAGCGCGCGCGCGACAGCGCCATCGTGCCCTTGAGCACCAGCGTGTAGTCGCGCTTCATGGCGGCGCCGGGCTCGCCGATGGCCCACACGCGCGTGATGTCGGTGGTGCCGCCCAGGTACTGGCCGCCGGAGTCGATCAGCAGCAGCCCGTCGCCGCGGATCTCGGCGTGCGACCCGGCCGTGGCGCGGTAGTGCGGCATGGCGCCGTTGGCATTGAAGCCGGCAATCACCGGGAAGCTCAGGCCCACGAAATTGGCCCGCTTGGCGCGCTCGGCGCTGAGCCACTCGTCCACCGTCAGCTCGGTCAGGCGCTCGCCGGCGGCCAGTGCCTGCTCGAAACGGGCGTAGAAGGCGCACATGGCGGCGCCGTCCTCGGCCATGGCCTCGCGCACGTGCGCGGCCTCCTCAACCGTCTTGCGGCTCTTGAGCAGCGTGCTGGGATTGATGGCCTCGACCACGCGGCAGCGCAGCCGCTCGCGAAAGGCCAGCGTCACCCGCTTGGGGTCGAGCAGCAGCACGCTGTCGGCAGGGATGTCGGCCAGCGCCGCGGCCGCGCCAGCGTAGGGCGCCAGGCGCACGCCGTCGGCTTCCAGCCGCGCGCGCAGCGCCGCACTGACCTTGCCCTCGCCGATGAAGAGCGTGGCCTGCCGCGCGTCGAGCAGCAGGTGCGCGAGGAAGACGGGGTTGTAGTCCACGTCCGCGCCGCGCAGGTTGAGCAGCCAGGCCACGTCGTCCACGCTGGAGACGAAGTGGAAAGCCGCCCCGCGCGCGGCCATGGCGGCGCGCACCTCGGCCAGCTTGTCGGCCCGGGACACGACGGCATGGGGCGGCAGGTGCTCGAACACGGCGGCGGCGGGCAGCGCGGGGCGCTCCGGCCAGACGGCGTCGAGCGGATCGAGGTCGGTGCGCAACGCAATGCCCGCCGGCTCCAGCGCCTGGCGCAGCGCCTGCGCCGTGGCCAGGCCCAGCACGCTGCCGTCGGCCGCGAGCACGGCGCCGCGCGGCAGGGCCTGGATGAGCCAGTCGGCGACGTGGGCGATGGCGCCGGTGGGAATCTTCACCAGCTCGATGCCGCTGCCGGCGAGCTCGCGCTCGGCCTGGTCCCAGTAGCGGCTGTCGGCGAACAGCGCGGCCTGGTCGCGCGCCACGGCCAGCGTGCCCATCGAGCCGGTGAAGCCCGAGAGCCACTGCCGGCCCTGCCAGCGCTCGGGCAGGTACTCGGAGAGGTGCGGGTCGCTGGAGGGCACCAGCAGCGCGTCCAGCGCGCGCTCCTGCAGCGCGGCGCGCAGGCGTTGCAGGCGGGGGGCGGCGAGGGCTTGGTCCATGGAAAGTCGTCCTTGAGAAGCTGTCGCCGGACATTGTGACCACCGCGCCGCCGCCCCCGGCCGCCGCGGGGCCGGCGCGGTGGCGCGGCGTCAGAGCATCGCGTCCAGGCGCAGCAGCACGGCCAGGCCCAGCAGCACGAAGATGGCCGCGGCCACGCGGTGGATGGCGGCGATGGGCAGCCGGCGCGTCACGCGTTCGCCCAGCAGCACGGCCGGGACGTTGGCCACCATCATGCCCAGCGTGGTGCCGACCACCACCCAGGCAAAGGCATCGAACTGCGCCGCCAGCGCCACGGTGGCGATCTGCGTCTTGTCGCCCATCTCGGCCAGGAAGAACGCCACCAGCGTGGTGCCGAACACGCCGAAGTGGCCGCGCGGGCTGTCGTTTTCGTCGAGCTTGTCGGGAATGAGCATCCAGCCGGCCATGGCCAGGAAGCCCAGGCCCAGGATCCAGCGCATGACCTCCGGGCCCAGCCAGTCGGTGAGCCAGGTGCCCAGTGCGCCCGCGCCGGCGTGGTTGAAGAGCGTGGCGACCAGGATGCCCAGGATGATCGGGACGGGGCGCTTGAAGCGCGCGGCCAGCAGCAGCGACAGCAGCTGCGTCTTGTCGCCCATCTCGGCGAGGGCCACGATGCCGGTGGAAATGAGGAAGGCTTCCAAAACAGGGTTCTCCGGCCGGCAAGTGCACACCATTGACCGCGCGCCTCCCCGGCCATTTCCGGAGGCACAGCGGTCAAAGGTCTCGCCAAGCTGAAACACGAACCACCGGCGCCATGTCCGCTCAAGGCGGCGGACAAGTCTGTTGACGCAGGTCCCTCTCACGTTCGGAGGGCGGCTACTCCCCAATGACGGGCGCGATTGTAAGGGTTGACCCGGAGTCCCCGGTTTGACGGGGCGCAGCCTGGTTCCAGGATGTGGCGCGGGCGCCCCGCCGGGTGCCTGGCTTCAGCAGCCCGGCAGCGGCGCCAGCCCGTGGCGCAGCCGCGCGCGGTGGCAGGCGTCGTCGGGCCGGCCCAGCGGCGCGAGCTCGCCGAACTCGCGGCAGGGCGAGGGGCGCCACTCGTGGATGCCGCAGCGCACGCTGACGCCCACCGTGCCGGAGAGCGCCGCGCAGCGCGGCCGGGCGTGGTCGGTGCCGCGCATGCGGCAGGTGAAGTCGTTGACCTCCACCGCCAGGCCGTCGGGCACGCAGCCGCCTTCGCTTTGCAGCTCCTCGCGCGCGAAATCGACGCGGAAGCTCGCGCAGCAGGCGCCGCAGCGCGTGCAGGCGTTGTCGGTGTCGGAGGGAAGGGCGGGGGCGCTGCTCATGGCGCGCATGGTGCCGCAGCGCGCGGGCGTGGCCGCGTGCAGCGCGTCACGCCTGCGGCGTGGGCGCGCGCACCACGGTGACGGTGCACTCGCTTTGCGCCACCACCTGGGACGAGACGCTGCCGAGGTAGCGGCGCAGCGCCGAGTTGCCGCGCGCGCCCATGACGATGTGGTCCACCTGGGTGCGCTGCGCGAAGTCGATGATGGCCGCGGCCGGGTCCGGCGCCTCCAGCACGTGGAAGGTCAGCCGCCCGTGGCCCAGGTCCAGCGCCTGCGAGATCGGGCGCGCCCAGTGCTTCAGGCCCACGAGCTGGCGCACGTGGTGGCTGCGGCCCTGGTCGTCGACCAGCTCGTCCATGCCGATGCGCGCGATGCGCATGACGCTGACGCAGGCCAGCCGCGCGCCGGGCTCGGTGGAGAGGATGCGGCGCACCGTCTCGCGCAGCTGCTCCAGCAGCGCCTCGCCGGCGTTGTCCACGTCCACGGCGGCCATCACGATCGGGTTGCGCGCCACCTGCTCGCCGGCGCTGACGCTGGCGCGCGGCTCGCTGCCCACCGAGGCCAGCCAGCGCCGCAGCGTGCGCCAGCGCCCGGCCGTGCCGGCCTTGTGCGCGCGCTCGGTCAGCTCGACCTGGTCGGGCTCCTGCAGCGCCAGCGCCAGCTGCGCCGCGCTGGGCCAGCGCGCGTCGGGGTCCACCTCCAGGCAGCGCAGGATCACCTCCTGCAGCCACGGCGGCATGTCCGCCCGCAGGGCGCGCGGCGGCACCGGCTCGGTGTAGAGGCGCCGGCGCAGCCCCGCGACGCTGGTGGGCTGGCCGAAGGGGCGCTCGCCGGTGGCCAGGTGGTAGAGCATCACGCCCAGCGCGAAGAGGTCGCTGCGCGGGTCGTTGCGCACGAACTGCACCTGTTCCGGCGACATGTAGGGCCCGGTGCCGATGGGCAGCGTGAACTCCTCGTCGAGCAGGTCGGGCAGGTGGTCGTGGCGCGAGAGGCCGTAGTCCACCAGCACGGCGTTGCCATCGGGGCGGAACAGGATGTTGCTCGGCTTCACGTCGAGGTGGATGACGTGCTGGCGGTGCAGGTCGTGCAGCGCGGTGGCGACGCGGATGCCCACGTCGATGACCTCGGCCAGCGGCAGCGGCGCGGCGTCCAGGCGCGGGCGCAGCGTCTCGCCGGGGATGTGCTCCATGACGACGTGGGGCTGGCGCGCGAAGTCGCCCTTGGCGATGAAGCGCGGCACGTGCACGCCGGCGAGCATCGGCATGATCATCATCTCGACCTCGAAGCCGACGATGGTGGCCGGGTCCTCGCCGCCCTTGATGCGCGGCACCTTCATGATCAGCGGCAGCCGGTGCGCCGGGTGCGTCACGCGCCACAGGTGCGCCATGCCGCCCTGGTGCAGGAGTTCCTGCAAAGTGAAACCGTCGATGACGCGGCCCGGGCGCAGCGGCGTATGCGCGTCGGTGGTGGCGGCCTCGGCGGCGGCGCGGGCGTCAGCGTCCATCGTGCAGGCGCTGCGCGAACTCCGGTGGCAGCCCGGCGGCCAGGATCTTGGCGGCCGCGGTCTCGTGGTCGTAGGGCACGCGGTGGAAGGTCAGCGTCATGGCGTCCTCGTCGAAGAGCGCCCAGGCCGCGGCCGGGTTGCCGTCGCGCGGCTGGCCGCAGGCGCCGGGAATGGCCAGCCACTGCCGGTGCGCCGGCACCGGAATCGGCACGCCGGGCACGGGCGTGAAGTCGCCCGCCTTGCCCGTGCCCGACAGGTTGTAGAGCATGGGCAGGTGCATGTGGCCGCAGAAGACGTGGCGCGCCTCGGTGGCCTGCAGGCTGCGCACCGCCTCGCCGCGGCCGATCACGTACTCCCACTGCGCCGGGTCATGGGCGTTGGCGTGCACGAACAGCGCCGAAGCGCGCTGCTGCGACAGGGGCAGCCGGGCCAGGAAATCGAGCTGCGCGGCGTCGAGCCGGCCGCGCGTCCACTCCACCGCCTGGCGCGCCGTGGGGCGCATGCTGGGCTGCGCGCCGCGCACGGTGGCGGCGTCGTGGTTGCCCTGCACGGCGATGGCGCCCTGCGCGGCCAGGGCGCGCACCTGGTCCACCACCCAGGCCGGGTCGGCGCCGTAGCCCACGAAGTCGCCCAGCAGGGCGAACTGCTGCGCGCCGTGGCCGCGCGCATGGGCCAGCACTTCCTCCAGCGCCTCGCGGTTGGCGTGCAGGTCGGTGATCAGGGCGAGTTTCATCGGGCGGGTGCGGGAACGGGGCCGGACATGCTGCACCGCGAGGCTTACCCCGGGCTGCCGCGTGGGCCCGGGCCCAGGGCCGGCGGCGGCAGCGCCCGGGACAGGCGTGTCAGCCGATGCGGCCCAGCAGCAAGTACTCCATGAGCGCCTTCTGCACGTGCATGCGGTTCTCGGCCTCGTCCCAGACCACCGACTGCGGGCCGTCGATGACGTCGGCCGTCACTTCCTCGCCGCGGTGCGCGGGCAGGCAGTGCATGAAGACGGCGTCGCCATGGGCGTGGGCCATCATGTCGGCGTCCACGCACCAGTCGGCGAAGGCGAGCTTGCGCTTCTCGTTCTCGGCCTCAAAGCCCATGCTGGTCCACACGTCGGTGGTCACCAGGTCGGCATTGCGGCAAGCCTCGCGCGGGTCGGCGAAGACCTTGTAGCAGGCGTCGTTCTTGATGCCGGCCACCGCCGGGTCGATCTCGTAGCCGCTGGGCGTGCTGACGTGGACCGTGAAGCCGAGCACCTCGGCGGCCTGCAGCCAGGTGTTGGCCATGTTGTTGCCGTCGCCCACCCAGGCCACCGTCTTCCCGACGATCGAGCCGCGGTGCTCGATGAAAGTAAAGATGTCGGCCAGGATCTGGCAGGGGTGGTACTCGTTGGTCAGGCCGTTGATGACGGGCACGCGCGAGTGCGCGGCAAAGGCCTCCAGCTTGGACTGCTCGAAGGTGCGGATCATCACCAGGTCCACCATGCGGCTGATGACGCGGGCGCTGTCCTCGATGGGCTCGCTGCGGCCGAGCTGGCTGTCGCCGGTGGTCAGGTGCACCACCGAGCCGCCCATCTGGTACATGCCGGCCTCGAAGCTCACGCGGGTGCGGGTGCTGGCCTTCTCGAAGATCATGGCCAGGGTGCGGTCGGCCAGCGGCTGGTACTTCTCGTAGTTCTTGAACCGCTTCTTGATGATGGCGGTGCGCTCCAGGAGGTACGTGTACTCCTCGGCGCGCAGGTCCTTGAACTGCAGGTAGTGCTTCATCAGGCTCATTCCGGGCTTCATGGCGCGGTGGTGGTTTCGGCGACGAACTGGTGCACCAGCGGACACAGGATCGCGGCGATCGCGTCGGCCTCGGCGCGGGTGAGGATCAGCGGCGGCACCAGGCGGATGACGCGGTCGGCCGTCACGCTCAGCAGCAGCCCGGCCTGCGCGGCGCGGCCGAGCAGCTCGCCGCAGGGGCGGTCGAGCTCGATGCCCAGCATCAGGCCCTGGCCGCGGATTTCGACCACGGCCTCCAGGCCGGCCAGGCCCTGCTCGAGCGCGGCGCGCAGGTGCGCACCCACGTCGGCGGCGTTCTGCAGCAGGCCGTCCTCTTCCATGATGCGCAGCGTCTCCAGCCCGGCGCGCATGGCCAGCGGGTTGCCGCCGAAGGTGGTGCCGTGGTTGCCCGGCTGCAGCACGCCCGCGGCGCGCGGGCCGCACACCACGGCGCCGACGGGCACGCCCGATCCCAGGCCCTTGGCCAGCGGCATCACGTCGGGCTGGATGCCGGCCCACTGGTGCGCGAACCACTTGCCGGTGCGTCCGATGCCGCACTGGACCTCGTCGAGCATCAGCAGCCACTGCTGCTGATCGCACAGCCGGCGCAGCCCCTGCAGGTATTCCCAGCGCGCCGGGTTGATGCCGCCTTCGCCCTGGATCGTCTCCAGGAACACGGCCACGACGTTGGGGCGCGAACGGGCGACTTCTTCCACGGCCGCCAGGTCGTTGAGCGGGATGCGAACGAAACCTTCGACCAGCGGGCCGAAGCCGGCCTGGACCTTGGGGTTGCCGGTGGCCGAGAGCGTGGCGATGGAGCGGCCGTGGAAAGCCTTCTCGTAGACGATGACCTCCGGCGCCTCGATGCCGCGGTCGTGGCCGTACTTGCGCGCGATCTTGAGCGCCGCCTCGTTGGCTTCGAGCCCGGAGTTGCAGAAGAAGGCGTTGGTCAGGCCCGAGAGCTGGGCGAGCCTGGCGCCGAGCTGCTCCTGCAGCGGCACGCGGTAGTAGTTCGAGCAGTGGATCAGCTTGGCGACCTGGTCCTGCAGCGCCGGCACGAGCTTCGGGTGCGCATGGCCCAGCGTGTTGACGGCGATGCCGCCCAGGCCGTCGAGGTATTCCTTGCCGTCGGTGTCCCACACCCTGCAGCCCTGGCCGTGCGACAGCGCGAAGGGCAGCCGGCCGTAGGTGTTCATCAGGGGCGACGGGGGGGTGGCATTCATCGGTGACAGGCTCCACGCAAAAGACGGTGGCCGGGCATGTCGGGGCGAGACATGGGCCGGCCACAAGCAGGGAATTCTAAGGTGCGGCCAGGGCGGGCCTTTTCCCGGGCAAAGCGCACGCCGGCACCGGCCGCGCGGCGTTTGCCCCGGCGAGTCAGGCAGGGGAAACCCGCAAGCAGGCACAATGCTGCCCGCGTTGCGCGGCCGACTGGGCTTCGCGCCCTTCCGGTAGTCGTCTGTCTGTCTCGAACCGCATGTCCAAACCCCGTGAAGTTTTCATCCAGGGGATCACCCTGCAGGGCCGCACGTTCCGGCCCAGCGACTGGGCCGAGCGCCTGGCGGGTGCCATGTCCTCGTTCCGTCCCGGCGGTGCACGCTCCGGCCCGGGCGCTCACATCGGCTACTCGCCGCTGTGCGTGCCGCGCGTGATCAACGGCGTCAAGTGCGTGATCGTGAGCGAGGCGCTCAAGGACGTGGACGTGCGCGCGTGGGACTTCGTCATGAACTTCGCGCGGGACAACGAGCTGCAGGTGGCCGAGGCCTGCCTGCTGCCCGAGCCGGCGGCCGCACCGGCGCCGGCTGCGAGCCCCGCCGCTGCTGCCGGCGCGCCGCAAAAGGCCGCGGCGGTGAAGCAGGAATGAGAGAACGTCGAGCGCGCAACCTGTTGCGGTGGCGCCTGTGCGGGCGTGGCCGGTGGCAGGGCACGGGGTCCTGCGCGAACCCCGCCTGAATCCACATGGCAAAGCAACAAGGCGCCCGCGGGCGCCTTCGTCATTGCATGGCCTCGCGCGCAGGCCGCGCGCGGCCATGAAAAAAGCCCGCTGGCGCGGGCTTTTTCACATCCCCCTGGGAACCTTCTGTCAGGCGGCGGCGCTGGAAGCCAGCGACAGGGCCTTGACCTTGGCGGCCAGGCGGCTCTTGTGGCGAGCAGCCTTGTTCTTGTGGAAGATGCCCTTGTCGGCGACGGAGTCGATCACGCTCTGGGCGGCCTTGAACACGTCGGCGGCCTTGGCGGCGTCACCGGTCGCGACGGCCTTCTGCACGTTCTTGACGGCAGTGCGGTACTTCGAACGCAGCGCGGTGTTGGCGGCGTTGAGCTTCACGTCCTGGCGCGCGCGCTTGCGGCCCGACGCGATGCGAACGGTCTTCTTCTTGGCTTTGGAAGAGGTAGCCATGCTGGTGTGGTGGGTCCAGGGTGGAAAGCCGGCGAGTATAGCATTTCCGGCGTGAAGGTTGAAAGGCCGAGCCGGGCGGCGGGGGTGGGCTTCCTATAATCGCCGGCTTTGCCGCTCTCGCCGTGGGCTCCTGTCGCGCCGGTTTCGCACCTGGTTGATGAGCGCGCCGCGGCCCGCCTCATGAACCTGCTCAAGGCCGCGTCCACCGTCTCCCTGCTCACGCTTGCCTCGCGCATCACGGGATTGCTGCGCGACCTGCTGCAGGCCTCGGTGTTCGGCGCCAGCGCGCTGACCGACGCCTTCAACGTCGCCTTCCGGATCCCGAACCTGCTGCGCCGCCTGGTGGGCGAGGGCGCGTTCTCGCAGGCCTTCGTGCCGCTGCTGGCCGCGGCGCACGAGCGCGACGGCGACGAGGCCACCCGGCGGCTGATCGACGCCGTGGCCACCGTGCTGCTGTGGACGCTGGTGGTGATCTGCATCGTGGGCATCGTCGGCGCGCCGGTGCTGGTGTGGCTCATGGGCGAGGGCCTGCGCGACAGCGGCGGCTACGAGCCGGCGGTGCTGATGACGCGCTGGATGTTTCCCTACATCGCCTGCATGTCGCTGGTGGCGCTGGCCGCGGGCATCCTCAACACCTGGCGCCGCTTCGTGGTGCCGGCGGCCACGCCGGTGCTGCTGAACCTGGCCTGGATCGCCGCGCTGGCGCTGGGCGTGCCGCTGTTCGAGCGGCTGGGCATCGAGCCCATCTACGCGCTGGCCGCGGGCGTGATGGTCGGCGGCGTGCTGCAGCTGGCAGTGCAGGTGCCGGCGCTGCGGCGCATCGGCGCGCTGCCGCGCTTCGGGCTGACGTGGCGGCGCTTTCGCGAGGCCTGGGCGCACGAGGGCGTGCACCACGTGCTGCGCAAGATGGCGCCGGCGCTGCTGGGCGTGTCGGTGGCGCAGATCTCCCAGCTCATCAACACCCAGATCGCCAGCCAGCTGGGCGCAGGTGCCGTCTCGCTGCTGACCTATGCCGACCGGCTGATGGAATTTCCCACCGCGCTGCTGGGCGTGGCGCTGGGCGTGGTGCTCACGCCGCAGCTCTCGGCCGCGCATGCGCGCAAGGACGAGGCCGCCTACTCCGCGCTGCTGGAGTGGGGCCTGCGCCAGCTGCTGCTGGTGGCGCTGCCCTGCGCGATGGCGCTGCTGGTGTTTGCCGAGCCGCTGGTGGCCACGCTCTACCAGCGCGGCGCCTTCGCCGCCGACCCGGACAACGTGCGCGGCGCGGCCGCGGCGGTGGTGGGCTACGGCGTGGGGCTGATGGGCATCGTCTCGATCCGCATCCTGGCGCCGGGCTACTTCGCGCGCCAGGACACGCGCACGCCGGTGCGCATCGCCGTGGGCGTGCTGGTGCTGACGCAGCTCTTCAACCTGGTGTTCGTGTTCGGCGCGGGCATGGGCATCGCGGGGCTGGCGCTGTCGACCAGCCTGGGTGCCCTGGTCAACGCCGGGGTGCTGCTGTTCCTGCTGTGGCGGCGTGGCCAGTGGCGGCCCGGCCCGGGCTGGATCCGCTACCTGATGCAGCTGGTGGCGGCCAGCGCCGCCATGGGCGCCGGGCTGTCCTGGCTCAACGACCACCTGGACTGGGCGCACATGCGCGAGCTCACGCGCATCGGCTGGATGGCCGCGGCGCTGGCCGGCGCGGCGGTGGTGTACTTCGGCACGCTGGCGCTGTCGGGGTTGCGGCTGAAGGCGTTGCTGCGCCGGGGCTGAGTGCCGCGCACTACACTCGCAGCGCATGAGCGGCGGCCTGCATTCCCGGCATTTCCAGCCTCCGACGGCGCTGGAGTATTTCGCAGCGCTCGTGGCCGACGACGCGAGCCTGTCGCTGTTCGAGGCCGCGGTGAGCGTGGCGCAGGACGACGACCCGCAGCTCGACGCCCAGGGCGTGCTGCACGAGGTCGATGCGCTGGCCGAGCGGCTGCGCCGGCGGCTGCCGGCCGACGCTGCGCCGATGTTCAAGCTGCGCAGCCTCAACCGCTACTTCTTCCAGGAGCTGGGCTTCGCGGGCAACGTCAACGACTACTACGACCCGGCCAACAGCTACCTGCACCGGGTGCTGGCCACGCGCCGGGGCATCCCGATCACGCTGGCGCTGCTCTACATCGAGCTGGCCGGCCACATCGGGCTGCAGGCACGCGGCATCTCGTTTCCCGGGCATTTCCTGGTCAAGCTGCACATGCCGCAGGGCGAGGTGGTGCTCGATCCGTTCAACGGCCGCTCGCTGTCGCGCGAGCAGCTCGACGAGCAGCTGCAGCCCTACCGGCGCCAGCAGGGGCTGGTGGGCGACTTCGAGGCGCCGCTGGAGCTGTTCCTGCAGGCCGCGCCGGCGCGCGAGGTGCTGGCGCGGCTGCTGCGCAACCTCAAGGAGATCCACCGCAGCGCCGGCGACTGGGTGCGGCTGCTGGCCGTGGAGCAGCGCCTGGTGATCCTGCTGCCGCAGGACTGGGAGGAGCGGCGCGACCGCGGCCTGTGCCACGCCGAGCTGGGCCAGTACGCCGCGGCCGCGCAGGACCTGGCGCAGTACCTGCGCCAGCGCCCGCAGGCGGCCGACGCGCCGGCGCTGACCGAGCGGCTGGAAGAGCTGCGCCGCCATGGCCAGCCGCGGCTGCACTGAAGCCTGAACCGGGGCCCGCCTACAATCCCGCCGCGTCCTGCCGCTGCGGCGGGCGCCTGCCTTGCCGGCGCGCGACACCGGCGGCCCGGCCGAGCCGGGCCCGGGCACCTACCCTGGATGAAACAGATTCCCTTGCCGATCGCCTTCGAGCGGGTGCCGAGCTTCGATGGCTTCGTGCCCGGCGCCAACGCGGCCGCCGTGCAGCACCTGCGCCGGCTCGGCCCGGCGTCGGGCGCGCTCGCGCCGCTGTACCTGTGGGGACCGCCCGGCAGCGGCAAGACGCACCTGCTGCAGGCGCTGGTGCACGAGCGCCAGGGCGCCGGCGAGCGCGTGGGCTGGTTCAACGCCACCGACCCGGTGCCGTGGGAGGTGGACGAGGGCTGGACGCTGCTGGTCATGGACGACTGCGACCGGCTCGACGAGCTGCACCAGCAGGCGGCGTTTGCCGCCTTCATCGACGCGGCGACTTTCCAGGTGCAGGTGGTGGCCGCGGGGCGGGTGCCGCCGGTGGACCTCACCGTGCGCGAGGACCTGCGCACGCGGCTGGCCTGGGGCGACGTGTTCGCGCTGCAGCCGCTGGCCGAGCGCGAGGCCCGCGCCACGCTGCGGCACGAGGCGCAGCGCCGCGGCATCGAGCTCTCGGACGACGTGGTGGACTACCTGCTCAACCACTTCGCGCGCGACCTGAAGCACCTCATGGCGCTGCTGGACCGGCTCGACGGCTTCGCGCTGGCGCAGCGCCGTGCCGTGACGGTGCCGCTGCTGCGCCGCATGCTGGCCGAGGAGGGCGCCTGAGAGGGCCGCCCGGGAAAGACGACAAGGAAGACATGGAACTGGCTTTATTCGACCTCGACGGCACGCTGCTGCCCGGGGACTCCGACCACGCCTTCGGCGAATTCATGGTGCAGCTCGGCTGGGCCGACGGCGAGGCCTGGCGCGCGCGCAACGACGGCTTCTACGCCGACTACCAGGCCGGGCGGCTGGACCTGCCCGCGTACGTGGACTTCGCCACCTCGGCCTGGCGCAGCCGGCCCGAAGCCGAGGCGCTGGCCGCGCGCGAGCGCTTCATGCGCGAGGTGATCGCGCCGCAGATCCGGCCCCAGGCGCTGGCGCTGGTGAGGAAGCACCTCGACGCCGGGCACCTGTGCGCCGTCGTCACCGCCACCAACGAGTTCGTGACCGCGCCGATCGCCGCGGCCTTCGGCGTGGAGCACCTGATCGCGCTGCGCCTGGCGCGCGACGCGCAGGGCCGCGTCAGCGGCGCCATCGACGGCGTGCCCTCGTTCCGCGAGGGCAAGATCGAGCGCGTGCGCGACTGGCTCGCCGGCCTGGGCCTCGCGCAGGGCGACTTCGAGCGCGTGCACTTCTACAGCGACTCCACCAACGACCTGCCGCTGCTGGAGCAGGTCGATTCCCCGGTGGCCACCAACCCGGGCTCCGCGCTGGAGGCGATCGCCCTTGCGCGCGGCTGGCCCATCCTGAGGTTGTTCGCATGATCAAGACCCTCATCGGCCGGCTGCTGGGCGGCGGCAAGTCCGAGGCCAAGGCGCCGCGCATCCCGCTGGGCGAGCGCGTGGAGGTGCCGGAGTCCGAGCACGGCATCGACGCCGCGCTGCTCGACGAGCGCGCCGTCAGGGTGGTGCGCACGCTGCAGGAGGCGGGCTTCGAGGCCTACATCGTCGGCGGCGCGGTGCGCGACCTGCTCGTGGGCCTGCGGCCCAAGGACTTCGACGTGGCCACCAACGCCACGCCCGAAGAGGTCAAGGGACTGTTCCGGCGCGCCTTCATCATCGGGCGGCGTTTCCGCATCGTGCACGTCATCTTCGGGCGCGGGCGCGACCACGAGGTGGTGGAGGTGTCCACCTTCCGCGCCTACCTCGACGCCAGCGCCGCGGAGCAGGTGGAAGGCAACGAGAAGACCTCCAAGGGCGAGCTCGCCGGCAAGAGCCACGTGGTGGACGCCAGCGGCCGCGTGCTGCGCGACAACGTCTGGGGGCCGCAGATCGAGGATGCGGCGCGGCGCGACTTCACCATCAACGCCCTGTACTACGACCCGACCACGCGCATCGTCGTGGACTACCACGGCGGCGTGCGCGACGTGAAGCGGCGGCTGCTGCGCATCATCGGCGAGCCCGAGCTGCGCTACCGCGAGGACCCGGTGCGGCTCATCCGCGTGGTGCGCTTCGCCGCCAAGCTGGGCTTCGAGATCGAGGCGCGCACGCGCGAGCCGATGCCGCGCGTGCTGGAGCTGCTGGAGAACGTGCCGATCTCGCGCATGTTCGACGAGATGATCAAGCTGCTGCAGACCGGCCATTCGCTGCGCAGCCTCGAGGAGCTGCGCAAGCACGGCATGCACCGCGTCTTCCCGCTGCTGGAGGTGGTGTTCAACGCCGACGAGGCGCGCGAGCGCTTCATCCGCCTGGCGCTGGAGGACACCGACCGCCGCGTCGAGGAAGGCCGCGCCGTGGCGCCGAGCTTCATGCTGGCGTGCATGCTCTGGCACGACGTGCAGTCGCGCTGGACGCAGTTGCGCGAGGCCGGCGAGGCGCCGCTGCCGGCCCTGCAGCAGGCCATCGACGCGGTCTTCGACGCGCGCATCGGCGACATCTCCGGCCGCGGCAAGCTCGCCGGCGACATGCGCGAGATCTGGCTGATGCAGCCGCGCTTCGAGCGCCGCAGCGGCAACGCGCCCTTCGCGCTGGTGGAGCAGCCGCGCTTCCGCGCCGGCTACGACTTCCTGCGCCTGCGCGCCGACGTGGGCCAGGCCGAGCCCGAGCTGGCCGAGTGGTGGGAAGACTTCGCGCTGGGCACGGACGAGGAGCGCGACGCGCTGGTGGAGGCGGTGCGCGAGGCGCAGCACCCCTCGCGGCGCAAGCGCGGTGGTGGCGGCAGCGCGGCCCGGGACAAGGCGCCGCGCGAGGCCGCGCCGGCCGCGGCCGGCGTCGAGTCCTCCCCGGACACGCCGGCAGCCGAGGGCGATGCCGCCGCGCCCGCGCGCAAGCGCCGCCGGCGCCGGCGCAAGCCCGGCGGCGGCAGCGACGCGGTCACGCCCGAGCCGCCGCCGTCGCTGTGAGCGGCACCATGGCGCCGCCGGTGCGCGCCTGGATCGGCCTGGGCGCCAACCTGGGCGATGCGCGCGAGACGCTGCGTGCGGCGCTGCGCGCACTCGCGGCGCTGCCGGGCTGCCGGCTCGCCGGCGTGTCCTCGCTGTGGCGCAGCGCGCCGGTGGATGCGCAGGGCCCCGACTTCCTCAACGCCGTGGCGGCGCTGGACACCACGCTCTCGCCCCTGGAGCTGCTGCGCGCGCTGCAGGCCATCGAGCTGGCACACGGGCGCGAGCGGCCGTACCGCAACGCGCCGCGCACGCTCGACCTGGACCTGCTGCTGCACGGCGACACCGTGCAGGCCGACCCGGTGCTGACGCTGCCGCACCCGCGCGCGCACGAACGCGCCTTCGTGCTGGCGCCGCTGGCCGAGCTGGCGCCGGCGCTGCACCTGCCCGGGCACGCGGCCTCTCTGGCGGGGCTGCTGCAGGGCATGGCGGATCAGGCCATCGAGCGTCTGGCAGGCGACTGGTCCCGGGACTGACGGCCTGCCGCGGCGGCCGCCGCTGCCTGGGGCGCCTGCACCGGCGCAGGCGGTCGCGGCGCGTCATGGGACTGTCACGTTGTCGTCATGATGCGCAGCGGCGCAGGCCCGGGCCGCCTGCGGCCGCCTCGTAGAATCGCCGGTTTGCCAAACTGAACCTTGCCGGGACGGCGCGCCATTTGCCGCGCGCTGCCGGCACGTCGGCCGCGCGGCCGGACGAGAGGACGACATGCTGTTTTCCAAGCTGCTGCCCAAGGAGGGCAATTTCTTCGAGCTGTTCAACCAGCACGGGTCGAAGATTGCCGAGGGCGCACGCGCTTTCATGCAGATGATCGAGCACTACGCCGATCCGGCGCTGCGCCAGCGCCATGCCGACGCGGTCGATGCCGCCGAGCACGACGCCGACAAGGTCACGGCCGAGGTCAACCGGCTGCTGCACAAGACCTTCATCACGCCCATCGACCGCGAGCAGATCCTGTCGCTGATCAACGCGATGGACGATGTACTGGACCTGCTGCAGGACACCTCCGAGACCATGGCGCTGTACGACGTGCACGCCGTCACGGAGGAGCTGCGCTCGCTGGCCGAGCTCAGCGTCAAGTGCTGCGAGCGCGTGCAGCACGCGGTGACGCTGCTGCCCAAGCTCAACGTGCCGGCGGTGGCCGAGGCCGCCATCAAGACCTGCGAGGAGATCGACAAGCTGGAGTCCGACGCCGACCGCGTCATGCGCAGCGCCATGTCGAAGCTGTTCCGCCAGGAGCCCGACGTGCGCGAGCTCATCAAGCTCAAGGCGATCTACGAGCAGCTGGAGTCGATCTCCGACCGCTGCGAGGACGTGGCCAACCTGATCGAGGGCATCGTCCTCGAAAACTCCTGACGCCACGCGGCTGACCGCTCCCTTCCCATGGACCCCATCCAGACCGGCTTCTGGGTCGTGGCACTGCTCGTGCTGCTGGCCCTGGCCTTCGACTTCATGAACGGCTTCCACGACGCGGCGAACTCGATCGCCACCGTCGTGTCCACCGGCGTGCTCAAGCCGCAGCAGGCGGTGCTCTTTGCCGCGTTCTTCAACGTGGTGGCGATCTTCGTGTTCCAGCTCAAGGTGGCCGCCACCGTGGGCAAGGGCATCGTCGATCCGTCGGTGGTGGACCTGCACGTCATCTTCGGCGCGCTGGTGGGCGCCATCGTCTGGAACATCGTGACCTGGTTCTACGGCATCCCGTCGAGCTCGTCGCATGCGCTCATCGGCGGCATCGTCGGCGCCACGCTGGCCAAGGCCGGCCCGGACCCGCTGGTCTGGAGCGGGCTGCTCAAGACGGTGCTGTTCATCCTGGTGTCGCCCACGCTGGGCTTCCTGCTGGGCTCGCTGCTGATGGTGATCGTGGCCTGGCTGTTCAGGCGCACGACGCCGGTGCGCGTGGACAACTGGTTCCGGCGGCTGCAGCTGGTGTCGGCGGGGCTGTACTCGCTGGGCCACGGCGGCAACGATGCGCAGAAGACCATCGGCATCATCTGGCTGCTGCTCATCACCTCGGGCTACGCCACGGCCAGCGACAAGATGCCGCCGGCCTGGGTGATCTGGAGCTGCTACCTCGCCATCGGCATGGGCACCATGTTCGGCGGCTGGCGCATCGTGCAGACCATGGGCCAGCGCCTGACCAAGCTCAAGCCCGTGGGCGGCTTCTGCGCCGAGACGGGCGGCGCGATGACGCTGTTCTTCGCCACGGCGCTGGGCGTGCCGGTGTCGACCACCCACACCATCACCGGCGCCATCGTCGGCGTGGGCTCCACGCAGCGCGCGTCCGCGGTGCGCTGGGGCGTGGCGGGCAACATCGTCTGGGCCTGGATCCTGACCATCCCGGCCGCCGCGGCGGTGGCGGCGCTGTCGTACTGGCTCAGCGAGCTGCTGTTCTGATCCTTCGGCGCACCGGGCGGCGCCTGCCGCCGAAGACCCCCCGACACTCCTGGCACAGGCCCGCCTCCCGGCGGGCCTTTTCCCATGTCGGGCTCACTGGCTGATCTGGCGCGCCTGCTCGATCTGCCACTCGAAGTAGCGCTGGCCGCTGAAGGCGATGGTGGCCATGAGCACGCCCGCGCCCAGCATCAGCGCGGCGATGGCGCCCAGCACCGGGCCCCAGCGCGTGTCCTGCACCGGCCAGCCCGGGTTGTGGCGCGCGTCCCAGCGCGCGTCGGGCGTGAGGGCGTAGAGGATGGCGCACAGCATGGCCTGCGCCACCATCAGCCCCAGCAGCGGGATCAGCGCCCAGGCGACGCGGTCGTCCAGGCCGAGCTCCAGCATGCGGCGCACGCCCAGCACCCCGGCCAGCGTCGGCAGCGGGTGCAGCCAGCCCAGCGCGTCGCGCCAGCCGTGCAGATAGAAACGGTGCAGGCCCAGGCTGCCGCCCAGCAGCGCGATCCAGGTGGCCAGGGTCTTGGACCTGTAGGAGCGCGCGGGCAGGTCGTCGGATTCGCTCACGCGGCGCGCTCCACGGGCGGCGTGGCGGCGCCGTCGCCCAGCGCGCGCTGCATCAGCACCACGTCGATCCAGCGCCCGAACTTCCAGCCCGCGGCGGCGTGGCCGCCGCAGCGCTCGAAGCCGCAGGCCGCGTGCAGCCCGATGGAGGCGGCGTTGGCCGAGTCGCCGATGACGGCCACCATCTGGCGCGCGCCGCGCGCCTCGCACTGCGCCATGAGCTCGGCCAGCAGCGCGCGGCCCACGCCCTGGCCGCGGGCCTCGGGGTCGAGGTAGATGGAGTCCTCCAGGCAGAAGCGGAAGGCCGGGCGCGGGCGCAGCTGGTTGG
Organism: Azohydromonas aeria; assembly: GCF_009760915.1. GTDB lineage: Bacteria > Pseudomonadota > Gammaproteobacteria > Burkholderiales > Burkholderiaceae_C > Azohydromonas > Azohydromonas aeria. The sequence continues at coordinate 24,852 of NZ_VIDQ01000018.1, forward strand.
CGTAGGCGTAGCCCAGCACCGTGCCGCCGCGCTCGGCCACGAGCCAGGGCCAGCCGCGGCCGAGCACGTCCTCGCGCCGGCGCAGCATCTCCTCGGCCGAGGGCGCCTCGGTCTCGAAGGTGGCCGTGCCGTGCAGCACGTGGTGCGCGTAGATGCGGGCGACGGCAGTGAAATCCTCGGGCGTGCTCGGTCGGATCAGCAGGGGGCTCATGGGTCGGAAAAGGGCGTGCAGTCGTGCGGGCGTGAAAAAGGGCGGGACCTTGTCGCCCGCATGGGGGATGGGCGAATCGGTCAGTTTATAATGCGCGGTTTCGGTGCTGGCCGGCCGAGAGGCTTGCGCGTATCTAACGGCACCGAAAAAACCAGCGCGCCGCGCGCGCCGCCGCACAAGTGTTGCGGCAGGTGTGCGCGGCGCTGTTCTCGATCTGCCTGACCTGCCCGTGTCCCTGGTGCGGCGATCGTTTCCATCCTGCACATCAAGAGTCAACCAACATGGTCGTCATTCGTCTGGCCCGCGGCGGTTCCAAGAAGCGCCCCTTCTACAACATCGTGGTGGCCGAGTCGCGCGAGCGTCGCGACGGTCGCTTCATCGAGCGCGTGGGCTTCTACAACCCCGTGGCTTCCGGCGCCGAGCAGCCGCTGCGCGTGGCGCTGGAGCGCGTGAGCTACTGGACCGGCGTGGGCGCGCAGCTGTCGCCCACCGTGGCGCGCCTGATCGGCGAGGCCAAGAAGGCCACCGCCGGCCAGGCCCCGGCCGCCGTCGCCGCCGCGGCTGAGCCCGCCGTCGCCGCCGCTGCTCCCGCCGAGCAGCCGGCCGCCGCTGCCGAGTAATCGGCTCGCCCCCGGCCCTTCACGCGACGACTGCATGTCCGCCTGGTCTTCCGACGAGCCCGTTTGGCCCGAAGACGCGGTGGAAGTCGGCCGCGTGCTGGGCGCGTGGGGCATCAAGGGCTGGATCAAGGTCCAGCCCTTCGCCAGCGATCCGCAGGCGCTGTTCTCCTCGCGGCGCTGGTTCCTGCAGCCGCCGGAGAAGCTGCCCGCGGCTGCCGCTGCGGCTTTCCCGAGGCTGCTCAAGGTCACGGCCGCGCGCGAGCAGGGCGACGGCGTCGTCGCCAGCGCGCAGGAGCTGCCCGACCGCAACGCGGCCGAGGCGCTCAAGGGCGCGCGCATCTTCGTCTCGCGCGCCAGCTTCCCGACCGCCGCCGAGGGCGAGTACTACTGGGTGGACCTGATCGGGCTGGAGGTCGTGAACCGCGAGGGCATCGTCCTCGGCACGGTCACGGACCTGCTGGCCACGGGCCCGCACAGCGTGCTGCGCGTGCAGCCCGCCGAGACGCCCGCGGGCATGACGGCGCTCGAAGCCGAGCGGCTGATCCCCTTCGTCGAGGCCTACGTCGACCAGGTGGACCTGGCGCAAAAGCGCATCACGGTCGACTGGGGCGCCGACTACTGATTCCCTGACTGACGCCGCCCGCGCGCGGCGCACGCCTTGTCCGCCGTGCTGCGCTTCGACGTCATCACCCTGTTCCCCGAGCTGTTCGTGCCGCACCTGGAGGTGGGCGTGACGCGCCGTGCCTACGCCAGCGGCGCGCTGCAGCTGCAGCTGTGGCCGCTGCGCGACTTTGCCGAGGGCAACTACCGCCGCGTGGACGACCGCCCCTTCGGCGGCGGCCCGGGCATGGTCATGATGGCCCCGCCGCTGGAGCGCGCGCTCGATGCCGTGCGCGACGCGCGCGGGGAGGGCGCCGAGCCCGGAGCGGCCTGCGCGCCGCTGATCCACTTCTCGCCCACCGGCCGGCGCCTGGACCAGGCACTGGTACGCGAGCTCGCCGCCGGTCCCGGCGCCGTGCTGCTGTGCGGGCGCTACGAGGGCATCGACCAGCGCTTCATCGACCGCCACGTGGACCTGGAGCTGAGTGTGGGCGACTTCGTGCTCTCCGGCGGCGAGCTGCCGGCGCTGGTGCTGCTCGACGCCGTGGCGCGGCTGCTGCCCGGCGTGCTGCAGGACGCGGCCTCGCACCAGCAGGACAGCTTCGAGGACGGGCTGCTCGACTGCCCGCACTACAGCCGCCCGGAGCAGCTGCCGCGTGCGGACGGCGGCTTCGACGCCGTGCCCGAGGTGCTGCTCTCCGGCCACCACGGCCGCATCGCGCGCTGGCGCCGCGAGCGCTCGCTGGCCATCACGGCGCAGCGGCGCCCGGACCTGATCGCCGCGGCGCGCGCCGCCGGGCGCCTGAGCCGTGCCGATGAAGAATTCCTGCGCACGCTGCCGGCCGCGCCGGCGGCCTGAATCCCGCTTGATCCCCGGGATTGAGCGGGGAGCCCTTTGACTTGGCATATAATCGAGGGCTTTTCGATCCTCTGCCGGGCGAAATTCCTTCGCAGCCCGCGCTTGTCATCCTGACTTGAGCGCAGGCCAACAACCCGAGCGTGCCGGCACGATCCCTTGGAGAACCCCATGGACCTGATCCAGACCCTCGAGCAGGAAGAAATTGCTCGCCTGAACAAGACCATCCCGGCGTTTGCCCCCGGCGACACCGTGATCGTCAGCGTCAACGTCGTCGAAGGCACCCGCAAGCGCGTGCAGGCCTACGAAGGCGTCGTGATCGCCAAGCGCAACCGCGGCCTCAACAGCAGCTTCATCGTGCGCAAGATCTCCAGCGGCGAAGGCGTGGAGCGCACGTTCCAGCTGTACAGCCCGCTGATCTCCAGCATCGAAGTCAAGCGCCGCGGCGACGTGCGCCGCGCCAAGCTCTACTACCTGCGCCAGCGCAGCGGCAAGTCGGCCCGCATCAAGGAAAAGCTGGCCTAAGGTCCTGCCCGGGGCCGGCGACATGGCCGCCCCCGGCACGTACCGCCAAAGCCGCCTTCGGGCGGCTTTTTCGTTGCCGGGCCTATGCTCGAAGGCATGGCCCAACTGATCCTCGATCCCCAGGCCGTGCCGGTCATCGGCATGGACGAACACCTGCCCGCCGTGGCGCCGGCGCAGCTCACCAGCGCCGCGCTGCGCCGGCGCTTCGCACATCCGCCGCCGTGGCAGCCCGAGACCCGCGCCGACGGCCGCGAGGGCCTGCCGGTCAAGGCCGAGGCCTCGGTGCTGGTGCCGCTGGTCGAGCATGCCGACGGCACGCTGCACGTGCTGCTGACGCAGCGCACGGCGCACCTGAAAGCGCACGCGGGGCAGATCAGCTTTCCCGGCGGCCGCGCCGAAGCCACGGACGCCGACGCCGTGGCCACCGCGCTGCGCGAGGCGCAGGAGGAGGTGGGGCTGGAGCCGGCGCAGGTGCAGGTGATCGGCACGCTGCCGGCCTACACCACCATCACCGCCTTTCGCGTCACGCCGGTGGTGGGGCTGCTGGCCGCGCCCTATGCGCTGCGCATCGACCCGTTCGAGGTAGCCGAGGCTTTCGAGGTGCCGCTGGCCTGGCTGATGAACCCGGCGCACCATCGTCGCCACCGCATCGAGCTCGACGGCGCGCCGCGGCAGTTCCTGTCCATGCCCTGGACCGCCGCGGGCAGCCAGCGCGAATACTTCATCTGGGGCGCCACCGCGGCCATGCTGCGCAACCTCTACCGCTTCCTGGCGGCCTGACGCCGGTCCGGCCTCCCGCCGCGGGGGCCGCGGGACCGGCGCGCAGCCGTTGCCGGCGCACCAGCCGTGCACCTGAACGGGTGATTGCCATCGGTATGATCGACGGCAATGAGTTTCTTCGCCGTCCTGCTGGCCCTCCTGATCGAGCAGCTCAAGCCGCTGCCTCGTGACAACCGCATTCACGATGCGCTGATCTCCTGGGTGCGCTGGACCGGGCGCAACTTCGACGCCGGTCGCGAGCATCACGCCTGGGTGGTGTGGGGCGTGACGGTGCTGGTGCCGGCGCTGCTGGCCGCGGGCCTGTACGCCGGCATCGCGCAGCTCAGCACGCTGCTGGCGCTGGCGTTTGACGTGCTGGTGCTCTACCTCACGCTGGGCTTCAGGCAGTTCAGCCACTTCTTCACCGACATCCGCGACGCGCTCGACCGCGGCGACGAGACCGACGCGCGGCGGCTGCTGGCCGAGTGGCGGCACCTGGACACCAGCGAGCTGCCGCGCACCGAGCTGCTGCGCCACGTCATCGAGCACGCGCTGCTGGCCGCGCACCGGCACGTCTTCGGCGTGTTCTTTTGGTTCGTGCTGCTGTCCTCGCTGGGCCTGGGCCCGGCCGGCGCGGTGCTGTACCGCATGGCCGAGTTCGCCGGGCGCTACTGGGCCTTCAAGAGCCGTGCCCTGGGCGCGCCGGCCAACGAGCGGCTGCTGGCGATCTCGCAGCAGCTCTTCGGCGGCATCGACCACGTGCCCGCGCGGCTCACGGCCTTCGGCTTCGCGGTGGTGGGCAACTTCGAGGAGGCCGTCAACGGCTGGCGCCGCGACGCCGGGCTGTGGGTGCACAGCAACGAAGGCATCATCCTCGCCGCCGCGGCGGGCGCCCTGGGCGTTCAGCTCGGCGGCAGCGCCGCGCCGGGCGTGACACCCGACCGGAGCAAGACCTTCCACGTCGGCGCCGGCGGCGAGATCGAGGGCGCGCTGGGCTCCACGCCCGGGCTGCCGCCGCAGCTCGGCCACCTGCAGAGCATCGTCGGCCTGGTCTGGCGCTCGGTGGTGCTGTGGCTGCTGCTGCTGGCGCTGCTGACGCTGGCCAACGTGCTGGGCTGAGCTGCTCAGCCCGCGCTCACCACTTGGTGCGTTCCAGCTCCTCGCGGATCTCGCCGTAGATGCGCCAGCGGCTGGCGGCGATCTCGCCGCGCTCCACCGCCGCGCGCACGCCGCAGCCCGGCTCGTGGCGGTGCGTGCAGTTGTAGAAGCGGCACTCGGGCAGGTGCGCGCGCAAATCCGGCATGAGCCGCGGCAGTTCCTCGGCCGCGATCTGGCGCAGGCCGAATTCCTGGAAGCCGGGCGAGTCGATGAGCGCGCCGCGCCGCGCGGCCGGGTCGAGCCAGTACCAGCGCGTGCTGGTGGTGGTGTGGCGCCCGGAATTGAGCGCCTGCGAGATGTCGCCGACCTGCGCCTGCGCGTCGGCCACCATCAGGTTCACCAGCGTGCTCTTGCCCGTGCCGCTGGGGCCCAGCACCAGCGTGGCAGCGTCCTGCAGCAGCGGCGTCAGCAGCGCGCGCGAGTCGTCGGGGCGTGTCTTGAGCGAGGCTTCGAGCACCTGCACGCCCATGGCGCGGTAGGGCTGCAGCCGCTCGCGCGCGGCTTCCGCCTGCGGCAGCTCGGCCTTGTTGAGCAGCACGCGCACGGGAATGCCGGCGTTCTCGGCGGCGATCAGCGCGCGGGTGAGCTGCGATTCGCTGAACATCGGCTCGCCGGCCACCAGCACCAGGATCTGGTCGAGGTTGGCGGCGAAGGACTTCGTCTTCCACTCGTCCTGTCGCAGCAGCAGGTTGCGCCGCGGCTCGACGTGCTCGACCACGCCCTCGTCGCCGCTGGCCTGCCAGCGCACGCGGTCGCCGACGACGCACTCGGTCTTCTTGCCGCGCAGGTGGCACTGCACGCGCTGCCCTTCGGGCGTCTCCACCATCACGTGGCGGCCATGCGCCGCCACCACCAGCCCGACGTCGAGCTCGCTGTGCCGCGACATCAGCTCTGCGCCCGCAGCGCGGCCAGGCGCTCGGTGGCCGGCGGGTGCGAGTAGTAGAAGCGCGCGTACAGCGGGTCGGGCGTCAGGGTGGAGGCGTTGTCCTCGTGCAGCTTGAGCAGCGCGTTGGCCAGGTCGCGGCCGTCGGCCTGCGCGCAGGCGTAGGCGTCGGCCTCGAACTCGTGGCGGCGCGACAGCCGCGCGCCCAGCGGCGAGAGCAGGAACAGGAAGGGCGGCAGCGCCAGCATGAACAGCAGCAGCGCCAGCGCGTCGTTGGGCGCGTCCAGGCTCGGCCGCACGCCCAGCCCGGTGTAGAACCAGGCCTGGCCCGACAGCCAGCCCAGCAGTGCCAGCGCCGCCAGGCTCAACCCGAAGGCCAGCAGCATGCGCTTGAGCACGTGGCGGTGCTTGTAGTGGCCCAGCTCGTGCGCCAGCACCGCCTCGATCTCGCCGCCGTTGAGCTTGGACAGCAGCGTGTCGAAGAACACCACGCGCTTGGCCGCGCCCAGGCCGGTGAAGTAGGCGTTGGCGTGGGCCGAGCGGCGGCTGCCGTCCATGACGAACAGGCCCTTGGCGGCGAAGCCGCAGCGCTGCATCAGCGACTGCACCTGGTTCTTGAGCTCGCCGTCGGGCAGCGGCGTGAAGCGGTTGAACAGCGGCGCGATCAGTGTCGGGTACACCACCAGCGCGATGAGCTGGAACGCCGTCCACGCGGCCCAGGCCCACAGCCACCACAGCTCGCCGGTGGCGCCCATGATCCACAGCACCAGCGCCGCCAGCGGCAGCCCGACGATCGCGCCCACGAGCAGGCCCTTGAGCTGGTCGCCCAGGTAGAGCTTCCAGGTCATGCGGTTGAAGCCGAAGCGCTGCTCCAGCACGAAGGTGCGGTAGAGCTCGAAGGGCAGTTCCAGCAGCGAGCCGATCACCACGAAGGCCGCCAGCAGCGCCAGCTGGTAGGCCATGTCGCCGAGCATGGGCTGCACCGCGTCGCGCACCAGCACGTTGAGCGCCTCGAGCCCGCCCAGCAGCGTCCAGGCCAGCAGCAGCGCGGAGCTGAAGGCCGCCTGCAGCAGCCCGAAGCGCCCGCGCGCCAGCGTGTAGTCCGCGGCGCGCTGGTGCGCGCGCAGCGACACCGCCCCGGCGAAGGCGGCCGGCACCTGGTCGCGATGCTGCGCCACGTGGCGCATCTGGCGCGTGGCAAGCCACAGTTTCAGGAGCAGTGCGAGCAGCACGGCGCCTGCGAAGAGCAGGGTCAAGGCAGACATGGCGGCAAGTGTAGGGCTGCGACAATCGCCCCCCTTCAAGCCAGCCCACGAGGATTTTTTCCATGACGACCGAGCTCGCCGCCAGCGACCAGAACCTGATCTGGATCGACCTGGAGATGACCGGCCTCTACCCCGACCGCGACCGCATCATCGAGATCGCCGTGGTCGTCACCGATGCCCAGCTCACGCAGCGCGTCGAGGGCCCCGTGTTCGCCATCCACCAGAGCGACGCCACGCTCGACGCCATGGACAACTGGAACAAGGGCACGCACGGCAAGAGCGGGCTGATCGACCGCGTCAAGGCCTCTACCGTGGACGAGGCACAGGCGCAGGCGGCTGTCATCGAGTGGCTCAAGCAGTACGTGCCGGCGGGCAAGAGCCCGATGTGCGGCAACTCCATCTGCCAGGACCGGCGCTTCCTTGCCAACTACATGCCGCAGCTGGAGTCCTTCTTCCACTACCGCAACCTGGACGTGAGCACGCTCAAGGAGCTGGCCCGGCGCTGGAAGCCCGCGGCACTCGACGGCTTCAAGAAGGCGCAGAAGCACACCGCGCTGGCCGACATCCACGAGTCCATCGACGAGCTGCTGCACTACCGCAGCACTTTCCTCGCGGTCTGAAGACGAATCAAGACGACTTCGGCCGGCGCGGCCCGGCGCCGCTTCCAGCCGAAAAATAAGGGCTTTCCCGAGTCGTCGTACAATTCGGGTCCGGTGTCGTTCTGGCACCGTTCGTACATCCCCTCTGACCTTCGTCGAGTTCTCCCGCACGACAGCGCGTGGCGGAACTTGATTTCCCTTCCAGCACCCGCCCGGGCTGCCTGGAACCGGTCGGCGGCGATGCCGTCGCTTTCGGACCGGTGCACCTGCCTCTTTCTCCTTCGGCAGGTGGAAATTGTTCCTTCCGTTCCTCCCGCGACTTGTGTATCCGGCAGCGCTTTGTGAAGCGCCGCCGCAGCCGGCTGCTGTCAGCCGGCGCCGAAAAAGAGAACTCTTCATGTCTTTCGATACCCTGGGCCTGCACGAGACCCTGACCCGCGCCCTCGCCGACGCCGGCTACGAGAACCCGACCGAGGTGCAGTCGCGCGCCATCCCGCCGGCCCTGGAAGGCCGTGACCTGCGCGTGTCCTCCAGCACCGGCAGCGGCAAGACCGCCAGCTTCGTGCTGCCCGCGCTGGAGCGCATCCTGGCTGCGCGCGGCGACAACACCAAGCGCCGCGACAAGAGCATGACCGGCCCGCGCATCCTGGTGCTGGCCCCGACGCGCGAGCTGGCGCAGCAGGTGGCCAAGGCCGCCACCGACTACGGCCGCCACGTGCAGGGCCTGCGCGTGGTCACCGTCGTCGGCGGCGTGCCCTACGGCGCGCAGCTCAAGGCGCTGCGCGGTCCGGTGGACATCCTCATCGCCACGCCGGGGCGCCTGATCGACCACGTGCAAAGCGGCAAGGCGCTGCTGGAGCACGTGGAGATGCTGGTGCTCGACGAAGCCGACCGCATGCTCGACATGGGCTTCATCGACGACATCAACTTCATCGCCGGCTGCACGCCCGCCGCGCGCCAGACGGTGATGTACAGCGCCACCTTCGCCGGCCACGTCGGCCGCCTGGCCGACGAGCTGCTGCGCGACCCGCTGACGGTGGACGTGGCCTCGCACACCGACACGCACGAGAACATCGAGCAGCGCCTGCACTGGGCCGACGACCTGACGCACAAGAACGCGCTGCTCGACCACCTGCTCACCGGCCGTGAGGTCGAGCAGGCCGTGGTGTTCACCAGCACCCAGGTCGATGCCGACCGCCTGGCCGACCGCCTGGGCGAGATGGGCCACGCCGTGGCCGCGCTGCACGGCGGCATGCCGCAGGGCCGGCGCAACCGCGTGCTCAACGGCCTGCGCAACCGCCAGTTGCGCGTGCTGGTGGCCACCGACGTCGCCGCCCGCGGCATCGACGTGCCCACCATCAGCCACGTCATCAACTTCGGCCTGCCGATGAAGGCTGAGGACTACGTGCACCGCATCGGCCGCACCGGCCGCGCCGGCCGCTCCGGCCTGGCCGTGACGCTGGCCGAGCGCCGCGACGTGGTCATGATCAAGCGCATCCAGCAGTTCACGACGCAGCAGATCCCGGTGGCCACCGTCACCGGCCTGGAGCCGCGCCAGCCCGAGCCGCGCATCTATCCGGGGCGCCCGGACGGCGGCAACCGCGGCCCGCGCTTCGGCGGCAAGCCGTCCTTCGGCGGCCCGCGCCGTGACGGCTTCGACCGTGGCCCGCGCCGCGACGGCGGCTTCGAGTCGCGCGGTCCGCGCGAGGGTGGCTTCGAGCACCGCGCGCCGCGCGAAGGTTTCGCGCCGCGCCCTGACGGCGGCCACTTCGGTGGCCCGCGTCCGGAAGGCCGCTTCGAGCGCCGCCCGGAAGGCGGCTTCGGCCGTCCCCATGGTGGTGGCCACCACGCCGGCGCGCCGCGCGACCGCAGCCCCTTCGAGCGCCGTGCCGATGGCCCGCAGGGCGGCGGCTTCGACCGTGGCGGCGAGCGCTCGGGCCCGCGTGGCCCCCGCTTCGGCGACCGCCAGGACAACCGCGGCGGCTTCGGCGGCGAGCGCAGCCGCGGCCCGCGTCGCGACGGCGGCTGGGACCGCTGAGTCTTTCACTATGGTTTTTCAAAGGCGGGTGAACATTTCTCTACCGCATTTGAAAATACACCGCATGAATGACGGTATGGCGGCATCAGCCCTGGCCTGACGCCGCCCACAAAAAAACCCGCCCGGCGCGAGCCCGGCGGGTTTTTTCATGTCGGGAAAGGGAAGGGCTCAGGCCTTGAGCAGCTCGACCTCGAACACCAGCGTGGCGTTGGGGGGGATGACGCCGCCGGCGCCGCGCGCGCCGTAGCCCAGTTCCGGCGGGATCACCAGCACGCGCGTGCCGCCGACCTGCATGCCCTGCACGCCCTCGTCCCAGCCCTGGATCACTTCGCCGCCGCCCAGGTTGAAGCGGAACGGGTCGCGGCGGTCCTTGCTGGAGTCGAACTTGCGGCCGCGGCCATCGGGCTTGGACGGATCGTGCAGCCAGCCGGTGTAGTGCACCGTCACGGGCCGGCCCGCTTGCGCGGTGTCGCCGCTGCCCGGGGTGGTGTCTTCGTACTGCAGGCCGGAGGGCGTGGTGTTCATGCGGTTCTCTCCAAAAAAGAAGCGCGCATCATGCCAGCGCGCCGCGGGGCTGCCGCCGGATTCAGGAGCCGCGATGACGCCACAGGCCCAGCGCGAAGCTCGCCAGCGCCAGCACGATGAAGAGCACGAACAGGATCTTGGCGATGCCCGCCGCCCCGGCGGCGATGCCGCCGAAGCCGAAGAGCGCCGCCAGCAGCGCGACGATGAAGAAGACGATGGCGTAGGCAAGCATGGTGGAGGGGTCCTGGACGATGTTTTGAGGGGCCGTGACGCGCGTGGCGTCACCATGGCTTGCAGCGTAGGCCGGGGCCGCGGCACCGGGCATGGGACGCGGCAGGCTGGAGTTGTCGGCACGGTTTGCATCGGGCTGTAGGACGCGGCCCACAACGCCGCGGCGACGGCGGTGGCGCCGGGTTCAGCCGGCCGGATCGGCCGCCTGCGCCGCGGGTGCCGCCGCCTCCAGGCTCAGCGGCAGCGCCGCCTCGATGCGCGTGCCCGCGCCCGGCGCGCTGTGCAACCGCAGCTGCCCGCCCTCGGCCTCGACGCGGTAGCGCATGCCCAGCAGCCCGTGCGCGGAAGGCTTTTGCTGACCCGGATCGAAGCCCACGCCGTCGTCCTGCACGGCCGCCAGGGCCCAGGGGCCTTCCTCGCGCAGCGAGATGCGCACCTCGCGCGCCTGCGCGTACTTGGCGACGTTGGTCAGCCCCTCCTGCACCAGCCGGTACACGGTGAGCTCGCTGGCCGGGGTGAGCTTCACGGCCTGCAGCGCGCACTGCACCTTCAGGCCCGAGCGCTGCTCGAACTCGCGCGCCAGGATCTCCAAGGCTGCCACCAGCCCCAGGTTGCTCAGCGCCGAGGGGCGCAGGTCCTCGATGATGCGGCGCTTGAGGGCGATGCCGCTGTTGAGCGTGCTGGTGAGGTGCTCGATGCGCGTGGACAGCTCCGGCGCCGCGCCGCCCATCTGCACCAGGCGCGAGCGGATGCGCGCCAGGTCCAGCTTGGCCGCCGTCAGCAACGCGCCGAGCTCGTCGTGCAGCTCGCGCGCCAGGCGGCTCTTCTCGTCCTCGCGCGCGCTTTGCAGGTGCTGCGCCAGGTGCGTGAGGTCGGCGGTGCGCTGGCGCACCTGGCGCTCCAGCCGGTCACGCTCGTTCTGCAGCGACTGCTGGCGCGACTGGCGCTCCAGGTCCAGCGCCACGCTCTGGCGCAGGTACATGAAGAAGGCCAGCAGGCCGATGGCGGTGACGGTGCCCACGCCGATGCGGTTGATCTGCAGCGTCTCCTTGATGCCCTCGCGCTGCAGGTTGATGGCGCGGGTCTCGGCCTCGATGAGCGCGTCGGCCGCGGCGCGCATGGCCTGCATCGCCTCGCGCCCGATGCCGCTGCCCACCAGCGTGCGCCAGGCGTCCTCCTTGCCCTGGGTGTGCAGCGCCAGCGTCGTCTCCAGCTCGGAGAGCTTGTTGGCCACCAGCCGCAGCAACTCCGTCAGTTGGGGGGCCTGCGCATGGTCTTTGCCATAGTGCCGTTGCAGCACGAGCGTGGCTTCGCGGATGTCCTGCACCGCCGCGCGGTAGGGCTGCAGGTATTCGGGCCGGCCGGTGAGCAGGTAGCCGCGCTGGCCGCTCTCGGCGTCCACCACCGCCAGCATCAGCCGCTGCGTGGACACGCGCGCGAGGTTTTGCATGCGCAGCGCCTCGATGGCCTGCACGGAGTGGCGATAGGACAGCTCGCTGATCACCAGCAGTCCCAGCGCCGCCAGCAGTGCCAGCGGAAAGCTGAAGGCGTTGCGGCTGAGCCGTTCGAGCCACGCGGCCAGCCGGGGCATCGTGGCCAGGAAATTTTTCATCGCAGGGTAGGAGGTAATAGCCATGATCCGCGTTGCCATCGTTGACGATCACGCCATCGTTCGGGCCGGCCTGAGGCAGTTCCTGGCCGAGCAGGAGGACCTGGAAGTCTCGGGAGAGGCGGCCAACGGGCGCGAGGCGCTGGAGCTGCTGCGCAAGGGCGAGGTTGACGTGATGCTGATGGACCTGTCGATGCCCGGCCACGGCGGCGTGGACGCGCTGCAGGCCGTCAAGGCACGGGCGCCGGAGCTGCCGGTGCTCATCCTCAGCGGCTTTCCCGAGCAGCACTACGCCACCACGCTGCTGCGCCAGGGCGCCAGCGGCTACCTGAACAAGGAATGCGAGCCCGAGGAGATCGTCAAGGCGATCCGCACCGTGGCGCGCGGGCGGCGCTACATCACGCCGGCCGTGGCCGAGCTGCTGGCCGACCAGCTCGACGGCGGCGGCGACAAGCAGCCCCACGAGCTGCTGTCCGAGCGGGAGTTCCAGGTGTTCCTGCGCCTGGCGCAGGGCGAGACCATCGGCCACATCGCCGACCACATGGCGCTCTCGGTCAAGACCGTGAGCACCTACCGCACGCGCGTGATGGAGAAGATGAACCTGTCGTCCAACAGCGACCTGACCTACTACGCGCTCAAGCACGGCCTCATCCAGTGAGCCCTCGGCGGCGGCACCGGGCCCGCCGCTCAGTTGCTGGTGGACGACGCGTCCGCCAGCTGCATGCACCAGGCGATGAGGGTGTCGATCTCGTTGGACTTGTCGAACACCTGGTCGGCGCCGAGCTCCAGGCAGCGCCGGCGCATGTCGGGCGTGGCGAAGTTGCTCAGCACCACCTTCTTCGTCAGCGGGCGCAGCTTCTGCGCCGCCTGCAGCACGCCCAGGCCCGTGCCGCCCTTGAGGAAGATGTCCACGATCATCAGGTCGCACGGCTTGCCCTGTTCCGACAGCCAGCGCAGCGCCGTGGACTCGTCCTCGGCCGAGCCCACGACCTGCAGCGGCACCAGTTCCTCCAGCGTGGCGATCAGGTTCTCCCGGATCACGGGGCTGTCTTCGACGATGTAGGTGCTCAGTGGTGACATGGGCCGAGTGCCGTGATGCACGCCGCCGATCGGCGTGAGCCGCATGTTAGGCCCCGGCATCGGCGCCTGGCTGTAGTCGCGGGCGGCTGCTCGCTGTAGGAAGCTTCCTACCGCGCCGCCCTGGCTGGAGCCGTCCAGCGTCGAGCCCAGGCCGCGGTCGCCCGCGCCAGCCAGCCCGGCAAGTCGCCGGTGTCGTTTTCCGGCAAGTCGAGTGCCCGCGCCGCGGCGCGCAGCGCGGCCAGCGGGTCGTCCAGCGCCAGCGGCGGCGCACCGTGCTGCTTGGACAGTTTTTCTCCGCGCGCGTCCAGCACCAGCGGCAGGTGCAGGTACGTGGGCGCGGGCGCCGCGAGCTGGCGCTGCAGCCAGAGCTGGCGCGGCGTGTTGTCCGCCAGATCCTCGCCGCGCACCACGTGCGTGACGCCCTGCAGCGCGTCGTCCACCACCACGGCGAGCTGGTAGGACCAGATGCCGTCGGCGCGCTTGAGGATGAAGTCGCCCACCGCGTGCGTCAGGTCCTGGCGCTGCGCCCCCAGGCGCCGGTCGTGCCAGTCGATGACGACGGGCTCTTCTTCGCTGCCGCAGCGCAGCCGCCAGGCGCGCGCCGGTTTCCCATGCAGCCCGTCGCGGCAGGTGCCGGGATAGACGCGCTCCTCGTGCCGCCGGTGCTCATGGCCCTGCGCCGCCAGCGCCGCCTCGATATCGCGCCGCGTGCAGCCGCAGGGGTAGGCCTGGCCGCGCGCGGCCAGGCCGTCGAGCGCCTGCTGGTACAGCGCCGTGCGCCGCGACTGCCACAGCGGCGGCTCGTCCGGCACGAGGCCGAGCACGCCCAGCTGGCCCAGGATCTCCCGGTCGGCGCCGGGCACGCAGCGCGGCGCGTCGGTGTCCTCGATGCGCAGCAGCCAGCGCCCGCCGTGCGCGCGCGCGTCCAGCCAGCTCGCCAGTGCCGCCACCAGCGAGCCGGCGTGCAGCGGCCCGGTGGGCGAGGGCGCGAAGCGCCCGACGTAGTGCTCCTGGGACATGGCTGCAGGGAAGGTCGAAGGTCAGTCCGCCAGCGCCGCCGCGCCGCCGTGGCGCTCCAGCAGCGCCTGGCGCGTGGCCGGGCTCTGCAGCTGCTCCAGCCACCATTGCAGCGCCAGCCCCTGCGGCGCCTTGCGCGGCTGCGGCGCGGCCGCGGCGCGCCAGGCGTAGCCCAGGCGCGCGCGGCGCAGCGGGCGCTGCGTGGCCTTGACCACCAGCCGCCCGGCGTTGATGAGATCGCGCGCGATCGGCTCGGGCATGAAGCCGCAGCCCAGGCCGCGCACCTGCGCCTCGACCTTGGCCTGCAGGTTGGCCACGGTGAACACGTCCTGCCCGGGCAGCAGGTTCACCGTCACGGGGGTGAGGCGCTGCGCCGAGTCCGCCACCGCCACCGCGCGGTGGCGCAGCAGCTCGGCGTCGCTGATCGGCCCCTCATGGCGCGCCAGCGCGTGGTGCGGCGCCACGGCGAAGACGAAGCCGATCTCGCCCAGCGTGCGCAGCTCGATGCCCGACGGCGCCGCATGGTCCACGTCCACGCCGACGGCCAGGTCGGCCTGCCCCGACACCAGCGCCTCCCAGGTGCCGGCCAGCACCTCGGTGCGCAGCCGCAGCCGCGTGCCCGGCCCTTCGTCCCCGGCGGTCGGGCGCAGCGCGAAGAAGGCCTCGCACAGCTCCAGCATGGTGCGCTGCGAGATGGTGCCGTCCATGGCGATGGTCAGCTGCGTCTCCCAGCCGCCGGCCACGCGGCGCACGCGGTGCGCCACCGCCTCCATCTCCGCCAGCAGGCGCCGGCCCTCGCTGAGCAGTTCCTCGCCGGCGGCGGTGAGCCTGGCCTGACCGGAGCGGCGGTCGAACAGCAGCACGTCGAGCGCGTCTTCGAGCTGGCGCACGCTGTAGGTCAGCGCCGAGGGCACCTTGCCCAGTTCGCGGGCCGCGGCGGCAAAGCTGCCGCAGCGGGCGATGGCGTCCATCATCGCCAGCGCGTCGGGGGTCAGGGCGTTGTGCCGCTTCAGCATCCCTTCATCTTATTTGAATGAATCGTTCACAGTTATGACGGTGCATTTCAGCAACGATGAACGTCAAGACACGCCGGGCAGGCTGCGGCGCCCGGGGCCTCGATACAGTGACGCCCCATGAAACACCTGATGAACGTGCTGGACGTGCTGCCCTGGCCGGACTGGTTGGCGCTGGCGCTGTTCCTGGCCGGCTGGGTGGGCTACGCCAGCTTCGCGCGGCGCCAGGGGCTGGCCGAGCGCTCGCTGCTGGCGCTGAGCAACCGCGAGCGCCGGCGCTGGATGCTGCAGACCACCTACCGCGACAACCGCGTGCTAGACGGCGTGGTGACGCAGAGCATGTCCTCGGGGCCGAGCTTTTTCGCCTCGACCACCATCCTGATCATCGGCGGCCTGCTGGCGATGCTCTCCACGACCGAGCGCGTCGCGGAGCTGGTCAAGGAGATCCCGTTCGCGGCGCGCACCAGCGTGCTGATCTTCGACCTGAAGCTGGTGCTGCTCACGGGCATCTTCGTGCACGCCTTCTTCCGCTTCACCTGGAGCATCCGGCAGTACAGCTTCGGCGCGCTGCTGGTGGCCGCGGCGCCGGACCGCGACGCGTTCGCCGCCATGGGCGAGAAGGCCGATGCCGAGCGCGAAGCCTTCGCCGACCGCGCCGGGCGCGTCATGGCGCTGGCCGCCGAAGCCTTCAACGACGGGCTGCGCGCCTACTACATGGCGTTTGCCGTGGTGGGCTGGTTCTTCTCGCCGCTGTTCTTCATGGTCGCCACGGCGGGCGTGATCTACGTGCTCTACCAGCGCGAGTTCCGCTCGGCGGTGCTGGCGGCGCTGCGGGGGTAAGGCGAGCCAGGTCGGTCAGGGCCCCTCGATGAACGGCTGCGCTGCCGCCAGGCTGCGCGCCGGCGCCTCCTCCTGCGGCAGGTGCCCGGCGCCGTCCACCTGCAGCAGCGCGCTGCCCTCGATCCACGACTGCAGCACGCGCGCCTGCGAGATCGGCGCCACGCGGTCGGCCGTGCCCCACAGCAGCATGACGGGCAGGTCCAGCCGCGCCAGCTGCACCGTGCCCTGCGATTCGTTGAGCAGCTGCCGCCACTGCTGCAGCAGCGCCCAGCGGTTGCCCTCGCGCTGCAGCAGCTCCTGGCGCCGGTCCACTTGCGCCGCCGTCACCAGCGACGGGTCGCCGTAGAGGCGCCGGAGCACGTTGTCCACCAGCGTGCGTGGCAGCCAGCCCGAGACGAACCAGCGCGGCCAGGGAAATCGCAGCGCCCAGCGCAGCGGCGCGGGCAGGGCCTGGTCGCGCTGCGGCGCGCCGGCCACCAGCAGCAGCCGCTGCACGCGCGAGGGCACCAGCAGCGCCATCTGCGCCGCCACCTCGCCGCCGCGGCCCTGGCCGACCAGGCGCATGGCCTTCACGCCACGCTGCTCCAGCAGCGCCAGCACCCAGCGCGCGTCGGTGCCGGGGCGGTAGTCGTCGCCCGGCGCGGCGTCGGTCAGGCCGCTGCCGGGCAGGTCCACCCGGATGACGCGGTGCGTGCGGCGCAGCGCCGCGGCCCAGTCGTCCCAGTCGTGCAGGCTGCCGCCCAGGCCGTGCAGCAGCACCAGCGGCTGCGCATCGGACTCCGGCCCCTCGTCGCGGATGTGAAACACCAGGCCGCCGGGCAGCTCGACGAATTGCGAGGGCCGCTGCGCCCAGCGCTCCACCAGCGACGCGGCCGGGCGCTCCGGCGCGCGTGACCAGGCCAGCAGCAGCGCCAGCGCCAGCAGCGACAGGCCGACGAGCCGCGTCAGCGCGGCCTTCCAGCCCGGGGCGGGTGGCGCCTGCTGCTTCAATCGCTTCAATCCGCCGCGGCCGGCTGCAGGTCCGGCGCCAGGCCGACGCGCTCGTCGAACACGAAACACGCGCCGCGCCAGCGCGGGGCATGCGTCTCCTCGAAATACTTCAGGATGCCGCCTTCGAGCTGCCAGACGTGCTCCAGCCCCGCCTCCTGCATCAGCAGCGCCGCCTTCTCGCAGCGGATGCCGCCGGTGCAGTAGCTCACCACGGCCTTGTCGCGCAGCTGCTCCAGGTGGGCCAGCAGCGCGTCGGGGAAGTCGCTGAACTTCTGCAGGCGCCAGTCGATGGCGCCTTCGAACGCGCCGGCATCGACCTCGAAGCCGTTGCGCGTGTCCAGCATCACCACCGGGCGGCCGGCGTCGTCGTGACCCTGTTCCAGCCAGCGCGCCAGCGTCGGCGCGGGCAGTGCCGGGGCGCGGCCCTGCGCCGGGCGGATCGCCGGGCGGTTCATGCGAATGATTTCCCGCTTCACCTTCACCAGTAGCCGCTTGAAGGGCACGGTGTCGCTGAAGCTTTCCTTGGGGGCGATGTCGGCGAAGCGCTCCTCGCTCCGGAGTTGCGCGACCCAGGCCCGCACGCCCTCGACGGGGCCGGCCAGGAACAGGTTGATCCCTTCCTCGGCCAGCAGCACGGTGCCCTTGAGGCCCAGTGCCAGGGCGTGGGCATGGAGTTTTTCGCGCAGCGCCGCCGTGTCGGGCAGGTGCAGGAACTTGTAGGCGGAGATGTTCAGTACGGCGTTCACGGGCCGGATTCTGTCAGGGGGGCCTCCGTAGAATCCCGGGATGCCTTTCGTTCACCTGCGCACTCATACCGAATATTCCGTCGTTGACGGCACGCTCCGCATCGACGACGCCGTGGCCGCCGCCCGCAAGGACGGCCAGGTGGCGCTGGGCATCACCGACCTGAACAACCTCTTCGGGGCGGTCAAGTTCTACAACGCCTGCCGCAAGAAGGGCCTGAAGCCCGTGGTCGGCGTGGACGTGTGGATGGAGCCCGAGGAAGGGCAGGCGCAGCCCAGCCGCCTGGCGCTGCTGGTGCAGGACGTCGGCGGCTACCACAACCTGAGCGAATTGCTGGCGCGCGCCTGGACGCGCAACACCCAGCGCGCCCAGGCCTGGGTGAAGTGGGAATGGCTGCAGGAGCTGGGCGGCGGGCTGATCGTGCTGTCCGGCGCCGACTGCGGCTGCGTCGGCCTGGCGCTGACCGCCGGCGACACGCGCCGCGCCCGCGCCGCCGCGCAGCGCCTGGCCGCGATGTTCCCGGACCGCTTCTACCTGGAGCTGCAGCGCGCCGGCCTGCCCGGCAACGAGGCGCACGTGCGCGCCGCGGTGCAGCTGGCCGCGCAATTGAGACTGCCGGTGGTGGCGACGCACCCGGTGCAGTTCCTGGAGCCCGACGACTTCGAGGCGCACGAGGCGCGCGTGTGCATCGCCGAGGGCGAGACGCTGGGCAACCCACGCCGCGTGAAACGCTTCACCCGCGAGCAGCATTTCAAGACCCAGGCGGAGATGGAAAAGCTCTTCGCCGACCTGCCCAGCGCGATCGAGAACAGCGTCGAGATCGCGCGGCGCTGCAGCCTGAGCCTGGTGCTGGGCAAGCCGCAGCTGCCCGACTTCCCCACGCCGCTGCTCCCCGACGGCAGCCGCATGCCGATCGCCGACTATTTCAAGCTGGCGTCGTTCGAAGGGCTGGACGGGCGGCTCAAGCAGCTCTTCCCCGACGAGGCCAAGCGTGAGGCCGAGCGGCCGCGCTACGTGGAGCGGCTGGAGTTCGAGATCGGGACCATTTTGAAAATGGGTTTCCCGGGCTACTTCCTGATCGTGTCGGACTTCATCAAGTGGGCCAAGGAAAACGGCTGCCCCGTCGGCCCGGGCCGGGGCTCGGGCGCGGGCTCGCTCGTGGCCTACGCCTTGTTGATCACGGACCTCGACCCGCTGCAATACAACCTGCTGTTCGAGCGCTTCCTCAACCCCGAGCGCGTGTCGATGCCCGACTTCGACATCGACTTCTGCCAGGGCAACCGCGACCGGGTCATCGACTACGTCAAGAACAAGTACGGCCGCGAGGCGGTCAGCCAGATCGCCACCTTCGGCACCATGGCCGCCAAGGCCGCGCTGCGCGACGTGGGCCGCGTGCTCGGGATGGGCTACGGCCACGTGGACAGCATCGCCAAGCTGATCCCGGCGCCGCCGGGCAAGTCGGTGACGCTGGCCAAGGTGCCGGAGAAGCCCGAGTCCAACGTCATCTACGCGCGCCAGGAGGCGCCGGAACTGGAGCAGCGCGAGGCCGCGGAAGAAGAAGTGGCCGAGCTGCTGAAGCTGGCCATGCGCGTCGAAGGGCTGGTGCGCAACATCGGCATGCACGCCGGCGGCGTGCTGATCGCGCCGGGCAAGATCACCGACTTCTGCCCGCTGTACCAGCAGCCCGGCAGCGACTCGGCGGTGAGCCAGTACGACAAGGACGACGTCGAGGCCATCGGCCTGGTGAAGTTCGACTTCCTGGGGCTGGCGACGCTGACCATCCTGGAGCTGGCGCGGCACTTCATCGTCACGCGCCACGCCGACCAGAAGGACTTCGCGTTCGAGACCATTCCGCTGGACGACCGGCGCGTCTACGAGCTGTTCTCCAGGGGCCTGACCGAGGCGGTGTTCCAGTTCGAAAGCCGCGGCATGCAGGGCATGCTGCGCGACGCCAAGCCCAGCCGGCTGGAGGACCTGATCGCCCTGAACGCGCTGTACCGCCCGGGGCCGATGGACCTGATCCCCACCTTCGTGGCGCGCAAGCACGGGCGCGAGGACGTGCTGTACCCGCATCCGCTGACCGAGCCCGTGCTGTCCGAGACCTACGGGATCATGGTCTACCAGGAGCAGGTGATGCAGGTGGCGCAGGTGCTGGGCGGCTACTCGCTCGGCGGCGCCGACATGCTGCGCCGCGCCATGGGCAAGAAGAAGCCCGAGGAGATGGCCAAGCACCGGGACATCTTCCGCAAGGGCGCGGCCGAGAAGGGCATCGACCAGGACAAGGCCGACGAGGTCTTCGACCTGATGGAGAAGTTCGCGGGCTACGGCTTCAACAAGTCGCACGCCGCCGCCTACTCGCTGCTGGCCTACCACACGGCCTGGCTCAAGGTGCACTACACGGCCGAGTTCTTCGCGGCCAACATGACCATCGAGCTCGACGACACCGACAAGCTCAAGGTGCTGCTGGCCGATGCGCGCGGCAATTTCGGCATCGACTTCGACCCGCCCGACGTCAATCACGGCGTCTACCGCTTCGAGCCGGTGGAGAAGAAGCGCATCCGCTACGGGCTGGGCGCGATCAAGGGCACGGGGCAGGGCGCGATCGAGGCCATCGTGGCCGCACGCCAAGAGGGCGGGCCTTTCAAGAGCCTCTTCGACTTCTGCGCCCGCGTGGACCGCAGCCGCGTCAACAAGCGCGTGGTGGAGGCGCTGGTCAAGGCCGGTGCCTTCGACGCGCTGCACCCCGACCTGCGCGCCAGCCTGCTCGCCAGCGTGGGCCTGGCCTTCGAGTGGGCCAACACCCAGGCCGCGCATGCCGACCAGGGCGGGCTGTTCGATTTCGGCGACGACAGCCACGGCTCCAGCGCGCAGGAGCCGCCGCTGGTGGCGGTGGAGCCCTGGAGCATCAAGGAGCGGCTGCTGCACGAGAAGACGGCCATCGGCTTCTTCCTCAGCGGCCACCTCTTCGACCAGTGCGCGCAGGAGGTGCGCCGCTTCGCGCGGCTGCGCGTGGCCGACCTGCAGGACAGCCGCGACCCGCAGCTGCTGGCTGGCATCGTCACCGAGCTGCGCATCGTCAACGGCGCGCGCGGGCGGGTGGGCATCTTCAAGCTCGACGACAGCAGCGGCTTCATCGAGGCCGTGGCCGACGAGCGGCTGCTCGACGCCAACAAGGAGCTGCTGCGCGACGACGAGCTGATCGTGCTGCAGGGCAAGTGCCAGCCCGACCGCTTCAGCGGCGGGCTGCGGCTGAACGTGCAACAGGTGTGGGACCTGGCCGCGGCGCGCTGCCGCTTCGCGCGCTTCCTGCGCGTGCCGGTCAACGGCAGCGTGCCGCCGGTGGAGGAGGTGCTGCGCGACTTCCCGGCGCGGCGCCTGGAGGACGAGTCCGGCGAGCAGTGGCAGGGCCTGACGGTGCGGCTGACGCTGCAGCGCGACGGCGCCACCGCCGAGCTCGACCTGGGCGACGCCGCGCGCTTCTACCCGACCGACGAGGCGCTGGCGCGCTGGTCGCGCGGCTCGCACGGCGCGGCCCGGCTCGTCTATGGCGCCGAGGCTACGAACTGATGCACTTGCGTGCCCCCGCGCTGTCGTCCTAACGGGCACGGCAACGCGTTGAGTGCGCTGAATCACTTTTGAGTCGTAGCCCGATGAAAGCTGTCCTGGGTGCCGCGCTGGCCGCTGCTGCCGTTTCCCTGCTGAGCCTGTCCACCGCCGCGCAGGCGGCCGACGTGGGCGTGTCGGTGCAGATCAGCGAGCCCGGCGTGTACGGCCGCATCGACATCGGCCGCTTCCCGCAGCCGGCGGTGATCGTGCAGCAGCCGGTGGTCATCCAGCAGCCGGCCTACGTGGTGGCGCCGCCGCAGCCGGTGTACCTGTGGGTGCCGCCCGGACACCAGAAGAACTGGGGCAAGCATTGCGGCCGCTACAACGCCTGTGGCGTGCCGGTGTACTTCGTGC
This sequence comes from Azohydromonas aeria, assembly GCF_009760915.1. Lineage (GTDB taxonomy): Bacteria > Pseudomonadota > Gammaproteobacteria > Burkholderiales > Burkholderiaceae_C > Azohydromonas > Azohydromonas aeria. Next base: position 46,375 of record NZ_VIDQ01000018.1, read on the forward strand.
AGGACCGCTGGTACCGCGAGCACGTGATGGCGCGGCGCGACGATCGCCGCGGCGACTGGCGCGACGACCGGCGCGACGACCGGCGCGGCGACTGGGACGACCGCCGCGGCGACGACCACCCCGGACGCGGCCACGGACATGGCCATGGGAATGGCCACGGCCACGGCAAGCACAAGGACTGATTGACGGGGCGGCACGGCGCGCGCCGCCGCGCCTTCGTCTTCAGCGCGGCGCCGGCGCCTCGTAAGGCTGCCCGTCCACGCGCAACCCCTGCTGCGACAGCCGCGCCGCGCCGCGCGCGCCGATGCCCGGCACGCGCTCGACCAGGTCGCTCCAGCCGCTGAAGGGCTGGCGCGCGCGCTCGGACAGCAACCTCTCCGACATCGCCACGCCGATGCCGCGCAGCTGCTCCAGCTGCGCCTGGGTGGCGGTGTTGACGTCCAGCGGGGCGGCGGGCGCGGCGGGCAGCCGGGCGCTCGCCAGCAGGGCGACAGCCGTCGCCAAGGCCAGCGCGAGCGGGCGCCGGCGCCAGGTGCGGGACGGGGCGGGCGGGGGCATGGCTCCTCCGGGTCGCTCAGGGGACGGGGCCAGGGTAGCAGCCGCCCTGTCGGATCGGCGAAACGCCGGTCCGGGGGCTGGACGGGCGGGGCGGAAAACTTCGCTAGCATCCCGCCCCTGATGACAAAAGTACCTGCTTCGGTCCTGGCGCAGGCGTCCAAGGACGCCGTCAGCAAGGAGGAAAACCGGCGAGTCGCCAAGCGGCTGCGCGGCTATTTCTGGCCCGAGCGCTGGGGCATCCTGGCCGCGACGCTGTTCTTCGTGCTGGGCTCGGCCACCGAGCCGCTGATCCCGCTGCTGCTGCAGCAGGGCCTGGACAAGGGCTTCCTGGAGCGTCCGGCCTTCCCGCTGTGGGCGGTGCCGGTGACGCTGATCGGGCTGTTCATGCTGCGCGGCCTGATGAGCTTTGCCGGCACCTACATGCTGCAGCGCAGCGTCTCGCACGTGGTGCTGAACCTGCGCGGCGACCTGGCCCGCGCGGTGTTGCGTGCCGACGCGCCGCTGTTCTCCCGGCTGACGCCGGGCGTGATCGTGACCAAGGTGATCAACGACCCGCAAAGCATCGCCTCGATGCTGGGCGGCGCCTCGATCACGCTGCTGCGCGACGGCACCACGGCCATCGCGCTGCTGGGCTACCTGTTCTATCTGAACTGGCAGCTCACGCTGCTGGCGCTGGTGACGGTGCCGATGCTGCGCATCGGCGTGCGCGCCGTGCACCGCCGCGTCAAGCACGTGGGCTCGGTGGGCTACGAGGCGCAGATCCGGCTGGTGAACGTGGTGGACGACCTGGCGCGGGCCTGGCGCGTGATCCGCACCTTCGACGCCGCGGCCTTCGAGCAGGAGCGCTTCGACCGCGAGGCGCGGCAGGTGCGGCGCTTCGCCATCAAGAGCGCCGCGGCCTCGGCCATGATGACCCCGATGTCGCAGCTGGTGGCCAGCCTGGGCGTGGCGGCCATCGTGACGCTGGCCATGTACCAGGCGCAGCAGAACGCCGCCACGGTAGGCGAGTTCGTGGCCTACGTGGCGGCGCTGCTGCTGCTGGTGTCCAAGACGCGGCCGCTCACCGACGTGTCGCAACCCATCGTGGGCGCCATGATCGTCGGGCGTGCCAGCTTCGAGCTGATGGACTCGCCGCTGGAGCCCGACCAGGGCCGGCGCACGCTGGAGCGCGCCCGCGGCGCGCTGCACTTCGACGGCGTGACGGTGCGCTATGCCGGCGCCGACCGGCCGGCGCTGGACGGGCTGTCGCTGGACGTGCGCCCGGGCACCACGGTGGCGCTGGTGGGCAGCTCGGGCGCGGGCAAGACCACGGTGGTCAACGCGCTGCTGGGCTTCGCCACGCCCGAGAGCGGCCGGCTGCTGCTCGACGACGTGCCGGTGCAGGAGCTGACCAAGGCTTCGCTGCGGCGGCAGTTCGCGGTGGTGTCGCAGGACATCGTGCTCTTCGACGGCTCCATCGCGGCCAACGTGGTGTATGCGCTGCCCTACGACGCCGCGCGCGTGGAGAGCTGCCTGCGCGCCGCGGCACTGTGGGACTTCGTCAGCAGCCTGCCCGAAGGGGTGCAGACGCCCATCGGCGTCAACGGCAGCCGCCTCTCCGGGGGGCAGCGCCAGCGCCTGGCCATCGCGCGCGCGCTCTACAAGGACGCGCCGGTGTGGGTGCTCGACGAGGCCACGTCGGCGCTGGACACGGAGTCCGAGCGCGCCATCCAGCATGCGCTGGAACAGTGGCAGGGCCAGAAGACGATGATCGTCATCGCGCACCGGCTCAGCACCATCCGCGGCGCCGACGCGATCTGCGTGCTCGAGGACGGGCGCATCGTCGAGCAGGGCACCCATGCCGAGCTCGTGGCGCTCGGCGCGCGCTACGCGGGCATGGTGCGGGCGCAGGCGGCGGGCTGAGGCTGCGGCCGCGGCTCGGCAGCCGCACGGGGCTGCCGAGCGCAGGCTGTGCGGGCCTGGGAGCTTCTTGTCCTTCGCTCAAGGGATTGTCCCAGGTGCTGTGATACGCTGCGCGCCCGGTTAAAGGGCAGCGACAGTCTGGCCTGCCGTGCCTGCAAAATGGTCACTCCTGTCAACGTCATCTGCATGAAATGGGGCTCGATGTACGGGCCCGAATACGTGAACAACCTGCGCGCCGGCGTCGCGCGGCACCTGCGGCGGCCGCACCGCTTCGTGTGCTTCACCGATGACGCCAGCGGGCTGTCACCCGACGTCGAGGCCCTGCCGCTGCCCAGCCTGGGCCTGCCGGCCGGGCAGCAGGACCTGCGCTGGCGCAAGCTGGCCGTGTTTGGTGCGCAGCTGGGAGATCTCGAGGGCACCACGCTGTTCCTGGACCTGGACCTGGTGGTGGTGGGCAGCCTGGACGAGTTTTTCGAGCTGCCGGGCGAATTCCTGATCATTCGTGACGACGAGCTGTTCCGCCACAAGCCGCTGCGCAAGGTCAACCCGGAACGCGACCGCTTCCTGGCCAGCGTGGGCAACTCGTCGGTCTTTCGCTTCGAAATCGGCGCGCATCGCTACATCCTGGATGCCTACGTGGCCGACCCGGCCGGCGCCGCGGTCCGCTATGAAATCTCCCAGCAGTTCCAGAGCGCGCAGCTGGCCGCGCATGGGCACCTGAAGTACTGGCCGCAAGGCTGGTGCGTGAGCTTCAAGAACGGTTGCGTGCCTCGGCATCTCAAGAGCTACATGCGCGATCCCGTGGTGCCCGAAGGAGCGCGCATCGTTGTCTTCGCCGGCACGCCCAAGATGTCCGACGTGCTGGCCGGCGGCGGGCATCGCTGGTACCGCCGCATCGGCGACGTGGGCTGGCTGCGCCGGGCCTGGCAGGGAGCCTTGTCGTGAAGCAGGTCGTGTGTGTGAAGTGGGGCACGATGTACGGCCCCGAGTATGTGAACCGTCTCTATGCCATGGTGGCGCGGCACCTGACACCGCCGTTCCGCCTGGTGTGCCTGACCGACGACCGCCAGGGCATCCGGCCCGAGGTGGAATGCTTCGAACTGCCCGAGCTCGGCGTGCCGCACCCTCAGCGCACCATGGGCAAGTGGCGCAAGCAGGTGCTGTGGGGTCGCAGCGTGCCCGGGCTGGAGCCGGGGCCGGCACTGTTCATCGACCTGGACTCCGTGATCGTGGGCCCGCTCGACGACTACTTCACGCACGGCGACCCGAACGACGTCTACGTCGCGCGCAACTGGGCGCGGCCGATGCAGAAACTCGGCCAGACCTCGGTGTTTCGCTTCCCCGTGGGCGGCAATGCCCACCTGCTGGAGAACTTCCGCGCCGATCCGCAGGGCATTGCCGACAAGTACCGCTTCGAGCAGCACTACGTGACGTATGCGGTCACGGGCGGCGTCAAGTTCTGGCCCGAGGCCTGGACGCGCCACTTCCGGCTGCACTGCCTGCCGCCGTTTCCGCTGCGCTATTTCGTGCCGGCCAAGTTGCCGCGCGAGGCCCGCATCGTGACCTTTCCCGGCGGCCCGAATCCGGATGACGTGATCGAGGGGCGCTGGAACAAGCAGGTACCGCCATTTCTCTCGCGCTGGCAGCACTTCAAGGCCACCTTCGGCGGGCAGCGCGTGGACAGGAAGCGCTGGCGGCATCTGCAGCGTTTCGTGCTGCCGGTGGCGTGGATCAAATCCGCGTGGCGGGAGTAGCGGCACGGGTGCCGGCGGTGGACAAGCCTCTGGTCATCGTGGGAACGGGCCTGCTTGCCGAGCAGGTGGCGTTCTACCTGGGGGGCGTCGCAGGACGACCGCTGGCGGCATTCGTGCTGGACCCTCAGTACATCCGAGAACCGACCTTCTTGCAGCGGCCCGTTCTCGATTTCGTGGAGGCGCAGGCCCGGTTTCCCGCGTCCACGCATGACCTGTTCGTCGCCATCGGCCATACGGCCACAGCGGCGCGCCGGCGCTGGTTTGACACGGCAATGGCGGCAGGCTATTCGTTGCCGAGCTACGTGCATCCCACAGCCTGGGTGGCGCAAAACGTCGCCGTCGGAGCCAACACGCTGATCCAGGAGCAGGCCGTCGTCGCCCCGTTCGTGCGGCTCGGCGACAACGTGACGTTGTGTCCGCAAGTTGGCATCAATCACCACACGCGCGTTGGCAGCCACTGCTTCTTTGCACCAGGGGCCCGTGTGGCCGGCGATGCCGACATCGGGCCGGGTTGCTTCATCGGGCTGGGCGCTCTCGTTCGCGACCGCGTCCGCGTCGGCGAGGGCTGCGTCATCGGTGCCGGTGCGGTGATCATGGCCGACTGCCCCGCAGGCGGGCTGTACCGGGCCACGCGCACTGACCGAACACGCGAAGTTGAAAGCTGAAATACCCATGGAACCCTTCAATCGGCCTTTCATGACCGGCCGGGAGTTCGTCTACATCGCCGAGGCCTATGCCAACGGCATGCTGGCGGGCGACGGCACGTTCACCAAGCAATGCCACGCGCTGCTGCAGCAGCAGATCGGCTGCGCGCAGGCGCTGCTGACGCACTCGTGCACGGCGGCGCTGGAAATGAGCGCGCTGCTGGCCGACGTGCAGCCCGGCGACGAGATCGTCATGCCGTCGTACACCTTCACGTCCACGGCCAATGCCTTCGTGCTGCGCGGCGGTGTGCCGGTGTTCGTGGACATTCGCCCCGACACGCTCAACCTCGACGAAACCCTGATCGAAGCCGCCATCACGCCCCGCACCAAGGCCATCGTGCCGGTGCATTACGCGGGCGTGGCTTGCGAGATGGACCCGATCCTGGGCATGGCACGCCAGCATGGCCTGCGCGTCATCGAGGATGCCGCGCAGGGCTATGGCTCCACCTATCACGGCCGGCCGCTGGGCAGCCTGGGCGACTTGGGATGCCTGAGCTTCCACGAGACGAAGAACGTCATCTCCGGGGAGGGAGGCGCGCTGCTGGTCAACGATCCCGCGCTGGGCGAGCGGGCCGAGATCGTGCGCGAGAAGGGCACCAACCGCAGCGCCTTCTTCCGCGGCGCGGTGGACAAGTACACCTGGGTCGACGTCGGCTCGTCGTACCTGCCCGGAGAGCTCATCGCGGCTTTCCTGTGGGCGCAGCTGCAGCAGGGCGAGGACATCACCCGGCGCCGCCTGGGCATCTGGCAGCACTACCACGACGGGCTGGCCGCGCTGGAGCAGCGCGGCTGGCTGCGGCGCCCCATCGTGCCGCCGCACTGCCAGCACAACGCGCACATGTACTACGTGCTGCTGCCCTCGCTGGCAGCACGGCAGGAAGTGATCCGCCGCATGCGCGCCGCCGGCGTGAGCCCGGTGTTTCACTACGTGCCGCTGCATTCCTCGCCCGCGGGGCGCCGATTCGGTCGCGCTGCCACGCCGATGACGCACACCGACGCCCTGTCGGAGCGACTGTTGCGGCTGCCGCTGTGGATCGGCGTCGACAGGGATCTGGTCCTGCGCACCTTCGTCGATGCCTGCACGGCGGTATGCGGCAGCCTGTGAAGATCCTGCACCTGGCCCGGGACGAGAAGTTCGTGCCGCTGTTGCAGCGGCTCTTCGAAGAGGCGCTGCCGGGCGCCCACCACTGGCTGATTGCGCAGTCGGTCCGCTCCGGCGCTTCCTTCGTGCAGCCCGCACCCGGCGTCACGTTCCGCAAGGAATGGCTGTTTCGCACCCCCTGGATCGCTCGCGACGTGCGGGACGCCGACGTGATCGTGGCGCACAGCATGACGACGATCTTCGCCAATGCCATCCGCCATGCACCGGCCGCGGCGCGGGTGGCCTGGATCGGCTGGGGCTACGACTACTATCCCTTGCTGACGCCCTTGCTGGGCGATTCCATCCTGCCAGCCACGCGGGCGCTTTGCGGTACCCCGCCGAAAGACGCGCGCGGTGGTGGCGGGTTTGCAGCCTGGTGGCGTGGCGCGCTGCGCAAGCGCGAGCGGCGCTCGCCCATGGCCCTGACGACGGTGGCATCGCGCCTTCACACCTTCTGCGTGATGCCCACCGAAGTCGAGCTCCTGCGCCAGGCCCTGCCGGCACTGCGCGGCACGCCCCACGAGCTGCCGCTGTTCACGGCCGAGGACGTGTTCGAGCGCGGGCCGGCTGCCATGGCCGGTCCGGACATCCTGCTGGGCAACTCGGCCACCGCGTCGAACAACCACGCCGATGCACTGGAGCTGCTGCGAGGGCGCATCGGCGACGGGCACCTGATCGTGCCCCTGTCTTACGGCGACAGCCGCTACGGCGCGCAAGTGGCGGCGCTGGGGCGCCAATGCTTCGGCGACCGCTTCGAGCCCCTGCAGCAGTGGATGCCGATCGACGCCTACAACGAGCGCATCGGCAGCTGCGGCTTCGTCGTCATGAACCACCGCAGGCAGCAGGCGGTGGGCAACATCGGCGCAGCGCTCTACAAGGGAGCTACCGTGTACCTGCGGCGCGAGAACCCGCTCTACCCGTTCTATTGCGGCCTGGGCATCGCCCTCAGGCCGATGGAGGCGCTGGCACAGGGCAGCGGTCCGCTGCAGCCGCTCACGGCTGAGGAGCGCGCCCGCAACCGTGCGCTGATCGGCGCCCACTACGCGCGTGAGCGCGTCCTGCAAGCCATCCGCGAGCTGCCGGCGCTGCAGTCCTGAGCCGGGTTACTGCCAGTGCCGGCCAATCCACGGCGCCGGCCGGGCGTAGCGCCAGTTGCCGTTGCGCCGGCCCGCCAGCGCGTCCGGCGGGTTCATCACGCCGTGGAAGATCAGGATGCGCGCCCCCTTGGGAATGCCGGGCTCGCGCCAGTAGTTGCTGGGAAAGCGCGGGATGCAGTGGTACTTCCAGCTCGCGCACCACGCCGCCGGCCAGTAGGCGAGCTTGCCCTGCTTGTGCAGTACGTCGGAGAGGAAGGCCTGCTCGTTGCGGAAGCTCGCGCGTGCCTCCTCGGCCTGGGCGCGGAACTGCGCCAGCACGTCGGCATGCGCGCCCAGCTCGAAGCGGTAGACCGAGGAGTTGCCGGTGACGCGCCAGGGCCGCTTCCAGTCGTGGATGATCAGGAACTGGCCCGGCTGCTCGAAGAAGGGCGTGATGTCGTCCACGATCACCACGTCCAGGTCCAGGAACAGCGCCGTGCCGCGCAGCCCGTGCAGGTCGGCCTCGAAGGTGGTGAGCTTCTTCCAGCCGCGCTCGGGGATGCCCGCGGGCAGCGCCAGGTCGGGAATGGGCAGGCAGCGCACTTCCGGGCGCACGCCCGCGCCGTCGTCGGTCAGGCAGACGAAGCTGAAGTCCCCGCGCAGGTGCCGGCGCACCATGGCATAGAGCCGGTTGACGTACTCGGGGCCGTACTTGGTGCCCCATTTCATGCACAGGATGACGCGCTGCTGCTGGCTCATGGCTGTCGGTGTTCTTCGGAGGTGAGTGAGGGCAGGCGTGTCAGAGGTCTTCGATGCGCTGCGTCGGGTAGGTATCCCAGCCCTGGCAGCCCGGGCACTGCCAGAAGTAGTTGCGCGCCTCGAAGCCGCAGGCGGCGCAGCGGTAGCGCTGCAGCGGCTGCGCGGCGCGCGCCACGGTGCCCTGCAGCCGCGTGCGCGTGTCCTCGGCCCAGTCGGACGGGGCGACCTCCAGCACCTGCGCCGCCACCGTCAGCCCGGGCTGGTGGCGCAGGTGCGCGAGCAGCCGCTGCGCCGAGCGCGCCGGGTCGTCGAGCAGGCGCAGCGCGGCCAGCAGGTCGGCGTCGGGCGCCTGCGCGTAGAGGGCCTGCATCAGCTCCAGCGCCCGCGCGCGCTGCCCGGCCGTGATGGCGGCCTGCGCGTAGGCCGGCGCCACCAGCGGGAAGGTCAGCGGATGGCGCGCGCGCAGCTCGTCCCAGGCATGCAGCGCCTGCGCCACGCGCCCGTCGCGCAGGTGGCGCTCGCCTTCGAGCACCCAGGGCCGCGGCGCTGCGGGCGCGGCCTCGCGCGCGCGCTGCAGCGCGGCTTCCGCGGCTGCGGCGTCGCCGCGCGCATCGGCCTCCTGCGCCAGCTCGCACCAGTAATGCGCGATGCGCGCGGCAAAGGAGCCGATGCCGCTCTTCTCCAGCCGCGCCGCCACGTCGGCCGCGGCGCGCCAGTCGCGCGAGCGCTCGTGCAGCGTCAGCAGCGCCAGCCGCGCCTCGGTGTCGAAGAGCGTGCCCTCCAGCGCGCGGAAGGCCTCCTCGGCGCGGTCGAACAGGCCGGCCTTCATGAAGTCCTGCGCCAGCGCGTGCTGCGCGCGCTCGCGCTCGGCGCCGGGCAGGTCGCCGCGCTGCAGCAGGTGCTGGTGCACGCGCACGGCGCGCTCGAACTCGCCGCGGCGGCGGAACAGGTTGCCCAGCGCGAAATGCAGGTCGGCGCTGTGCGGGTCGTCCTGCACGGCCTCGACGAAGGCGTCGATGGCCTTGTCCTGCTGCTCGTTGAGCAGCAGGTTCAGCCCCTTGAAATACGCCTTGGGCGCGTCGCGCTGCTCGCGCACCCACTGCCGCATCTCCAGCCGCGAGGCCAGCCAGCCCAGGGCGAAGGCGACGGGCAGCGCCAGCAGCAGCCACAGCGGATCGAGCACCATGTCAGAGTGCCTCGCGCGGGGGATGGTCGAGCGGCGCCTCGGCGGCCGCCGGCACGCCCGCGCCGGCAGCGGCGGCGACGGCCGGGTCGGGCGCGGCGGCGCGCGTGGCCTGGCGGCGGTGGTGCCACCACGCCGGCACCATGGCCAGCACCCCCACGGCGCAGCCCCCGGCAAAGGCGGCCAGCACCACGATCACCAGCGGCGCGTTCCACGACTGGCCGAAGAACCAGTGCACGGTGGCGTTGTGGCGGTTGTTGAGCGCGAAGGCGAACAGCGCGAAGAAGAGGAAGGCCCGCAGGAGCCAGACGAGGAAGCGCATGAGCCGGCAATTCTAGCCAGCGGCCGCGGCGCCATCCCCCGTTGCGAGGAGGCGCGGCCCCAATGAAAACGGCGCCCCGCAGGGCGCCGTCAGGCAAGAGCCGCGAAGGCCTTCGGGGTCAGTTCGCACCGAGCTCGGCGGGCTCCGGCGCGACGGGGACGTTGGCGTCCACCGCCTCGCGCAGCGCCTTGCCGGGCTTGAAGTGCGGCACCAGCTTCTCCGGGATCAGCACCGGCTCGCCGCTGCGGGGATTGCGCCCCATGCGCGGCGGACGGCGGTTGATGGAGAAGCTGCCGAAGCCGCGGATCTCGATGCGGTGGCCGCGCGCCAGGGCGTCGGACATCGCGTCGAGGATGGTCTTGACCGCGAACTCGGTGTCGCGGTGGGTGAGCTGGCCGAAGCGCTCGGCCAGCTCGGCCACGAGGTCGGAACGGGTCATGACCGCCGGGCGCCCTCAGTTTCAGCCGTTGTCGCGGTTGTCCAGCTTGGCACGCAGCAGCGCGCCCAGGCTGGTGGTGCCGGCGGTCTCGCGCTCGTTGCTCTGCGACAGGCGCTGCATGGCTTCCTGCTGGTCGGCGTTGTCCTTGGCCTTGATCGACAGCTGGATCGAGCGCGTCTTGCGGTCGATGTTGATGATCAGGGCCGACACGTCGTCGCCTTCCTTGAGCACGTTGCGCGCGTCCTCGACGCGGTCGCGGCTGATCTCGGAGGCACGCAGGTAGCCGGTGACGTCCTCGGTCAGCTGGATCTCGGCGCCGCGCGGATCGACCGTCTTCACCTTGCCGCTGACCAGCGAGCCGCGGTCATTGAGCGTGGTGAAGGTGGCGAACGGGTCTCCGTCGAGCTGCTTGATGCCCAGGCTGATGCGCTCGCGCTCCACGTCCACGGCCAGCACCACGGCCTCGACTTCCTGGCCCTTCTTGAAGTTGCGCACGGCGGCTTCGCCGGGCTCGTTCCAGGACAGGTCGGACAGGTGCACCAGGCCGTCGATGCCCTGGGCCAGGCCCACGAACACGCCGAAGTCGGTGATCGACTTGACCGGGCCCTTGACCTTGTCGCCGCGCTTGACGGTCTCGGCGAACTCTTCCCAGGGGTTGGGCTTGCACTGCTTCATGCCCAGGGAGATGCGGCGCTTGTCCTCGTCGATCTCCAGGACCATGACCTCGACTTCCTCGCCCAGGCTCACGACCTTGGCGGGGGCGACGTTCTTGTTGGTCCAGTCCATCTCGGAGACGTGCACCAGGCCCTCGATGCCCGGCTCGATCTCGACGAACGCGCCGTAGTCGGCGATGTTCGTGACCTTGCCGAACAGGCGGGTGCCGGCCGGGTAGCGGCGCGAGACGCCGTGCCACGGGTCGTCGCCCAGCTGCTTCAGGCCCAGCGAGACGCGGTTCTTCTCGGCGTCGAACTTCAGCACCTTGGCGTCGAGCTCCTGGCCCACCTGGACCACTTCGCTCGGGTGGCGCACGCGGCGCCAGGCCATGTCGGTGATGTGCAGCAGGCCGTCGATGCCGCCGAGGTCCACGAACGCACCGTACTCGGTGATGTTCTTGACCACGCCGTGCACGATGGCGCCTTCCTGCAGCGTCTCCAGCAGCTTGGCGCGCTCTTCGCCCATCGAGGCTTCGACCACGGCGCGGCGGCTCAGCACCACGTTGTTGCGCTTGCGGTCGAGCTTGATGACCTTGAACTCCATCGTCTTGCCTTCGTAAGGAGTCAGGTCCTTGACGGGGCGGGTGTCGATGAGGGAGCCGGGCAGGAAGGCGCGGATGCCGTTGACCAGGACGGTCAGGCCGCCCTTGACCTTGCCGGAGACGGTGCCGGTGACGAAGTCGCCGGACTCCAGCGCGTTCTCCAGCGACAGCCACGAGGCCAGGCGCTTGGCCTTGTCGCGCGACAGGATCGTGTCGCCGTAGCCGTTTTCCAACGCGTCGATCGCCACCGAGACGAAGTCGCCGACCTGGACTTCAACTTCGCCCTGGTCGTTCTTGAATTCCTCGACGGGGACGTAGGCCTCGGACTTCAGGCCGGCGTTCACCACCACGAAGTTGTGCTCGATGCGAACCACCTCGGCGGAGATGACCTCGCCAGCGCGCATGTCGCGCTGCTGCAGGCTTTCTTCGAACAGGGCGGCAAAGGACTCGCCGCCCTGGGTGGCGAATTGGGTTTCCATCATGGGTGTTTCCTGGCCGGGGAACCGCGTCGGGTGAAGAGGGCGGCGCCGGCGTTTCGGTGCAACTGCCGTTGCGGGGTTGGGGTTGCAGATCCGCCTTCCCGGCGCGCCTGGGTTGGAAGCGCGTGAACCGCGCTGGCGCGATGCCAGCAAGGCGGCGGGAGGGCGGGCCTCGGGTGCTTTCGTGACCGTGTCGTTCAGGGCTGCGGCGTGCCGCCGCCCGTCGTGGAAAACGGTCCGCGCTGTGCCCACCACTGCAGCACCATGGCGGTGGAGACTTCCACCGTCTGGGCCGAGTTGTCCAGCAGCAACGCGTCCTGAGCCGGCTTCAAGGGAGCGATCAGGCGGTTGCGATCCCGCTCGTCCCTGGCCTCAAGGTCGGCTCGAAGCCCGTCGATGCTAGCAGAAATCCCTTTAGAAATCAATTGCTTATATCGGCGCTCGGCGCGCATGGCCGGACTGGCCGTGAGGAATACCTTCAGCGGCGCGTCCGGGAAGATCACGGTGCCCATGTCGCGCCCGTCGGCCACGAGGCCCGGCGCGCGCCGGAACGCCAGCTGCACCGCGTACAGCGCCGCGCGCAACTCGGGCAGCGCCGAGATGCGCGAGGCGGTGGAGCCGACCTCCTCGCGGCGCAGCTCCGCGCTCACGTCCTGGCCGTCGAGCAGCAGCCGCTCGCCCTCGAAGCGCAGGTTCAGCCCGCGCGCCAGCGCCGCCATGGCCGCGCCGTCGGTGGTGTCCACGCCGCGCGCGAGGGCCGCCAGCGCCGTGACGCGGTAGAGCGAGCCCGAGTCCAGCGTGTGGTAGCCCAGCGCCTGCGCCACCGAGCTCGCGAGCGTCCCCTTGCCGCTGGCGGTGGGGCCGTCGATGGTGATCACGGGCACCTGCGCGCGATCGGCCGTGGCCAGGCCGAACAGGGTCTCGAAGTAGTCCGGGAAGGTCTTGCCCACGCACTTCGGGTCGAGGATGCGCACCGGCACCACCGGCTGCGCGCCGGCCAGCGGGTTGAAGGCCGCCAGCGACAGGCACATCGCCATGCGGTGGTCGTCGTAGGTGTGGATCGCCGCGGGCCGCCAGCCGCTGCCCGCCGGCGGCGAGACCTCGATGAAGTCGGCGCCCTCGACCACCGCGGCGCCGACCTTGCGCAACTCGGCGGCCATGGCGGCGATGCGGTCGGTCTCCTTCACGCGCCAGCTGGCGATGTTGGTCAGCCGCGTCGCGCCGCGCGCGTACAGCGCCATCACCGCCAGCGTCATGGCCGCGTCGGGGATGTGGTTGCAGTCGAGCTCCAGCGCGCGCAGCGGCCAGGCGCCGCGCTGCACCTCGATGAAGTTGGGGCCCAGCGTGACGGCCGCGCCCATGGCGCGCGCCGCGTCCACGAAGGCCACGTCGCCCTGGATCGACTCGCTGCCCACGCCCTCGATGCGCACCGGCGCGCCGGTGGCGGCAATCGCGCCCAGCGCCACGAAGTACGAGGCCGAGGACGCGTCGCCCTCGATCCAGACCTCGCCGGGCGAGCGGTAGGCGCTGCCCGCGGGAATGGTGAAGCGCTCCCAGCCGTCGCGCTGCACCTCGATGCCGAAGCGCGCCAGCAGCTTGAGCGTGATGTCGATGTAAGGCTTGGAGATCAGCTCGCCCTGCACCTCGACCGTGATCGGCGCGTCGCCGCTGACCAGCGGCAGCGCCAGCAGCAGCGCGGTCAGGAACTGGCTGGAGACGTCGCCGCGCACGCGGATGGGCGCGGCGGTATCGACCGCGCCGCCGGCCCGGCCCGTGAGGCGCAGTGGCGGGTAGCCCTCCTGGCCCAGGCACTCGACGCCGCAGCCGAGCTGGCGCAGCGCCTCCACCAGGTCGCCGATGGGGCGCTCGTGCATGCGCGGCACGCCCGACAGTTCGAACCGGCCGCCCTGCGTCGCCGCCAGCAGCGCCAGCGCGGCGGTCAGCGGGCGCATCGCGGTGCCGGCATTGCCGAGGAACAGCGCCGCCTCGTGCTGCTGGAGCCGCCCGCCCAGGCCGGTGACGCGCAGCGCGCCGCTGCCGGCGTCGTCCTCAATACCGCAGCCCAGCTGGCGCAGCGCCTGCAGCATCACGCGCGTGTCGTCCGAGTCCAGCAGGTCGTGCACCAGCGTCTGGCCTTCGCACAGGCCGGCCAGCAGCAGCACGCGGTTGGAGATGCTCTTGGAGCCGGGCAGGCGCACCGTGCCGGCGGCGCCGGTGAGCGGGGGCAGGTCGAGGAAGGGGATGTCGTACATGCGTGCAGTCGCGTCGAAGGCGCACCGCACGAAGCGGGCGGTGCGAATAAGAGTGTCAGCGGGAGGATGCCGGGGGCGCGCCCAGGTGCCAGCGCGCGCGCGCCTGCGCCACCTGCCGGATGTGGTCTTCCAGCGCCGCGGCGTCGCCCGCGCGCAGCAGCGCCTCGAAGCCGTCGAGCGCCTCGCGGAAGTGCCACGCCTGGCGCAGCACCTCGTCGCGGTTGGCCAGCAGGATGTCGCGCCACACCGCGGCATCGCTGGCGGCGATGCGGGTGAAGTCGCGGAAGCCCGGGCCGGCCAGGCTCAGGAAGTCGCTGCCCGCGGCCTGCCGCGCCACGCCGTCGAAATAGGCGTAGGCCAGCAGGTGCGGCAGGTGGCTGACGGCGGCGAAGGCGGCGTCGTGCTCGGCGGCACCCATGCAGCGCACGCGCGCGCCCAGTGCCTCCCACAGCGCCGCCGCGCGCTGGACCAGCTCCGGCGGGTTCTCGGGCAGCGGCGTGAGGATGGCGTGGCGCCCGGCGAAGAGCGCGGCGTCGGCATGCGCCACGCCGGCCGTTTCCTTGCCCGCGATCGGGTGCGCGGGCACGAAGCGCGGCAGCGCCGCGCCCAGCACGCGCCGCGCGGCGGCTGCCACGTCGTGCTTGGTGCTGCCCACGTCCATCAGCAGCGCGTGCTCGCCCAGCGCCGGCGCCACGGCCGCGAGCACGCCCTCGGCGGCGGCCACCGGCACGGCCACGAGCACCAGGTCCGCGCCCGCGGCGGCCTGCGCGGCCGAGGGCGAGATCTCGTCGATCACGCCCAGTTGCAGCGCCTGCGCCAGCGCCGCCGCATCCGGGCCGCAGCTCACGACGTGGCCGACCAGCCCGGCGCGGCGCAGCGCCAGCGCGAAGGAGCCGCCCATGAGGCCGCAGCCCAGCAGCGCCAGCCGCTCGCAGCGCATGTCAGTGCCGGTCCAGCGGGTAGCCGCCGAGGAGCTTGAAGAAGCTGCACTGCGCGCGCAGCGCCTGCAGCGCCTGCGCCACGTGCGCGTCCTGCGGATGGCCCTGCAGGTCGATGTAGAAGAAGTACTCCCACTGGCCCGAGCGCGCCGGGCGGGACTCGAAGCGGCTCATCGACACGCCGGCGTCCTTGAGCGGCACCAGCAGGTCGTGCATCGCGCCGGGCTGGTTCGGCACCGCCACCACCAGGCTGGTGCAGTCCAGGCCGGAAGGGCCGGGCAGGGCCTGGCGCTGCGGGTCGGCCACCATCACGAAGCGGGTGCGGTTGAGCGGGTCGTCCTGCACGCCGGGCGCCACCAGGTGCAGCCCGAACTCGTTGCCCGCGCGCACGCTGGCCAGCGCGGCCAGCGACGCGTCCTGCGCCGCCAGCCGCGCCCCTTCGGCGTTGCTGGCCACGGGGCGGCGCTCGACGCCGGGCAGGTGCTGCGACAGCCATTCGTGGCACTGCGCCAGCGCCTGCGGATGCGCGCACACGGCCTGGATGCCCTCCGTGTCCTCGCGCAGGCGCAGCAAGTTGTGGCGCACCAGCAGGCTGGTCTCGCCCACGATGGACAGCGGCGTGGTCAGGAACAGGTCCATCGAGCGCGCCACGGCGCCCTCGGTGGAGTTCTCCACCGGCACCACGCCGAAGTCGGCCGAGCCTGCGCTGGTGGCGCGGAACACCTCGTCGATGCTGGCGCAGGGCACGCGCACGATCGAGCTGCCGAAGTAGTTGAGCGCGGCCTCCTCGCTGAAGGTGCCCGCCGGGCCCAGGAAGGCCACGCGCGTGGGCGTCTCCAGCGCGCGGCAGGCCGACATCAGCTCGCGCCAGATCGGCGCCAGGCTCTCATTCTTCAGCGGCCCCGGGTTGACGGCCTTGAGGCCCTCGATCACCTGCTGCTCGCGCTCCGGGCGGAACACGGGCGAGCCTTCCTTCTTCTTGATCTCGCCCACCGCCTGCGCCAGCGCGGCGCGGCGGTTGATCAGCGCCAGCAGCTCGCGGTCGAGCGCGTCGATGCGCACGCGCAGGCCCGGCAGGTCTTGGGGCAGTGAATCGTCAGCCATGGCGGGCCTGGAACTCGGTCATGTAGGACACCAGCGCCTGCACGCCTTCGAGCGGCATGGCGTTGTAGATGGAGGCGCGCAGGCCGCCGACGGACTTGTGGCCCTTGAGCTGCAGCAGCCCGCGCTCGGCCGCGCCTTCGAGGAAAGGCGCGTACAGCCGGTCGTCGGGCATGAAGAAGGGCACGTTCATGCGCGAGCGGCAGGCCGCGTCCACCTTGTTGCTGTAGAAGCCCGAGGCGTCGATGGCGCCGTAGAGGAGCTGCGCCTTCTCGATGGCGCGCCGCTCCATCTCGGCCACGCCACCCTGGCGCTGCAGCCACTGGAACACCAGCCCGGCGATGTAGATCGCGTAGGTTGGCGGCGTGTTGTACATGGAGCCGTGCTCGGCCACGGTCTTGTAGTCGAAGGCCGAGGGGCAGGCGGGGAGGGCATGGCCGACTAGGTCCTCGCGCACGATGACGAGGGTCAGCCCGGCCGGGCCGATGTTCTTCTGTGCCCCGGCGAAGGCCAGCCCCACGCGCGACCAGTCGATGGTGCGCGAGAGGATGTGCGAGGAGCAGTCCACCACCAGCGGCGCATCGCTGCCCAGGCTCTTCAGGTCGGGCAGGGCGTGGAACTCCACGCCGTGGATGGTCTCGTTGCTGCACACGTGCACGTAGCGCGCCTGGCGCCGCAGCCGCCACGTGGCCGCGTCGGGCAGCGTGGTGTGGCTGCCGTCGGCGGCCGCGTTGCTGGCGGCGAGCTGCGCGTCACAGTACTTCTTCGCTTCCTTGAGCGACTTCTGCGACCAGCTGCCGGTGACGACGAAGTCCGCCGCCGCGCCGCCCGACAGGTTCAGCGGGACGATGGCGTTCTCGGCCAGCCCGCCGCCCTGCATGAACAGGATGTGGAAGTTGGGCGGCACCGCCAGCAGCCGGCGCAGGTCGGCCTCGGCCTGGTGGGCGATCGAGATGAATTCCTTGCCGCGGTGGCTCATCTCCATCACGCCCATGCCGCTGCCGTGCCAGTCGAGCATCTCGGCGCCGGCCTGCGCCAGCACCTCGGCCGGCAGCGCCGCGGGGCCGGCGGAGAAGTTGTAGGGACGCTGCTTCATGGCCTCACTTCCTGGGTGCGCTGGCCGGGGGCTGGACGGGCTTGGCGCCGCCGGCCTCCAGGCGCTTGCGCAGGGCGCCCTCCAGCGCCTGGAGGCGCGGCTCGATGCCGGCCTTGGTCTCGGCCACGAGCTTTTGCGTGAGGGCCTGCTGCATCTCGGGCGTGGCCTGCTCGAACTTCTTCGCCACCGGCGACTCCAGCCAGGCGATGAGCGTCTTGAGCTCGTCCTCGCTGAAGCGCGACTCCAGCACCGGGCCGAGCGTGGCCGGCGCCAGCTCCGCGGCGCGCTTGCGCAGCGTCGGCTCGATCTCGTCGTGGAACTTGCGCACCTCGGCCTGGATGTCCTTGGCCGTGGCCTCGCGCTTGTCGGCCGGCACCGCCTGCAGCGCCGGGGCGACGGCGGCCAGCACCCGGTTGGCGGTCTGCACGGCCACGTTGCGGCCCAGGTTCTCGGCGCCCTGCTGCTGCAGCTGTACCGCCTTCTGCACCAGGTCCTTCTTGCTCTGCGCCTGCGCGGTGCCGCCGGCCACGGTCAGCGCCGCGGCCAGCGCGATCGTCTTCCACATCAAGAGTTGTTCTCCTCGCCGGCCTCGGGGGCGGCCGCGTTGTCCACGTTGGCATCGTTCTCGACGATGCGCTGCAGGCCGCCCAGGCGGGAGCCGTCATCCAGCGCGATCAGCGTCACGCCCTGGGTGGCGCGGCCCAGCTGGCGGATCTCGGACACGCGCGTGCGCACCAGCACGCCACGGTCGGTGATGAGCATGATCTCGTCGGCCTCGCGCACCAGCGTTGCGGCCACCACCTTGCCGTTGCGCTCGCTCTGCAGCATCGAGATCATTCCCTTGCCGCCGCGGCCGTGGCGCGTGTACTCCGCAATGGGCGTGCGCTTGCCGAAGCCGTTCTCGCTGGCGGTGAGCACGCTCTGGCTCTCGTCCTCGGCCACCAGCAGCGCGATCACGCTCTGCCCGGCTTCGAGCGCCATGCCGCGCACCCCGCGCGCGTTGCGGCCCATCGGGCGCACGTCGTTCTCGTCGAAGCGCACCGCCTTGCCGCCGTCGGAGAACAGCATCACGTCATGCTTGCGGTCGGTCAGCGCCGCGCCGATGAGGTAGTCGCCCTCGTCGAGGTCCACGGCGATGATGCCGGCCTTGCGCGGGTTGCTGAACTCGTCGAGCGGCGTCTTCTTGACCGTGCCCAGCGCGGTCGCCATGAACACGTAGTGGTCCGCGGGGAAGGTGCGGAACTCGCCCGTGAGCGGCAGCACGACGGTGATCTTCTCGTCGGGCTGCAGCGGGAACATGTTGACGATGGGCTTGCCGCGCGAGGCGCGTCCGCCCTGCGGCACCTCCCAGACCTTGAGCCAGTACACGCGCCCGCGGTTGGAGAAGCACAGGATCCAGTCGTGCGTGTTGGCGATGAAGAGCTGGTCGATCCAGTCGTCTTCCTTGGTCTGCGCCGCCTGCTTGCCGCGTCCGCCGCGCTTTTGCGAGCGGTACTCGGACAGCGCCTGGCTCTTGATGTAGCCCGTGTGCGACAGCGTCACGACCATGTCGGTGGGCGTGATCAGGTCCTCGGTGCCGAGCTCCTGCACGTTGTGCTCGATGGTCGAGCGCCGCGCGCCCACCTTGGTCTGGCCGAACTCGGTGCGCACCGCCTGCAGCTCGCCGCCGATGATGGCCGTCACGCGCTCGGGCTTGGCCAGGATGTCGAGCAGGTCGGCGATGGCGGCCATCACCTCCTTGTACTCGCCGATGATCTTGTCCTGCTCCAGACCGGTCAGGCGCTGCAGCCGCATCTGCAGGATCTCGCCGGCCTGCTCGTCGGAGAGGCGGTACAGCCCATCGGGCTGCAACCCGTAGTGCGAGGGCAGCCCCTCGGGGCGGAAGGCCTCGCGCCCGCCGATGGCGTCGGCCTGCGCGCGCGCGAGCATCTCGCGCACGAGCGAGGAGTCCCAGCTGCGCGCCATGAGCTCCGTGCGCGCCAGCGGCGGCGTGGGCGCGGCCTTGATGATGGCGATGAAGTCGTCGATGTTGGCCAGCGCCACGGCCAGGCCTTCGAGCACGTGGCCGCGCTCGCGCGCGCGGCGCAGCTCGTACACGGTGCGCCGCGTCACGACCTCGCGCCGGTGCTCCAGGAAGATCTCCAGCAGCTGCTTGAGGTTGCACAGCCGCGGCTGGCCGTCCACCAGCGCCACCATGTTGATGCCGAAGCTGTCCTGCAGCTGCGTCTGCTTGTAGAGGTTGTTGAGCACGACCTCCGGCACCTCGCCGCGCTTGAGCTCGATGACCACGCGCATGCCGGACTTGTCGGACTCGTCCTGGATGTGGCTGATGCCCTCGATCTTCTTGTCGTTGACGAGCTCGGCGATGCGCTCCAGCAGCGTCTTCTTGTTGACCTGGTAGGGGATCTCGTCGACGACGATGGCCTGGCGCTCGCCGTTCCTGCCGATGTCCTCGAAGTGGCAGCGCGCGCGCATCACCACCTTGCCGCGGCCGCTGCGGTAGCCCTCGCGCACGCCGGCGAGGCCGTAGATGATCCCGGCGGTGGGGAAGTCCGGCGCGGGGACGATCTCCATGAGCTCGTCGAGCGTCGCCTCGGGTCGGCCCAGCAGCAGCAGGCACGCGTCCACGACCTCGTTGAGGTTGTGCGGCGGGATGTTGGTGGCCATGCCCACGGCGATGCCGGCGCTGCCGTTGACTAGCAGGTTGGGCAGCCGCGTGGGCAGCACCAGCGGCTCCTTCTCGGAGCCGTCGTAGTTGGGGCCGAAGTCGACGGTCTCCTTGTCGATGTCGGCCAGCATCTCGTGGGCGATCTTCGACAGCCGGATCTCGGTGTAGCGCATGGCCGCGGCGTTGTCGCCGTCGACCGAGCCGAAGTTGCCCTGGCCGTCCACGAGCATGTGGCGCAGGGAGAAGTCCTGTGCCATGCGCACGATGGTGTCGTAGACCGCGCTGTCGCCATGCGGGTGGTACTTACCGATGACGTCGCCGACGATGCGCGCGGACTTCTTGTACGGGCGGTTCCAGTCGTTGTTGAGCTCGTGCATGGCGTAGAGCACGCGCCGGTGCACGGGCTTGAGGCCATCCCTCGCGTCGGGCAGGGCACGGCCCACGATCACGCTCATGGCGTAATCGAGATACGAGCGCCGCATCTCCTCTTCGAGGCTGATGGGCAGGGTTTCCTTGGCGAACTGGGTCATGGGGAAATGAGGGCGCGGCGTCAGGGCGCGCGGCGAAAGGCGCGCACGGCCGGCTCCGCGTGAAGCAGCGGCAATCGGCGATTCTAAGCGGCGCGGCCTGTAGCAGCCGCGCAACAGGGGCAGGCGCCGCGCCGGGGTGCCCGGGCCAAAATGGGTCGGTCAAGAAGCCCCGATGGCACAATGGGTCGTCGGTGGTGATCGCTCGCGAGACCGGGTGTTTGCCGGGTTTTCTTGCTTCCGATTCGGACGTTTCGCAGAGTCCTGCGGCTTTCCTTGAGAGGAGAATCAATGAAGAAACTGAACGCCGTGGCGGTGCTGTTTGCATCCGCCGCGCTTGCTGCCCCGCTGTCGAGCGCGTTTGCCCAGACGGTCGACAACTGGCGTGCCACGGACGGCACGGTCGTCAAGAACGGCACCAACGAACTGTGCTGGCGCAACTCCACCTGGACGCCGGCCACGGCTTCCCAGCAGTGCGACGGCGCGCTGAAGCCGCCGGCGCCCCCGGCCGCTCCGGCTCCTGTGGCCGCCCCGGCCCCGGCGCCCGCTCCGGCCCCGGCTGCCCCGGTCGTGCCGGCTGCCCCGGTGAGCGAGAAGGTCACCTACGCCGCCGACGCGTTCTTCGACTTCGACAAGGCCGTGCTCAAGCCCGATGCCCGCGCCAAGCTCGATGACCTGGTGAGCAAGACCGGTGGCGTGAACCTGGAAGTCATCATCGCCGTGGGTCACACCGACTCCGTCGGCACCGATGCCTACAACCAGCGCCTGTCGGTGCGCCGCGCCGAGGCCGTCAAGGCCTACCTGGTGAGCAAGGGCATCGAGAAGAACCGCGTCTACACCGAGGGCAAGGGCGAGAAGCAGCCCGTGGCCGACAACAGGTCCGCCGAAGGCCGCGCCAAGAACCGCCGCGTGGAAATCGAAGTGGTGGGCACCCGCGCCGCCGGCCGCTGATCGGCTGTATCTACCGCAGCGGATCGGTCGTCACGACGGTCTTCTGCGGTCTTCGCAAACCCCGCCTCGGCGGGGTTTGTGCTTTCCGAGGGCTACCATTCCGGGATGATCAACGCCGACCCCCAAGAGCTGGCCAAGTTCAGCGAGCTCGCCCACCGCTGGTGGGATCCCGAAAGCGAATTCCGTCCCCTGCACCAGATCAATCCGCTGCGGCTGCAGTGGATCGACTCGCTGGCACCGCTGGCGGGCAGGCAGGTGCTCGACGTGGGCTGCGGCGGCGGCATCCTGGCCGAATCCATGGCGCAGCGCGGCGCGCAGGTGCTGGGCATCGACCTGGCCACCAAGCCGCTGAAGGTGGCACAGCTGCACGCGCTGGAGTCCGGCGTGCACGGCGTGGACTACCGCGAAGTGGCCGTGGAGGCGCTGGCCGCCGAGATGCCCGCTCGCTTCGACGTGGTCACGTGCATGGAGATGCTCGAGCACGTGCCCGCGCCGGAGTCGGTGGTGGCGGCCTGCACCGCGCTGGTCAAGCCCGGCGGCTGGGTCTTCTTCTCCACGCTCAACCGCAACGCCAAGGCCTTCCTGTTCGCCATCGTTGGCGCGGAGTACGTGCTCAAGCTGCTGCCGCGCGGCACGCACGAGTACGAGAAGTTCATCCGCCCCAGCGAGCTGGCGCGCTGGTGCCGCGATGCCGGGCTGGAGCTGCAGCGCACGCGCGGGCTCGAATACAACCCGCTCACGCGCCGCTATGCGCTCACGCACGACACCAGTGTCAACTACCTCTTCGCGCTGCGCAGGCCGGTGGCCTGAGCCCTGGACGCCCAGTCCGCCGTACGCGCCCTGATGCAGTCCACATGACGCCTTCAATTCGTTGCGTTCTCTTCGATCTCGACGGCACGCTCATCGACAGCGCTCCCGACCTGGCCGGTGCCGCCAATGCCATGCGCACCGCGCGGGGACTTCCCGAGGTGCCTTACGAGCGGCTGCGCCCGATGGTCGGTGCCGGTGCGCGCGGCATGGTCGGCGCCGCCTTCGGCACCGCGCCGGGCCAGGAAGGCTTCGAGGCGCTGCGCGACGAATTCCTGCAGCGCTACGAGCAGGGCCTGCTGCAGCGCACCGCCGTGTTCGCCGACATGGCGCTGGTGCTGCAGGCGCTGGAGCGCGCTGCGCTGCCCTGGGGCATCGTCACCAACAAGCACGAGCGCTTCACCGCGCCGGTGGTGCAGGGGCTGGGTCTGCGCGAGCGCGCCGCCGTGGTGATCTGCGGCGACACCACCGCGCATGCCAAGCCCCATCCCGAGCCGCTGCTGGAGGCGGCACGCCGCGCAGGCGTGGCGCCGCGGGACTGTGTCTACATCGGCGACGACCTGCGCGACGTGCAGGCCGGCCGCGCCGCGGGCATGGCCACGCTGGCCGCCGCCTGGGGCTACCTGGGCGAGCGCGAGCCGATTGACGCATGGGGCGCCGATGCCGTGATTGAAAAGCCCTTTCAACTCTTGAAATGGCTTCGGCTGGCCTAAAATGCGGTCTACCTCAGCAAAGGGGCCGACCCGGTTTCGACGTGGGTGCGGATCCGGCGCAGGGCATGTCGAGCACCAGTTCGCTCGTAAATCCACTGGAACAAAGTAACTGCGAACGACGAACGTTTCGCTCTCGCCGCTTAACACCGGTGAGCCTCTCAACGGTTGGCCAATGGGCCGGGCCCGCAAGGGCTGAGAGGTCATTCACATTGGCTGGGTTCGCGCCGGGTCACTCGGTGCGGGCTGAGATCAAGTGACTGGCTCCACAGGTAGCGTGCTGCTGCGCGACCTGCGGGGCGAGACTCAAATCAGTCAGCTAAACATGTAGAACTGTCCGGTGATGGCTTGCGGACGGGGGTTCAATTCCCCCCGGCTCCACCAATCCCAAAGACGCCCTGCTGCGCAAGCGGCAGGGCGTTTTTTCTTGCCCGTGTCCCCGGCGGCCCGGGCTCGGCGCACGCCAGCGGGCGGTGCGCGCGGTGCCTGCGCAACGTTTTCAACGCTTTCTTACCTTCTAGGGATTGTCGCGCCCTGGCCTCGCTTCGCATAAGCCTGCTACCGGGCACTTCAGCACTGCCGCGGTCTTCTTGTGCAACTACGTCGGAGAAGCGGAAATGGACTGGGAAAACATGTGGGACGTGGCCAGCGTGCAGCTCACGAGCTTCGCGCTCAAGGCTGCCGGTGCCATCGTGGTGTGGATCGTGGGCCGGTACCTGATCGCGCTGGCGGTGCGGCTGGTGTCGGCCGCGGCGACGCGGCAGAAGGTCGATCCGACCATCCTGCGCTACCTCGCCAGCGCCGTGACGGTGACGCTCAACGTCATCCTGGTCGTGGCGATCCTGGGCTACTTCGGGGTCGAGACCACGTCCTTCGCCGCGCTGCTGGCGGCTGCGGGCATCGCCATCGGCGCGGCCTGGGCCGGGCTGCTGTCGAACTTCGCCGGCGGCGCCTTCCTGATCGTGCTGCGGCCCTTCAAGGTCGGCGACTACGTCAAGGTCGGCGGCGTGGAGGGCACGGTCACCGAGATCGGCCTCTTTGCCAGCACCATCCTCACGCCCGACAACGTCACCACCTTCGTGGGCAACGGCAAGATCTTCGGTGACACCATCTCCAACTACTCCGCCAGCACCTGGCGGCGCGTGGACCGCGAGGCGCAGCTGGCGCACTCGGTCAATCCGCAGGACGCCATCGCGCGGCTGCGCACCGCCCTCATGACCATCCCCAACGTCGAGAAGAGCCCCGCGCCGACGGTCGAGATCATCGACTTCAACGAGCGCGGCACGCGGCTGGCGGTGCGGCCCTACACCCACACCGACCACTACTGGCAGGTCTACTTCGACACCAACCGCGTCATCAGCGAGACCTTCGGCGCCGCCGGCTACCCGGTGCCGGAGGCGCACGTGCTCATGGGCCAGAAGCCCGTGGCCCTGCCCGTGCCCGGCGCCACGCCGGCCGGCACGGGCACGCCCAGCAGCGCGACCGCGGTTGCCTGAGCGGGCATTTCCCCGGGGCGCGCCGCCCTCAGCCCCGTCCCACGTACGGCATGCCGGTGGCCATCACGGTCATGGTCAGCACGTTGGCTTCGAGCGGCAGCCGCGCCATGGCCAGGAAGGTGCTCGTCACCGCGTCCATGCCCATGCGCGCCTCGGGCCGCACGCTGCCGTCGGCCTGCAGCACGCCCGCGGCCATGCGCTCGGTCATGTCGGTGGCGACGTTGCCGATGTCGATCTGGCCCACCGCGATGTCGAAGGCGCGCCCTTCCAGCGCCGCGGCGCGGGTCAGGCCCGTGATGGCGTGCTTGGTGGTGGTGTAGGGCACGGAGAAGGGCCGCGGCGCGTGCGCCGAGATCGAGCCGTTGTTGATGATGCGGCCCCCGCGCGGCGACTGCGCCTTCATCAGCCGGAAGGCGTGCTGCGTGCACAGGAAGGGGCCGTGCAGGTTCACGTTCACCGCCGCCTGCCATTGCTCCAGCGGCAACTCGTCCACCGGCGTGGCCGGCGTGAACACGCCGGCGTTGTTGAACAGCAGGTCCAGCCGCCCGAAGCGCTGCTGCAGCGTGTCGAAGAGGCGCTGCACGGCCGCGGCGTCGCTCACGTCGGCGCTCACGGCCAGCGCGCGCGCATCGATGTCGCCCCAAGGGTCGCCTGCCGCGGCGATGGCCTGTTCCAGCGCGGGCAGCCGGCGCCCGGCGAAGACGACGCGCCAGCCGTCGCGCAGCAGCGCCTGCGCGCAGGCCGCGCCGATGCCGCTGCCCGCGCCGGTGACCAGCGCGACCTTGTCGTGGGGAACGTTTTGCATGGGAGTCTCCAGCGTTGTCGTGGTTGCGAGCCGCCGGCGCGCTGCCGCGGCGGGGCGCGCAGTATGCGGCAGCACCGGCGCGCTGCCGGGCTGGAGCGGCGCAGCCGGCCACAATCGGGCCGATGAACACCGCCTCCACCCCCGACGCCGCATCCGGCTCCCCGCCCGTCTTCACGCAGGTCGAGCTCTTCACCGACACCGACGGCCGCGCGCGCTTTCGCGAGCGGCCCATCGCGTTGACCGAGGGCACGCCCGCGTCGCGCCTGTCCGCGCCGCTGCCCGCGGGCGCGCTGCAGCTGCGTCAGAGCCCGCCGGGCTTTCGCAGCGAGTTCCACTGCACCGGCCAGCCGCAATGGCTGTTCGTGCTGGCCGGGCGCATGGAAATCGGGCTGCAGGACGGCAGCACGCGCGTGTTCGGTCCGGGCCAGCATTTCTACTCGGCCGACACGCTGCCCGAAGGCGCAACGTTCGACCCGACGGTGCACGGCCACCGCAGCCGCGCACTGGGCGACGAGGCGCTGGTGACGCTGTTCGTGCGCGGCTGAGGCTGCGCGCGGACGGTGCATGGCACGCCGTCCCGATGCACCGGGCACGTGCGTTGCCAACTCCCCGGAAGCCACGACGGCACGTCCGATGGCGCGGGGCGGAAGGCTCCGCCCCAGCGCACGGCGGCGTCGGCTTCACCCACACAGGAGTTCACCACATGAGCATCGTCCGCAAGAGCCTTCTGGCCGCCGCCCTCTGTACCGCCGCCGCCACCGGCTTCGTCCACGCCCAGTCCTCGGGCACGACGGACAGCCCCAGCAGCACCGGCATGGGCAACGCGACGCCGGGCGTGCCGGCGCCCACCGGCCCCAACACCGCCACTAGCCCCAACGTCACCGGCGCAGGCACGGGCAGCACGGGCACCACCGGCAGTGGCTCCTCGATGAGCGGCTCCAGCTCCGGCAACATGGGCTCGGGCACGGGCTCCAGCACCACCGGCGTCACCGGCAACAACACCTCCGGCAACCAGGGCACCAACTCCGGCACCATGGGCAACAACGCCCCCAGCGGCAGCAGCAGCAGCATGGGCACCAGCGGCAGCACCACCGGTGCCGGCGGCACGTCGTCGTCGAGCATGTCGGCCACCCCGGGCACGACCGGCTCGATGAGCAGCAGCAACAGCTCCTCGTCCTCGAACATGTCCGGCGGCACGGGCACGACCGGCACGACCGGCTCGGGCTCCATGGGCAGCACCGGCAGCAGCTACGGCAGCGGCAGCGACATGAGCGGCACGGGCTCGCGCGCGGCGCGCGCCGACCGCAACTGACCGGCACAGCCGCCACGCGAGGAGGGCCCGCAGCCGGGCCTTCGTCGCCGGCTCAACCAGAAGGACCGCCGCCGGCGGTCCTTTTTTCGTGGCAATCCGGCTGTCGATTCAGGGCTGGTGCCGGGCGCCGCCGCCGTGCGCCACCTGCGCCAGCGCCGGCGCGGACGCGGGCGGCAACTTCAGGAACACCTCGCGCAGCGGCCGCACTTCGGGCAGCACGTACACCACCGGCGCCGCGCCGGCGCGGCTCACCGGCATCAGCACCTGCTCGAAGAAGGCCGTGGGCACGTTGATGCAGCCATAGGAGATGCGGTTGTCGCGCACGCCCGGGCTGGCCAGGCGCTGCAGCCGCCGCTCGGCCGGGTCGGTGGTGAGCACGCGGTGCATGGAAACCGCGGCGTCGTAGTCCACCCACAGCACGTCCTCGCCGCGCAGGTTCCGCCCGATCTCGCCCTGGAAACGCCCGGCCGGGGTGGTGCGCTCGTGCGGCCGGACCTGCTCCAGCGGCCGGTCGCCGATGCCGGGCACCGTGTCGTCGCCGCGCGCCGAGCCCAGCAGCACCGGCGAGGCGCCGCGCAACTGGCCGCCGGACTCGAACACGTACAGCCGCGCCCGGCGCTTGTCCACGATGACGAAGGGCCGCCGCTCGGTGTCGCCGGAGCTCAGCGCCCAGTCGGCGACGCGGCGCACCTCGGCCGCGGCCGCCTGGGTGCCGAAGTCGGCCTGGCGCGGCAACTCCGGCAGTTCTGGTAGCGCCGGCACCTCCGGCAGCGCGGCAGCGGCCGGCGCCGGCGGCACCTCCAGGGGTGCCTGGGCTTCGGGGGCCGCCACGATTGCCGGCGTGCCACCGTCCAGCCTTCCGCTGCCGCCGTCTCCCCACAGCATCACCGTCGCCGCTGCAGCCAGCCCGGCGCCCGCCAGCAATGCCAACGCTTGCCCGCTCTTCTTCAAGGCCGTACTCCCGCCATGTTGCTGTCCGGGCGTCAGCAAGGCCGGTTCCCGGCAGGGTCGGCACACCCCGCGACCTCGGCATCCCGATTGCGACTGCGGCGTCGAACCGCCCGGGCCCTCTCTCGGACTTCGCGAAACGGCTGCGGCGGCGCACGTTCACCCGTCATCCACCCGCCAGGCGCCACGGCGCCGAAGGAGTCTCGCCATGGAAAGCCGCGCCCGACTGCTGGGGCATCCCGTGCACCAGCAGCTCATCGCCTTCCCGCTGGGCCTGCTGGCCACGGCGCTGCTGTTCGACCTGGTCTACCTGGTCGGCGGCAACGGCACGATGGCCTTCGTGTCCTACTGCCTGATCTCCGTGGGCCTGCTCACCGGGCTGGTGGCGGCGCCCTTCGGCACCATCGACTGGCTGGCGATCCCCAGCGGCACGCGCGCCAAGCGCGTCGGGCTGCTGCACGGCGTGGGCAACCTGGTGGTGATGGGGCTGTTCCTGGGCAGCTGGCTGCTGCGCCGCGGCGCGCCGGAGTCGCCCCAGAGCAGCGCCTTCGTGCTGTCCTTCGCCGCGGGGGCGCTGACGCTGGTGACGGCCTGGCTCGGCGGCGAGCTGGTCAGCCGCCTGGGCGTGGGCGTGTCCGACCGCGCCGGGCTCGACGCCGAGAGCTCGCTGCGCGACAGCGGCCCGGGCCGCGACCACGCGCCGCAGCGCGGCCGCTGAAAACGGCGCCGCCCCCTTGCGGGGGCGGCTGTGAAGGAATTACCGGAAGGCAGGTAAAGCGCCGGGGCTGCGGCCCCGGCCCCAGCCCACCGGGCTCAATCCCGGGAGTCCCGGGAATTTCTGGGGCCCTTGGTGTTGCGCAGCATCACCAGGCGCGAGAGCCCGAACAGGTTCACCGACTGCACCGCCTGCAGCTGCCAGTCGTGCACGAGGATGTGCTCCTCGAATCCGAAGTCGGAGCGAAAGCCCACGCGGTCGGCCATCGAGCGCACCGCACGCTCCATGAGCCACCAGAAGCGGCTGCCGCTGAAGTGGTTGACGATGAGGATGGTGCCGTCCGGGCGGCACACGCGGCGCACCTCGGCCACCAGGCGCGACGGTTGCGGCGTCACCGACAGCACGTAGGGCAGGGTGACGCAGTCGAAGCTGTCGTCGGGAAAGTCCATGGCCTCGGCGTTCATCACGTGCAGCGCGATGTCGCGCCCGGGCAGCGCCGCGGCGCGCTGGCGCGCGCGCTCGAGCATGTCGGGCGACAGGTCCACCCCGACCACGCGCGAATGCGCCGGGTAGCCCGCCAGCGTCAGCCCCGTGCCCACGCCGACTTCGAGCACCGACGCCGGCTGCAGCGCGGCGGCGGCCTGCGTCATGGCGCGGCGACCGGGCTCCAGCACGCTGCCGAACACGAAATCGTAGAGCGAGGCGTAGCGGTCGTAGGCACGCACCACGCTGTCTTCGGGCATGGCCGACGGCGGCGGCGCGCCGTCGTGACGGGCGGCGTGCGCGTCGGGGGCGGACTTGCCGCTTTGGGCGGCTTGGGGCGTGGAGCTCATGGGCGTCGGGTCTCCTGGGCGGTGGTGACACAAGTCTTGACGGGGAAGGCAGGCGATGCAACCCGGGTGCCCACGGAGCCCGCAGGGGCCGCGCTTGCCGGTGCGCCGCGGTGTCGGGGCATCACAGCCGTGCCCGGAAAGCGCGCCGCACCTCGGAGGCGCCGGTCAGGCTGGGCTCGATCGTGCGGGTGAACCAGCCCGGCTCGCCGCGCAGGAAGTGCGCGTGCAGGTCCACCAGGCGGCCGTGGCGCGCGGCCTGCGCGGCAATGATCTCGTTGACGCGGCGGTGGTTGGCGCGCGCCCGGGCCGCGGGCACGCTCAGGAAGTTGCGTGCGTCGTCGCCGAAGGTCGGGTCGTACACCGTGCCCAGCAGCACCGGGCGCACCGGCATCGTCCGCAGGAATGCCGCCAGCGCCGCCTCGAAGGCGCGCAGCCCCGTGCCGCCGTCGCCGGCCAGGCCGCGCAGCAGGTCGTTGCCGCCCACCGTCAGCAGCGCCGCGGCCGCGCCTTCGGGCGGGCGCAGGCCGTGCGCCTGCGCGGGCAGATCCGCCACCGTGGCGCCGTCCAGCGCGCGGTGCTCCAGCCGCGCCGCACCATGCGCGTGGCGCAGGTCCAGGCCGCGGAACTCGGGAAACAGTGCGTCGTCGTTGCGCACCAGCAGGCCGCCGGGCGTGAGGCCATGCGCGTTGTAGCGCCCGCAGTCGAGCACCGAGTCACCGAAGGTCAGCAGCGTGAAGGGCGGTGGCGCGCCCTGCGCGGTGCGCCCCAGCAGTGCCGCGCCGGCCGCGCACAGCCAGCCGCGCCGCGTGGTTCGAAAAGGCTCCATGGCCGGGGCGCGGCAGGCCGCATGCCGCGGCTTTTCCCGGGCTCATCCGGGTATTCGGGCACTCGACTTGCCCGCCTGGAGTCATCGGCAATGTCGCCGATTCCCTGCAAGAGGATCGCCATGACGCAGCAAAAGGGCAGCTCCAGCCAGCAGCAAGGCCAGGGCAAGCAATCGCAGAACAAGCAGCAGGACCAGTCCGGCTCCAGCAGCAAGCAGCAAGGCCAGAAGAGCAGCGGCAGCCAGCACAAGCAGCAGCAGAAGTAAGGTCCGCGAGGTCCCCTTCTTCCCGCGTTCCATCACGCCCTGACCGGCCCGCCGCGGGTGCCGACACCGGCACGGCGCGGCGGGCCGGACCGCTTCGCCGCGGTCCGGGCGTGCCGTGCCGGCAACGCCAGTGCGCAAGGCGCTGCCGGCACGGGTTCGGCACGGGTTCTCTTCCCGCGCGCTGGCCCCGCCGCCGCCAGGTTCAGCGGCCCGGCTCCTTGCGCGCCGCGCCGAAAGGCCGCCACCAGCCCGTGGCCAGGCTGGTGCCCAGCAGGATCACGGCGCCGCCGCCGAGCATCGACGGCGTCACGCGCTCGCCCAGCGCCAGGCCGCCCCAGAGCATCGCGAACATCGGCACCAGGTAGGTCACCGTGGTGGCCCGCGCCGGCCCGACGCGCGCGATGAGCCCGAAGTACATGACGTAGGCCACGCCGGTGCACAGCACGCCCAGCGCCAGCGCGGCGGCCCAGTCCAGCGCGCCGGGCGGCTGCGCGGGCCAGGCCAGCGCCGCCGCCGGCGCCAGGGCCAGCGTGGCCACGAGCTGGCTGCCGGTGGCCAGCGCCAGCGCCGGCGTGCCCGTGAGCCAGCGCCGCGTGGCGTTGGCCGCCACGCCGTACATCAGCGGCGCCGCCAGGCAGGCCAGCACCGCCAGCGCCGTGCCCGCGCCCTGGGTGCCGGACTTCAGCCCCGCCTTGTCCCAGGCCAGGCCCAGCACGCCGGCGAAGCCCAGCGCCAGGCCCAGCAGCCGCGACGCGTCCAGCCGCTCGCCGAGCCACAGCCGCGCCACCAGCGCGCCCCACAGCGGCGTGGTGGCGTTGAAGATGGCCGCCAGCCCGCCGCTGAGGTACTGCGCCGCGAAGCTGAAGCACACGAAGGGCAGCGCCGAGTTCAGCAGCCCCACCACCGCCAGCGCGCCCCAGCGGCCGCGGCAGGCCGCCAGCGCGCCGGGCTGCATCCATTGCAGCAGCGGCAGCAGCACCGCGCTGGCCACGGCCACGCGCACGGCCGACAGCGGCGAGGCACCGAAGGCCGGCGCGGCCACGCGCATGAACAGGAACGAGCCGCCCCACACCGCCGCCAGCAGCAGCAACTCCAGCCGGTCGCGCCCTTTCATGCCGCCGCTTTTTCAGGGATGGCCGGCAGGGCGCGGCGCGCGGGCCGTGCAGCGAGGTGGGGCAGGGCGGCCGCGGCGGGGCGCCGGGCCGGTTGAGCGGGAAACGACCAAGACTTCATCCCGGGATCATAGGCAGCCGCCGGGACAGCAGCCGCCGTCCCGTGCCGGCCAGGGCCAGGGCCGGGGCCGCGGCAGCCGGCTGCCTACAATCGCCGCGCCAGGAGGACATTCATGCAGACAGCCGCATCCGCTTTCAAGGCCTACGACATCCGTGGCGTCGTGGGACAGACGATCGACGAGACCTTTGCCGAGCACCTGGGCCGCGCTTTCGGCACCGAGGCGCTGGCCGCCGGCGAGCGCGCCGTGGCGGTGGGGCGCGACGGCCGCGTCTCCGGCCCCGGGCTGGTGCAGGCGCTCATGCGCGGCCTGGCCTCCACCGGCCTCGACGTGGTGGACCTCGGCGCCGTGACCACGCCGATGCTCTACTACGTGGCCGCCACGCGCGGCCAGCACGGCTGCCACAGCGGCATCCAGGTCACGGGCAGCCACAACCCCAAGGACTACAACGGCTTCAAGATGGTGCTGGCCGGGCGCGCCATCTACGGCGAGGAGATCCAGGGCCTGCGCCGGCGCATGGAGGCCGAGGACTATGCGCAGGGCAGCGGGCGCATCGGCGCCATGGACATCGTCCCCGAGTACACGCACCGCATCACCAGCGACGCGAAGCTCGCGCGCCCGATGAAGATCGTCGTGGACTGCGGCAACGGCATTCCCGGCGCCAGCGCCCCGGCCATCCTGCGCGCGCTGGGCTGCGAGGTCATCGACCTCTACAGCCGCGTCGATGGCGACTTCCCGAACCACCATCCCGACCCGAGCAAGCCCGAAAACCTCGCCGACCTGATCAAGGTC
The DNA here is from genome assembly GCF_009760915.1 of Azohydromonas aeria. Lineage (GTDB taxonomy): Bacteria > Pseudomonadota > Gammaproteobacteria > Burkholderiales > Burkholderiaceae_C > Azohydromonas > Azohydromonas aeria. Next base: position 78,219 of record NZ_VIDQ01000018.1, read on the forward strand.
GTCAACGCCACCGAGGCCGAGCTGGGCCTGGCCTTCGACGGCGACGGCGACCGCCTGGGCGTGGTCACGCGCGACGGCCAGATCATCTACCCCGACCGCCAGCTCATGCTGTTCGCGCGCGACATCCTCTCGCGCCAGCCCGGCGCGCAGATCATCTACGACGTCAAGTGCAGCCAGCGCCTGACCGAGGAGGTGCGCGCCGCCGGCGGCCAGCCGCTGATGTGGAAGACCGGGCACTCGCTGGTCAAGGCCAAGCTCAAGGAGACGGGCGCCCCGATCGCCGGCGAGATGAGCGGGCACATCTTCTTCGCCGAGCGCTGGTACGGCTTCGACGACGGCATGTACACCGCGGCGCGGCTGCTGGAGATCCTCTCGCGCAGCGACGACCCCAGCGCCGTGCTCAACGCGCTGCCGCAGAGCTTCAACACCCCGGAGCTCAACGTCGCCTGCGAGGAAGGCGAGCCGCACGCGCTGATCGAGCGGCTGCGCGAGACGGCGCGGTTCCCCGGCGGCGAGATGGTCACCATCGACGGGCTGCGCGCCGACTACAGCGACGGCTTCGGGCTGATCCGCGCCTCCAACACCACGCCGGTGCTGGTGCTGCGCTTCGAGGGCCACACCGAGGAGGCGCTGCACCGCATCGAGGGCGAGTTCATGGCCGCGCTGCGCGCCGTCAAGCCCGACGCCCGCATCGCCGCGGCGGCGCACTGAGCGAGCGCGGGAGCCTCGTCGTCATGCGGGCGCTGGCGCGCTGGCTCTATGGCGCGCTGCTGTGGGTGCTGACGCCGGCCTACCTGCTGCGGCTGTGGCGCCGCGGCGCGCGGGAGCCGGCCTACCGCGAGCGCTGGGGCGAGCGCCTGGGCCGCTACGGCTACCCGGCGCCCACGCCGCGGCGGCTGCTGTGGCTGCATGCGGTGTCGCTGGGCGAGACGCGCGCGGCTGCGCCGCTGGTCGAGGCGCTGCGCGCGCAGCAGCCGGGCCTGCGGCTGCTGCTGACCACCTCCACGGCCACCGGCTGGGCGGCGGGCCGCCCGCTGCTGCGCGCCGGCGACGTGCACACCTGGCTGCCCTACGACACGCCCGGCGCGGTGCGCCGCTTCCTGCGCCACCACCGCCCGCTCATGGGCGTGCTGATGGAAACCGAGGTCTGGCCCAACCTGCTGCACGTCGCCGCCGCCGAGCGCGTGCCCATGGTGCTGGCCAACGCGCGGCTGAGCGAGAAGAGCCTGAAGCGGGGCGAGCGCTTTGCCTGGCTGCTGCGCCCGGCCGCCGAGGCCTTCCTGCGCGTGCTGGCGCAGACGCAGGACGACGCGCGGCGGCTGCGCGACATGGGCGCGCCGTCGGTGGAGGTGTGCGGCAACCTGAAGTTCGACATCGCCCCGCCGCCGGCGCTGCTGGCGCGCGGCCAGCACTGGCGCGCCGCGCTGCAGCGCCCGGTGGTGCTGGCCGCGAGCACGCGCGAGGGCGAGGAAGGGCCGCTGCTGGCGGCCTGGCGCGAGCTGCCGCAGCCGCGGCCGCTGCTGCTGCTGGTGCCGCGCCACCCGCAGCGCTTCGACGAGGTGGCGGCGCTGGTCGAGCAGGCCAACTTCAGCCTGCGCCGGCGCAGCGCCTGGGGCGAGGGCGACCCGGACGCGGACGCCGCCCAGGCCGACGTGTGGCTGGGCGACTCCATCGGCGAGATGGCGCTGTACTACGCCTGCGCCGACGCCGGGCTGCTGGGCGGCAGCTTCGAGCCGCTGGGCGGGCAGAACCTGATCGAGGCCGCGGCCTGCGGCTGCCCGCTGGTGCTTGGGCCGCACACCTTCAATTTCGCCGAGGCCGCGGAGCTGGCGGTGCAGGCGCGCGCGGCGATGCGCGCGGCCGACATGCGCCAGGGCGTGGTCTACGCCGCGATGCTGGCCATCGACCCGCAGCGCAACGGCTGGGTCGAGCGCTCGCTGACCTTCGCCAGCCGCCACCGCGGCGCCACCGAGCGCATGGCCGAACGCATCGTCGGGCTGCTGCCGGCGGTGGTTTGAGGGGGTATCGGCGGGGTACCGGCGGGGTATTGGCGGGGGTATCGGGCGGGGTGTTTCAGGGTGCCGCCGGCGCCGCCAGCATCGCCGCCACCGGCTCCAGGTCGCCGGGCTCCAGCAGGCCCGCGGCCTGGCGCAGCTTCAGCGCGTTGATCAGGAGCTCATAGCGCGCGCGGTAGAGGTCGCGCTGCGTGGTGTAGAGCTGGGTCTGGGCGTTGAGCACGTCCAGGTTGACGCGCACGCCCACGCGGTAGCCCAGCTGCGTGGCTTCGAGCGCGAGGCGGCTGGAGCTTTCCGCGGCCTCCAGCGCGCCGACCTGCGCGCGGCCCGACTGCACCGTGCTCCAGAGCTGGCGCGTGGCCAGCGCCACGCTGCGCTGCGTCGCCTCCAGGTCTTCCGTCGCCTTGTCGCGCAGCTTGAGCGTCTCGTCGACGCGGTTGCTGACCGAGCCGCCCGCGTACAGCGGCAGGTTGAGCTGCACGCCCAGGCTGCCGACGCGCGTGCTGCCGGCGGCGGTGGTGTTGGCCACGCCGGCGCCGTTGGAGTTGCCGCGCCCCACCGAGCCCACGAGATCCACGGTGGGCAGGTGGCCGGCGCGGGCCTTGTCCACCTCCAGCCGCGCGATCTCCAGCGCCGCCTGCGCGCGCTGCACCTGCGGGTGCAGCGTGCGGCTGGCCTCGATCCAGGGGCCGATGTCTTCGGGCACCAGCACCTCGGGCAGCCGCACCGGCTGGCGCAGCGGCAGCGGCTGCACGCCGGCGCGGCCGACGAGCTGGTCCAGCGCCGCGCGCCGGGTGCGCAGGTCGTTGTCGGCGGCGATCTCCTGGGCAGTGGCCAGGTCGAAACGCGCCTGTGCCTCGCGCGTGTCGGTGATGGTGGCGGTGCCGACCTCAAAGTTGCGCTTGGCCGAAGCCAGCTGCTCGCTGATGGCCTGCTTGCTCTGGCGCGTGGTCACGAGCGTGTCCTGCGCGGCCAGCACGTCGAAGTAGGCCTGCGCCACGCGCAGCAGCAGGTCCTGCTCGGCCACCTGCAGTTCGGCCAGCGAGCCCTCCAGGCTGAAGCGCGACTGCTCGATGGTGGCGCCGTTGGCGCGGTTGAACAGCGGCTGGCGCGCGTTGAGCGCCAGCTGCGTGGCATTGGAGTCGCGCGGGCGGCTGCCGGTGGCGGTGCCGATGCTGCCCTCGGTGCGCGTGGCGCTGCCGGCCAGCGCGACGTTGGGGCGGCGCAGCGCCAGGCTCTGCGCGGCGCGGTACGGCGCCGACTCGGCCAGCGCGCGTGCGCTCAGGTAGGCCGCGTCGAAGCCGCGCGCGGCCTGGTAGAGCTCGGTCAGGCTCTGCGCCTGGGCCGTGCTGGCCAGCGCCAGCAGCAGCCCGGCCAGGCGGCAGGAGGTTTTCAGGGACGGCATGGCGGGCGTTGTTGCAATCGATGGGGCCGCGGCGTGGGGCGGGCGGCCCGGGACGGATCAGGTCGGGAGCGGGACGGCAGGGGCGGTTTCGGGCCCCGGCGCCGCACCTGCGCCGCGGCGCGGGTGGCGGGCGGGCAGGGTGGCTTCAGTAGCGCGGCAGCCGCGGGTCGATCTCGCGCGACCAGGCGTCGATGCCGCCGACCACGTCGCAGACCTCGTCGAAGCCGTGGCGCGCCAGGTATGCCGCCACGCTGGCGCTGCGCACGCCGTGGTGGCACAGGCAGACGATGGGCGCGTCATCGGGCAGCTCGTTGAGGCGCGCCGTGAGCTCGCTCATCGGGATGTCGAGCGCGCGCGCGCCCGGCAGCCGCAGCGCCGCCAGCGCCACTTCCCAGGGCTCGCGCACGTCCAGCAGCACCGGCTGGCGCGCGGCGTTGTCGCGCAGGAAGTCCTGCAGCTCGGTCACGCGCAGGCGTTGCATGGCGGCGGGTCTCGGCGGCTGGGGGTTCAGAAGGAGAAGCGCGTGGGCTCGGGGAAGTTCAGCAGGCGCGGTGCCAGGGTGTCGAACAGCACGACCTCGCCGAACTCGCGCTCGCCGCTGCGGGTGAAGAGCGTGGCGCGCATCACCGGCTCCTGGCCGACGATGGCGATGAGGCGGCCGCCGACCTTGAGCTGCTCCAGCAGCGCCTGCGGCACCGAGGCCACCGAGCCCGACAGCACGATGGCGTCGAAGGGCGCCTCGCCGGGCAGGCCCTGGGCGCCGTCGCCCTGGCGCACGGTGGCGTTCATGACGCCGGCGCGCTGCAGGTTGGCCTTGGCCAGCGCCACCATCTCCGGCGCCAGGTCCAGCGTGAAGACCTGCTGCGCGCGGTGCGCCAGCAGCGCGGCCATGTAGCCCGAGCCGGCGCCGATTTCGAGCACCTTCTCGTGGCGCTGCAGCCGCAGCTCCTGCAGCAGCCGCGCTTCCTGCTTGGGTTCGAGCATGCACTGGCCGGCGGCGCCGCCGTCGCGCAGCGGCACCATCATGTCCACGAAGGCCAGCGCGCGCTGCTCGGCCGGCACGAAGTCCTCGCGCCTCATCACCGCCAGCAGCGTGAGCACGTCCGAATCCAGCACGTCCCAGGGCCGGATCTGTTGCTCGATCATGTTGAAGCGGGCTTGTTCGACGTTCATGGTGGTTGTGTAGGTTGGGCAGCTTGGAAGCTTGGAAATCGACGGCGGGCATTCTAGGCGGCCCCCATGTCACGGGGCTTGCGCCGGCGCGACAAGCGGTCGCACCCGCTGCCTAGAATTTCCGCATGAACGCCACCCGCCGCCGCCTGCTGCTCACCTTCCCGGCGCTGGGCGCCGCCGCCCTGGCCGGCTGCGCCGGGCTGCGCCTGCCGTCGCAGCTGACCCTCACGCAGCCCGAGCTCGACGCGCGCCTGGCGCGGCGCTTCCCGCGCACGCAGCGCGTGCTGGAGGTGATCGACCTGACCCTGAGCGAGCCGCGCGTGGCGCTGCTGCCCATCCAGAACCGCCTGGGCTGCGAATTCGCGCTGGGCGTGCGCGAGCGGCTGCTCGACAACCGCTATGCCGGGCACATCGCCTTCGACTCCGCGCTGCGCTGGGAGCCGCGCGACGCCTCGCTGCGCCTGGCGCAGGTGGCCGTGCAGCGCCTGGACCTCGCCGGCGCGTCCGGGGCGTTCACGGGCCAGGCGCAGCGCCTGGGCCGGCTGCTGGCCGAGCAGGTGCTCGAAGGCTTCACGCTGTGGCAGATGCCGCCCGAGCAGCAGCAGCGGCTGCAGCGCGCGGGGCTGGGCGTGGGCGACATCCAGGTCACGCCGCGGGGGCTGGTGGTCGATTTCTCCCGCCCGGCGGCACCCGCGCCGGCGTACTGAAACCGGCCGCGGCCACCGTTGCGCAGGCACCACGCCCGCGGGAAAGCCCGGGACACAATGCCCGCTTTTGCGCTGCGCGGAGCTTTCCTTGGACTGGGACTGGGACTGGATGCTGCTATTGAAGGCCGTCGTGATGGGGGTGGTGGAAGGGCTCACCGAGTTCCTGCCGATCTCCTCCACAGGACACCTGATCCTCACGGCCTCGCTGCTGGACTTCCATGGCGAGACGGCCAAGGTCTTCGACATTGCCATCCAGACCGGCGCCATGTTCGCCGTCGTCTGGGAGTACCGCCAGCGGCTGCTGGGCACGGTGCGCGGCCTGGGGCACGACCCGGTGGCGCGCCGTTTCGCGCTCAACGTGCTGGTGGCCTTCATCCCCGCGGTGGTGCTGGGGCTGGCGCTGGGCAAGACCATCAAGGAACACCTCTTCAAGCCCGTGCCGGTGGCGATCGCGCTCGTGGTGGGGGGGCTGCTGATCCTGTGGATCGAGAAGCGCCACCGCGCCGCCTACGGCGACGCCGACCTGAAGGGCCAGCGCCTGGCGCGGGTGGAGACGGTGGACCAGCTCAGCGGCCTGGACGCGCTCAAGATCGGGCTGCTGCAGTGCCTGGCGCTGATCCCGGGCACCAGCCGCTCCGGCGCCACGATCATGGGCGCGATGCTGCTGGGCGTGTCGCGCAAGGCGGCCACCGAGTTCAGCTTCTACCTGGGCATCCCGACGCTCATGGGCGCCGGCGCCTACTCGGTGTGGAAGCAGCGCGACGCGCTCTACGTGAGCGACCTGCCGATGTTCGCGGTGGGCACGGTGGTGGCCTTCGTCAGCGCGCTGCTGTGCATCCGCTGGCTCATCCGCTACGTCTCCAGCCACGACTTCGTTCCCTTCGCCTGGTACCGCATCGTCTTCGGCGGCATCGTGCTGCTGACGGCCTACACGGGCTGGGTGGAGTGGGCGGCCTGAGGCGACCCGCGACCCGCGCCCCGCGGCTTTTCTTTTCCCGGCTGACAAGAGGAAGGAGCGTGCCATGCGCCTGGTGATCGGCAACAAGAACTACTCGTCGTGGTCGATGCGGCCGTGGGTGCTGATGAAGCACTTCGGCATGCCGTTCGAGGAGGTGAAGCTGCGCTTCAACTTCACGCCGGGCTCGGACTTCTACCGCCAGCTCGCCGCCTTCACGCCCGCGGGCAAGGTGCCGGTGCTGCTCGACGGCGAGCTGGCCGTCTGGGACACGCTGGCCATCGCCGAGTACCTGGCCGAGAAGTTTCCGCAGCACGCCGTCTGGCCGCGCGACGCCGCGGCGCGCGCGCGGGCGCGCTCGGTCTGCGCCGAGATGCACGCCGGCTTCACGGCGCTGCGCGGGCGCTGCGGGCAGAACCTGGAGGCGAGCCTGCCCGACGTGGGCGCGCGGCTGCTGGCCGAGGACGACGGCGCACTGCGCCGCGACCTGGACCGCGTCGTGGCGCTGTGGCAGGACGCGCTGCGCGCCAGCGGCGGCCCCTTCCTGTTCGGCGGATTCTCGGCGGCCGACGCCTACTACGTGCCCGTGGTGGGGCGGCTGCGCACCTACGGGCTGCCGGTGCCGGACGACGTGGCCGACTACATGGCGCGCGTGTGGGCCACGCCCGCCGTCGCGGCCTGGGTGGCCGACGCGCTGGCCGAAGCGGACTTCCTCGACTTCGAGGAGCCGTACCGGTCCGCGCGCTGAGCTGCTGCCCGGTTCAGCGCTTCCTGAACACCAGGTCCCACACCCCGTGGCCCAGGCGCAGGCCGCGGGCCTCGAACTTGGTCAGCGGCCGGTAGGCCGGGCGCGGTGAGTAGCCCTCGGCTGTGTTCTCCAGGGCGCCTTCCGCCGACAGCACTTCGAGCATCTGCTCGGCGTAGGGCTGCCAGTCGGTGGCGCAGTGCAGGTAGCCGCCGGGGGCCAGGCGCGAAGCGAGCTTCGCCACGAAGGGGCCCTGGATCAGGCGGCGCTTGTGGTGCTTCTTTTTGTGCCAGGGGTCGGGGAAGAAGACGTGGATGCCGGCCAGCGAGGCCGGCGCGACCATGTGCTCCAGCACCTCCACCGCGTCGTGCTGGACGATGCGCAGGTTGGTCAGGCCCTGCTCGCCGATGGTCTTGAGCAGCGCGCCCACGCCGGGGGTGTGCACCTCCACGCCCAGGAAGTCGTGGTCGGGCAGCGTGGCGGCGATCTGCGCCGTGGCGCCGCCCATGCCGAAGCCGATTTCCAGCACCAGCGGCGCCTGTCGGCCGAAGACGGCCGGCGCGTCGATCGGCGCGGGGGCGTAGGGCAGCACGAAGCGCGGGCCCAGCTCGGCCAGCGCGCGCTGCTGGCCCGTGCCCATGCGGCCGGCGCGCAGCACGAAGCTGCGGATGGCGCGGGCGTGCTCGGGGCGGGAGGGCGGCGGGGCGGAAGCGTCGTCGGTCATGAACAGGGGAGGCGGCTACGCGCCGGTGTCGGGCAAAAACGAGGGGCCGCATTGTGCCGTGGCGCCGCCGGCCTCCGGCGGCCACGCGGCCTGGCGCGGCGCACGCGCCGGCCCGGGACGTGTCAAAAGACCGCCGCCCGGCGCCGCGCCGCAACGGTGGCCGGCGCCGCCCGGGGACACCCTTCCAGGGGCCCTATAATGGGTGCCAACGCGGGCGTCGTATAACGGCTATTACCTTAGCTTCCCAAGCTAATGACGAGGGTTCGACTCCCTTCGCCCGCTCCAGGACATCTCCCCACAGGGCCGCTTCTAGCGGCCTTGGTTGTTTCTGCGGAGAGACTTTCCGCGCGGGCACATGGCCTGTCGGTCGGTGCATCGGGCGCGAGGTGCCAAGCCCGATGTCGGGACTTGGCTGCCAGGGGCAGGTCGAGCCTGGGGCTCTTCGGCGCGCATTTGTCATGCGTGTCCCCGTCCGGGCTCCCTGCGGCCTCGCCGTACCATGTCCCCATGTCCGACCCCCGGGAGCCCCCCATGAACCCCTACCGCCTGATCGTCGTCGCCGCCGACCCGGCCGGCTTGGCCGATGCGGGCTGGGGCGATTTCGACATCCAGTCCTGCGCCGACCTCGACGCTGCCGCCGCCGCGCTGCAGCAGGCCCCGGTCGATGCGCTGTGGATCACGGCACCGGATGCGCCAGCGCAGCAGGCGCTGCTGCACTGGCCGGCGCTCTCGGCCGCGGTGCTCGACGCGGCGCTGGTGGCCTCGCTGGCGCAGCCCGCCGATGGCCTGGCGCTGCTGCGCCGCGGCGCGCAGGACCTGCTGCCGCTGTCCGCCCCGCCGGCCGAGGTGGCGCGCGCGCTGCGGCTGGGCATCGAGCGCAAGCGCCTGGAGCAGGCCGCGCGCAGCGCCTGGGCCACCGACATGGCCACCGGGCTGCCCAACCGGGCCCAGCTCATCGAGCACGTCAGCCACCTGCTGGCGCTGCGCGAGCGCGAGCCCGCGCCCATGGCCCTGCTGGCCGTGCGCATCGAGGGCTTCGCCACCGTCCAGGCGCGCCTGGGCGGCGAGTCGGCCCACGTGCTGCGGCGCAAGGTGGCGGTGCGGCTGCGCGCGCAGCTGCGCGCCAGCGACGTGGTGGCCTCCGTCGGCGCCGACGGCTTCGCCGTGCTGCTGGCCTGGATCGACGCGCCCGGCGATGCGCGCAAGGTCGCCGACAAGCTCGCCGCGGCGCTGCAGCGGCCCTTCAGCCTGCAGGGCGAGGCCGTGGCCGTCGGCGTGGCGCTGGGCATCAGCCTCAGCCCCGAGGACGGGCGCGATGCCGAGGAGCTGCTGCGCCGCTCCCTGGCCCTGGCCGCCACGGCGCCGGCGCTGGGCCGCGCCGGCTACGCCAATTTCAGCGAGCGCGGCGCGGTGCCGGCGGCCAACGACGAGGAGTGAAGGTGCCGGCCCGCCGGGCGGCGCCGCCTCGCTGCATTCACTTCTGGATGTCGCCCAGGCACAGGTACTTCATCTCGACGTAGTCCTCGATGCCGTGGCGCGAGCCCTCGCGGCCCAGGCCCGACTGCTTGACGCCGCCGAAGGGCACCTCCGCCGTCGAGATGATCCCGGTGTTGACGCCCACCATGCCGTACTCCAGCGCCTCGCCGACGCGGAAGATGCGGCCGATGTCGCGGCTGTAGAAGTAGCTCGCCAGGCCGAACTCGGTGGCGTTGGCCAGCTCGATGGCCTCGGCCTCGGTGGCGAAGCGCTGCACCGGCGCCACGGGGCCGAAGGTCTCCTCGCGCGTGCACAGCATCTCGCGCGTCACGTCGGCCAGCACCGTGGGCGCGTAGAACAGGTTGCTGCCCAGGCCCTGCACGCGCGCGCCGCCGCCCACGAGCCGCGCGCCCTTGGAGAGGGCGTCGGCCACGTGCGCCTCCACCTTGTCCAGCGCCGCGGGCTCGATCAGCGGGCCCACCTGCACGCCGGCGTCGAAGCCGTTGCCCACCTTCAGCAGCGCGGCGCGCTCGGCCAGCTTCGCCACGAAGGCGTCGTACACCCCTTCCTGCACGTAGAGGCGGTTGGCGCAGACGCAGGTCTGGCCGGCGTTGCGGTACTTGCTGGCCAGCGCCCCTTCGACGGCGCTGTCCAGTTCGGCGTCGTCGAAGACGATGAAGGGCGCGTTGCCGCCCAGCTCCAGGCTCAGCTTCTTGATGCTGGGCGCGCACTGCTTCATGAGGATGCGGCCGACCTCGGTCGAGCCGGTGAAGCTGAGGTGGCGCACGGTGTCGCTCTCGCACAGCACCTGGCCGATCTCGATGGAGCGCTGCGCGTCGGCGGTGAGCACGTTGAGCACGCCCGCGGGCATGCCCGCGCGCTGCGCCAGCTCCGCCACGGCCAGTGCCGACAGCGGGGTGGCCTCGGCCGGCTTGATCACCACGGGGCAGCCCGCGGCCAGCGCCGGAGCCACCTTGCGCGTGATCATGGCGATGGGGAAGTTCCACGGCGTGATGGCCGCGCATACGCCGATGGGCTGCCTGATCACGAGGTAGCGCTTGTTGGCGTCGGTGGTGGGCACCGTCTCGCCATAGACGCGCTTGGCTTCTTCCGCGAACCACTCGATGAAGCTGGCGCCGTAGCCGACTTCGCCGCGGGACTCCGACAGCGGCTTGCCCTGCTCGGCGGTCATGAGGCGCGCCAGGTCCTCGGCGTTCAGCAGCAGCAGCTGGTACCAGCGCATGAGGATGGCGGCGCGCTCCTTGGCGGTCTTGGCGCGCCAGGCCGGCCAGGCCTTGTCGGCGGCCTGGATCGCGGCGCGCGCCTCGGCCGCGCCCAGGTTGGGCACCGTGGCCAGCGGCTGCCCGGTGGCGGGGTCGCGCACCTCGAAGCGGTCCTCCGCGCCGATCCACTCGCCGCCGACCAGGGCGTGGGTCTTGAGCAGGCTCGGGTCCTGGAGCCGGGCCAGCGGGCTGGTGTTGTCCATGGTTGTCGTCCTCTGGAAGTGTTGCGGTGGGCAAAGCGCCGCAGGGGCGTTGCCCGCGGGAAACGGGTCACTCTAGCGCTTGTATTCCGTTCGTCCTGAGGTATCGAAGGATGAACGGCCCCCGCTGCGAGGCTGCCATCCGAGCCTGCCGGATTCGTCCTTCGATACCTCAGGACGAACGGTTCCTTCGTGGCGGAATCGCAATCGGCTCAGCCCCGCCGCCCGCGCAGCCACTCCAGCACCAGCATCAGCGCGGTGGTGAAGATGGTCAGCAGCGTGGCCACGGCGGCGATGGTCGGGTTGATGTTCTCGCGGATGCCCGTGAACATCTGCCGCGGCAGCGTCACCTGCTCGGGGCCGGCAATGAACAGCGTCACCACCACCTCGTCGAAGGAGGTGGCAAAGGCGAACAGCGCGCCCGAGATCACGCCCGGCGCGATCACCGGCAGCGTGACGCGGAAGAAGGTCTCCAGCGGCGAGGCGCCCAGGCTCAGGCTGGCGCGCACCAGGTTGAAGTTGAAGCCCTGCAGCGTCGCCAGCACCGTGGTCAGCACGAAGGGCGCGCCCAGGGCGGCATGCACGATCACGAGGCCGAGATAGCTGTCGGCCAGCCCGATGCGCGCGAAGAACAGGTAGCAGGCCACGCCCACCACGACGATGGGCACGACCATGGGCAGGATCAGCAGGCTCATGAGCAGCCCCTTGCCCGGGAACTGCACCCGCGCCAGGCCCACCGCCGCGAGCGTGCCCAGCACGGTGGCGACCACGGTGGCCGCCGGCGCGACGATGAAGCTGTTCTTCGCGGCGCGGGCCCAGTCGGCGCTGGTGAAGAGCTGCTCGTACCAGCGCAGGCTCCAGTCGGGAATGGGGTAGGCCAGGAACGAGCTGGCCGAGAAGGACAGCGGCACCACCACCAGGATCGGCAGCAGCAGGAACAGCAGCAGCGCCACGCCGAAGAGGCGCAGCGCGAACCAGCCGGCCTTGTCCAGCAGCGTGTAGTGGGCGGGGAAGGCGGGAAGGGAGAAGGCAGCCATCGAATCGTTCCTCGCTCAACCCAGGCTCAGCTCGGCGCGCGCCAGGCGCCGGTACACGCCGTAGAGCAGCAGCGTCGCGGCCAGCAGCACGGCGCCCAGGGCGCAGGCCATGCCCCAGTTCACGTCCACGTTGGTGTACTGGGCGATGTAGTAGGACAGCATCTGGTCGTCGGCGCCGCCCAGCAGCGCGGGCGTGACGTAGTAGCCCAGCGCCAGGATGAACACCAGCAGCCCGCCCGCGCCCACGCCGGGCAGCGTCTGCGGCAGCACGACGCGGAAGAACGCGGCCAGCGGCGGGCTGCCCAGCGAGATGGCCGCGCGCAAGTAGCTCGGCGGCACGGTGCGCATCACGCTGTATAGCGGCAGGATCATGAACGGCAGCAGGATGTGCACCATGGCGATGATCACGCCGGTGCGGTTGAACAGCAGCTCCAGCGGCTCGCTGACCACGCCCAGGAACATCAGGGCGCCGTTGACCAGCCCCTCGCGCTGCAGCAGCACGATCCAGGCGGCCACGCGCACGAGGATGGAAGTCCAGAACGGCACCAGCACCAGGATCATCAGCATGTTGGCGCGGCGTGCCGGCAGCGTGGACAGCCACCAGGCCAGCGGATAGGCCAGCAGCGCGCACAGCAGCGTCACCACCGCGCCGATGCCCAGCGTGCGCGCGAGGATGCGCCCGAACACGCGCTGCTCGGGCTCCACGCGCGAGAGGCCGCCCTCGGGGTCGCGCTTGAGGTCCACCGCGGTGAGCAGGTAGTCGGGCGTCCAGCGCGCGGCGTTCTTGGCGATGGCCTGCCAGTAGCGCTCCTGGCTCCAGCGCTCGTCCAGGGCCAGCAGCTTGTCGCGCGCCGCGGCGCCGTCCCGGGCCCAGGCCTCGTCCTCGTGCACGGCGCGGTACGCGCCCATGATGAGCGAGCGCGCGCCCGAGGCCTCGCTGTTGAGGCGCCGCGCCAGGGCGCCGGCCTGGGCGCGGTCGTCGATGGCGGCCAGGTCCTGCGCCAGCGCCGCGTAGGCCGCGGCCGGCACCTCGCCGTGGCGCCAGCCGTGCAGCGCCTGCCCGGTGCGCTGCAGCGTGGTGGCGACTTCCGGGTTCTCCACCGCGCGCAGCAGCAGCGCGCCGATGGGCACCAGCAGCGTCGCCAGCAGGAACAGCAGCAGCGGCAGCGTCAGCGCGATGGCGCCGAGGCGCTTGCGCCGGCCGGCGCGCTGGAGTTGCGCGCGCAACGCGGCGGAGTGGGCCGGCGCGACCAGGCCGGGCGAGCCGGCGGCGTCCAGCGTGGCGGCTTGGGCGGTGCTCATGGGTTCTTCACTTCTCAATCGACGCTGACGATGGCCCCGCCATGACTGCGCGGGACAAGGTGGGCCGCAAGAAAAAACGTCGTCATTCCGGCGAAAGCCGGAATCCACGAACGCTGCGATGCCGCGCTGGCCGGCGCAGGCATGTGCCCGCGCTGGCCATTCCAGCGCCCCGGTACGCGTGGATCCCGGCTTTCGCCGGGATGACGGCGTGGTTGGCTGGCGGCCTGCGTGATCAGCAGGCGGTCATCAGGCGCTCGTGGGCCTCAGCCTCACTGCGCCGCCCAGGAAGCAAACCGCTTCTCCAGCTCCTCGCCCGCATCGGCCCAGAACTTGACGTTGAACTGCAGCGCATCCTTCGCGTTGGCAGGCGCCGTGGGCAGCTGCTCCAGCGTCCTGGGATCGACCTTGGGCATGGCCTTGACGTTGGTCGGGCCGTAGTTGATGTGGCGCGTGTACTCGGCCTGCGCGTCGGGCGAGGAGGCGTGGGCGATGAACCTGTAGGCCGCGTCCTTGTTGGGCGAGCCCTTGACGATGGTCCAGTAGTCCAGGTCGTAGATGCCGCCGGTCCAGGTGATCTTGAGGTTCTTGCCCTCGCGCTGCGCGGCGTCGATGCGGCCGTTGAAGGCGGTGGCCATCACCACGTCGCCGGCCACCAGGAACTGCGGCGGCTGCGCGCCGGCCTCCCACCACTGGATGCTCGGCCGCAGCTCGGTGAGCTTCCTGAAGGCGCGGTCGGCCCCTTCCTTGGTCGAGAGCACCTTGTAGACGTCGGCGGACTTGACGCCGTCGGCCATCAGCGCGAACTCCAGGTTGTAGCGCGCGCCCTTGCGCATGGCGCGCTTGCCGGGGTACTTCTTCGTGTCCCAGAAGTCGGCCCAGGTCTTCGGGGCGTCCTTGATCTTGTCGGCGTTGTAGGCCATGACCGTGGACCAGATGAAGATGCCCACGCCGCACTCGTGCACGGCGGCCAGCTGGAAGTCGGCCTTCGGGGCGATCTTCGAGTAGTCGAGCTTCTCGAACAGGCCTTCGTCGCAGCCGCGCGCCACGTCAGGGCTCTCGACCTCGACCACGTCCCAGGTCACCTTCTTCGTCTCGACCATGGCCTTCACCTTGGCCTGCTCGCCGTTGTATTCGACCGAGGTGATCTTCACGCCGCTGCCCTTCTCGAAAGGCTCGACGAAGGCCTTCTTCTGCGCCGCGCCGTTGGCGCCGCCGAAGTTGACCACCGTGAGCTGGCTCTGCGCCAGCGCCGGCAGCGCCAGCGCGGCGGCGGCCAGCACGGTCAGGCCGGTCAGGGTCTTGCCCAGGGACTTCCTGTTCATGTCTCGTTCTCCTCGTCGGTGGGGGTCGTGGTGGGGAAGGGTTGAAGCGAAGGCGTTCAGGTGCTGAGTTCAGGCATACACGCGCAGGTACGGCACGGGGAAGTGCAGCCACACCGTCTGCCCGGCCACCGGCTGCTCGTTGCGCGACAGCGCCAGCTTCACGGTGGCCTGTGCCTGGCCCGGCAGCGCGCAGCGCAGGCGCAGGTGGTCGCCGAAGTAGATGACGTCGTTGACGGCGGCCTTGAGCGTGTTCGACTCGTTCGCCGGCGGCGTGAACAGCGCCTCGATGCGCTCGGGCCGCACGCTGGCCAGCACCGCGTCGCCGGGCAGCGCGCCGTTGACGTTGATGCCCGCCAGGCGCTCGCCGCCGGGCAGCACCAGCTCGCAGCTGTCGCCGGTGGCGGTGCCGACCACGCCGTGGAGCTGCGTGCTGTCGCCGACGAAGCCGGCGACGAAGCGGTTCGCCGGCGTCTCGTAGAGCCGCTCCACGGCGTCGATCTGCTGGATGGCGCCGTCGTTGAAGACCGCGACGCGGTCGCTCATGGTCAGCGCCTCGCCCTGGTCGTGCGTGACGTACACGAAGGTCACGCCCAGCTGGCGGTGCAGCTCCTTGAGCTCGATCTGCATGTGCTCGCGCAACTGCTTGTCCAGCGCGCCCAGCGGCTCGTCCATGAGCACCAGCTGCGGCTCGAACACCATGGCGCGCGCCAGCGCCACGCGCTGCTGCTGGCCGCCGGAGAGCTGCTGCGGGTAGGCCTTGTCGCGCCCGTCCAGGCGCACCATGGCTAGCGCGCGGGCCACGCGCGCCGCGATCTCGGCCTTGGGCACGCGGCGCACGGTGAGCGGGTAGGCCACGTTCTGCGCCACGGTCAGGTGCGGGAACAGCGCGTAGTTCTGGAACACCATGCCGAAGTTGCGCTTGTGCGGCGGGGTGCGCGTGATGGGCTGGCCGCCCAGGCTGATCTCGCCGGCGGTGGGCGACTCGAAGCCAGCGAGCATCATCAGGCAGGTGGTCTTGCCCGAGCCCGAGGGGCCCAGCAGCGACAGGAACTCGCCGCGGCGGATGTCGAGGTCGAGGTTGCGCACCACCAGCGTGTCGCCGTCGTAGGTCTTCTGCACGCCGCTGAAGCGCACCAGCACGTCGTCGGGCACGGCGGTGGATGCGGGCGCACCGGGCATCGCGGCCGCGGTCGGGTGCGGCAGCACGGTGGCGGAGACGCGTTCGGCTTTCTTCTGTACGGCAGCGAGCATGGCGGGCCTCGGGTTCGGTTCGGTGGACTCTAAGGGCGGGGTCGGCCGCCGGACCATGTACAGACACAGCAAGCCGTCGCGCGGCTGTATCGGCGTGGATTCCGGTACAGCCGGCCGCGCTGGTGCGGCGCGCGGTGCGCCGCGGTGCATGCGTCGCACCAGGGCAGGGCGAGCTGGTGAAGTATTCCGTTCGTCCTGAGGTATCGAAGGATGACGGCCCCCGCTGTGTGGCAGCCATCCGAGCCTGTCGGATTCGGCCTTCGATACCTCAGTCCGAACGGAACAGAAGGGCAACGCTTTCGAGGGCACTGCACCAGCCTCCCGGATTCGTCCTTCGATACCTCAGGACGAACGGGTCTTTTCACGGGCGAGGAAAAACAGAATCAGGAAAACTTAAGGCAGGTGCCGTCAGGAAAAGGCCTGCAGCCCCGTCTGGGCGCGGCCCAGGATCAGCGCGTGGATGTCGTGCGTGCCCTCGTAGGTGTTCACGACTTCCAGGTTCACCAGGTGGCGCGCCACGCCGAACTCGTCGCTGATGCCGTTGCCGCCCATCATGTCGCGCGCCAGCCGCGCCACGTCGAGCGCCTTGCCGCAGCTGTTGCGCTTCATCAGGCTGGTGATCTCGACCGCGGCCGTGCCCTCGTCCTTCATGCGCCCCAGGCGCAGCACGCCCTGCAGGCCCAGCGTGATCTCGGTCTGCATGTCGGCGAGCTTCTTCTGGATCAGCTGGTTCGCCGCCAGCGGCTTGCCGAACTGCTTGCGGTCCAGCACGTACTGGCGCGCGCGCATCCAGCAGTCCTCGGCCGCGCCCAGCGCGCCCCAGGCGATGCCGTAGCGCGCGGAGTTCAGGCAGGTGAAGGGGCCCTTCAAGCCGCGCACCTCCGGAAAGGCGTTCTCCTCGGGACAGAACACCCGGTCCATCACGATCTCGCCGGTGATGGATGCGCGCAGCCCGACCTTGCCGTGAATGGCAGGCGCGGACAAGCCTTCGAAGCCCTTCTCCAGAATGAAACCGCGGATGGCGCCGTCCTCGTCCTTGGCCCAGACCACGAACACGTCGGCGATCGGCGCGTTCGTGATCCAGGTCTTGGCGCCCGTGAGCTCCCAGCCGCCGCTGACCTTGCGCGCGCGGCTGGCCATGCCGCCCGGGTCGGAGCCGTGGTCGGGCTCGGTCAGGCCGAAGCAGCCGATCCACTCGCCGCGCGCGAGCTTGGGCAGGTATTTCCGCTTCTGCGCCTCGGTGCCGAACTCGTGGATCGGCACCATCACCAGCGAGCTCTGCACGCTCATCATCGAGCGGTAGCCCGAATCCACGCGCTCGACCTCGCGCGCGATCAGGCCGTAGGCGACGTAGCCCAGGCCGGCGCCGCCGTAGGCCTCGGGAATGGTCGGGCCGAGCAGGCCCATTTCTCCCATCTCGCGAAAGATGGCCGGGTCGGTGCGCTCGTGGCGGAAGGCGTCGAGCACGCGCGGCGCCAGGCGCCCCTGCGCGTACTCGCGCGCGGCGTCGCGCAGCGCGCGCTCGTCGGCGTCGAGCTGCTGCTCCAGCAGCAGCGGGTCGTCCCAGTGGAAGCGGGCGGTGTGGGGCATGGCCGGCGCTCCTCCCGCTTCAGGCCTGGGCCAGCCGGTCGAACAGGCCGCCGAGGATGGTTAAACCCTCGTCGAGCACCGCGTCGGAGGCCGTCAGCGGCACCAGGATGCGGATGACGTTGGCGTGGGTGCCGCAGGACAGCAGGATCAGCCCGGCCTGCGCCGCGGCCTTGACGATCTGCTGCGTCAGCGCCGCGGCCGGGCGCTGCACGTCGCCGCCCTCGAACAGCTCGACGGCCACCATCGCGCCCAGGCCGCGCACCTCGCCGATGGTCGGGTGCCGCGCGGCGATGGCGCGCAGCCCGGCCACCAGACGCTCGCCCACGGCGCGGCTGCGCTCCAGCAGCTGCTCGCGCTCGAAGGCGTCGAGCACCGCCAGCGCGGCGGCGCAGGCCAGGGGGTTGCCGGCGTAGGTGCCGCCCAGGCCGCCGGGGCCGGGCGCGTCCATGATCTCGGCGCGGCCGATCACCGCCGACAGCGGCATGCCGCCGCCCAGCGACTTGGCCATGGTGATGAGGTCGGGCACCACGTCGCCCCACTGCTCGCAGGCCAGGAAGGTGCCGGTGCGGCCGGCGCCGGTCTGCACCTCGTCGGCGATCAGCACGATGCCGTGGCGGTCGCAGATGTCGCGCAGCGCCCGCACGAAGGCCGGCGGCGCGACGTAGAAGCCGCCTTCGCCCTGCACCGGCTCCAGGATGATCGCGGCCACGCGCGAGGGCTCCACGTCGTACTTGAACAGCGCCTCGACCGAGGCCACGGCGTCCTCCACGCTCACGCCGTGCAGCGGGCAGGGGAATTTCCCATGGAAGATCTCGGCGGGCATCGGGCCGAAGCCCTGCTTGTAGGGCACGACCTTGCCGGTGAGCGCCATGCCCAGCAGCGTGCGGCCGTGGAAGGCGCCGCCGAAGGCGATGACGGCCGAGCGCCTGGTGTAGGCGCGGGCGATCTTGACGGCGTTCTCGACGGCCTCGGCGCCGCTGGTGAGCAGGAAGCTCTTCTTGGCGAACTCGCCCGGGGCCAGGGCGTTCAGCCGCTCGCACAGCTCGACATAGGGCTCGTAGGCCAGCACCTGGAAGCAGGTGTGGGTGAAACGCTCCAGCTGCGCCTGCACCGCGGCGACTACGGCCGGATGCCGGTGGCCGGTGTTGAGCACGGCGATGCCGCCGGCGAAGTCGATGTAGCGGCGGCCCTCGACGTCCCAGACCTCGGCGTTCTCGGCGCGCTGCACGAAGATCTCGTGGGCCTGGCCCATGCCGGCGGGCAGCGCGGCGCGGCGGCGGGCCATCAGGGCGGCGTTGGTGTGCAGGTGGGGGTCGCGGTGCATGGGCTTCTCTCCGGGGTGGGGCGTTTCAATCGATCGGCCCACTCTAGGCAGCTCCCGGCGCCGCGGCCATGTACAGCCCGGGCGCCGTGCCGGGTGCACTGTGCAGGGCGCGGCACCGGTACAGCGCCCTGACGGCGCTTGAAACGCCCGCCGGCGCGGTACGCTCGCCGCCGCCGTCAATCCCTTCTTGCGTGGGCCGTTTGCCATGTTCAGTCTCCATCCCCAATCGTCCACGCCGCTGGTGGTGCAGATCGTCGAGGGGATGCGCCGGCTGATCGAGGAGGGCTCGCTGCGCGCGGGCGCGAAGGTGCCGTCGATCCGGCAGTTCGCGCAGGCGCACGAGGTCAGCGTCTTCACGGTGGTGGAGGCCTACGACCGGCTGGTGGCGCAGGGCTGGCTGGTGTCGCGCCCGCACTCGGGCTTCTTCGTGCGCCGGCGCGCCACGGACGTGCAGCGCTCCAGCGCCGCGGCCGCCGCCGGCACCGGCGCGGCGGCCTTCGACGCCATGTGGTACCTGCGCAAGATCTTCGAGAACCGGCACCTGTCCATGAAGCCCGGCTGCGGCTGGCTGCCGCACGGCTGGCTGTTCGAGGACGGCTTGAAGCGCAGCGTGCGCGCGCTGGCCGTGGGCGAGGTGGACCTGGCCGGCTACGGCGACCCCAAGGGCTTCGTGCCGCTGCGCCAGCTCATCCGCGACCTGCTGGCCGAGCAGGAGGTGGCGGTGCAGCCCGAGCAGGTGCTGCTCACGCACGGCTCCAGCCAGGCGCTGGACCTGGCCGCGCGGCGCCTGGTGCGCCCGGGCGACGTGGTGCTGGTGGACGACCCCGGCTACGCCAACCTGCTGTTCAGCCTGCGCTACCTGGGCGCGCAGCTCGTGGGCGTGCCGCGCACCCCCACCGGCTGGGACCTGGCCGCGCTGGAGGCGCTGCTGGCCGAGCACCGGCCGCGCGTGTTCTTCACCCAGCCGCGGCTGCACAGCCCGACCGGCTCGGTGGCGACGCTGTCGCAGCTGCACCGCGTGCTGCAGCTGGCCGAGCGGCACGATTTATTGATCGTCGAGAACGACCTCTATGCCGACCTCGACCCCGACCCGCGCCCGTCGCTGGCCGGGCTGGACCAGCTCGCGCGCGTGGTGCACATCGGCAGCTTCTCCAAGACCGTGTCGCCGAACCTGCGCGTGGGCTACCTGGTGGCCGATCCGGAGCTGGTGGAGGACCTGGCGCAGCTCAAGATGATCGCCGGGCTCACGTCCTCGGAGTTCAGCGAGCGGCTGGTCTATGGCGCGCTGACCGAGGGGCGCTGGCGCAAGCACCTGAAGTCGCTGCGCGAGCGGCTGGGCCAGGCGCACGAGCGCGTGGCGACGCGGCTGGACGACCTGGGCTTCGAGCTGTTCGCCGAGCCCAAGGCCGGCATGTTCCTGTGGGCGCGGCACCCGGACATCGCCGACCCGGCGCTCACCGCCAACAAGGCCACCGAGCAGGACATCCTGCTGGGGCCCGGGCACCTGTTCTCTCCGGGCATGCTGCCGTCGCCGTGGATGCGCTTCAACGTGGCGCACTGCGACGACGAGCGGCTCTTTGCCTTCCTGGACGCGCAGCGCTTCGCGGGCTGAGGGCGAGGCCAGGGCGGCACCGCCCCGGGCGCCGGGCGGGCAAGCCGGCGCTCCTACAATCGGCGGTTTCGGCCGGGCCCGGACTCACGCCAGTGCTCCACGGCGTGCCCGCAACGCAGCGCCCCGGTTCGAACCCCCACACCTTCGAGAAAGCCGCCCGGATGAAAGCCGCCGAAATCCGCCAGTCGTTCCTGAAATTCTTCGAGTCCAAGGGCCATGCCATCGTGGCGTCGAGCCCCGTGGTGCCCGGCGACGACCCCACGCTGCTGTTCACCAACGCGGGCATGAACCAGTTCAAGGACGTGTTCCTGGGCTTCGACAAGCGCCCCTACAGCCGCGCCACCACGGCCCAGAAGTGCATCCGCGCCGGCGGCAAGCACAACGACCTCGACAACGTGGGCTACACCGCGCGGCACCACACCTTCTTCGAGATGCTGGGCAACTTCAGCTTCGGCGACTACTTCAAGCGCGACGCCATTTCCTACGCCTGGGAGCTGCTGACCAAGGTGTTCAAGCTGCCCGAGGACAAGCTGTGGGTCACGGTGTACGCCGAGGACGACGAGGCCTACGAGATCTGGAACAAGACGGTGGGCGTGCCGGCCGAGCGCATCGTGCGCATCGGCGACAACAAGGGCGCGCGCTACGCCTCGGACAACTTCTGGATGATGGGCGACACCGGCCCCTGCGGCCCGTGCACCGAGATCTTCTATGACCACGGTCCCGAGGTTGCCGGCGGCCCGCCGGGGAGCCCGGACGAGGACGGCGACCGCTACATCGAGATCTGGAACAACGTGTTCATGCAGTTCAACCGCGACGAGGCGGGCGTGATGCACAAGCTCCCGAAGCCCAGCGTCGATACCGGCATGGGCCTGGAGCGCATCGCGGCGGTGCTGCAGCACGTGCACTCGAACTACGAGATCGACCTGTTCGTGAACCTGCTGTCCGCGGCCAAGTCGGCGGTGGACGCCGCTGCCGGCGGCGGCGACTGCGACAAGGACTCGCCCTCACTGAAGGTGATCGCGGACCACATCCGCGCCTGCGCCTTCACGGTGGCCGACGGCGTGATCCCCGGCAATGCCGGCCGCGGCTACGTGCTGCGCCGCATCACGCGCCGCGCCATCCGCCACGGCTACAAGCTCGGCGCGCGCACCCCGTTCTTCCACAAGCTCGTGGCCGCGCTGGTCAGGGAAATGGGCGAGGCCTACCCCGAGCTGCGCCAGAACGAGGCCCGCGTCACCGAGGTGCTCAAGCAGGAGGAGGAGCGCTTCTTCCAGACCATCGCCAACGGCATGGAGATCCTGGAGTCGGCGCTGGCCAGCGGCGCCCAGGTCGTGGACGGCGAGACCGCCTTCAAGCTGCACGACACCTACGGCTTCCCGCTCGACCTCACGGCCGACGTCTGCCGCGAGCGCGGCGTGACGGTCGATGAGGCCGGCTTCAACGTCGCCATGAACCGCCAGCGCGAGCAGGCGCGCGCCGCAGGCAAGTTCAAGATGGCCGCCGGGCTGGAGTACAGCGGCAGCGCGACCACGTTCCACGGCTACGACAAGCTGCTGCACGACACGGCCGCGGTGGTGGCGGTGTACGTGGACGGCGTCAAGACCGACGTGGCCCGCGCCGGCGACGACGCCGTGGTCGTGCTCGACCACA
The DNA here is from genome assembly GCF_009760915.1 of Azohydromonas aeria. GTDB lineage: Bacteria > Pseudomonadota > Gammaproteobacteria > Burkholderiales > Burkholderiaceae_C > Azohydromonas > Azohydromonas aeria. The sequence continues at coordinate 99,990 of NZ_VIDQ01000018.1, forward strand.
CGCCGTTCTACGCCGAGAGCGGCGGCCAGGTCGGCGACGCCGGCGAGCTGCGCAACGCCAGCACGCGGGTGGAAGTCGAGGACACCGTGAAGATCCAGGCCGACGTGTTCGGCCACCACGGCCGCGTGGTCGAGGGCGAGGTGCGCGTCGGCGACGTCTTCAACGCCCGCGTCGATGCCGAGCGCCGCGCGCGCATCATGCGCAACCACAGCGCCACGCACCTGATGCACAAGGCGCTGCGCGAGGTGCTGGGCGGCCACGTGCAGCAGAAGGGCTCGCTGGTGACGGCCGAGCGCACGCGCTTCGACTTCGCGCACAACGCGCCGGTGACGGCCGAGCAGATCCGCCAGGTCGAGGCCCTCGTCAACGCCGAGATCCTGGCCAACGAGGCCACCGACGCCGCCGTGATGGCGCTGGAGGACGCGCAGAAGACCGGCGCGATGATGCTGTTCGGCGAGAAGTACGGCGACACGGTGCGCGTGCTGCGCATCGGCTCCACCCGGGAGCTGTGCGGCGGCACGCACGTGCAGCGCACGGGCGACATCGGCCTGTTCAAGATCGTGGCCGAAGGGGGCGTGGCCGCCGGCATCCGCCGCGTCGAGGCCGTCACGGGCGAGGGCGCGCTGGCCTACCTGCAGTCGCTGGAGAACACGGTCAGCAGCGTCGCCGGCACGCTGAAGGTGACGCCGGCCGACGTGCCGTCGCGCCTGGCGCAGACGCTGGAGCAGGTGCGCGCGCTGGAGAAGGAGATTGCCGCGCTCAAGGGCAAGCTGGCGTCCTCGAAGGGCGACGAGCTGCTGGCGCAGGCGGTGGACGTGAAGGGCCTGAAGGTGCTGGCCGCCACGCTCGACGGCGCCGACGCCAAGACGCTGCGCGACACCATGGACAAGCTCAAGGACAAGCTCAAGAGCGCGGCCATCGTGCTGGCGGCGGTGGACGGCGCCAAGGTGCAGCTGGCCGCGGGCGTGACGGCCGACGCGATGGCCAAGGTCAAGGCCGGGGAGCTCGTGAACTTCGTGGCGCAGCAGGTCGGCGGCAAGGGCGGCGGCAAGCCCGACATGGCCATGGCCGGCGGCACCGACGCGGCGAAGCTGCCGCAGGCGCTGGCCTCGGTGCAGGGCTTCGTGGCGGAGCGGGTGTGAGCTGAGCCGCGGGTGCCGGGAAGGGCACCCTGAAACCGGAAAGCCCGTCGCGTGGAAGCGCGGCGGGCTTTTTCTTTGGGGCGGACAGGCTATTTCCGGTTGCGCAGCTGCTCGCACGGGTCCGGCCCCTGCGCAAAGGCCGCGGGCAGCGTGCGGTCGGCGGGCAGGGTGGTGTCGGTGGGCGCCTCGCCAAACATGGTCACGTACAGGTCCTCGGGCTTGAAGCCCAGGCGCTGCAGGTGCAGCGGCACGCCGCGGTCGCGCGCGGCGTGCTGGGCGCCGGACAGCAGCAGCACCTGCCGCCCCGGGGCGGCGGACTGCGCGGCCTGCGCCACGGTGTGCGCCATGCTCTCGTCGCGCGCGAGCTGGATGCGCAGCATGCCGCCCTCGTGCTCGCGCGGCAGCAGCCCGCAGTGGCCTTCGCGGATGGCGGTCTTGAGCTCGTCGTTGACGGCGGGCGGCACCAGGCCCTCCAGTGCCGCGTCCTCCATGGCAGCGCGCATCTTGCTGCGCGGCAGGTTGCCGCCCAGCACCGGCACCTCGGCGCGCACGGCCGCCATCACGACTTCCTTATAGGTGTCCCAGGGCCAGGCCGCGGCGCTCCAGCGCAGCGCCTCCTTCACCTGTCCCTCGTCGGCCATCGCCGGCAGCTGCGCCGTGCTGCCGCCGCGCTCGGCCATCTCCAGCACCACGGCGGCCAGGCGCTGCCGCGCGGCCAGCTCGCGCACCGCCTGCGCCACCTGGCGCTGCTGGTCGGGCTGGTCGTGCTGCTCGCCGTAGAGCAGTACCCGCGGCGCGGGCGGCGGGATGGCGGCCCAGGCGGCGGCGGCCGACAGCAGCAGCGCGGACAGGATGAACGGGGACAACGGCGACAGCGGGCGCAGCGGCAGCTTCATCGAAACCCTTTCCAGGCAACGGCTCCTCGGGGGGATGGACGGCATCCCCGATCCAGCATAGCGAGCGGCATGCCCCCTGATAGAGTGCCGCCCCATGAAGGAATCCCCCGATCTCGCCGGCCGGCACGTGGTGCTGGGCCTCAGTGGCGGCATCGCCTGCTACAAGTCCGCCGAGCTGGTGCGCGAGCTCACCCGCGCCGGCGCCACGGTGCAGGTGGTCATGACGGCCGCGGCCGAGCAGTTCATCACCGCGGTGACGATGCAGGCGCTCTCCGGCCGCCCCGTGGTGCGCAGCCAGTGGGACGCGCGCGAGCCCAACAACATGGCGCACATCAACCTCAGCCGCGAGGCCGACGCCATCGTCGTCGCCCCGGCCAGCGCCGACTTCATCGCCCAGCTCGCCCAAGGGCGCGCCGACGAGCTGCTGAGCCTGCTGTGCCTGGCGCGGCCCTTCGCCTCCGGGCACGAGCGCGTGCCGCTGCTGCTGGCGCCGGCCATGAACCGCGAGATGTGGGCGCACCCGGCCACGCAGCGCAACGCGCGCCAGGTGGTCGAGGACGGCGCCGTGCTGCTGGGCCCCGGCCACGGCGACCAGGCCTGCGGCGAGGTCGGCGACGGCCGCATGCTCGAAGCCGTGGAGCTGCGCGACGCGCTCGTCGCCTTCTTCCAGCCCAAGCTGCTGCAGGGCCGCAAGCTCTTGATCACCGCCGGCCCGACCTTCGAGCCCATCGACCCGGTGCGCGGCCTCACGAACCTGTCCAGCGGCAAGATGGGCTTTCACATTGCCCGCGCCGCGGCGGAAGCCGGCGCGCGGGTGACGCTGGTGGCCGGCCCGGTGCACCTGGACACGCCCGCGGGCGTGCGCCGCATCGACGTGCGCACGGCGCAGCAGATGCATGACGCGGTGCTGCCGCTGGCGGCCGAACACGACATCTTCGTCGCCACCGCCGCGGTGGCCGACTGGCGCCCGGCCGGGCTGTCCGAGGCCAAGATCAAGAAGGCGCCCGGGCGCGAGGTGCCGGTGCTGGAGCTGGTCGAGAACCCCGACATCCTGGCCGCCGTGGCGCGGCTGCCGGAGGCGCCGTTCTGCGTGGGCTTCGCCGCCGAGAGCCACGACCTGGCCAGACACGCGCGGGAAAAACTGCAGCGCAAGAATGTCCCGCTGATCGTGGGCAACCTGGGCCCGGCCACCTTCGGCCGCGACGACAACGCGCTGCTGCTGGTGGACGCGCAGGGCGAGCGCGAGGTGCCGTGCGCGTCGAAGCGGGCGCTGGCCCAGGAGCTGGTGCGGGAGATCGCGCGAAGGGTGCCTCAGCCCCAGCGAAGCTGACCTGCCACGCACACCACGTCGTCATTCCCGCGAAGGCGGGAATCCAGGCGGCCCTCAAGCTGGCCGTGAGTCGATGCGCAACGCCTGCCGTGTCCTGGACCTTGGCGAGCCGACCGACCGGCTTGCGGCTGACTTGGGGTCCGCCTGGATCCCCGCCTGCGCGGGGATGACGAAGTAGGGGGCGGGCTGTGTCGGCCTCCGGCTGGCGCTTTCTCGATCTTTTCCCAACGGCAGTGCACCTGCTGCCCGGGGACGACGAATCACTTTTCCGACTTGGCACTGCCCAGTGCCACCTGACCCATGACCACCATCGACCTGAAGATCCTGGACCCCCGCGTCGCCGAGCGCTGGGACGAGCTGGCTCCCCGCTACGCCACCCCCGGCAGCGCCGGGCTCGACCTGCGCGCCTGCGTGGACGCGCCGCTGGTGCTGCAGCCCGGCGACGCGGCGCTGATTCCCACCGGCATCGCCATCCACATCGGCGACCCCGGCCTGGCCGCGATGCTGCTGCCGCGATCCGGCCTGGGCCACAAGCACGGCTTGGTGCTGGGCAACCTGGTCGGGCTCATCGACGCCGACTACCAGGGCCCGCTCATGGTCAGCTGCTGGAACCGCGGCAAGGAGCCCTTCACCGTGCAGCCGCTGGAGCGCATCGCGCAGATGGTGATCGTGCCGGTGGTGCAGGCGAGCTTCCGCCGCGTCGAGGAATTCGGGGACTCCTCGCGCGGCGCGGGCGGCTTCGGTTCCACGGGACGGGCCTGAAGCAGCGCTGACGACGCGGCCCCCGCGTTTTCCCTGGTGTCCCGGGCTGTTCCAATAACGCGTTCGCCGACCGAAACCACGTTGCGCCGGGCCGGGCTGCCGGCTTGCCGATAGCGTCGCCAGTCGGCAATTCCTTCCATTCGACGGACCGCGAGCGATCCATGTCCAAGCCCAAAGCGGCTGCCCTGGCGGCGGTCCTCATCGTTGCCGGCCTCTCCGGTGCCTGGTGGCTCAACGGCCGCAAGGAGGCGCGCCCGCAAAGCGCGTCCACGCAGCAGGGCGCCGCCACGGCGGCCGCGCCGGCGGCGCCGGGTGCCTCGGCGCCGGCGGTGAGCGTCAGCAGCGTGGCGGCGCAGCAGCGCGACGTGCCGGTGCAGCTGCAGGCGCCGGGCACGGTGACGGCCATGCGCAGCGTCGAGGTCAAGCCGCAGGTGGCCAGCGTGGTGACGCAGGTGCACGTGCGCGAGGGCCAGAACGTGCGGCGCGGCGATCTGCTGTTCACGCTGGACGCGCGCAACGACGAGGCCAACGTGGCGCGCGCGCAGGCGCAGCTGCTGCGCGACCAGGCCACCGCCGCCGACGCGCAGCGCCAGCTCGCGCGCAACCTGGAGCTGCTGGAAAAGGGCTTCGTCTCGCAGGGCGCCGTGGACACCGCCCGCGCGCAGGCCGAGGCCCAGGCCGCGCTGGTGGCCGCCGACCGCGCGGCGCTGGAGGCGGCCAGGGTGGCGCTGTCGTACAGCCGCATCACGGCGCCGGGCGACGGGCGCATCGGCATCGTCAACGTCTATCCCGGCACGTCGGTCTCGCCCACGGGCACGGCGCTGCTCACGCTCACGCAGATCGACCCGATCGCCGTGTCCTTCAACCTGCCGCAGCGCGAGCTGCCGGCGCTGCTGGAGCTGCTGGGCAACGGCGGCGGCCAGGTGCAGGCGGCGCTGCCCGAAGGGCGCAAGCCGCGCAACGGCAAGCTGCAGTTCGTGGACAACGCCATCGATCTGGCCTCGGGCACGGTGCGGGTCAAGGCGGTGTTCGACAACCCCGACCAGGCGCTGTGGCCCGGCGCCTTCGTGGACGTGAGCCTGGCGGTGCGCACGCTGCGCGGCGCCGTCGTCGTGCCGCAGGCGGCCGTCATCCAGGGGCCGCGCGGCACCACGCTGTTCGTCATCGGCGAGGGCCAACGGGCCGTGCAGCGCGAGGTGCGCGTGCTGCATTCGGCCGGTGCCGACGCCGTGGTCGAGGGCGTGCGCGCGGGCGAGCGCGTGGTGGTCGAGGGCAAGCAGAACCTGCGCCCCGGCGTGCGCGTGGTCGAGCGCGCCGGCGGCGGCGGCGCGGGGGGCAGCGGCGGCGCCGGCGGCGGCGGTGCCGGTGGCGCCGGCGGGGCGGGCAATGCCGGTGGCGGCGGCAGCGGCG
>NZ_VIDQ01000180.1 GCF_009760915.1 Azohydromonas aeria
CGGCTTGGGCGCGGCCTTGCCGTGCTCGGGCGGCGGCCAGATGCCGCGCGGGCGCAGCAGCATCACGCCGATCATGGCCAGCGCGATGAGCAACTGGCGCAGGATCGCGGCGTCAAGGCGACCGCCCGTCATCTCCTGCAGCGGGCCCGCGACGTAGCGCAGGATCTCCGGCAGCGCCGACAGCGCCACCGCCCCCAGGATCACGCCGGGGATGTGGCCGATGCCGCCCAGCACCACCATCGCCACGATCATGATCGACTCCATCAGCGAGAACGACTCCGGCGAGATGAAGCCCTGGAACGCGGCGAACATCGAGCCCGAGACGCCGCCGAACGTCGCACCCATGGCAAACGCCAGCAGCTTCATGTTGCGCACGTTGATGCCCATGGCCTTGGCCGCGATGTCGTCCTCGCGGATGGCCATCCAGGCGCGGCCGATGCGCGAGTTCTCCAGCCGGTGGCAGATCACGACCGTGAGCACCACCAGCGCCAGGAACAGGTAGTAGTACAGGACGATCGGCGAGAGCGTGTACTCGCCGATGGTCAGTGGCTTGCCGAAGCTGAAGCCGCCGACGTGCATGGCGTCGATCTGGCTGATGCCGCGCGGGCCGTTGGTGATGTTGACCGGGTGCTCCATGTTGTTCATGAAGACGCGGATGATCTCGCCGAAGCCCAGCGTCACGATGGCCAGGTAGTCGCCGCGCAGGCGCAGCACCGGCGCGCCCAGCACGATGCCGGCCAGCGCCGCCACCCCTGCGGCCAGCGGCACGATGACCCAGATGGGCATGTGCACCCCGTTGGGGAAGGCCGCGGCGAAGGCCGGGAAGTTCTCCGACAGGTGCGGCGAGGCCAGCAGCGCGAAGAGGTACGCGCCCACGGCGTAGAAGGCCACGTAGCCCAGGTCCAGCAGCCCGGCATAGCCCACGACGATGTTCAGCCCCAGCGCCAGCATCACGTACAGCAGCGCCAGCGCCATGATGCGCACCCAGCCCTGGCCGAAGCCCTGCGCCACCAGCGGCAGCGCCAGCAGCGCCAGCGCGGCGATGAAGAACAGTACAAGCTTGTTTTTCATGGTCTCTTGACTCCCTGCGCCATCACGCGCGGTCGGCCGTGCGCTCGCCCAGCAGCCCCTGCGGGCGCAGCGTGAGCACCAGCACCAGCGCCATGAAGGCGAAGATGTCGGCGTAGTGGCTGCCCAGCACGCCGCCGGTGAGCTCGCCCAGGTACCCCGCGCCGATGGCCTCGATCAGCCCCAGCAGCAGCGCGCCCACCACGGCGCCGGCCAGGTTGCCGATGCCCCCCAGCACCGCGGCCGTGAAGGCCTTGAGCCCCGGCAGGAAGCCCATGGTGTGCTGCACGGTGCCGTAGTTGGCCGCCCACATGATCCCGGCCAGCGCCGCCAGCGCCGCGCCGATGATGAAGGTCGCCGAGATCACCCAGTCGGGGCGCACGCCCATGAGCGAGGCCACGCGCGGGTTCTCGGCCGTGGCGCGCATGGCGCGGCCGAGCTTGGTCTTGTTGACCAGGTACAGCAGGCCCGCGAGCACCACCGCCGTGATGCCCAGGATGAGGATCTGCGTGACGCTGATGACGGCGCCGCCGACCTCGATCGGGTCGGTGGGCAGCAGCTGCGGGAAGGGCTTGGGGTTGGGCTTCCAGATGATCATGGCCAGCGTCTGCAGCAGCAGGCTCATGCCCATGGCCGTGATCAGCGGCGCCAGGCGCGGCGCGTTGCGCAGCGGCCGGTAGGCCAGCTTCTCGATGGAGAAGTTCAGCGCCGCGCAGATGACCACCGCGCACACCAGCGAGATCAGCATCAGCAGCCAGCCGGGCAGCCCCGAGTCGCCCAGCGCCGTGACCACGGTCCAGCTGACCAGCGCGCCCACCATCAGCACCTCGCCGTGGGCGAAGTTGATGAGGTTGATGATGCCGTAGACCATCGTGTAGCCCAGTGCCACGAGCGCGTACATGCTGCCCAGCACCAG
>NZ_VIDQ01000181.1 GCF_009760915.1 Azohydromonas aeria
CCATCAGGCGCACGCTGCCGTTGATGGAGGTGACCACGCCCAGCGGCAGGTTCAGCGCGTCGAGCACCGGGCCCTGCTCGATGTGGACCTCGACGAAGCCGAGATACCGCGCGGGATCGCGCTTCAGGCCGGGGATGTCCTCGATGCGCAGCCCCGCGTCCTGCATGGCCTGGCGCAGCGAGACGCCCTGTGCATCGACCTGGTCGAGCCACGCCATGTCGAACTGCCCGATGAGCGCCCCGGAGCCCAGGAAGGTGGCCTTGTAGCGCTGGCCTTCCTCCTCGGAGAAGCCCACGACCTCGATGCCGAAGGGCAGCCGCCTTCCACTGCGATGCAGCTGCCGCACCACCGCCATGGGCACGAGGATGCCCAGGCGCCCGTCGTACTTGCCGCCGTTGCGCACGGTGTCGTAGTGGCTGCCGGTCAGCAGCCGCTTCGAGCCCGGGTCGCTGCCATGGTAGACGCCCACCACGTTGCCCACGGCGTCGATGCTCACCTCGTCGAAGCCGCAGCCCTCACGCATCCATTCGGCCAGGCGCTGCGCGCAGGCGCGGTGCGGCCTGGTCAGGTACGTCACGGTGAGCGCGTCGGGCTGCTCGCTGAACTCGGCCAGCGCCTCGGCCCAGTCCCACACCAGGTTGCCCAGCTTGGGCGTGTGGCCGAACTTGTCGTTGAGCCGGATCTCGGCGATGCGGTGGATGTTGCGCACGCACTCGGCCAGCTCGAAGTCCGGGTGGTTCGCCAGCCGCCGCTCGAAGGCCTCGATGATCTGGCGCCGGTCCAGCCCCGCGCCGCGCGGCCCGCGCACGGCCAGGATGAAGGGCCAGCCGAACTTCGCGTTGTAGTCGGCATTCAGGCGCTGCAGCTTCTCAAACTCTTCCGGCGAGCAATCGGTCAGGCCGGCCTTGCCCTGCTCGTTGGTGGACTCGGCCGTGAGCGATTTGGCGACCATGGCCTTGCCGGCGAGCTCGGGGTGGGCGCGGATGAGCGCCAGCTGCGCCTCGCGCCCGGCCTGCTCCAGCACTTCCACCAGCGCGCGCTTCAAATGCGCGAGGCTCCTGAACGGGCGCTGCGCCCAGGCGGCCTCGGCGATCCAGGGCGAGTGCTCGTAGGTGCCGTCGAGCATATCCACGAAGCGGGTCTGCGAAGCGGCGTTGAGGTCGGAAAGGGTGAACGGTTCAAACGACATGCGAGGCTCCTGAATCCTTCGCCCAGGGCAGGGCGCGAGGCGCAATGCGCGGCGGCCAAGGGCCGGTTCCGCAGTTTGTGCACGAAAGTGTATACACAAAAGCGCACACAGCGCATGGCAATTCCACGTCAGCGTGTATGCACCAATTGCTGCAGCCAGTGCTCCAGGGCGGTGCATTCCGCACCGGGTTGGCGTCAGGTCGTGCCTGGTGACCTGTGCCGGGGCGTGACGTCGCCGTGACGGATTTCACGCGCCGCACGTGCATTTCCCGCGCGGGCCGTGACTGGCCCGGCTCTTGCGACAGTTGGGCCTTGCCGCTGCGCCGTCCGGGAAAACACTCTCGGAAGCGCACGCAAATCTGTATACAGTTTGTTCACGTCGCCGCGGAGCCCGGGCGCGCGTTCTCCCAGCGGAGGGCGCCGCTTCAGGTTGCGACGTTCGCTCCTCACAGAGCCCGCTGTGGTGAGGGGAAAAGGCCGGTGGCCCAAGCCGGCCTTTTCTCACCTGCTGCTCGAAGATGGACGTCTCGTACCTCATCGACTGGGCCAACCTGCTGCTGCGCTGGGCCCACGTCATCACCGCCGTCGCCTGGATCGGCGCCTCGTTCTACTTCGTCATGCTCGACAACAGCCTCAGTGTGCCCACGCACGAGGACCTGAAGAAGAAGGGCGTGGACGGCGAGATGTGGGCCGTGCACGGCGGCGGCTTCTACCACTCCAACAAGTACATGGTGGCGCCGAAGTGGCTGCCGCTGCCCCAGAACCTG
>NZ_VIDQ01000182.1 GCF_009760915.1 Azohydromonas aeria
GATGGCGTTCCTGCAGGCACTGTAATTATGCGAAGCGGTCATGGCATGGGCGCCACCCCGATCCCTCGGTCCGATTCCAGCCTGGGCATCTCGACTTCGCATAAAAACGGACTTCGCATTATTCGCGCCGACCTTCCAGGGCTTGACTTGGCGCTCGATCAAGTTGTTGTCCACCGCCACAGCGCCATCGTCCAGGTGCAGCGTCAGTGCCTGCCAGGCGTTGAGGCTGTAGTCGATCGCCCCTGCGATCTTGCCCCCGTCGAGCACCTGCGTGCGCTGCAGCCTGAGCCAGACCTCGAACTCGTCCCACAGCGGCTTGCTCAGCGCCTGCCGTGCCTGCCGGCGCTCGTCCTGGCTCATCTCGGCGAAGGCCGCCTCGGCGTGGTAGATCCGAGCCCAGCGCCGCAGCGCCTCGGTGGCCACCGCGCTGGCACTGCTGCCGCCGCGGCTGAGCTCCTCGAAGCGCCTGCGCGCATGCGCAGCACACGCCGCCGACTTGCGCTGCGGGTAGAGCTTGGTGTCCAGTACGGCGTTGTAGGCCGCGTACTGGTCGGTGATCAACGTGCCGCTCCACGCCGGCTCAGGTGCCGGTGGCCCCTTGCCGCCGAGGAAGGCCACCGGGTACTGCGAACCTCTTCCCAGGCAGAACTCGTAGATCACGCCCGGATGCGCGTCATGGTGGCTGCGCGCCCAGGCCCAGACGTAGGCCTTCTTCGTCTTGCCTGCGCCCGGGTCCAGCAGCGGTACCGGCGTCTCGTCGGCATGCAGCACCCGGCAGCCCAGGATGAAGCGCCGCTGCAACTCGTACAGGGGTTCCAGCGCCGCACCGCCGGCGCCGCCCCAGGCGGCCAGCGTGGAGCGCGGCGTGTGCACGCCCGAGCGCGCGTTGATGGGCTCCTGCCGGTAGTACGGCAGGTGGTCGACGAAGCGGCCAATCAGCGTGTGCGCCACCAGTCCGCTGGCCGGGATGCCGCCGTCCACCACGTCCGGCTCGGCCGGCTCCTGGTGGATCTGCTGGCAGCACTTGCAGGCCCACTTGCCGTAGACGTGCCGGTGCACGAAGAACCTGGCCGGGATGATGTCGAGCTTCTCGCTCACGTCCTCGCCGATGCGTTGCATCGGCTGGCCGCATTCCGGGTTGGGGCAGTTGGTGCTCTCGGGCTCGTGGCGGTGCTCGACGCGCTCCAGATGCTCGGGCAGCTTCTCGCGGCGCGGCCTGCGCGGTGGCGCCTTCGCTGTATTGGGTGCCTCGGGCAGTCCGCGCTGCAGTTCGGCCAGCTTCGCCTTCAGGCTGGCCTCGTCCTCGATCATGGTCTCGGCGAACAACAGCCGCTGCGATGCCGTCATCGCCTCGGTCCTGGCATCGAACTTCCAGCGGCGCAGCCGTGCGAGCTCGAAGTTGAGCTTGTCGATCCTCACATCCCGCCAGGCGATCTCGCGGTCGCGGTGGGCCAGTTCCTGGGCATGAACCTGGGCCTGCTGCTGCAACCGTGCGATCAACGCGGCCACCTCGGTCGGCAGGCTCGTCAGATCGATGGCGGCTTCATCGGGCATGCCCAGCATGGTGCCGCGTCGAGCAGCGCCGTGCCATTGGCACTTGCGCTGTTGTCAACGCCCGCGCCAACCGCTCAGCAGCGTCGGATGGTGCTGAACTCACCCAGGCGCTGCCAGGGTAGTCCGAGCGTCAGCGCCTCGAACTGCTGGGCGCTGAGCTGCAAGGCCGGCGCCGCCGAGCCCGGCTCGCGGGTGTGCCAGACGAAGCGGCCGGTGTGCAGCCGACGCGTGGCACACCACACGCCGAAGCCATCGTGAACGAGCAGCTTCAGCCTGCTGGCCCGCGCATTGGCGAAGACGTAGCCGTGGTGCGCCTGGGCCTCGCCGAGCGTGTTCACAACCACCGCCAGCAGCCGGTCAGCGCCGGCGCGCATATCTTG
>NZ_VIDQ01000183.1 GCF_009760915.1 Azohydromonas aeria
CCTTAGTGTGGACGTGCCGTCAGGCAGCCGGGACGAAGTGGGTCGCCTGCTGCGCGCCATCGGCGCCATGCAGGAGGCGCTGCGCGCCCTGGTGGGCGAGATCCGCACCTCGGTGGACGGCATCGGCACCGCCAGCGCCGAAGTGGCGGCCGGCAACAACGACCTGAGCGCGCGCACCGAGCAGGCCTCGGCCAGCCTGCAGCAGACGGCCAGCTCCGTCGAGCAGATCTCCAGCACCATCCGCCAGGGCTCGGACTCCGCGCTGGAGGCCGACCGGCTGGCGCGCGCCGCCTCCGACGAAGCGGGCGCGGGCGGCCAGGCCGTGTTGCGCGTGGTCACGACCATGGACGCCATCAAGCAGAGCTCGCAGCGCATCGGCGACATCGTCGGCGTGATCGACGGCATCGCCTTCCAGACCAACATCCTGGCGCTCAATGCCGCGGTCGAGGCCGCACGCGCCGGCGAGCACGGCCGCGGCTTCGCCGTCGTGGCCAGCGAGGTGCGCGCGCTGGCGCAGCGCAGCGGCACCGCGGCGCGGGAGATCAAGGGCCTGATCCAGGACAGCCTGGAGCGCGTCGAGGCCGGCGCGCAGGAGGCGCGCGAAGCCGGACGCACCATCGAAGGCGTGGTGGGCAGCGTGCACCGGGTCGCGGACATCGTGGCGCGCATCACCGCCGCGGCCACTCAGCAGTCGCAAGGCATTGCCGAGATCAACGCGGCCGCGTCGCAGCTGGACCACGCCACGCAGCAGAACGCGGCGCTGGTGGAGCAGTCCACCGCCGCCGCGGCCAGCCTCAAGGACCAGGCGCAGGCGCTGTCGCGCCCGGTGCAGCGCTTCAAGGTAGCTTGAAATTGTTTGCCCTGACTTCACCAGCAAAGCAGGGCCTGTCGTCTCTGGCCAGACGCTGTTGGCACCACGGGTCAAGTCTTCCTACAGCGCCTACGTGCCGCTGCCCCGGATGCTCGACCTGCCGAGACCTCACATCTAACGCAATGCTCAGGTAGCGACTGCTGCAGCCCCGTGTCATAGGTACCCGGACTGATGCAGCGCGTAAGGGCCTATCCTGAAGAGCTTGCGGCTTGGCTAGCCATGGCTACAGCGTCAGGTGTCGTCATGAAGTGCCGCTGAAGGCGGACAGCTAACCCTCCAGCAGGACTTGCACTGTGGTGCCGACATCGTGGGGTATTCGGGCCGGTGCAAGATCGAGCCACCACCGCAGCTCAGCCGACAAGGCTGCCACGCCGGCTGGCCGTTCTCGTGCCGGAAACGCCGATGTCTGCTCCCGGTTCGGCCAGCATGGACACCATCATGTTTCAACTGGAACGAAGGTGCTCCTTTGCCAGCAAAGCTGCACCAGGGGGAGCCTCAAAAATAAGGGTCTCGCCCTATGTTGAGCGCTGCGATCAAGTCTCATGCGGTCGATTGATCGGGCTTGTAAAGCGTCTATCTGTGTGTTTCCCAACATTCACTTGAACGCCCAGAATGCGGCTCAGTGACATGCACCAGCATGGTGCTTGCCCGCATTTTCCGCCGCCATGCGGCGCAGGAGGCGAGATGGACGCATCAACGAAGTACCACGGCCTGCTCAAGGCCGTGGCCGCAGGGGTCGTTGCGCTCATGGGCGCGGCCATTGCGTGGGGCGGCTACGTATCGCTGGCCCACTGGTCGGGCATCGGCGTATAGGGCCCGGACATGGACAAGCGACAGGCCCGCTTCTTTGCCATCGGGGCCACGGCCGTCTCGGCACTGGTGTTTGGCGGGCTCACGCTCGACAGCCATCGTCAGTTCGACAAGCTCACCAATGCACAGAACCTCACGCCCCAGGTCGTGGCCGGCAAGGACGTCTGGCACAAGTACAACTGCATCAACTGCCACACGCTGTTCGGCGAGGGGGCCTA
>NZ_VIDQ01000184.1 GCF_009760915.1 Azohydromonas aeria
CCCAGCGCGGCCAGGGCCGAGAGCTCGGTGCGGGCCTGCGCGCGCTGGCCGGCGTCGAGGTACAGGCGCGCCAGCGTCAGCTTCCACAGCGGGTTCTTCGGGTCCAGCGCGACCACCTTCTTCTGCAGCTCGATGGCGCGATCGAACTGCTTCTCCGCCCCCAGCGCCACGGCCAGCGTGTCCATGAAGTACGGGTGCTGCGGGCGCAGTTGGTTGGCCTTCTCGGCCGTGGCCACCGCCCCGGGGCGCTTGAGCAGCACCTGCATGTAGGCCAGGTTGTTGAGCATCACCGGGTCATCCGGGCGCAGCTTGAGCGCCTCCTGCAGCCGCGCCTCGGCCTGCGCATGGTCGCCCCGCGCGCCCGCGACCTCGCTGAGGTGGAACAGGAAGCCCGCGTCCTGCGGATGCTCGCTCATCCATTTCGTGGCGAAGGCCGGGGCGGCGGCGGGCTCCTGCGCCAGCAGCGCGCCGTGCACCTTCACCGCCACCGCCGTGCTCGCCGGCACCTTGGCCAGCGCGGCGCGGTAGGCGGCCAGCGCCTCGCGGCCGCGGCGCTGCGCCGCCTCGACGTCGCCTTCGAGCACCAGGCCCGGCACGGCGGTTTCCTTCTCCTTCTGCAGCGCGCGCGCCGTGGCCAGCGCCTGTTCGGGGCGGCCGGCGGCCACCTGCGCCGCGGCCAGGCGCTGCGCCACGGTGAAGTCGCGCGGCGCCAGCGCGCGCGCGCGCTGCAGCGCGGTCACGGCGGCATCGAAGTTCTTCGCCGCCATCTGCACCTCGGCCAGCATCAGCTGCGCCTGCACCGAGTCCGGGCGCTGCGCCGCCACTTGGCCCAGGCTGGAGATGGACTGGTTGAAGTCGCCCGCCACGGCCTGCACCCGCGCCAGCTCGGCCAGCAGCGTGGGGTTGTCGGGAATGGCGGCCACGGCCTCCTGCGCCGCGGTCAGCGCCGCCGGCGTGTCCTTCTGCGCCAGGTGGTGCTCCACCAGCGCCAGCCGCGGCCGGGGCTCGGTGGGGTTGGCGCGCAGCGCCTCCTCCAGCAGCGTGCGCACCTCGGCCGCCGGCGCGCCGGCGGCCTGGCGCACGCGCGCCACGGCCAGCAGCGCGCCCACGTTCTTCGGGTCGGCCTTGAGCAGCGCGTCGAAGCGCTTGCGCGCGGCGTCGAACTGCTTGTCGCGCACGTCGAACTCGGCCAGCGCGGTGGCGGCCTGCAGGTTCGCGGGCTCGGCCTGCGCGGCCTGCTCCAGGCTCTGGCGCGCCTTGTCGGGCTGCTTCAGCGCCATCTGCACGCGCGCGCGCAGCAGCGGCGCCAGCGCCTGGCCGGGAGTCTTCTTCTCCAGCGCGGCGATGGCCTGCAGCGCCGCGTCGAACTCGCGCCGGCGCATGCGCTCGTTGACGAGCGCCAGGTCGGCCACCGTGCCCTTGTCGTCGGCGGCGGTGGCCTGCAGCGACTCCAGCGCCGACGCGTCGCCGCGCGCGATCTGGTTGAGCGCCAGCGCCACGCGGGTGCGGCTGTCAGCCGGGTCCAGCGCCGCGGCGCGCTTGAACAGCGCCTCGGCCTTGGCCAGCTCGCCCTGCTGCTGCCAGGCCTGCGCCGCCAGGTTCAGCAGCGCCGGCGTGACGGCCTTGCCGTCGAGCACCGGCTGCAGCGTGGCCAGCGCCTTGGCCGGGTCGCCCGCGCGCAGCAGCGCCTGCGCCAGCAGCTGGCGCGCGGCCAGCGACTCGGGCATGAGCTGCTGCGCGCGCGTCAGGTGCGTGACGGCCTGCGCCAGCGCGCCGGCCTCGTACTCGATGGCGCCGGCCAGTTGCTGCGCGTAGCCGAAGTCGGGCGCGACCTTGAGCACGGCCTGGATGGACTCGCGCGCGGCCTTGAGGTCCTGGCGGCGCAG
>NZ_VIDQ01000185.1 GCF_009760915.1 Azohydromonas aeria
TCGCCCCGCGGAGTCGTCCGCCCCTGGCGCATCGGCGTGGCCAGGTCGCCCAGGTTGAGCTGGCTGGCCGCGTGGTCGCTGGCGAGCTGCGCGCTGAAGCCCCGCGGGCTGTCGTTGAAGCGCAGCTGCTGCCCGCGGCTGCCGCCGAGCTCGCGCGTGACGATGCCGCTCAAGCCGTGGTTGTGCGGCAGGCCGATCAGGCCGTCGAAGCGCGGCGCCACGTTGCTGGCGTGGTGGCGGCTGCCCAGGATCACCGGGCGCGACGGGTCGCCCATCTCGAAGCCGATGCTCACCTCCATGCCCGGGCGCAGCGGGAACACCACGCCGAAGCCCGAGCCGCACCACAGCCCGTTGACGCGCACCCAGGCGCCGTCGCCGGCGTTGCCGTTGGTGCCCGCGCCGCCGGCGTGCGCGTGGTCCTCGGCATCCAGGCCGTGGAACTGCACCTTCACGCGCCCCAGCTCGTCGCACCACACCGGCACGCCCTCCACGCCCATGACGCTGGCCGTCATCAGCGGCAGCGCGGGCAGGTCGAGCGACGGGTCCCACGGCGGCGCCCAGGGCGCGTCGCGCGCCACGGCCGCGAAGCGGTTGACGTAGCGCTCGTCGGCGTCCATGAGTGGCACGCCCGATGGGCCGTCTTGCCCCGCGGAGGCGTCCAGCAGCGCCTGCGCGCGCGCATCGAGTTCCTTGGGCAGGTTGCCGCGCGCCCAGTGCTCCAGCCGGACGCTGACGAACTCGCCGCGGCGCGGGTCCCGAAGCGCGGCCGCGTCGATGGCGGCATGGCCCTCGATGCGGTTGTATTCGCCCACGGCCTGGTCGCGCAGCGTGCCCGCGCCGTGCAGGCACTGCGCGCTGCCCGCATGGCGGCGCAGCGCCACGCGCGCCAGGCGGTCGAGGTCGTCCAGGTCGTTGCCGGCATGCGGCAGCACGATGCGCGCGTCGCGCAGCGCCCCGGCCAGCGTGGTGTCGTCGAGGCGCTGCTCCTGCAGCGAAACGTCCACCCGCGCGCGCTCGTGGTCCCAGCTGGCCCAGCGCACGCTGCCCGGCGCCAGCGTGTGCGTGGGCGCCAGCAGGGCGATGCCATCGCGCTGCTCGGTGCCGCGGCTGTGGTGAAAGCGCACCGGCCCGGCGGCGTTGGCCGGCAGGTGCCGCAGGTCGTCGAAGAGCACCAGTTCCTGGCGCGGCGTGCCGTCCTCGCCGTCCGCCCCCGGGCGGATGAACCAGCCGATGCCCTCGCGCGCCAGCAGAGCGCGCAGGAAGGCCGCGTCGCTCTGGTGCAGCTGCAGCGTGCAGGCGCGCCGCGGATAGCGCACCTCGTCGATGGCCAGCAGCTGCCACTCGAAGCAGCGCGCCAGCGCGGGAAAGCGCGTGCGCCAGCCCGAGAGCACCGTGCGCGCGATGTCGAGGGCGCTCTGGTCGAGGAAGACGCGGTTGCCGCGCCGCTGCGCCATCACGGCCATGACGTCCTGCGCGGTGAGCTGCACGGCGGTGAGCCCGCCGTCGCCCTGGCCCAGCCGCGCCTGCGTGACCACGGCGCAGAAGCGCCGCAGCCCGCCGCGGTCGGTGACGAGCTGCGCTTCCAGCGGCACGCCCACAAGCGCGGCCACGTCCAGGCCGGGGCACGGCGTCAGGCAGGTGAGCCGGGCGGTCAGCCCTTCGCACAGCCCCTCGCTGACGTGCAGCCGCTGCGGCAGCAGCACGTCGTCCAGGTGCTCACCCACGCGTCGCGCGAAGCGCAGCCGGATCGGGCGGCGGTCCTGGTCCAGCCACAGGGACAGCGCATCGCCG
>NZ_VIDQ01000186.1 GCF_009760915.1 Azohydromonas aeria
CTTGCACTGGCCATCCGTACCTGGACGTTGGCCAAGGCGACACGCGCCGCGCCTCGTGCGCTTGCCGGCATCTCGCTCAGCGCCGCTTCGAACAGCATCAGGCGCTGGACCTCGAATGCTGCGGGATCGCTGCGCGCGAGATGGGCGAAATGGTCGAAGTCGAAGTCCTGGCACATGGGGGAAAAGGCCGCCTTGGAAACCCGCCGTGGCGGTCAGCCACGTACCGGCCCAAGGCGTGCCTGACTGTTGCACGACGAGTCCATCCTGGGGCCTTCGGGCCCCTGCTTCCAGACCCCGAGTCGGCGGCAGCCGGCAGTGCGCCGGGAGCGCTTTCGAACCTCTCGGCACGAGCTGCCCTGAATCCACAGCCCGCCAGAGTCCGCGCAGCCCTGCTGCTGAACAAGCACCGTACAACCCTCCATCAGCGCGCCCTCAACGAAGGGGCCTGCAGGCGTGCCGCAGGCACGGTGCCGCCATGCTCATGCCTCACGAAGACCGGCCCACCACAGGGCCGGCGAACGCGGCAGAGGGAGACGATGCAGCAGTACGAAACGGCGTTGCAAAGAGCGCAGCGCCTGGCCACGGAGTGCGATAACCGGGCAACGGCGCAGGCCACGTGGATCGAGGAACTCAGGCGCCTGGGCTACGACACGGCCGACGAGGAACGCGTGCTGGCGCAGATGAAGGAAGAAGTCTGGAGCGCCTACGCGGAACTCTCGCGCCAGCAAGCCATTGCACTGTAGCGGCGGCACGGTCCCGAAGAAGTCTGCCAGGCACGAAGGCGCAAGGGTCGTTCGTCCATGAACGCACCGACACCGGCGTCGCGGGCGGCCCTCGATCTCGGGCGCGCGGCGCGGCGCCAGCGCAGGTTGCTTGTCCCCTCTGCTCATGCGGATCCGCGGTCAGCAGCTGCCGAGCTGATCCGCCTGGCCTGCTTCCGTTGGGCACGGGTCTCCTCGCTGTCCCAACGACAAAGCGCTCCCTCCTACATCGTCACATGCCCATGAACGGGTCGAACCGGGCAACGGCGATCGTGGCCAAACATGCACGCGGTCCGCTGTCCAACCGCGCTTCGAATGGCAGCTGGCGCCCTTGTCGTTGAGATGGCATCGGAACCCCGGTCGAGTCACATGTGGCGACTGTCCGCCGCTAGGCACACATTTCTCATGCGCACGTCGCCACCCGGGAAGCCGCCGTACTGCCGAGCTCGAAGCGCAAGCTGTCCGCGACCGGCTGGGACTGCAGGTGCGGCACCGCGCGCGTGGACAATTCCTTCATGCACAGAACATGGAGCCCGTCACAGACCGGGGGAGTCCTCACCGGATCGAAGCGTTGGCAGTTGCGGCTCGAGGATGAGCGCGCCCTCCTGGAGGTGGAAGGCGCCCGGCATGCCATCGCACTGAAGGACCTTGGTGCCGTTCATGTCGAGCCGGGACTGCTCTGGTCGCGCGTGACGGTGACGTTGCCCAACCGGTCGGTGCTGGAGCTCGACGGCATCGGCAACGCCGCGGCGCGGGACATGGTGCAGGCGATCTCCTGCGCGCGCGAGCAGGCCCTGGCGCGGCGACACCTGGAGCAGACGCGCCGGGAGCAGGAGCGTGCGCAGCAGCTGGTGCGCTCGCTGCAGGAGTGCCTCTCACCGGTCGTCGAATGGGCGCAGGCCTGCCGTGCCGCATGCAAGGCACAGCTCGCCGGCAGCGGCTGGCTGACCCGGGATTTCATTGCCCGGCAGATCGCCTTGAAGCCGCGGTTGGCAGCCGAGC
>NZ_VIDQ01000187.1 GCF_009760915.1 Azohydromonas aeria
CTGGGCCTGGAGCGCGTGCGCTGGGACCCCGCGCGCCGCCACCGGCCCGAGCACGAGGCGGCCAGCGCGGCGGCCGCCGCCGCGGCGGCCCAGGCCGCGGCCGCGGCGCAGCGGGCGCCGAGCCCGGAGGAGGTGGCGCGGCAGCAGCGGCGCCAGGCGCTGGTGGCGCAGCGCGCGGCGCAGGCGCAGTGCGAGCGCTGCTATGCCGAGTCCATCCGCGGCTGGCGCGAGGCCAGTGAGCTGCTGCGCAGCGGCGACCCGGGCGCGGCGCGCGAGCGCACCGAGCGGCTCACCGGGGAGCTGCTGCGGCAGATGCTGTCGGACCCCGAGAGCTCGATCCGGCTGCTCACCGAGAGCGTGGGCGACCGCGGGTCGGCGCACGCGCTCAACGTCACCGTGCTGTCGCTGCTGCTTGGGCGGCTGATCGGCCTGGCCGAGGCCGAGCTGATGATGCTGGGACTGGGCGCGCTGCTGCACGACATCGGCAAGATCGACCTGCCCGATCGCGTGCGCTTCCTGGAGGAGCAGTTCACCGGCGCCGAGGTCAAGCTCTACCGCGAGCACGTGGCGCTGGGCGTGGCGCATGCGCGGCGCATGGGGCTGCCGCCCGCGGCGCTGCTCGTGATCGCGCAGCACCACGAGCTGGCCGACGGCAGCGGCTTCCCGCTGCGGCTGCCCCTCGACAAGGTGAGCCAGGGCGCGCGCATCGTGGCGCTGGTCAACCGCTACGACAACCTGTGCAACCCGGCGCTGGCCGCGTGCGCGCTCACGCCGCACGAGGCGCTGTCGCTGCTGTACGCGCAGGGGCAGGCCCGGCACGACCCGCGGCTGCTGGGCGCCTTCGTGCGCATGATGGGCGTGTACCCGCCGGGCTCGGTGGTGCAGCTCAGCGACGACCGCTACGCGCTGGTGGCCAGCGTCAACGCCGCGCGCCCGCTCAAGCCGCGCGTGCTGGTGCACGACGCGCGCGTGCCGCGCGACGAGGCGCTGGTGCTGGACCTGGAGCGCGAGCCCGCCTTGAGCATCCGGCGCAGCCTCAAGCCCGCGCAGCTGCCGCGCGAGGCGCAGCAGTACCTGGCGCCGGCGCAGCGCGTGGCCTACTTCTTCGACGCCGCCCCGGCGCCGCTGACGCAGGAGCGGTTCACGTGAGCGCCGCCACCTCCCGGCCGGCCCCGCCCCGCACCGGAGAGCCTGCGTGAGCGCGGGCCACCCGGACGTGTCGCCGGCGCTGTCCAAGGGGGGGCCGGCCACCGCCGCGGTGCTCATCGAGGACGCGCCGGCGGCCGTGGCGCTGGCCGGTGCCATCCCGGCGGCGGCTCCCTGGGCGCCGCCGCCACCCCCCGCCGCGCCGGCGCCCGGCCCGGGCGACGACGGCGCGGTGCTGGCCGCCTGGTCGCTGCTGATCGAGAACCTCAACGAGGCGGTGTGGCTGGTGCGCGCCGACACGCAGCGCGTGTGCGCCGTCAACGAGGCCGGCCTGGCGCTGCTGGCGCTGCCGCGCGCGCAGGTGCTCGGAGCCGCCGCCGACACGCTGCTGCCCACGCCCGAGGACTTCACTTTCTGGGCCGAGGCCGCCGCCGCGGGTGCCGCGGCACCCGGCGCCGAGCTGTGCTCGCAGACGCTGCTGCAGCGCGGCGACGGCGCCACGCTCCACGTCACGCGCCGCATCCGGCCGCTGCCGCCGCGCCTGTTCATGGTGGCGCTGCAGGACCACAGCGCGCA
>NZ_VIDQ01000188.1 GCF_009760915.1 Azohydromonas aeria
GCATTCGAGGTCCAGCGCCTGATGCTGTTCGAAGCGGCGCTGAGCGAGATGCCGGCAAGCGCACGAGGCGCGGCGCGTGTCGCCTTGGCCAACGTCCAGGTACGGATGGCCAGTGCAAGAAGTCCTGCCGAGCGGCTGGCGGTGTCCATGGACACGCTTCGGGATTCGGTCGGGCGGCTCTGCTCGGGCATGGCGCAGTTGCGCAGTGAGGCCGGCTCGATTCGGGATCTGCGCTTCCACTCCACCGACACGGCTGCCAGGCCATAGCAACGGCCTCGTGCCCGTCTCTTGGCAGCCAGCCAGTCATCGCCGCTCAAGGAACATCCGGTTGATGCGGGAGGCTGGCCGGCATGAACCGCATGCTGTCGCGCCGACGCGTGCTCGACGGCCTTGCCTGTGTGGCCAGGTGCAGTGCTCGCCGCACAGCCGCCCCCGCAGGGGCTGCATCAGGCTGCTGAAAGGCTTGTCGGTATCCTGAACCCGTGCCTTTGAAGAAGGGAATCCGATGGCAAGGTTGATCGCCGCCCTGCTGCTGCTGGGCTATGTCTGTGCCGGTATTGCCTCGGCGTACCTGCCACCGCAGCAGATGCCGTGGCTGGTCGCGCTGGCCAGCGCCATCCTGGCGGCCGCTGCAGCCGTGGGCATCGGGGCGCAGCTGGGCAAGCAGGCCGCGCGCTAGTTCCTGAAGTCTGTCGTGCCGCGCAGGCACTGTCGCGCGGTTCATCAGCCACCTGGCCGGGCTGTCTGAACAGCGGACAATCAGCGGCTTTGTGCTCGACATTCAAACCGCCTTCGTGACGATGCTCGCCGGCGTGTTCGCCGGCGCCGTCGCGATGCCCATCCTGGTGGGCTGGCGCAGCAGCACGGCAGCGCGCTGGATGATCGGCGCCGCTGTAACGCAGGCGCTGGCCTGGGGCTCGCTGCTGGCGGCGCGTGCCGTCCATGACCGGCTGCTGTCCACGCTGTGGATCGCGCTGCTGGGCGTGAGCCTGGCCTCGATCTGGCATGCCATCGACGCCTGGATCGGACGCCGTCCCGGGCGCGCCGTCGTGCACGCCGCGCTGCTGCTCACGCCCGTCGGGTACGCCCTGGGCTTTGGCAGCTACGCCTGGCGCGTGGGCTGGTCCAACGCGGGTCTGGCCGTGATGCTGGGCGCCATCGTGCTGGCCTGCGCCTGGCCAGCGCAGGGAAGAGGCCGTCGCTGGCGCGGCGTGGTCCTGGGCGGCGCCGCGGTGCTGATGGCGGTGACGCTGGGCCGGGGCATCCTGGGCGCCTTCTTCACTCATCTGTACCCCGAACTGCGCACGCCGCATCCGCTCAACGTGGCCGCGGCGATCCTGCAGCACGTGGCGCTGGCGCTCATCACCATGGCGCTCCTGGCCGCCTGGCACGAGGAGGCCACGGGCAAGCTGCAGCAACTGGCCATCACGGATGGTCTCACCGGGCTGCTCAACCGGCGCGGCTGCATGGAGCAGGCCACGCTGGCCGTGGCGATGGCCCGGCGCCACCGCGAGCCGCTGGCCGTGATCCTGCTGGACCTGGACCACTTCAAGCGCATCAACGACACGCTCGGGCACGAGGCGGGCGACCAGGTGCTGCGGCTGACGGCCGAGCAGCTGCGGCTGTGCCTGCGCCAGACCGACGTGAGCTGCCGCTACGGGGGCGAGGAGTTCCTGGTGGTGCTGCGGCACTGCGACCAGGCGCAGGCCGTGGAGGTGG
>NZ_VIDQ01000189.1 GCF_009760915.1 Azohydromonas aeria
GGGGCGCTCATCGGGCAGTTCGACATGGCGTGGCTCGACCAGGTCGATGCACAGGGCGTCTCGCTGCGCCAGGCCATGCAGGACGCGGGGCTGCGCATCGAGGACATCCCCGCACTGAAGCGCGATCCCGCGCGGTATCTCGGCTTCGTCGAGGTCCACATCGAGCAGGGCCCGGTGCTCGACGCGCTGAACCTGCCGCTGGGCGTGGTCACCTCCATCAACGGCAGCGTGCGCCTGATGGGCGAAGTCACCGGCCAGGCCAGCCACGCCGGCACCACGCCGATGGGCCAGCGCCGCGACGCCGCGGCGGCCGTCGCCGAGCTGGTGCTCTACCTGGAGCGGCGCGCCGCGCAGGTGCCGGACCTGGTCGGCACGGTGGGCATGCTCGACGTGCCCAACGGCTCCGTGAACGTCGTGCCCGGGCGCTGCCGCTTCAGCCTGGACATCCGCGCCACGACCAACGCCGTGCGCGACGCCTGCCTCGCGGACGTGCGGGCCGAGCTGCAGGCGATCTGCGAGCGCCGCGGCGTCGCCTTCACGCTGGAAGAGAGCATGCGCGCCGCGGCCGCGCCGAGCGATGCGGCCTGGCAGCAGCGCTGGGAGCGCGCGGTGGAAGCGCTGGGCCTGCCCGTGCACCGCATGCCCAGCGGCGCGGGCCACGACGCGATGAAGCTGCACGAGGCCATGCCGCAGGCCATGCTGTTCCTGCGCGGCGGCAATGCCGGCATCAGCCACAACCCGCTGGAAACCATCACCAACGACGACGCCGATCTGTGCGTGCAGGCGTTCCAGAACCTGCTGGCGCAGCTGGCTTGAACACTCCCCGGACAACGACCATGACCACCCCCTACACCCGGCTCGACGCCTGGATCGACGCCCACTTCGACGAGGAAGTCGCCTTCCTGCAGCAGCTCGTGCGCGTGCCCACCGACACGCCCCCGGGCAACAACGCCCCGCATGCCGAGCGCACGGCCGAGTTGCTCGCCGGCTTCGGCTTCGAGGCCGAGCGGCACGCCGTGCCGGCCGAGGAAGTCCGGGCCGGCGGCCTGGAGAGCATCACCAACCTGATCGTGCGCCGCCGCTACGCCGAGGGCGGGCGCACCGTCGCGCTCAATGCCCACGGCGACGTGGTGCCCCCGGGCGAAGGCTGGAGCCACGATCCCTACGGCGGCGAGATCGAAGGCGGCAAGCTGTTCGGGCGCGCTGCGGCGGTGAGCAAGAGCGACTTCGCCACCTTCACCTTTGCCGTGCGCGCGCTCGAGGCGCTGGGCGCGCCGCTCAAGGGCGGCGTCGAGCTGCACTTCACCTACGACGAGGAGTTCGGCGGCGAGCTGGGCCCGGGCTGGCTGCTGAAGAAGGGACTCACGAAGCCCGACTTGGCGCTGGCCGCGGGCTTCAGCTACCAGGTCGTGACGGCGCACAACGGCTGCCTGCAGATGGAAGTGACGGTGCTCGGCAAGATGGCGCACGCGGCCATCCCCGACACCGGCGTGGACGCGCTGCAGGGCGCGGTGGCGATCCTCAACGCGCTGTACGCGCAGAACGCGCTGTACAAGCAGGTGCGCTCGCAGGTGCCGGGCATCAGCCACCCGTACCTCAACGTCGGGCGCATCGAGGGCGGCACCAACACCAACGTGGTGCCGGGCAAGGTGGTGCTCAAGCTGGATCGGCGCATGATCCCCGAGGAGGACCCGGTGGCGGTGGAGGCCGACATCCG
>NZ_VIDQ01000019.1 GCF_009760915.1 Azohydromonas aeria
CTGGCGCTGCGCGGCGGCGCCAGCCGGGCGCCGGGGGCCGCCGCGCTGCGCCGCGCCGGCGCGCTGCTGGGCGTTCCCGCGCGCTGGCGCCGCTGGTGGCCCTGGCGCCCGGCCCCGCTGCCGCTGCTGCTGGCCGACGGGCGCTTCGCCTTCATCGCGCCCGGCGGCACGGGCGCGCCGGTGCTGGCGCTCGAAGGCCCGGCCGTGCCGGCGCTGCAGCGGGACTTCCTCGACGACTGGGCGCAGCGGCTGCAGCCGGCGCTGGCGCCGCGGCGCTTCACGGCGCTGCAGCCGGTGGCCGGGCAGCAGCAGCTGGTGCGGGTGCCCCCTGAGCACCCGCTGGGCGCGCAGGCGCTGCGCGCGGCGCTGCTGCAGGCCGTGACCGTGGCGCAGTCCCGCATCCGCCTGGCCCTGGGCCCGGGCGAGAAGCTGGGCCCGGCGCTGCTGCGCGCGCTGTGCCGGGCCGCCTGGCGCGGCGTGGACGTGGAGCTGCTGCTGCCGCGGCCGGTGCGCGCCACCGCGCTGCTGCAGCGCGCTGGCGCGCTGTGCCGGGTCGTGCCCGGGGCGCCGTCCGCCGCTCCGGCGCTGGCCGTGGTGGACGGCCTGTGGGCCGCGCTGGGCACGCCGCGCCTGGCCGACGAGGCCGCGCCGGTGCTGCTGGACGTGGACGCCGGCGCGGACTTCGAGCGCCAGTTCAAGCGGCGCTTCGACGCGGCGGCCCGGGTGCAACCCTGAACCTGCCTGGGGGGCCCCCGGTGGCCCCGGCGGCGCCCTTGGGAACGCCGCATGCTTGAAGCCCCGCACCGACGCTTCCCCAGAGCCGCCGTGCGCATCGCCTACGTCACCGAAACCTACCCGCCCGAAGTCAACGGCGTGGCCCTGACCACCGAGCGCACGGTCCGGTACCTGCGCGACGGCGGCCACGCGGTGCAGCTGATCCGGCCGCGCCAGCGCGCCGAGGCGCGGCGCGACGACGGCGAGGAATGGCGCACCCCGGGCTGGCCGATCCCGCTGTACCCGGACCTGCGCTTCGGGCTGGCGCGCCAGGCCGGGTTCGAGCAGCGCTGGCAGGCGCTGCGGCCGCACCTTGTGCACCTGGCCACGCCCGGGCCGATGGCGCATGCGGCGCTGCACGCCGCGTGCCGCCTGGGGCTGCCCGTGACCAGCGATTTCCGCACCAACTTTCACGCCTACGCCCGCTATTACCACCTGGGCTGGGCCGAGCCGCTGATCGCCGCGTGCCTGCGGCGCTTCCACAACCGTGCCGGCTGCACCTTCGTGCCGACGCAGGCGCTGGCGCGGCAGCTGCGCCTCAACGGCTTCCAGCGCGTGGAAGTGCATGGCCGCGGCGTGGACACGCAGCTGTTCTCGCCCGAGCGCCGCAGCGCGGCGCTGCGCGCGCGCTGGAACGCCGCCGAGCCGCGCCAGGTGGTGATGCTCTACGTCGGCCGGCTCGCCGCCGAGAAGAACGTGGTGCTGGCGCTGCGCGCGTTCCAGGCGGCGCGGCGGCTACGCCCGCTCACGCGCATGGTGGTCGTGGGCGACGGCCCGCTGCGCGCGCGGCTGGAGCGCGACTTCCCGGCCGCCGAGTTCGTCGGCGCGCAGCATGGCGAGGCGCTGGCGGCGCATTACGCCAGCGCCGACCTGTTCCTCTTTCCCAGCCAGAGCGAGACCTTCGGCAACGTGACGCTGGAGGCGCTGGCCAGCGGGCTGGCGGTGGTCGCGGTGGACCTGGCCGCGGCGGCGCAGCACATCGACGCCGGCGTCAACGGGCTGCTGGTGCCGCCCGACGACGAGGAGGCCTTCATCCGCACCGCCATCCGCGCCGCGGAGATGGCCGAGCTGCTGGCGCCGCTGCGCCACGCCGCGCGCGAGTCGGCGCTCCAGGCGGGCTGGGAGCAGGTGCTCGGCCGCTTCGAGCAGCGCCTGGCGCAGCTGGCGCTGCAGCCCCTGCCGGCGCGGCTATCGCATGTGGCCATGGCCTGAGGCGCGCCGCGCGCGCTGGCTGGAACTCGACCGCCACTGGGCGCGGCGGCTGCACCGCGGCGCCGGCTGCGTGCTGCTGCTGCGGCCGCTCATCCTGGCCAGCCGCCTGGGCGACGGGGGCCTGTGGTACGTGCTCATGCTGGTGCTGCCCTGGCTGGGCGGCAGCCCCGACGGGCTGGTGTGCTCGCTGCAGATGCTGGCCGCCGGCACGCTCAACGTCGTGCTGTACCGCTGGGCCAAGCTGCGCACCGGGCGCGAGCGGCCCTGCGTGGACTGCCCCGACATCCGCGCCTGCACCCGGGCGCTGGACCGCTACAGCTTCCCCAGCGGCCACACGCTGCACGCGGTGAGTTTTTCGATGCTGCTGAGCTGGCACTACCCGGGGTGGGCGCCGCTGGCTTGGGCCTTCACGGCGTTGGTGGCGGCCTCGCGCGTGGTGCTGGGTCTGCACTACCCCAGCGACGTGCTCGCCGGCGCGCTCACCGGCTGCATCACCGCGGGGCTGCTTCTGGCATCGTGGCCGTGGTGAGGAAGCAATTCCGTTTCTTTCTCAACCGCAGTGCCTGGAAGCCTTTCCGTTCGTCCTGAGGTATCGAAGGATGAACGGCCGCCGCTGCAAGGCTGCCATCCGAGCCTGTCGGATTCGGCCTTCGATACCTCAGTCCGAACGGTTCAACGAACCAGCAGTTCCCGGCGTGCGTACCAGCCTCACGGATTCGCCCTTCGATACCTCAGTGCGAACGGGTGAAGGTTCAACGGCCTGACAGGCAACCGCTTTTCACTCCTGCCCCGCCCGCCAGCGCCGCAGCCAGCCCAGTCCTTCGGAAGTCCCGGCGCGCGGCCGGTACTCGGCGCCGACCGGGCCGTCGTAGCCCAGCGCGTCGATGAGGTCGAACAGGTACGGGTAGTGCACCTCGCCCGCGTCGGGCTCCTGCCGGTCCGGCACGCCGGCGATCTGGATGTGGCCGACGCGGCCCGTGGGCAGCCAGCGGCGCAGGCCCGTGGCCAGGTCGCCCTCGACGATCTGGCAGTGGTAGAGGTCGAACTGCACCTTGACGTTGGGCGCGCCCGTGTCGGCGGCGAGCCGGTGCGCCTCCTGCTGGCGCCGCACCAGGTAGCCGGGCACGTCGCGCGGGTTCAGCGGCTCGATCAGCAGCGTCACGCCCTCGGCCGCGGCCAGCGGCGCGGCCCAGCGCAGGTTGTCCAGGTAGGTGCGCTCCAGCAGCTCGCGCGGCATGCCTTCGGGCATCACGCCGGCCAGCACGTGCAGGCGCGGGCAGCGCAGCGCGCGCAGCCAGGGCAGCGCCTGCTGCGTGAAGCCGCGGCGGAACTCGTCCACCCGGTCGGGCAGCGCCGCGATGCCGCGCTCGCCCGCGTCCCAGTCACCCGGCGGGGCGTTGAACAGCGCCTGCGCCAGGCCGTGGCGCCGCAGCCGCGCGGCCACCTCGGCCGGCTCGAAGGCGTAGGGGAACAGGAACTCCACGGCGTCGAAGCCGTCGGCGGCCGCAGCCTCGAAGCGGTCGAGGAAGGCGTGTTCCGTGTACATCAGCGACAGGTTGGCGGCGAAGCGGGGCAAGGCGTCTCCTTCGGGCTCGACGTTCCGGCCGGCAAGCCAACGCCTGGGGCGGCCGGGCCGGGATGGACGGTTCAACCCGCATTGTCGAGCGGTGGCCTGGGCTGCCGGTTGCACGCCGCAGCGGTCGGCCTACGATGCGCCGAGACGCGCGGCCCCCGCGGGCCGTGCGCCGCACAAGGAGGTATCGACATGGAACACAAGCTGCATCTGCTCGAATCGTTCCAGGCGCAGGACGCGCAGGGCAAGCGCTACAAGGTCAAGGGCTACGAGCACCTGATGCGCGAGGACCTGTTCGTCTCGGCCGAGGAGCTGTGGGAGCCCACCGGCCAGGCCGAGTACCGGCTGGACACCGGCGAGCCCCTGGACATGCTCAAGGACGGCACGCTGCGCCTGCGCGGCAGCGACGTGGTGCTGACGCGGCAGTAGGCCAGCAGCCCTTTCCTGGTCAACAGCCCGGCCCCGGCCGGGCTTTTTGTTGACCGAGGCACTCCCGGGCCGATTGACAATGGTTGCCAAGAATTTGAGCATGCCGGCCATGACCAGTACCAGCACCATGAACATCGCCTTGCCGGAAGCACTGCGCGCCTACGTGGCGCAGCGGGTCGAGTCCGGGCAGTACGGCAACACCAGCGAATACATCCGTGAGTTGATTCGCCAAGATCAGCGCGAGCAGGCCGCGGCGCATTTGCGCGCCTTGCTGGAAGAAGGCCTCGCCAGTGGGGTGCCGACGCCGGACACGCCGACCGACTGGGACGAACTCCAGGCATTGGCACGAGGCAACCGCGGGTGAAGCGTTGCCTGTTGCGGCCCCGCGCCCGTGACGACCGGCGCGCCGAAGTCCTGAATTACCGGGAAGTGGCTGGCACCGCGGTAGCTGCCAGGCTCGTCACCGCCATGGCCAAGGCCCTGGAAGAGTTGTCCACGAATCCTGGCATGGGCTCACCGGTGCTGGGCCAGACATTGGGCGTGGAAGGCCTGCGGACGTGGCGGCTCGACGGATTCCCGCTGACGTTCTGGTATTTCGAACGCGACGAACACGTCGATGTCGTGCGCCTCGTCGGCCAGCGCCAGGATCCGGGCCGGCTGATGGATTTCGACGACTGACCGCCGCCTTGGCGGCCCTGCCCGGCTTCAGTCCACCGCCCCGCGCGGCATGCGTTGCGCCACCTCGCGCAGCAGCAGCGGCTGGCGGCCCTGCTCCAGCGCCCGGGCCAGCAGCTCCAGCCAGCAGTCGCGCACGCCGGGATGCACCACGTCGTCGGGGTGCAGCTCGAAGCGCAGCAGCGGCGCGTTGCGCAGCCGCCGCGCCAGCATCGGCACCCACAGCCGCGACAGGCCGCGGCGCCACGCCGCGCGGGTGCTGAACGCCAGGCTCCAGGCGCGCAGCGGCGGCTGGCCGCGCAACCCGACGAAGCGGTCCAGCGTGCAGCTGTAGTCGAAGCCGGCCGCGGCCAGCGCGCGGGCGCTGTCCGCGCCCAGCAGCCACGCCGGCGGCACGAAGCCGTGCAGCGGCCAGCCGCGGCGCGCGAACCAGCGCCGGCCCAGCGCCAGGCGCCGCGCGGCGTCGGCCTGCGGCAGCGCCGCGAACTCGCCCTCGCCGGCGGTGTAGAAGCGCCGCCGCAGCCGCTGCAGCGCCCCGCGCGCGGGCAGCGGGTCGAGATGGCTCCAGCCGTGCAGCGCCAGCTCGTGGCCGCGCGCGAGGGCTGCGTCCATGGCTGCCTCGAAGCTGAAGGTGGACGGCGCGCCGTGCCAGCGCGGCACCACCAGCAGCGTGGCTGGCAGCGACGGCGCCAGCGCGGTGGCCGCCTCCAGCAGCGCCGCGCAGCGCTCCCAGGTGGCCGGCGCCACGTCGTGCACCACCAGCGCCAGCGCGCCGCCCGGGGCCAGCGCGTCGCGCGGCAGGTCCACCGGCGCCAGCGAGACGAAATCGACCGGGCCGGCGGCCGGATCGGGGGCCGCTTCGGCGCCGGGACTCAAGGCAGAAAAGGACATGGCGGACATGGGGCGCTGCCCCATGGGGTGAAGGTGTCAATCAGCGCCCCGGTGCCGGGCAGGCCGGTTTCCGGGGCCCTTTCGGGAGCCGGGCAAGGCACTCTCCCGGGCGGCTCCCAGGGAAGCCGCCCCAGACCGGGCGGTGGGGAATACGGGCAGCGCAGCGCACGGCGCGCGGCCCGCGCCGTTTCAGTGCAGGTCCTTGCCCGACGGCATCCCGCACCAGTGCAGCGCCGGCAGCGTAGCCTCGTCGCCCGTGAGGCGGCTGCCGCGCAGCAGGCGGCGGTAGCGGCCCAGCAACTGCGGCATCACCTGCTCCCAGTCGTGGCGCTCGGCGCAGGCGCGGCCCTGGCGGCGCAGGGGCTCGAGGTCGCCAGCAAACAATGCCGCAATCGCTTCTGCCCAGGCGGCGGGCTTGTCGCTGTCCACGGCAAGCGCGGCGCCGCCCTCGGCCAGCTCGGCCAGCCCGGCGGCCTGACGCACGACGACGGGCGTGCCGCAGGCCATCGCCTCCAGCGGCGCCAGGCCGAAGCTTTCCTGGTCGCCGGCGTGCACGAAGGCGTCGGCGCTGGCCATCAGCCGCGCGAGCTGGCCGGGCCGCGGCTCGTAGGGCAGGCGCCGCACGCGCGCGCCGTGCGGCGGCAGCGGGCCGTCGCCCACGGCCAGCAGCAGCCAGGGCTGGCCCAGGCGGCGCACCGCCTCGGCCAGCAGCGGCAGGTTCTTCTCCGGGGCGAAGCGGCCCACGAACAGCAGCAGCCGCACGTCCTCGCTGATGCCCAGCTCGGCGCGCAGCGCCGGGTCGCGCCGCGAGGGGTGGAAGGTCTTGGTGTCCACGCCCAGCGGCTGCTGCTCGACGTTGGCCAGGCCCAGCGCGCGCAGCTGCTCGGCCATGGAGCGGCTGGGGGCCAGCACCAGGTCGAAGTCGCGGTACATGCGGCCGATGTAGGCGCCCACCGTGCGGCGCACGCTGGCGCGCACCCAGGCGGGCCCGCCCACGAGCCGCGCGGCCATCGCCATCACGTTGCTGTGGCAGAAGGCCACCACCGGCACGCCCAGGCGCTGCCCGGCGTCCAGGCTGGCCCAGCCCAGGCGCAGCGGGTCGCCGGCCTCGATCAGGTCGGGCCCCAGGCGCTCGATGCGCCGCGCCGCGGCACGGCGGTCCAGCGGCAGCCGGTAGCCGCCCAGGCCCGGCAGCGGCAGCCCGCCGGCGTCCTCGAAGCCCCAGCCGCGCGCGCCGGGTGCGAACACGGTGTGCTGCCAGCCCTGCTGCCGCGCCAGCCAGCCGTGCTTGACCTGCAGGTAGCGCTGCACACCGCCGCCGGTCGGGCTCCAGAACATGGTCGTGTCGACCAGGTGGCGGCCTGCATCGTCATCGTCGTCGCGGGCCGGCGGGGACAGGTGTGGAGGCTTCATGCGCGCACCTGTGCAAACGCCATGCCGCACTGCAGCAATTCAAATCGAAACCCCGGCAATGTCCCGGGCACGCTGCCTGCCTGCAGCGGCGCACCCACACCCAAGGAGAGACCTCCATGAGCAACGACGAAGTCATCGACACCCTCAACGACCTGATCGAGACCTGCAAGGACGGCGAGTACGGCTTCCGCACCAGCTCCGAGCATGCCAAGGCGCCCGAGCTCAAGACGCTGCTGCTGGACCGCGCCAGCGACTGCCAGCGCGGCGCCAGCGAGCTGCAGTCGCTCGTGACGCAGCTCGGCGGCGAAGCCGACACCGGCGGCAGCGCGCTGGGCGCCATGCACCGCGGCTGGGTCGCGGTGAAGGCCACGCTCTCGACCTACGACGACAAGGCCATCCTGGAAGAGTGCGAGCGCGGCGAGGACACGGCGCTGACGAGCTACCGCAACGCGCTGGCCAAGCCGCTGCCGCCGCAGATCCAGGCCGTGGTGGACCGCCAGTACCAGGGCGTCAAGCGCAACCACGACCAGGTGCGCGAGTTGCGCAACCGCCTGCGCGCGGCGACCTGAACGGCGCGGCACCCATGACCCGCCGCCTGCGGACGCTGCCGCTGGCCGCAGCGCTGAGCCTGGGCCTGGCCCTGCTCGGCGGCTGCGACCCCAAGTCACCCAAGGTCACGGCCGATGACCGCCCGGCCACGGGCGAGGTCACGCGGGCCGAGGGCAGCGTCACCGGCAGCGGCGGCACCGCCACCGGCGCCGGCGGCGCGGGTGCCACGACGGCGCCGGGCACGCCCTCGGGCTCGCTGCCCGCGGCCTCCGGCCCGGCCGTGCCGGCCGGCAATGAGCCGACGGCCGGGGGCAGCACCGGCGCGCCGCTGGGCGCCGGCGGCGGCCAGGCCACCGGCGGCGCCACGCCCAGCGACACCCACCGCTCCACCACGGGCGAGCCGGGCCGCGACACGGGCGTGTCCGCCGGCACGGCCGCCCCGCCGGGCACGGCGCCGCCTTCCAACGCCGTGCCGGCCGCGAGCACCGCCTCGATGGCGGCCGGCGCGGACGACATGGCCAATCGTCCCGCCGTGGTCCAGCGCCAGCAGGCCGCGCCGGGCGGCGATGCCCCTTCAAAGGACGGTGCGCAGGGCGCCCCGGCCGCACGGCTGAGCAGCGCCGAGCGCACCTTCGTGCAGACCATGGGCGGCCTGCAGCTGTACGAGATGGCCGTGGCGCAACTGGGCCAGTCGCGCGCCAGGGACCCGGCCGTGCGTGCCTTTGCCGAGCAGATGCAGCAGCACCATGCCAAGGCGCAGACGCAGCTGCAGGCGCTGGCGCAGGCGCACCGCGTGGATCTGCCCACGCAGATGCCGGCCGACCGCCAAACCGTGATCGAGCGCCTGGAGCGCACCACGCCGTTCGACGTGGCCTTCGTCAACACCGCCGGCATCCAGGACCACCGCACCAGCATCGAGCGCGTCGAGAAGATGCGCCGCGACGCCCAGGACCCGCAGCTCCAGGCCTGGATCGACCAGACGCTGCCGGTGCTGCGCGAGCACCTGGAGCAGGCCCGCAAGCTGCCCGGAGCCAGCGACCGTTGATCTGAACCCTTCGCCGCCATGTCCGCCCTGCCGCAGCCGCCCCTCGACGAGCCGCTGCCGGCGGGGCTGGTGTGGGTCAGCGACCAGATGCCGGGGCTGCGGCGCGAGCGCCGCGGCGACGGTTTCGTCTACATCGACCCGCAGGGGCGCGAGCTGCAGGACGAGCGGCGGCTGGCGCAGATACGCAAGCTGGCCATCCCGCCGGCCTACACCGAGGTCTGGATCTGCCCGCGGCCCAATGGCCACCTGCAGGCCACCGGGCGCGACGCGCGCGGGCGCAAGCAGTACCGCTACCACCCCGACTTTCGCGCCCACCGCGAGGACCACAAGTTCGAGCGCCTGACCGAGTTCGGCCAGGCGCTGCCGCGCATCCGCGCCCGCGTCGCCGCCGACCTCAAGGCCAGTACCCGCGCCGGCCCCTCGCGCACGCTGGTGCTGGCCACGCTGGTGCGCGTGCTCGACAGCACCGTGGTGCGCGTGGGCAACGACGAGTACGCGCGCAGCAACCGCTCCTACGGCCTGACCACGCTGCGCCGCCGCCATGCCGGGCTGCGCGGCAACACGCTCAGGCTGCACTTCCGCGGCAAGCACGGCGTGGTGCACGAGGTCGCGCTCGACGACCCGCAGGTGGCGCGCGTGGTGCGGCGCTGCCAGCAGCTGCCGGGACAGGAGCTGTTCCATTACGTGGGAGAGGACGGCGCGGTCCACGCCGTGGGCTCGGCGGAAGTCAACGACTACCTGGAACAGGCCGCGGGCGAGCGCTTCACGGCCAAGGACTTCCGCACCTGGCACGGCAGCGTGCACGCGCTGGAGCTGCTGCGGCAGGCCTGCCGCGAGTGCGAAGGGGCTCCCAAGCTGGCGCCCGTGATCGCCGAGGTGGCGCGGCGCCTGGGCAACACCGCGGCGGTGTGCCGCAAGGCTTACGTCCACCCGGCCGTGCTGGCGCTGGCCGAGGACGAGCAGGCCGGCTCGACCCTGTGCCGGCGCCTGGGCGAATCCGTGCGCGCCCACGGCGGCCTGCAGGCCAACGAGTGGCGGCTGCTGCGCTTCCTGCAGCAGCCGCGCAAGCGCCCCGGCGCGGCCTCCCGGCCCCGTGCCGGCGGCACACGCCTTGCCAATGCGGAGCGTCGCTGTTGAGCCCGCCCCAAGTGCAGACTCGTCCCGCTCTCCAGTCCACCGCTTCTCTCCTTCCACTCCCCCGAGGCTGCTCCTTCGCAGCCACCTCAAACGGCCCCCGGGAACATCACCGGGCTTCCAGGGATGTTGCCTTGTCATCCATGCACGAAACACCCCCGACGGATTCCCCAAGCCTCACCCGGGAATATCACCGGGTATCCCTGGAAGTTTCGTCAGCATCCAAATTGTGTGCTCGCGCACATGTCTCGTCGCGCGCCGCGAAGCTGCCGCGACCGCGCGTCTTCACCAACGGCGTGTTCGACCTGCTGCACCGCGGCCACGTCGAGTGCCTGCAGCAGGCGCGCGCGCTGGGCGGCTCGCTGATCGTCGGGCTCAACAGCGATGCCTCGGCACGCTTGCTGGGCAAGGGCCCGGAGCGCCCGCTCAACCCGGAGGCCGACCGCGCCTGCGTGCTGGCGGCGCTGGAGTGCGTGTCGCTGGTCGTGCTGTTCGACGAGGCCACGCCGCTGGCGCTGCTGGAGGAGGTCCGGCCGGAGATCTACGTCAAGGGCGGCGACTACGACGTGCAGCGCCTGCCCGAAGCCGCGCTGATGGCGCGCTGGGGCGGCCGCGCGCTGGCCCTGCCCTACCTGGACGGCCGCTCCACCACGGCGCTGGTGCAACGCATGAGGGCCGTGCCGTGACCGGGGCACCGCCCCGGCGCGGCGCCCTGCGCCCGGCCGCCTTCCTCGACCGCGACGGCGTTATCAACGAGGACCGCGGCTACGTGCACCGGGCCGAAGACTTTCACCTGCTGCCCGGCGTGGTGGAGGCGCTGCGGCTGCTTGGCCGCGAGCACGCGCTGGTGGTGGTCACGAACCAGTCGGGCATCGCGCGGGGCTACTACACCGAGGCGCAGCACCACGCGCTGGGCGAGCACCTGCGCGCGCTGCTGCGCCCGCACGGCGTGCAGATCGAAGCCATCTACCACTGCCCGCACCACCCGGAAGCGGCGCTGGCGCAATGGCGGCTGGATTGCGATTGCCGCAAGCCCGCGCCGGGGATGCTCCTGCGCGCCGCGGCCGAGCTCGGGCTGGACCTGCGCGCCTCGCTGCTGGCCGGCGACCGCGCCAGCGACGTGGCCGCCGGCCGCGCCGCGGGCGTGGGGCGCTGCTTCCTGATCGCGCCGGCCGGATCCGCGGACGGTGCGGACAGTGCCGCCGACGGCGTGTTTGCAAGCCTGCTCGACTGCGCCAAGGCGGTGCTGGCATGACGACGGCCGTGAAGCCCATCCTCGTCGTCGGCGACTGCATGCTCGACCGCTACTGGGAGGGCGCCGTGGACCGCATCTCGCCCGAGGCGCCGGTGCCGGTGCTGCAGGTGCAGGGCGAGACGCGGCGCGCCGGCGGCGCGGCCAACGTCGCGCTCAACCTGGTGGCGCTGGGCAGCGAGGTGCGGCTGCTGACGCTGGCCGGCCAGGACGAGGCCGGCGCGCAGCTCGCGGCCCTGATGGACAGCGCGGGCATCCATTTCGACCCGGTGCGCGACCCGGCGTTGCAGACCATCCAGAAGATCCGCTCGGTGTGCCGGCGCCAGCAGCTGCTGCGCATCGACTTCGAGCAGCCCCCGCCGCCGCAGTGCGTGCGCGCCCTCACCGAGCGCGTGCTGGCGCTGCTGCCGCAGCACGAGTGGGTGCTGCTGTCGGACTACGCCAAGGGGGCGCTGGCGCACAGCGCCGAGATCATCGCCGCCGCGCGGCGCCACGGCTGCAAGGTGCTGGTCGATCCCAAGGGCGAGGACTTCGCCCGCTACTACGGCGCCTGGCTCCTCAAGCCCAACGCCGCGGAGCTGCGCGCCGTGATGGGCCGCTGGGCCGACGACGTGCAGCTGCTGCACAAGGCGCACGAGCTGCGCTCGAAGCTGCGCCTGCAGCACCTGCTGGTGACGCTGGGCGAGCAGGGCATGGCGCTGTGCACGCAGGGCGAAGGCTGCCTGCGCATGCCGGCGCAGGTGCGCGAGGTCTACGACGTCAGCGGCGCAGGCGACACCGTGCTGGCCACGCTGGCGCACACCCTGAGCCGCGGGCTGCCGCTGGAGGAGGCGGTGCGCTGGGCCAACCGGGCCGCGGGCATCGTGGTGGGCAAGTTCGGCACGGCCAGCGTCAGCCGCGAGGAGCTCGGGCTGGACGCTGCGCCGGCGCCATCGGCGACAACCATCGACAACCAAGGAGCCTGAGCATGGGCGTGCTGATCAAGGTGCCGCAAGCGGCGGACGGGGCGCGGGTGACGTGGCTGGACGGCGCCGTGCCGGCGTCCGTGCCGGCGGTCGGGCTCTACCAGCGGGCGCTGCGCGAGCACCGCTCGCTGTTCGCGCGGCTGCAGGTGCTCGAAGGCGCGGTGGCGCAGGCCGCGGCCGTGATGACGCAGGCGTTGGCGTCGGGCGGCAAGCTCATGTTCTGCGGCAACGGCGGCTCCGCCGCCGACAGCCAGCACCTGGCGGCCGAGCTGACCGGGCGCTTCGTGCGCGAGCGCCGCGCGCTGGCGGCCATGGCGCTGACCACCGACACCTCGGCGCTGACCTGCATCGCCAACGACTACGACTTCGACCAGGTGTTCGAGCGCCAGGTGCGCGCGCTGGGCCGCGCGGGCGACTGCCTGGTGGGCATCTCGACCTCCGGCAAGTCGCCCAACCTGCTGCGCGCCTTCGCCGCGGCGCGGGCCCTGGGCATCCACACCGTGGGGCTGCTGGGCCGCGACGGCGGGGCGCTGGCCGCGCTCAGCGACGTGCCGGTGATCGTGCCGGGACAGTCCACCGCGCGCATCCAGGAGGCCCACATCTTCATCGGGCACAGCTTGTGCGGGCTGGTGGAGGAAGGGTTAGGACTGGGTTGAAGGGCCGGGCGCGGTGCGGTGCGCGATTTCCTCGCGCAGCGCCGCCGCCGTGGCCAGCAGTGCCGGCAGCAGCTTGTCGCCCAGCGTGTCCTGCAGCCGCGCAAAGCGGGCCACGAAGGCATCCACGCGCTCGGCCAGCAAGCTGTCTTGGGGCAGCGTCGCGGCCCGATCCAGCGTCATGGGCAGCTCGAACAGCCGGCCATCGGTGTCGGCCAGGTAACGGGCCTCGCGCTCCACCACGCGCGCCAGGAACAGCAGCCGTTCCCGCTCCGCGCCGGCCTCGGGCAGGGTATCGGGTCTCACAGCTGCACCCCCGTCTCGCGCGCCACCCGGTGCACCGGGAACTGCTGCAGGTTGGGCGCCTGCAACAGCACGTCGATGCGGCGTTCGCCCAGGGCCATCTCCAGGTGTGCGCCGATCGAGGCCATCAGCCGCG
Source organism: Azohydromonas aeria (assembly GCF_009760915.1). Taxonomy (GTDB): domain Bacteria; phylum Pseudomonadota; class Gammaproteobacteria; order Burkholderiales; family Burkholderiaceae_C; genus Azohydromonas; species Azohydromonas aeria. The sequence continues at coordinate 13,005 of NZ_VIDQ01000019.1, forward strand.
CCGGGTGCTCCACCGGCTCGGGACACTCGATCAGCAGGTCGATGTCGCCGCCGCGCGCCGCGTCGTCGATGCGCGAGCCGAACAGCCACACCCGGCCGCGGCCGCCGGTGAGGCGGTCCACGACCTGGCGGATGGTCTGGCGTTCAGCAGGGCTCAGGCGCATCGGGACAGTCTAGGCCAGCGGCTGGCGCTTCGGCGCGGGCCCCGCTGCGCCACCGAATGGCTGGCCCGCCGTTCCTTTTCCGCAATCGCGGCAAGGCCGTGAAGCCAAGCAAGGTGTTTGATAGCTGCCCTTGGAACCATGGCGCCACCTGTCGATCGACACGGGCGCCGGCGATAACAACCGGAACTTCACCGGGACCTGCGGTGTCTCTGGCGCAACGGTTTCCTGGACGCCCAAGCAGCATGGCATCTCAGTACAAGCACACTTACCGGGCCGGCAAGGCGGCCCGGCAGCACGCCAACACCGTCGCGAACCTCGGCGACATGGATTCCCCGGGCCTGTTCGAGCGCGTGGGCACCTGGGCCCATTTCGTGGTGGATGCGCCTACCCAGTTCACACGCCCCGACCTCTCAAGCGTGCGGCGGCTGGTCTTCGTCTGCAGTGCCAACCTGCTGCGCAGCGCCTATGCACAAGCGCTGTGCATGCAAGCCGGTGTCGAGGCGGACTCTTTTGGCCTGCACGCGCACACGGGCATGCGCACTTTCGCCACGCCGGCCCGGATTGCGGCAGCCATGGGCGCCCGCATCGACCAGCACCGCGCCCGGCACTGGCGCGACTTCACGCCCGACGAAGGCGACCTGTACCTCGTGATGAAGCCCGACCATGCCCGGCGTCTGCTGATGCTGGGATTTCCACCGCAGCGCATCGCGCTGCTGGGACACTGGTCGCGACCGCGGCGGCTGGAGATCCGCGATGCCCACGGCAAGAGCGAGGCGGACCTGCGCCAGTGCTTTGCGCTGATCCGTTCCGCGGTCGGCAGGCTCGTCCGTGAGGTGCAGGACGCGGCGACTGCGCCCCGGCTGCACGACGGCGGGATGCAGCCTCGTCCGCCGGGCGACGCGGCGCCCAATGCCCCCAAAAGGCCCCTGATGTGGGCAATGGGTGGTGCCGCAGCGGCGGCAAGCCTGGCGGATTTCTGAGCCCGCCCCTTCAATGCCCCTTCCCGGGCGGCGCCTTCAGCACCTCCTCGAAGTACGCGATCGTGCGCGTGAGCCCGTCGCGCAGTTCCACCGTCGGCTCCCACTCCAGCATGCGCTTGGCCAGGGATATGTCCGGGCAGCGCCGGCACGGGTCGTCGGCGGGCAGCGGGCGGAATTCCAGCTTCGAGCGCGAGCCGGTGAGGTCGAGCACCAGATTCGCGATGTCGAGCATGCTCAGCTCCTGCGGGTTGCCCACGTTCACCGGGCCGGTGAAGTCCGGCGGGCTGGCCATCAGGCGCAGCAGCGCCTCCACCGTGTCCGAGACGAAGCAGAAGGCGCGCGTCTGGTGCCCGTCGCCGAAGATGGTGATGGGCTCGCCCTTGAGCGCCTGCACGATGAAGTTGGACACCACGCGCCCGTCGGCCGGGTGCATGCGCGGGCCGTAGGTGTTGAAGATGCGCGCGATCTTCACCGGCAGCTTGTGCTGCCGGTGGTAGTCCATGAACAGCGTCTCCGCGCAGCGCTTGCCCTCGTCGTAGCAGCTGCGCGTGCCGGCGGGGTTGACGTGGCCCCAGTAGTCTTCCCGTTGCGGATGCACCTGCGGGTCGCCGTACACCTCGCTGGTGGAGGCTTGCAGGATCTTCACCTTCAGCCGCTTGGCCAGGCCCAGCATGTTGATGGCCCCGTGCACGCTGGTCTTGGTCGTCTGCACCGGGTCGAACTGGTAGTGCACCGGCGAGGCCGGGCAGGCCAGGTTGTAGATGGCGTCGCACTCGACGTAGAGCGGAAAGGTCACGTCGTGGCGCATCAGCTCGAACTTCGGGTCGGCGATGAGGTGCGCGATGTGCTCGCGCGCGCCGGTGTAGAAGTTGTCCACGCACAGCACCTCGCAGCCCTGCACCAGCAGCCGCTCGCACAGGTGCGAGCCGATGAAGCCGGCGCCGCCGGTCACGAGCACGCGGTGTCCATACAAGCTTCTCATGCGACGGCTCCCGCGGTGGCGTCGTTGACGACCCGGGTCAGCACCCGGTCCCAGTCGGCGGCGAAGCGCCCGATGCCGAAGCGATCCTGCACCGTGCGCTGCGCCGCGTCGCCCCAGCGCCGCGCCAGCGCCGGGTCGCGCAGCAGCTCGTGCATCACCTCCACCAGGCGATCGACGCGGGTGTCGGTGTAGCCGTTGACGCCGTTGGCGATCACGCTGGGCAGCTCCGTGGTGGCCAGCGCCACCACCGGCATGCCGATGCCCATGGCCTCCAGCACCGACAGCCCCAGGCTGGTGTAGCGGATCGGGTTGAAGAAGAAGCGGTAGCGCGCCATGAAGCCCGGCAGCTCCAGGTTGGGCACCTCGCCCAGCCCGCCCACCGACAGCGAGTCCATGCCCACCAGCGCCAGCGGCACCTGCGCCCTCACCTGCTCGTACACGTCCAGCCCCAGGCGGCGCCCGCGCTTGCGCAGGTTGTTGACCACCACCAGCCCCTCGGCCTTGTCGCCGGCGTGCCGCACGCCCGGCGGCAGCTTCACGCCGTGCTCGACGATGCTCACCGGCGCGTCGCCGCTGTCCCACATCAGCGCATTGAAGGGCGTGCAGTGGACCAGGTGCACGCCGTCCACCTCGCTGGCCCAGTGCCGGGTGTTGGTCGGGTGCTGCTGCGGCGGGTCGTGCTCCAGGTAAAGCGCCGGCAGCGCGCGCTGCGCGGGCGTGAGCAGCTGCAGCCGGTCCTCCTCGAAGGCGGCGCGGTGCTGGTAGAGCACGCAATCGAATTCCATGTGCGCCAGCCGGTCCGCCGGCGCCTCGTGCACGTTGTCGCCCCAGGGCAGCGTGCCGACGCGCCCGGCGTGTCCCGGCGGGTGGCCCGGCAAGGTCAGCAGGTAAAAGTCGTGCGGCGCCTGGCTCAGGTAGTAGAGGTAGTTGCCGTGCACGTGCCAGGTGAGCACGCGCAGGCGGCGCGAGGTGGTGGACGAGGCGGCGGCGCCGGGTCGGTCTTGCATCGGCATCGCTCAGCTGTAGACCCGCGGCTCGGGCCGCGGCTGGGTGAGCGCGACGGCCAGGCGGCCCTCGCAGGCGGCGGCGACCTCGGCGGCGCCGATGGCCAGCGCGCAGGCGTGGCCCGTGGGGCAGGCGACGTGCATGCAGGGCCGGCATTCCATGGCCTGCCATAGCACGTGGTGCGCGCCGCGGCCCAGCGGGCGCCAGCGCGACACCTCCGAGCCGCTGGCCACCACCACGCTGGGCGTGGCCAGCGCCGCGGCCACGTGCGAGATGCCCGTGTCGTTGCACAGCAGCAGCCGCGCGCGTGCCACCAGCGCACCCAGCGTCCACAGCGTGGTGCGCCCGGCCAGGTTGACGCTGGGCTGGCGCATGAGCGACTGCAGTTCCCCCACCAGCGCCGCCTCGCCGCTGCTGCCGGTGAGCACCACCGTGCAGCCCTGGCGCGCGAGCCGGTCGGCCACCTCGGCAAAGCGCTGCACCGGCCAGCGCCGGCTCGGCAGCCGCGCCCCGGGATGCACCACCACGTACGGCGTCTCGGCGTCGGCCCCGGGCCACACCGCCTGCAGGTCGCTGAAGTCCTGGGGCTTGAGCGGGAACTCCAGCTCGTCGCCGCGGCGCGCCACGCCGACGTGGTCAAGCAGCCGCAGCAGCCGGTGCACCTCGTGGCCCTCGTTGGGCCAGGGCGTGTAGAGCTCGGGCTGCGGGCAGAAGGCGCCGGGCTCGAAGAAGCCGGCCGTGCGCCGCGCGCCGCAGGCGGCCATGAGCGGGTTGACGATGCGCCCGCTGCCGTGCATCTGGAGCAGCAGGTCGAACTGCTCGCTCTGCATCAGCTGCAGGAACTGCGGCACGTGGCCCTGGTCCACGCCGGACTCGGGCAGCCCGGGGAAGCCGGGGAAGTCGATGAAGCGGTCCACCATCGGCAGCCGCTGCATCAGCTCGCGCGCCCAGGGCAGGCCGATGTAGGTGATCTCGGCCTGCGGATGCGCCGCGCGCAGTGCGCGCAGCGCCGGCACGGCGCACAGCACGTCGCCCAGCATCAGCGCGCGGAACACGCCGATGCGGCGCAGCGGCCCCTCGGCAGCCGGCGCCACGGCAGGCATGCCGAGCGGGCGCCGGTCACGCGGGGGAAAGTAGGACAAGGGGGTCGACATGTCGGGCCTCGGTGACGAAAGAAAGGAGTCCGGAAAGGGTCGGACGGGGTTCAGATGAACAGCACGCGAAAGCGCCAGGCGCCGACGAGGCGCCAGTACATCGCGAGGTAAGGAATGGCGAAGGAGGTGACCAGCATCTCGGCCACGTGCGACGGCGCCCGCGAGGCGCCGCGCAGCCGCTTGGCGGCAAAGCCCAGGATGCCGCCCAGCGCCAGCAGCGCCGCCAGCGCCGCCGCGCCTCCCTGCCCGGCCAGCGCCAGCCCCAGCGCCGCCAGCGTGCCCAGCACGATCAGCACGTAGCGCCACGGCGGGCGGCTGCGGATGCGCTCCTTGAAGAGATGCGGGTGCTTCTTGAACAGCAGCGCGTCGAAGCAGACGTTTTCCTGCTGCCACAGCGAGATGCCCCAGCGCGCCTCGCGCACCGGGTGCACGACGATGGCCTCGGCCGCGCGGCCGACCTCGCCGACCTGCTCCAGCAGCGAGAACTGCAGGTCGGAGTCCTCGCGCCAGGCGCGCTTGAAGCGCTCGTCGAAGCCGCCCACGCGCTCCAGCGCGCTGCGCCGCACGAAGGCGTTGGCGGTAACGAACTCGGCCGTCTCCAGCCCCTGCGTCATGCGCGCATGGTCGGTGGGCGGGCCCAGCACCGGCACCACCACGCGCCCGCTGGCCGCGGCCAGCTTGCGCCCCAGGGCGCGCCAGCCCTGCTCCAGCCAGCGCCGGTCGGGCACGGTGTCGTCGTCGGTGAAGGCGATGATCGGCGCCAGCGTGGCGCGCCAGCCGCGGTTGCGCGCCGCGGCCGGCCCGCGCGTGCCGTGCGGCTGCAGGTAGCGCAGCGCCGGCGCCCCGGGGCGCGCGGCCAGCTCCTCGACCACGGCGCGGGTGTCGTCGCTGCGCCCGTCGTCCACCACCAGCACCTCGAACAGCACCGCATCCAGGCTCTGCTCCAGCAGCGCCTCCAGGCAGCGCCGCAGCAGGTCCGGGCGCCGGTAGGTGGGAATCACGACGGCGATCTCGACGGGATTCATCGGTGAAACGTCTCCGCAGGTCGTTGGGGGCCCGACACCCGGCCGCCGCGGCACACGGGCCGCCGCCCGCGCCGCCCGGCGGCCATCGCGTCAGCCCTTGCGCAAGATGAAATTGCCGATCACCAGCACGTCCAGCGGCGTGCTGAAGAAGGCGTCCAGCGCGTCCTTCGGAGTGCACACCACCGGCTCGCCGCGCACGTTGAAGCTGGTGTTGATGAGCACCGGCACGCCGGTGAGCGCGCCGAAGGCCTTCAGCAGCGCGTGGTAGCGCGGGCTGGCCTCGGCCGTGACGGTCTGCACCCGCGCCGTGAGGTCGGCGTGGCAGGCAGCCGGTATGCGCGCGGCCTGCTCGCGGATCACGTCGTAGATGAAGAGCATGAAGCGCGCTTGCCCGCCGTTGGCCTGCGCCGGCGTGAACCAGTCGGCCAGGTCTTCCTCCGGGACGGCCGGGGCCACGGGGCGGAAGTCTTCGCGGTCCTTGAGCTCGTTGATGCGCGCCTGCATCCCGGCGTGCAGCGGCGAGGCCAGGATCGAGCGCGCCCCCAGCGCGCGCGGCCCGAACTCCATGCGGCCCTGGAACCAGCCGATCACCAGGTCCTGCGCCAGCAGCCGCGCCGTCTCGGCGGCCACGTCGTCTACGCGCCGGTAGCTGAGCTTGGCCCATTTCAGGAACTGCTCGATCTCCTCGTCGCCGTAGCCCGGGCCCCAGTAGGCGTGCTGCATGGACCAGTCCGAGCGCGCCAGCACGGTGGGCACGGCATTGGGCGCGGCGCGGCCCTCCAGCGCTACCTCGCGGCCGGCCGGGGCTGGTTTCCGTTCGTCCTGAGGTATCGAAGGATGAATGGCCCCGGCCGTGGCACCGACATGGGCTGCAACAGCAGCTCCCTGAATTGAGGCCTCTGCCCCTGCCCGCTCGCGCGCATCCACCCACAGCGCCGCGCCCAGCGCGGTGCCGGCGTCGCCGGCGGCGGGCTGGACCCAGACCTGCTCGAACAGCCCGGCGTCGCGCAGCCGCGCGTTCATGACGCAGTTCAGCGCCACGCCGCCGGCCATGGCCAGCAGCGGCTCGCCGCTGGCCTCGCGCAGCCAGGCCGCGAGCTGCAGCGCGCTGCGCTCCAGCACCTGCTGCAGCGAGGCGGCCAGGTCCAGGTGCGGCTGCTCCAGCGCGGCGCCGCGCTCGCGTGGCGGCACCAGCGCCGCCAGGTCGATGGCGCCGATCTCGTAGCGCCCGTCGGGAAACACCTGCACGTGGCGCTGCAGCACCTCGGCAAAGCGCGGCTGGCCCAGCGCGGCCAGCGCCATCACCTTGTACTCGTCGCTGCTGTGCAGGAAGCCGAGGTGGCTGGTGACGCGCTCGTAGAGCAGGCCCAGCGAGTGCGGCATGTCCACCTCGCCCAGCGGGCGGTACAGCCCGTCGGCCCACAGCCCGTAGGCGGTGGTGGCGTCCTCGCCGCGGCCGTCCACGGTCATCACCGCGCAGCGATCGAAAGGCGCGGCCAGGAAGGCGCTGGCCTGGTGGCAGAGGTGATGGTCGATGAAATGCCACTTGAAGGGCCCGTCAAAGCGGCAGCCCCGGAAGCGCTTCTTCAGGTGGTGCGGCGCGCCGTCGGCGAGCTGGCGCGGGGCGTTGCTGACGTAGGCGGCGAACAGCGGGTCCCAGGGGTTGTCCCAGCCCGGCGCCGGTCGCGCCGAGGGTTTCAGGGGCAGCGTGATGGTGTCCCCCGTCAAGCGGCCCCTGATGAAGCGCTCGGGGTCGTAGCTGTAGGCGACGTGGTCCACCTGCGCCAGCGTCAGGCCCGCCTCGGCCAGGCAGTAGTCGATAGCGTGGTAGGGCAGCTCCCAGGCTGTGAAGGGCAGCGGCCGCTTGCCGTGCTTGATGCGGGTGAAGCGCTCTTCCTCCGCGGCGGCGATGAGCTGGCCGTCGCGCGCCAGCGCGGCGGCGGAGTCGTGGAAGGCTGCGTTGATGCCGAGGGTGATCACCGATGGGTCTCCAGGAAGGCCCGGCGCGCGCGCCGGGGGAACGCGGCCAGGTCAGCCCAGCGCCGTGACGGGATGCGGGATGCAGGGGCTGGCCGGGTGCAGCGGCACGCCCGGCAGCGCGGCGTCCATGAGCTCCTGCGCGGCCCGCACCACGGCCTCGGTCGGCACGCGCTCCAGGCAGTCGTGGTGCTGCTCGGGGCACACGCTCTTGAGGCAATGCCGGCACGGCACCGGGTGGTTGAGCACCCGCGCGCGCGCCTGCCAGGGCGTGTGCTGCGGATTGGTCAGCGCGTAGAGCACGACCACCGGCGCGCCCAGCGCCGCGGCGATGTGCGCCGGCGCGCTGTTGTTGCACAGCGTGACCTGGGCGCCGGCGATCAGCGAGGCCAGCTCGCCCAGCGCCAGCTGCCCCGCCAGCGACACGGCCGAGCCCGGGCGCATGGCGGCCATGGCCTGCGCCACCAGCGGCGCCTCGTCGGCGCCGCCGCTGAACACCGCCTGGCAGCCGGTGGCGTCCACCAGCGCCTGCGCCGCCTGCCCGAAGCGCTCGGCCGGGTAGCGCCGCGACGCGGCCGTGGCGCCGGGATGCACCACGACGTAGGGACGCGTCAGGTCGCCGCCGGCCTGCTCGAACTTGTGGCGCATGGTCAGCGCCTCTTCCACGCGGAAGCGGAACATCAGCCGCTGCGCGTCGGCCTGCAGCCCGACGTGGCGCACCAGGTCGAGCTGGCGCTGCGCCTCGTGGCGCATGCCGTCGGCCGGCACCTCGGTGTCGTGCAGCCAGTCGGTCAGCAGCTCGTACGGGTTCTCGCGGCTGTAGGCCAGACGCAGCGGGATGCCGGCCTGCAGGCACAGCAGCGCCGCCGGCAGCGCGCTCTGGGTGCAGACGGTGAAGATCACCGCGGCGTCGAAGCGGCCCGCGGCCAGCCGCGCCACCAGCTGGGCCTCGGCCTGGCCCAGCGGCAGCGACGCCTCCAGCGCGGCGGCCGGGCGCTTGACCCAGGGCGCGTCGAAGGCGATCACGTCGTCCACCACCGGCACGTGCGCGGCCAGCGCCGCGCCGGCGCGCGAGGCCAGCAGCGTCAGGTGCGACTGCGGCAGCGAGGCGCGCAGCGCCACCAGCGCGGGCGTGGTCATGAGCAGGTCGCCCAGGTTGTCCAGGCGGATGGCCAGCACCCGCTTCACCGATTGCCAGCGGCGCTGGCGTTCGCAGGCGGCAGTCATGGCAACACCTCGGCCGCCGCGGCGGCAGGGTCCGGCCCGTGCATGTGCATGTTTTCCGTCATCTCATCACTCCCCAGGATGAAGTTCGCTGTGTCCAGCAGGTCCTTGGCGCGGTGGCGGGGCCGGCGCAGCGGCGAGAACTGCCACAGCGTCTCGTGGCCCACGTCCAGCAGCACCGTGCGGCAGCCGGCGCGCTGGCCGGCCTCGACGTCGTTGAGGATGTCGCCCACCATCCACGACCGCGCCAGGTTCAGGCCCAGCGCCGCCTCGGCCTGCAGCAGCAGCCCCGGCGCGGGCTTGCGGCATTCGCAGCCCGCGCCGGGCGCGTGCGGGCAGAAGAAGAAGCCGTCCAGCGCCACGCCGCCCTCCTCGCGCAGCCGCCGCTGCAGCGCCTGCTGCAGCACGCCGAACTGCGCGGCGCTGAAGTAGCCCAGCGCCAGCCCGGGCTGGTTGCTGACCACGACCAGCGCGTAGCCCGCGCGCTGCAGCGACTGCAGCGCCGGCAGCGCGCGCCGCGTGAAGCGCAGCCGCGCCGGGTCGGCGTTGTAGGGCACGTCCTCGACCAGCGTGCCGTCCTTGTCCAGGAACACCGCCGGCCGCGCCGGCGCGGCCGTGGCGGCGCCATGCCTCATGCCAGCGCCCCCGGCTGCGGCAGCCCCCCGGCGGCGGCGGCGGCCGGCGCCGGCGCCACCGCGGGTTCGCGCGGACGCCGCACCGCCTGGTACACGGCGGCCAGGTCGTCGGCCACGCGCTCCCAGGTGAACATCGCGCGCACGCGGCGCATGCCGGCGCGGCCCAGCGCCTGCGCCAGCACCGGGCTGTCGTGCAGCTGCTGCAGCCGCGCGGCCAGCGCCGCCGGGTCGCGCGGCGGCACCAGGAAGCCCGTGACGCCGTCGGCCACCGAGTACTTGACGCCGCCGACGTCGGCGCCGATCACCGGCACGCCGCAGGCCATGGCCTCCAGCGGCGTGATGCCGAAGGGCTCGTACCAGGGCGTGGTCACGAACACGTCGGCCGCGCAGTAGCACTCGGGCAGCTGCTCGCGCCGGCGCTGCCCGGTGAAGATGACTTGATCGGCCACGCCGCCCTCGCGCGCGATCTCGCGCAGCCGCGCGATCTCGGGCGTGCGCCCCTCGTCGGGCTCGGGCGCGTCGCCGCCCACGATCAGCAGCTTGAGCCTGGGGATGTGCCGCAGCAGCGCCACGGCGCGCACCACGTTGTCCACGCCCTTGCGCGGCACCAGGCGGCCGAGCTGCAGCACCACGAAGTCGTCGCTCGCCAGGCCCAGGCGGCGCCGCGCGCGCGCCTTGTCCACCGGCGCGAACTCCTGCAGGTCCACGCCGCAGGGCACGCAGGCGATGCGCCGGTCCTCGGCGCCGTAGAGGCGCAGCAGGTCGAGCCGGTCCTGCGGGCACTCGGCCACCACGCGGTCGGCGCCGCGCACGATGCGCTCCTCGATGGCGATGCGCTCGGCCGGGAAGCCGTCGCTGGCGCCCTGGTGCTCGCGCCGCACCCGGCCCAGCGCGTGGAAGGTCATCACCAGCGGCAGCCCGAAGGCGGCTTTCAGGCGCAGTCCCACCAGCCCCGACATGAAGAAGTTGGCGTGCACCACGTCGTAAGGGACGCTGTGTGCCAGCAGTTGCCGCGCCGCGCGCGTGAAGGCCGGCATGTGCGGCAGCAACTGTTCCTTGGGCACGAAGCGCGCCGGCCCGGCCGGGATGTGCAGCACGCGCATGCCCGGGCGCACGTCCACCGCCGCGGGCAGCGCCGCGTCGTCGCGGCGCGTGAGCACGTCCACGTGGTGGCCGCGCAGCGCCAGGTGCCGCGCGACCTGCAGCACGTAGGTGTTCTGCCCGCCCGCGTCCACGCCACCCTGCACGGCCAGGGGAGAGGCGTGTTCGCTGATCAAGGCAATGCGCAGCGGCGGTGAACTCATGAGGCCAATCCCATTGCAGCGGTGTCGGTTTGGGGAGGCAAACGCCGTTCCTCGCAGCCCAGGGTGCGGGGGTCGCGCGGTGTGAGGAAGAAGACCCCTTGACAAGCCGCCGCGAGCGGCTCTTTTCCCGGCACTGCGCTTGCCCTGGAGGGCCCAGGCCGGACCCGGGATGTCCAGGTGAAGCCGCCGCGGCCGGGCCGTGCAGGCGTTGCGCGGGCAACGTCCGGCCCGGCCGGCGGCTGGCTAGACTGGCCCGCACGGGGCCGGCGGCCGCTGCGCCGCGGTCCCGCCACAGAACAAGCTCGCGAGGAGGAACGATGACGATGAAGCTGCCGCTGTGCCCGCCGCCGCTGCGGCGGCCCGGCATGCCGCGGCCACGGTCGCACCCGCACGGGAACCGTGCTTGCCCGGCGGCAGGCCTGTGATGAAGCTCGATCGCGCCTCCCGAAGCGGCTGGGGCCCCGGTTGGCCCCGCGCCTCGCTGCGCACCTACCTGGTCGCCATGATCCTGCTGGGCACGCTGCCGAGCGTGCTGCTGATGTCGTGGCAGGTGTTCACCGACATCAAGGCCGGGCAGCGCGAGCTCGATGCGCAGCTGCAGCGCAGCGCCGAGGCACTGGCGCGTGGCGTGGAGCGCGAGCTCACCGCCAGCGTGGAGGCGCTCAACATCCTGGCCGGCGACGGCGCGCTGCAGCGCGACGACGCCGCCGCCTTTGCCGCCTCCTTCACCGACCAGCCGCAGCAGCGCGCCTCCTGGAGCGGCGTGTTCCTGCTGGGCGCCGACGGGCAGCCCCTCTTCGACACCGGAGCGGCGCGCGCGCCGCCCGGCGCCGCGCTGCAGCCGCTGGCGCGCCCGCTGCTGGGCGGCGCGCGCGTGGCCGTGTCGGACCTGATCGCCGGCCCCGGGGCCCAGGCCTACAGCAGCGCCGTGCTGGTGCCGGTGCGGGTGCAGGGCGAGGTGCGCTACGCGCTGGGCGCGTGGATCGACGCCGGCGTGTGGCAGCGGCTGCTGGAGGGCGCGGGCCGGCCCGAAGGCGGCTTCCTGAGCCTCTTCGACGGGCAGCGCCGCCTCATCGCCCGCGCCGCCGACACCGGCCCTGCCGGCGCGGGCGAACTGCTGCCCGAGAGCGCGCGGCAGTTCGTGCGGGACAACCCCGCGGGCGTGATGCGCAACGAGCGCCTGGGCGGCGGCGACACCTACGTCGCCTGGCAGCCCGCGGGCTATGGCTGGGGCGTGGCCGTGGGCGTGGAGGCCGAGCCGCTGGACGCGCGCGCCAGCCGCGCGGTGGTGGCCACGCTGGGCACCGCGCTGGGCTGCCTGATGCTGGGCGTGGCGCTGGCGCTGTGGGTGGCGCGCCGCGTCACGCTGCCGCTGCGCCGGCTGGCCACGGCCGGGCCGCGCCAGCCCATGGGCCGCATCGTCGTCGACGAGATCACGGTGCTGCGCGACGCGCTGGTGGCCGCCGAGGCCCAGGAGGCCGTGGCACGCACGCGGCTGCAGAGCAAGGCCGACGAGTTCGAGACCCTGTTCCACAGCATTCCCGTGGGGCTGGCGGTGGCGCACGACCCGCAATGCCGCTCGGTGCTGCACAACGCCGCCATGGACGCGCTGCTGGGCCCCGCCGCCCCGGCGCAGGAAGTGCGCATGCTGCACCGCGGCCACCTGCTCGAAGCCGGCGAGCAGCCGCTGCAGCGCGCCGCGGCCAGCGGGCAGGCGGTGCGCGGGCTGGAGCTGGAGCTGCAGTTCCCGGACCGGGCGCCGCGCCACGTCATCGCCCATGCCGCGCCGCTGCTCGACGCCGCCGGGCGGCCGCGCGGGGCCATCGGCGCGCTGGTGGACATCAGCGAGCGCAAGCTCGCCGAGGCCCGGCTCACCCATGCCGACCGCCGCCTGCGCGAGAGCCAGCACCTGGTGGACCTGGCGCAGGAGGCCGGCCACGTCGGCTTCTTCCACTACCACGTGGGCACCGACACCGCCTCCTGGACCTCCGGCCACGCCAAGCTCTTCGGGCTGCGCAGCAAGCGCGTGGAAGGACCGCTGTCGGAATGGATCGAGCGCATCCACGCCGAGGACCGCCATGGCGTGCGCCAGGCGCTGGCGCGGCTGCTGCGCCAGCGCGCGCAGCGCCTCACGCTGGAGTTCCGCGTGGCGCTGGCCGAGGGCGAGGTGCGCTGGCTCTCCACCCGCATCGTCATGACCTACGCCGACGACGGCCGCCCGCTGCAGGCCATCGGCATCACCGTGGACATGACCGAGCAGCAGGTGGCCGAGCGCGAGCGCGCCGCGCTGGTGGAGCGCGAGCAGGCCGCGCGGCGCGAGGCCGAGGCCGCCAGCCGCGCCAAGGACGAGTTCCTGGCCATGCTCGGCCACGAGCTGCGCAACCCCTTGAGCGCCATCTCCTCGGCCGTCGAGGTGCTCAACCGCGGCGGCACCGACGAGAAGCTCGCCGTCAATGCGCGCAACATCATCGGCCGTCAGACGCGGCACTTGGCGCGGCTGATGGAGGACCTGCTCGACGTGGCGCGCGTCATCTCCGGCAAGGTGGTGCTGTCGCGCCAGCCGGTGGAGCTGTCGGCGCTGGTGCAGCGCCTGGTGTCCACGCTGCAGCTCACAGGGCAGCTGGCGCAGCACGAGGTGCGGCTCGACCTGCACGAGGTCTGGGTGGACGCCGACGCCACGCGCATCGAGCAGGTGGTCAACAACCTGCTGACCAATGCCGTGAAGTACACGCCCGAAGGCCGCGCCATCGAGCTGCGCGTGGCGCGCCAGGGCGACGCGGCGCTGCTGGAGGTGCAGGACCATGGCCTGGGCATCCCGGCGGCGCTGCTGCCGCGTATCTTCGACCTGTTCGTGCAGGGCGAGCGCACGCTGGACCGGCGTGCCGGCGGCCTGGGCATCGGCCTCACGCTGGTGCGCCGCCTGGTGGAGCTGCACGGCGGCACGGTCGGCGTGGAGAGCTCCAGCGCGGGCAGCACCTTCGGCGTGCGGCTGCCGGCCATCGAGCCGCCGGCGTTGCAGCCGGTGCGCCAGACGCGTGCCGCGGCGCGCCGGCGCCACGTGCTGCTGGTCGAGGACAACGCCGACGCCATGAGCGCGCTGAGCAGCCTGCTGGAACTCGACGGCCACACCGTCACCACGGCGGTGGACGGCGTGGCCGGGCTGGCCGAGCTGGTGAAGTCGCGCCCGGAGGTGGCGGTGATCGACATCGGCCTGCCCGGGCTCACCGGCTACGAGGTGGCCAAGCGCAGCCGCGCCGCCGGCCATGCCGGCAAGCTCATCGCGCTCTCGGGCTACGGCCAGGGCCGCGACGTGCAGCAGGCGCTGCGCGCGGGCTTCGACGCGCACCTGGTCAAGCCGGTGGACCCGGAGGCGCTGCGGCAGCTGCTGGCGGAGCCGTGAGCGGGCCTTGACAACGTGCCGTGACGGCAGGCGCGTGATGGCGGGCAAAAAAAAGCGCGGGCCGCCCGGCCCGCGCCTTCCTCGCTGACGGCGGCGGCGTCAGCGCGCGTCGGCCTCGTCGTCGTCCTCGCCGGCGTCGCCCATGTCGGGCACGTCGCCGCTGTCGTCCGAGGCCAGGCCGCCGCCGTCGTCCTCGGCGTTGGCGTCGGCCTCCTCTTCCTCGTCGAGGTCGTCGTCGTCCTCCAGCGTGGAGGCGTTGACCATGTCGGCGGCGGCGTCCTCGCGGGCCTGGGCCTCCGCGGGCGAGAGCCGGCCGGCATCGTCGTTGAAGTCGCCGTCCACCATCGCGTCGATGTCTGCCACGGTCTGGATGCTGTCGGGGGCGATGTCGGCGGCTTCCTGCCCGGCGTCGCTGCCGGCACTGCGGCGCTCGCCGGTGCCGCGCGAGTCGCTGTCGGCGCCCAGCGTCTCGGGCGAGGTCATGGGCCGCAGGCTGTCGGGCTCGGAGATCGAGTCGAGCGGGCCGCCCGGGTCGAGGTCGTCCTCCAGCCCGGCGATGTCGCTGCCAGAGTCGGTGGTGTCGCTGGGGCCCAGCGCGGCCGTGTCACGGCCCTCGACGGGGATGGGCGTCGAATCGGTGCCCAGGATGGAACTGGTGGCCATGGCGTGCTCCTCTTGCGGTTCGGTGGGTTCGGGTCTGCCCAGCGTCGGCAAGCGCCATGCCCCGGGACACGGGCACAGGCGTTGCCGCCCTGGAGGGCATGCGGCCCGCGTGGCCGCCTCACTTCCCGACCTTTCCGGAGACGTCCATGACCACCCCGCAAGACCCGAAGCAAGACCCGAAGCGCGAAGAGCAGATGGGCAACAACGCCTCCGACGCCGGCACCAACCGGCAGCAGCAGCAGACGCAAGGCGGCGGCAACGCGCAGCAGCAAGGCGGCGGCGCACAGCCCGTGAGCAGTTCCGTCAACAGCGAGCACGGCCACGCCCGCGTCACGCCCGGCGGCGGGCAGAGCGCGCAGCACAGCCAGAGCGCGCGTGGCGCCGGCCAGTTCGGCGACGACCAGGGCGGCGCGGAACTCTCGCAGTCGATGCAGGAGCGCACGCAGGCCGGCGAGCGCAACGACCGCCACCGCGGCGACGACCGAGGGTTGCCGTCGCAGCAGCAGCAGTCCTCGCAGCCGGGCGCGTCGCCCTCCGACCAGCAGTCGCAGCAATCCCAGCAGCAGCAGCAGCAACAGCAGCAGCAGCAACAGCAGCCGCCGCAGAAGCAGCAGCAGAACCTGCAGGACGCGGTGCGCCAGGCGCAGCAGGGAAGCGAGGGTGGCGCGGCCGGCCAGCAGCAGCAGTCGGCCGGCGGCACGCTGCAGCCGGGCAGCAAGGGGCCGCAGAACCCGGCGGTCAGCGGCTCGCACCAGTCGCTGCAGCCCCACTCCAGCGGCCATGACCAGCCCGGCAAGAGCGCCGGCCGCACCAACAGCAACGACGACACGGGCAACGGGCCGCACCGCGGCGGCTGATCGGAAGAAGGAAGCGGTGGGCGGGCACGGCGCCCGCCCACCGCCTCGATACCCGGCGTGGCGCCGTCACGCTCGCCGGAGGCGGACCGCGGCGTTCAGAACGTCTTCTGCGGCCCGCTGTCCGGCGCCTCGGCTTCCTCGCCATCGTGGCGGATGACGCTGATGGTGCCGTCGTTCTCCATGATGGCGCGCTTGACCTGCGACAGCCGCTCGATGCCGTGCTGGCGCAGCTGGGCCATCAGCTCCTCGTGGGTGATGAGCTCGCGGCGCATGTTGCGGCGCTGGATCTTGCCGTCGCACACCAGCGGCAGCGGCCCGGGCTCCAGGAAGCGGCGCGTGGCCGGGAAGCGGAAGCCCACCCAGTCCATCAGCACGTTCCAGCCGGCGATGGTGCCCACGAGCACGAAGCCGTCGGTGATGGTCTCGTACTCGCCGGCCATGGCGTTCTGCGAGGCATCGGCGATGAGCACGATCAGCAGCACGTCGGCGATGCCCAGCGCGCCCACGTCGCGGCGCAGCACCAGGCGAAACAGCAGGAACAGGAACCAGTACACCGCCGTGCCGCGCACGACCAGTTCCAGGGCATGGTCGAAGCCGAACAGCGCGTCCCAGTCCACCATGCGTGCGAAAGCGGCTGGCGGGGCCTGGGCGCGGGTTCGGCCCGGCCTTCAGACCGCCGCGTGCAGGCCTTGCGGCGTGCGCATCAGCCGCGTGGTGTCGTAGCCCTGGGCGCGTGCGTGCAGCAGCAGGCGCTGCAGTTGGGCGTCTTCCATGTGGGGCGAGCGCGACAGCAGCCACAGGTGCTGGCGGTCGGGCGTGCCGACCACGGCGGCGCTGTAGTCCGGGTCCACGTGCAGCACCCAGTACGGCGCCCAGGCGCCGGGCAGCCAGCGCAGCGCCTTGGGCGTGAAGCACACCTCCAGCTTGGCGCCCTCGCCTTCGGTGGTGCGGCCCACGCCGCGCACTTCCTCGAGTTCGCCGTCGCGGTTGCGGCAACTGTTGACCACGCGCAGGCGGCCGCCGCGCAGCAGCGTGTAGGTGGCGGTGACGTCGCTGGCGCAATCGCTCTCGGCGGACAGCGGCAGCCGCGCGATCTCGAACCAGCGCCCGGCGTAGCGGCGCAGGTCCAGCAGCGGCGCGGTGGACACCGGCGTGGCCTGCTGCGCGACCTTGAAGTGCGCCAGGGCCAGCGGCACGGCCGTGGCCATGAGCGTGGCCACGAGCTTGGGGTTGGCGCGGTTGCGCACCGTCAGCGGCAGCAGCGGCCACACCAACGCGCTGAGCTGGGCCCAGGGCAGGCTGGCCAGCCAGCTGCCGGCGCTGCTGGTGGTGGTGCCGGTGGGCACGGCCGGGCTGCGGCGCTGGCGGAAGAGGCGGCGCAGGATCACGCCGCCGATCATGCTGGCCGCGCCGGCGCCCAGCGCGGGCAGCTTCTCGTGCACCTGCTGGCCGATGCGGCTTGCCTGCGCACGCAACCGCTCCTCGCGCGCGAGGATGGCCATCTCGGCGGCCAGGATCTGCTGGTCGAGGCTGGCCGGCACGATGCCGGCCGGGGCCTCAGGGAGTGCCGGATGACGAAGCTGCGCGCTCATCGGGGGCTCCTGCGGAAGGGGAAACGTTCGGGGGCGCCTCGGCGGCGCCGCGGCGCGAGGGCGGCGTGGGCGTGGACAGCGTCAGCCGCCGCATCGTCGCGGGCAGCGCCAGGAAGCGGGCCAGCGCCAGGACGCGCTTGATCGCCAGCCAGGCCGCCCCGAGGTTGAGCAGCAGGATCAGCACCAGCGTCCAGCCCCAGGCCAGCCCGGCCTCGACCAGCGCGATGCCGATGCCCGTCCACAGTGCCAGCCACGCCGTGCACAGCAGCACGCCCGCGGCCACCACCAGGCCCACCATCTGCGCCAGCGCCAGGCCCGAGCGCTTGAGCTCCAGGGCCAGCAGGTGCACGCGGTCGCTGACCAGGCCGGGGAGGTCGCGCAGCAACTGCTTGACGTTGTCGAGCAGCGAGTCGGAGGTCAGCGCCTCCAACTGCGCCTGTGACAGCCCCGCGGCCGGGCCGGAGCCCGTCGCGGTTGCGGTATCAACGGCGGCCGGGGCGGCCGGCTGGGGCTGCTGGCCGTCCATCAACGCGACGACAGCATGCGGCTGATCACGATGCCCGCGGCCGCGGCCACGGCCAGCGAGGCGATCGGGTGCTCGCGCACCGTGTCGCGCAGGCTGGAGACCCACTCTTCCTGCATGGCGCTGAGCTCGTCCTTGCTCATGGGCAGCTTCTCGGTGGCGCTGCCCATGGTGGTGCGGATTTTCTCCAGTGCCGGCGCGGCCTTTTCGGCGAAGCGGTCCACCGCCTCATGCGCGCTTTGCACCATGCGGTCCATCGAGGCGCCGCCCTGTTGCGAGGTGCCGCCGGTGGACATGGCGCTGTTGCCGCTGCCCGACATCCCGCCGCCCGTGGCGGACGTGCCCATGCCGGAAGACGAGGACATGCCCGAGGAGGACGACATGCCCGGCGAGGAGGACGACATCCCGGAGGAGCCGGCGGAGGACAGGCTGCTGGAGCCGTCACCGCTGCTGGAGCCCAGGGTGGAGCCGCTGCCCAGGGTGGAGCCGCTGGAGCTGCCCGAGGTCGGGAAGGGGCTGGAAGTGGAGGCCATGGATTCTCTCCTGTGCTTTGGAACGCTTGGAGTACCGGCCAGCGCCGGTGGAGGGACGTGGCACGCCCCGATGCCAGCTTATACACGGCATCGGGGCGGCCGCAGGGAGCTCGGTAAGGGTTGCCGCAGGCCGCCTAGCGCACGCTGCCCCGGCGCACGAGGTTGACGATGGCCAGGAGCACCACGGCGCCGACCAGCGAGACCAGCAGTGAGCCAATGCTGAACGAGTTGGCGTTGATCGACGGTATGCCCACCAGCGGCGAGATGAACCAGCCTGCGAGCGCGGCGCCGACGATGCCGACGATCACGTTCAGGAACATGCCCTGTTGCGCATCAGTGCGCATCATGAGGCTGGCGACCCAGCCGATCAGACCGCCAACGAACAGCCAGACAATCAGGTTGATCATGGTGCATTACTCCTAGATTTCAGAGAGGTTGCAGAACGGCGCCCTGATGCGCGAGTCCCGTGTCAACCCTTCGGCAAACGGTGTGCCGCAGCGGTGCTGTCGCCCACCTCGGCCTTGAACACGCGCTCGATGTAGGCCAGTGCCTCCTGCTTGCGCTGCGGGCTCTCGGCGGCGGTGCAGTCCGCCGGCGCCCACACGCTGTAGCCGCGCAGGTAGGCATCCATGGCGGTGAGCTGCACGCACATGTCGGCCGAGAGCCCGACCACGATAAGCTCATGGGCATGCATCTGCGTCAGCAACAGCTCCAGCGGCGTCGCATAGAACCCCGAGTGGCGCGGCTTGAGGATGCTCAAGTCGTCCTCACCTGGAGCCAGCAGCCGGGCGATCTCTCCGGCCTCCCCCGGCAGGCCTCGGCAGTAGTCCAGCACGTCGCTGAACTGCGAGCGCCAGGTGCCGTAGTTGTCGTTGGCGTACACGGCCGGCACGCCTTGTTGTGCAAGTACCTGTTTCAAACGTGCCGTGCAGCGCGCAGCCTGCAGCGCCGCGGGCGCCATACTGTCGGCTCCCGGAAACTGCAGCGGGTTGATGAAATCCACCAGCAGCAGCACGCTGCGACTGTGGGGCAGGGAGTTGTCGCCGGCGCCGATTCCCAGCGCTGGCCGATGCGGGGGCTTCACGTCCATGCGCCGTTGCGGCAACTTCGGTTCCTGTGCCCGTGCGGGGGAGTCCCCGGCACTTGAGGAGAAAAGTCTTGAGTCACGCCCTGATCGTCGATGACGACACGGATTCGGCCCAGATGATGGCGGCCCTGATCGCGGCCGAGCATTTCACGGTGGCCACCGCCCACAACCTGCGCGATGCGCGGCGCCAGATGGCGCTGCAGCAGCCCGACCTGGTGCTGCTGGACCTGCAGCTGCCCGACGGCAGCGGCATGGACCTGTTCGACGACCCGACGCTGGTCGCGCACTCCGAGGTGGTGCTCATCACCGGCCACGCCAGCCTGGAAACCTCGGTCCAGGCGCTGCGCCTGGGCGCGGCCGACTACCTGACCAAGCCGGTCAACATGAAGCAGCTGCGCGGCATCCTGTCGCGCGTCATGCGGCCCTCGGTGCTCAAGGACGAGCTGGCCTCGCTCAACGCCGAATGGCAGAAGACCGGCCACTTCGGCCACCTCTGGGGCCGCTCGGCGCCGATGCAGCGCATCTACGAGCAGATCGCGCGCGTGGCCGGCACCGCGGTGAGCGTGTTCATCACCGGCGAGAGCGGCACCGGCAAGGAAGTCGTGGCGCAGACCGTGCACGACCTGAGCCGCCGCCGCAAGCAGCCCTTCCTGGCCGTCAACTGCGGCGCCATCTCGCCCAACCTGATCGAGAGCGAGATCTTCGGCCACGAGAAGGGCAGCTTCACCGGCGCCGACCGCATGCACCAGGGCTTCTTCGAGCGGGCTCATGGAGGAACCCTGTTCCTCGACGAGATCACCGAGATGCCGCTGGAGCTGCAGGTCAAGCTGCTGCGCGTGCTGGAGACGGGCACCTTCATGCGCGTGGGCTCGACCACGCCGATCGAGACCGACGTGCGCGTCATCGCCGCCACCAACCGCACGCCCGAAGCCGCCGTGGCCTCGGGCAAGCTGCGCGAGGACCTGTACTACCGACTCAACGTCTTCCCGATCGGGCTGCCGCCGCTGCGCGAGCGCTCCAGCGACGTGCCGCTGCTGGCCGAGCATTTCCTGGCCGCCGTGTGCGAGCGCGAGAACGTGCGCAAGCGCTTCACGCCCGCGGCGCTGGACAAGCTCGCCGCCTACCGCTGGCCGGGCAACGTGCGCGAGCTGCGCAACGTGGTGCAGCGCGCCTTCGTGATGGCCGAGGGCGAGCAGATCACCGACGAGTGGCTGCCCAGCGACCCGATCCCGGCGGACGGCGCCGCGCCCGCCGGCGCGGCCACTGCCGCCGCCTCACGCGAGGGGCTCATCACCATCCGGCTGGGCACCTCCATGGCCGAGGCCGAGCGCCAGCTCATCCTGGCCACTCTGCGCCACTACAACCAGCACAAGGAGCGCACCGCCGCCGTGCTGGGCGTGAGCCTCAAGACGCTCTACAACCGGCTCAAGGAATACGCCGCCGACGACAAGGTCGAGGGCGGCGACGACGGCGAGACCGGCGCCGCCTCCTGATTCCAGGGCTTGCCGGGCACCACCGCCCGGCCTGCTCCCGGTCCCTGCACGGCCGCCCTCCCGGGCGGCCGTTGCGTTTGGGCACCATGCCGGGCACGGGTGGCGCACGACGCTTGCTGCGCCAGCGCCGGGGCGCCTGCCGCCGCGCCCGGGATGCCGCCATGACCACCGATCCGCCCACCCCCGCCACGCCCTCCCCCGCCGGCGCTTCCGGTACCTCCAACGCCGCCTGGCGGGTCGAGAAGGACAGCATGGGCGAGGTGCGCGTGCCGGCCCAGGCGCTGTGGGCGGCCCAGACCCAGCGCGCCGTCGAGAACTTCCATTTCGGCGGCATCACCATGCCCGCCGCCTTCGTGGATGCGCTGCTGCACATCAAGGCGGCCGCGGCGCTGGCCAACGAGAAGCTCGGGCTGCTGGAGCCGTCCCTGGCACGCGCCATCGCCGACAGCGCCGACGCGCTGCTGGCCGATGCGCAGCGCATGGCGCACTTCCCGGTCGAGGTGTTCCAGACCGGCTCGGGCACCAGCTCCAACATGAACGCCAACGAGGTGCTGGCCACGCTGGCCGCGCGCCGCCTGGGCCGCGCGGTCAGTGCCAACGACCACGTCAACTTTGGCCAGAGCAGCAACGACACCATTCCCTCGGCCATCCACGTCGCCGCGGCGCTGCAACTGGAGCGCGAGCTGCTGCCGGCGCTGGCGCACCTGGCCCGCGTGCTGGAGAACCGGGCGCCGGAGCTGCAGCGCCACGTCAAGACCGGCCGCACCCACCTGATGGACGCCATGCCGGTGCGCTTCGACCAGGTGCTCGGCGGCTGGCGCGCGCAGGTGCAGCAGGCACTCAGCGCACTGGTGCTGCTGCAGCCGGCGGTGGCCACGCTGGCGCAGGGCGGCACGGCCGTGGGCACGGGCGTCAACACCCATCCCGAATTCGCCTCGACGCTGTGCGCGCTGCTGCAGCAGCGCACCGGCGTGCATTTCCAGGCCGCGGCCGAGCGCTTCTCGCTCATGGGCGCGCAGGACACGGCGGTGCAGCTGTCCGGGCAGCTCAAGGCCACGGCGGTGGCGCTGATGAAGATCGCCAACGACCTGCGCTGGATGAACTCCGGCCCGCTGGCAGGCCTCGCCGAGATCGAGCTGCCGGCGCTGCAGCCGGGCAGCTCGATCATGCCGGGCAAGGTCAACCCGGTGATCCCGGAAGCGGTGGCGATGGTGGGCGCGCAGGTCATCGGCAACGACGCCGCCATCACCATTGCCGGGCAGAGCGGCAACTTCGAGCTCAACGTGATGCTGCCGCTGGTGGCGCGCAACCTCCTGGAGAGCCTGCAGCTGCTCGCCGCCGCGGCACGGGCGCTGGCCGACCGCGCCATCGCAGGATTTGCCGTCAACGAGGCCAGCCTGCGCGCCGCGCTGGCGCGCAACCCGGTGCTGGTGACGGCGCTGAATCCGCTGGTGGGCTACCTCAAGGCCGCCGAGATCGCCAAGGCGGCCTACAAGCAGGGCCGGCCCATCATCGACGTGGCCGACGAGATGACCGACCTGGGCCGGGACAGGCTGCAGGACCTGCTCGACCCGGCGCGGCTGACGGAGGGCGGGCTTTGATCGCGATCCGGCCCTACGCCAGCGGGGACCTGCCCACGCTGATGGCGCTGTTCACCGCCGCCGTCCACACCCTGGGCGCGCTGCACTACGGGCCGGCGCAGCTCGACGCCTGGGCGCCGCGCCCGCCCGACGCCGAGGACTGGCGCCGCCGCTTCGAGACGCTGCACACCCTGGTGGCCGAGGACGCGCTGGGACCCTGCGGCTTCATCGCCTGGCAGGACGACGGCCGCATCGAGCTGCTCTACACCGCCCCGCGCTGCGCCCGCCGCGGCGTGGCCACGCGGCTGGTGCAGGCGGCGGAGGACGCGCTCAGTGCCGATGGCGTCACGGAGCTGGTCACGGAGGCGAGCCTGGCGGCCTGGCCCTTCTTCGAAACCCAGGGTTTCACGGTGGTCGAACCCCAGGTCGTGACACGGCGCGACGCGACTTTCACGCGCTTCCTGATGAAAAAGGAAAACGCCGCCTGACGGAGGAACCGGCAGGCGGCGTCGCGGCGCCGGCACGGGGCCATGGCGGCCCCGGGAGCCACTTTCAGGTCAAGGCCAGCTGCTCTCCCGCATCGGGATCACCGTGACCTCGGGAATCACGGTCTCCTCGTCCTGCAGCAGGCAAAAGCGCACCGCCTTGGCCACTTGCACCGGGTCCTGCAGCACGCCGGGGTCGATGTCGGGGAAGCGGTCCAGCAGGAAGGGTGTGCGCATGCCGCCGGCCACCACCGCCGTGACCTTGATGCCCTTGGGCCGCAGCTCCGCATGCAGCGCATGCGACAGCCCCAGCAGCCCCCACTTGGTGGCGTGGTAGGCCGAGGCGTTGGGCCAGGCGCGCTTGGACGCGGTCGAGGCGATGTTGACGATGTGCCCGCCGCCGCAAGGCGACTCGCGCCCCATCAGCGCCGCAGCATGCTTGGCGACGTAGAACGGGCCGCTGAGGTTGGTGCGCACGATGCGCTCCCAGTCGAAGCCCTGCAGCTCGCCCACCGGCACGGTGATGTCGATGGCGGCGTTGTTGACCACGGCGTCGAGCCGGCCGAAGCGGTCGTGCACCCGCTGCAGCAGCTCCAGCACCTGCGACTCCTCGCCCACGTCCAGCGACTCGGCGATGGCCTCGATGCCCTCCTTGGCCAGCTCGGCCGCCTTGGCCTGCGCACGCTCCAGCACCAGGTCGGCCAGCACCACGGTGGCGCCCTCGCTGCCGAGCACCTGCGCGATGGCCGCGCCCAGGCCGCGGGAGCCGCCGGTGATCACGATGCTGCGGCCCTTCAGGGCGTTGCCGGGGGTGGATGTCATGGAAGGTCCTCCTTCGGTTTGAAAGACGTCGAGGTTTCGACGGGAAAGGTTGTGAGGGGAGTAAACGGCGCGCAGCCGCCACGGCATCCGTGGCGGCCGGCAGTGCGGGGGCTTCAGCCGCCCGCGCTGAGCTGGCGCTTTTCCAGCGCCGCGGCGTGGCGCTGCTTGGCGATGGCGCGCAGGTTGGCGGCCAGCGCGGTGGCGAAGGCCTCGTCGAACCACGGGAAGGCGCCGCTGGCGGCCACGACGATGCCGTCGAGCACGGCGCTGCCCCACAGCAGGCTGTCGCCCTCGCGCAGCGCATGCGGGCGCAGCGCCTGCACGCCGTGCGTGTCACCCCGGCTCCAGGCCACGCGCGCCTTGGCACGGGCAAAGGCAGCGTAGTCGGCGTCCCAGCGGCTGCGGTCGCCCACGGCATGCTCCAGCAGCACGGCTTCCTCGAAGGGGCAGTCGGCGGGCATGAGCGCCGGGTCCATGACCACGAGGTACAGGAAGCCGCAGCCGCTGACCTGCGGGTCGGCCATGGCCGGCTCGATCATCGGCAGCGTCATCGCCAGCGCCTGCTCGGCGGCATGGCGGTCGGCGAAATGGCTGCCACGGCGGGAGGGGGTTTTTTCCATGCGCGCCCCGGGGCAACCCACGCTCCCATGGTTGAACTCAGACCTCGATCGGGGGTGACGGCGGCCCGGCGCCCTCGGCGGCCTGTTTGCGGCTTGACGCCGGCACGCCGATGTCCACCAGCTCCGCCAGCAGCCGCCGCGGCTGTGCCGGCTTGGACAGGTGGGCATTGAAGCCGGCGGCCAGCACGCGCTCGCGCGCCACCGCGTCGGTGTAGCCCGACAGCGCTAGCGCCGGCAGCCGCTGCGCCACGGGCACGCCGCGCCGCGACTCCAGGGCGCGCAGCGCGCGCATGAAGTGCAGCCCGTCGTCCTCGGCACCGCCCAGCGCCACCTCGCTCAGCAGCCGCTGCGGCCACATCGCCACCGGCTGGCGCTCCAGCCAGTGCAGCGTCGCGGCGGCGCCGTCGAACAGCAGCACGTCCGCGCCCACGCCTTCCAGCAATTGCTGCAGCGCCAGCCGCGCTTCGGGCCGCGGCTCCAGCACCAGCACGCGCAGACCATCCAGGTCAGGCAGCGGCTCCCGCGCCTCGGGCAGCGCCGCATCGGCCGGCCTCGGCGCCGGCGACGCAGCCGGCTCGGCCGGGGCGGTACCGGCTGCGGGTAGCGCCTCCTGCGGCAGCCCGGCCGCGCCGGCCGGCGCGGGCAGCGCGTCCGTATTCGAGGGCTCAGGCAGCTCCCCGGCCTCCTCGCCCAGCCCCGACACCGGCCGCAGCGGCAGCTCCACCACGTAGCGCAGCCCGTGCGTGGCGCCGGGCGGCTCGATGCCGAAGCGCCCGCCCTGCCGCTCCACGGTGGAGCGCAGCATCAGCGGGTCCAGCGGCGTGTCCAGGCCGAAGGGCGGCGGGCGCGAGGCCTCGGCCGCGCCGGGCGCGGCCAGCGCCGCCGTCGCGTGGCGCCCGTCGGCAATGGTCAGCCGCGCCAGCTCGCCCTGGCGCTCCAGCCGCACCTCGATGCGCCGCCCCGGCGGCGTGGCGCCGATGGCGGCCACGCACAGCTGGCGCGCCAGCTGCGCCAGCGTGCTCGGGTCGCCGGTGACGCTGGCATTGCCCAGGTCGATGTGCGCCGACAGCCGCACCTGCCGCTCGTCGAGCTCCGCCGCCAGCCCGTCCACGGCCTGCGCGATCACGACCGCCAGGTTCACCGGCTGGCGCGCCAGGCGCCGCTCCAGCTTCTCGAACTGCTCCTGCTGCAGCTGCAGGTTCCACAGCTGCGCGTACAGCCCATCGCGCGCCAGCAGCTCCTCGTGGCGGCCGCGCTCGACGATGCGGCCCTGGTCCATGACCACGATCTGGTCGGCGTTGACGATGGTCGAGAGCCGGTGGGCAATGATCAGCGTGGTGCGCCCCTGCGCGATGCGGTCCAGCTCGTGCTGGATGGCGCGCTCGGCGCGCGTGTCCAGCGCCGAGGTGGCCTCGTCGAAGATCATCAGCGGCGGGTTCTTGAGGAAGGCGCGCGCGATGGCGATGCGCTGCTTCTCCCCCCCGGACAGCTTCATGCCGCGCTCGCCCACCACGGTGTCGTACTGCTGCGGCAGCGACAGGATGAACTCGTGCACCTGTGCCGCCTGCGCCGCGGCGATGACCTCGGCCATGCCCGCGCCGGCGCGGCCGTAGCCGATGTTGTAGGCGATGGTCTCGTTGAACAGCACCGTGTCCTGCGGCACCACGCCCACGGCGCGGCGCAGCGAGTCGAGCTGCACGTGCTTCAAGTCCTGCCCGTCCACGGTGACGCGGCCCTGCTGCGGGTCATAGAGGCGCAGCAGCAGCCGCGCCAGCGTGCTCTTGCCCGAGCCGCTGCCGCCGACCACGGCCACCGTCTGCCCGGCGCCGATCTCCAGGCTCAGGTCGTGCAGGATGGGCCGTCCCGGCTCGTAGCCGAAGTGCACGTGCTCGAAGGCGACCGAGCCGCCGCCGAGCCTGAGCGGCGGCACGTCGGGCGCGTCCTGGATGTCCACCGGCTGGTGCAGCAGCGCGAACAGCTTCTCGGTGTTGACGAGGGCGTCGCGCGCCTGGCGGAACACGAAGCCCAGCGCGTTCAGGGGCAGGCAGATCTGGATGATGTAGGCGTTGACCAGTACCAGGTCGCCCACCGTCATCTGCCCGCGCACGGTCTGCTCGGCCGCCAGCAGCATCATCGCCGCGACGCCGGCGGCGATGATGGCGCTCTGGCCGATGTGCAGCCCGGAGAGCGCGCGCTGGTTGCGCACGCCCTCCTCCACCCACTCGCGCAGCACGCCGCCGTAGCGCTGGCGCTCGGTGTGCTCGCGCGCGTGGGTCTTGACGGTCTCGTAGTTGAGCAGCGTGTCCACCATGCGGCCGTTGGCGCGCGAGTCCATGTCGTTGACGCGGCGCTGGTGCAGCGCGCGCGTGCCGGTCTTGGCCATGGTGAAGGCCGCGTAGACGAAGAACGTCACCACGATCACCAGCGTGAACCACAGGCTGTAGCCCGCGGCCATCACCACCAGCACGGCGCCGAACTCGACCAGCGTGGGCACCACCGTGAACAGGCCCGAGCCGAGCAGGAAGCCCACGCCGGCGGTGCCGCGCTCGACGTCGCGGATGAGCGCGCCGGTGTTGCGCTGCACGTGAAAGCGCGGGCTCAAGGAAAGCAGGTGCGCGAAGCAGCGCTCGGCGAAGTCGGTGACGGTGGTCAGCGTCACGCGCGCGAACACCAGGTCGCGCAGCTCGGTGAAGAGGGTGCCGGCAAAGCGCAGCAGCGCGTAGCCCAGCAGCAGGAACACCGGCAGCACCAGCACGGTGGCGTTCTCGGCGCGCGTGGTGGAGGTGACCAGCGTGGCGGGCTCGCTGAAGCGGTCGATGACGGCCTTGAGCAGCAGCGGCACCGCCACGGCCGCGAGCTTGGCCGCCACGAGCAGCGCCATCGCCAGCAGCGTCCGGTTGCGGTGCCGCCAGGCGGCTTGCGCCAGCCCGACGAAGACGTTGGCCTTGCCGTTGCCCGGGGGGGTATCTGCCATCGCCGCGCGGCGGCAAGCCGAATGCCCGGAATGCGAGCGGCATGGGCCTTGCCCGTATGCCGGCTCGTTTTCACCGCCGAGAGGAGTCCCGCATGGGCAACCAGATCAAGACCGAGGCCGACGCCCGCGCCACCATCCCGCTGCGCCCCGCGCAGGAGCAGAAGGCCACCGGCCAGAAGCGCAGCAAGGAGCGCGGCGTGGCCACGCGCAGCAAGAAGAACCCGGGGAAGCGGGCGCACCAGGGGGGGTGAGCCCGTCCGTGAAGCAGTGAAAAAGCCTCCCGCGGGAGGCTTTGCTTTTCCTTGCCCTTCAAGGGTGTCCCGGCTCGGCCGGGGTGCGGGTCAATCCAGCTTCGCCGCCTGGTCCGTCTGCTCGCTCACCGCCTCGCGCGGGTCGCCCTCGCGCTTGAGCTGCTGCTGCAGCGCCAGCATCTGCTCGCCCAGCGTGTTGCGCGCCATGGGCTCCAGCAGCTGCTTCACCTTCGGGAACAGGTGCTCCTCCTCTTCCTTGTGGTGGTGCTCGGCCTGCTCCTTGAGCACGTGGAACTTGGCTTCAAACGTCGGGTCGGCCGGGTCCAGTGCGATCAGGTCGGCCAGCACGCGCTTGAGCGAGAGATGCTCCTCCAGTGACTCCAGCAGGATGTCCTCGGTGCGCTTTTCCTTCACCGCCGGGTAGAACACCTGCTCCTCCGAGGTGACGTGCAGCGTGAGCTCGTCGCCCACCTGCTTGAACAGGGTCTGGCGCCGGCCCTCGGAGCCGTTCATCCAGTCCTTCATCAATCCTTCGAGGCGGCGGTGCTGGCTGGTGAGCAGTTCGATGGCGTCCATGGCGGTCCTCTCCTTTTCGGGTTCGGTGGGTGGTTTCGACAAAGCGTCGATGCGGGACGCGAAGGCAGGCAGCGTGCCCGGGCACCGGGCCGCGGGAGCTTTCCAGGCCTTGCCGGGCGCACGGCTTGCCCCCGGCGCGGCGGCGCGGTACGGGGCCGCAGACACCGCTCCCCCCTGTCCCGGCCAGCCACGGTGGACAGGGGAACGGAACGGCCCGTCCCGCGCGACCACACCACAGACCTGCTGGAGGACCGCCATGAGCCCGACCACTCCCGTCGCCATCGTCTCCACCCCCGGCGAGGACGCCGGCAAGCTCGTGCTGCGCCTGGCGCTGGGCGTGCTGATCCTGATGCACGGCATCGCCAAGGTCATCGGCGGGCCCGGCTTCATCATGGGCCTGCTGACCAAGGCCGGCCTGCCCCCGGTGCTGGCCTACGGCGTGTACGTCGGCGAGGTGGTGGCGCCGCTGCTGCTGATCGTCGGGCTGTTCACGCGCGCGGCGGCGCTGGTCGTGGTGGTCAACATGCTGGTGGCCATCGGCCTGGTGCACATGGGCGAGATCGGCCAGATCACGCGCACCGGCGGCTGGGCGCTGGAGCTGCAGGGCATGTACCTGTTCGGTGCGCTGGCCGTGGCGCTGCTGGGCGCGGGCCGCTACAGCGTCGGGGGCTTGCGCGGGCGCTGGAACTGAAGCGGCGCCCGGCCGCATCAGCCGCATTAGGCTTGGCGCTTTCGACCTGTCCGGCGCCCATGCGGGCGCCGGCTCGCGCCATGGCCCTGACCGAGCACTACTTCCTCCTCAAGCAGGCCCACGTGGGCTTCGTCTACCTCAGCGGCAGCCTGTTCGCGCTGCGCGGCGCGGCGCTGCTGGCCGGCGCGCGCTGGCCGATGGCGGTGCCGCTGCGCATTGCCGCCGTCGCCATCGACACCGCCCTCGTCGTCGCCGCGCTGCTGGTGCTCGCCGCGCTGCAGTGGATGCCCCTGTCGGCCGGCTGGCTGCACGTGAAGCTGGCGCTGCTGGTGGCCTATGTCGGCATCGGCACCTTCGTGCTCAAGCGCGCACGCAGTCGCTTGCAACGCTTGCTGGGCTGGCTGCTGGCGCTGGCGGTGTTCGGGTTCATGATCTCGGTGGCGCGCGCCCACCATCCGCTCGGACTGCTGCACGGCCTGGCCGGGTAAGCCATCCGGGCCGCCGGGCGGCATGCGCGCACCATGGGAACGCGGCTTGCCGCCATCGAGGCTCACATTCCGGAGGCCCACTTCATGAACCAGTTCCTGAGCAAGATCTCGCCCAGCATCACGAACATGATCCGCATGGATCACACCCATGTGCTGGCCACCTTCCACCAGTACGAAGTGGACACCCCGCCCAAGACCAAGCAGGCCCTGGCCAAGACGGTGTGCCTGGCGCTGGAAATCCATGCCCAGCTCGAAGAGGAAATCTTCTACCCCGCCATGCGCGAGGCGCAGAGCGACAACGCCGTGCTCGACAAGAGCGTGCCCGAGCACGACGAGATGCGCACGCTGATCGCGCGGCTGCGCACGCTGGACCCGACCGACCCGGAGCACGACCGCGTCTTCATGTCGCTGATGCGCGCCGTGATGCACCACGTCGCCGACGAGGAGACGACGCTGCTGCCGCAGGCCGAGCTGGGCCTGGCCGACCGGCTGGGCGAGCTCGGCGCGAAGATGACCAAGCGCCGCCTGGAGCTGTCGGCCCCGCACGCCGGCGAGATCGCCTCCAACACCGTGCGCACCATGCCGGCGAGCTCCATGGCGCTGGCCGCCGGCGCGCTGCTCATGGGCGGCTACATGCTCAAGCAGACCTTCCGGCACCGCCGCCACGTGGACTGACGCAGCCGCGGTCCGCCCTCACCTCCCTGACAGACCGGGCCCGCGGGCCCGGTTTTCTTTTGGGCGCTCCCCGGGCTCGCGGCTCCGGCATTCCGTCACGCCCGGGGCCCCGGCGTGGCAAGGGGCGGGCGGAGCCGTGAAGTCCTGGGCGGCGGGGCGGCGGCGGGATCGGGTCCAATCACGGGCATGACGCCGCGGCCCGACGCCCAGCCGATTCCGGCCTGCGGCGGCGCCGCACGATCCCCGTCCGAAAGCCTGCCCCCGTGAACGATCTCGCCCACAACCGACACCTGTTCATCGAAGACCTCGCGCGCCGGCTGCACGCCCTGGAAAGCGGCCAGCGCCGCATGAACGCCCTGGACTACCGGGTGCACGCGCGCATGCTGCGCCACGCCCTGGCCGGCATCCCGCGCCGCCAGCTGCAGGTGCTCATGACCTACGGCGTGGTGTGCGAGGTGATGGACAACCGCGGCTTCGATGAAGCTGCCCTGCTGCAGAGCGCCGGCCCCGGAGCGCGCGTGCTGCGCGAGCACACCGACGCGCTGCTGCGCCGGCTGCGCGACGGCAGCCGCGAGGCGGCGTAAGCGGGCCAAGCCCTGCCTGTCGGCTGACGGCCGATTGCGCGCAACGCTACAGGAACCGCTCCAGCAGCTTCCTCGACCCCTTGTCGAGCGCGAAGCGGTCGGCCCGGAACTGCACGCCGTCAGCGCTGGTGATCAGCAGCAGCCCGCCGGCCAGGCGGCGGATGTCCTCCTCGGCCTTGAGCACGAACCGGGCATCGCCGCGGTCGGTGCGCACCTGCCAGGTGCTGGGCACCGTGAAGGTGGACACCGACAGCAGCTGCTCGATGCGCGGCATGAACTCGCGCGCGGCCAGCTCCTCCTCCACCAGCGCGCGCGCCGCGGGCGTGAGCGCGTCCATGCGCTCGACCCAGGCCAGCTCGTGGCCGTCCGGCCCCACCAGCGACAGCCCCTCCAGCGGCGCCGCGATCGGAAAGGCGCGCACCGGCGTCACGCCCACGTGCTCGCGCCCCTGGGCGTCGGTGAGCACCAGGCGGCCGAAGGCGTTGCGCGCCAGGCGGAAGCCGCTCGCCTCGGTGGCGGTCGTGGTTGCATCGGCCATGGATCACACCTCCCCGGTCTGGCGCGCCACGTGCGCCTCGAGCGCGCGCGGCACCTGCGGCTCGGTATCGACGTTGCGCGCCTGCGCCTCGTACAGCCGCCAGTAGGCGCCCTGCCTTTCCATCAGCTCGTCGTGCGGCCCCACTTCCACCACTCGGCCGCGGTCCATCACCACCAGGCGGTCGGCCTTGCGCAGCGTCGAGAGCCGGTGCGCGATGGCGATGGTGGTGCGGCCCTGCACCAGGTTGTCCAGGGCCTTCTGGATCTCGCCCTCGGTTTCCGTGTCCACGCTGGAGGTGGCCTCGTCGAGGATGAGGATGCGCGGGTCGATCAGCAGCGCGCGCGCGATCGAGATGCGCTGGCGCTCGCCGCCGGAGAGGCCCTGCCCGCGCTCGCCCACCATCGAGTCGTAGCCGTGCGGCAGCCGCAGGATGAACTCGTGGGCGTGCGCCGCGCGCGCCGCGGCCACAACCTGCTCGCGCGTGGCGTCGGGGCGGCCGTAGGCGATGTTCTCGGCGATGGTGCCGAAGAACAAAAACGGCTCCTGCAGCACCAGCCCGATGTGGCGCCGGTAGTCGGCCACGCGGAAGCGCCGGATGTCGGTGCCGTCGACGCGGATGGCGCCGTCGCTGATGTCGTAGAAGCGGCAGATCAGGTTGACCAGCGTGCTCTTGCCCGAGCCGCTGTGGCCGACCAGGCCGATCATCTCGCCGGGGCGGATGTCGAGGTCCAGGCCGCGGATGACGCTGCGGTTGCCGTAGCGGAAGGTCAGCCCGCGCATCTCGATGCGCCCTTCCACCCGGGGCAGCGGCACCGGCTGCGCCGGGTCGGGCACGTTGGAGACGTGGTCGAGGATGTCGAAGATGCGCTTGGCGCCGGCGGCGGCCTTCTGCGTCACGCTCACGATGCGGCTCATCGAGTCCAGCCGCGAGTAGAAGCGGCCGATGTAGGCGATGAAGGCGGTGAGCACGCCCACCGTGATCTCGCTGCGGCTGACCAGCCAGATGCCGAAGGCCCACACCACCAGCAGCCCCATCTCGGTCAGCAGCGTCACCGTGGGCGTGAACAGGCTCCAGGTGCGGTTGAGCCGGTCGTTGACCTCCAGGTTGTGGCGGTTGGCGTCCTTGAAGCGCTGCGCCTCGCGCGCCTCCTGCGCGAAGGCCTTCACGACGCGGATGCCGGGAATGGTGTCGGCCAGCACGTTGGTGACCTCGGACCAGACGCGGTCGATCTTCTCGAAGCCGGTGCGCAGCCGCTCGCGCACGGCGTGGATGAGCCAGCCGATGATGGGCAGCGGCAGCAGCGTCACCAGCGCCAGCCACGGGTTGATCGAGAACAGGATCACCGAGGTCATGGCGATCATCAGCACGTCGGTGGCGAAGTCCAGCGCGTGCAGCGACAGGAAGACGTTGATGCGGTCGGTCTCCGAGCCGATGCGCGCCAGCAGGTCGCCGGTGCGCTTGTTGCCGAAGTAGTCCAGCGACAGCGTCAGCAGGTGCTCGTACGTCGTGGTGCGCAGGTCCGCCCCGATGCGCTCGCTCACCAGCGCCAGCAGGTACGTGCGCGCCCAGCTCAGGCCCCAGGCCAGCAGCGCCGAGCCCAGCAGCCCGGCCAGCAGCCAGCCCACCAGCGAGGTGTCGATGGCCTGGCCGTTCTGGAACGGGATCAGCACCCGGTCCATCAGCGGAATGGTCAGGTACGGCGGCACCAGCGTCGCGGCGGTGGAAGCCAGCGTGAGCAGGAAGCCCGCCAGCAGCCGGCCGCGGTAGGGCCGGGCGAAGCGGCCCAGGCGCAGCAGCACCCAGGTCGAGGTCGGCTTCGCCGGTCCCTTGACGCCGGCCTCCCGGGCCTCGGCGGCGTCGGCCGCGGCGGCCTCCTCGTCCTCGGCCGAGAGCAGCCCGGCGCGGCGCGACTGCTGCTGCTCGAAGGCGGCGATCAGGCGCTGCGCCGCCGGCCCCTGCGCCAGTGTGAAGCGCCACAGCGCCAGGCGCCGGTGCGCGTCCAGCAGCTCCAGCGTGCCCACGCCGGCGTGGTCGCTCAGGCGCAGCGCCAGGTCGCGCGTGAGCGGCCAGTCCTGCCAGCGCCCGTCGGCCGACACCGCCTGCAGCGTGCGCTCGGACAGCACCAGCGCGCCGCCGTCGGCAAAGCGCAAATGGGCATCGAGGTCAACCTGCAGCGTCGCCAGCACGTTGTCGCCAGCTTCGAGGCGGGAGGGCAAGGCGACGCGCCAGGCGGCGCCGGCCTCGCCGGACAAGGGAGCGGAGTGTGAATTTGGCATGGGCAATGGAGGCCCCCGGCGTGCGCCGCGGGGTCGGAATTCTCGCGCAAGCGGGCAACCGGCACACCTTCACGCGCGCCGCGCGAAAGCCACACCTTCAGCGAGCGGCACAATCCCGCACACGACCGGGACAGCATTACTGACCATGAGCCCCAAGAACGACATCCGGCTGCTGCGCATCAACCACCTGCGCGGGCCCAACATCTGGACCTACCGACCCGCGCTGGAGGTCTGGCTGGACCTCGGCGAGCTGGAGGACTTCCCCTCGCACCTGATCCCGGGCTTCACCGACCGGCTGCTGGCGCTGCTGCCCAACCTGATGGAGCACCACTGCGGCGTCGGCGAGCGCGGCGGCTTCGTCGAGCGGCTGCGCGAGGGCACCTGGGCCGGCCACATCCTGGAGCACGTGGTCATCGAGCTGCTCAACCTCGCGGGCATGCCCACGGGCTTCGGCCAGACGCGCAGCACCTCGCAGCGCGGCGTCTACCGCATGGTGTTCCGCGCCCGCGACGAGCAGGTGGCGCGCGCCGCGCTGGCGCAGGGGCACGCGCTGCTGATGTCGGCCATCAACGAGCGGCCCTTCGACGTGGCCGCCGCCGTCAACGTGGTGCGCGAGCAGCTCGACGACTGCTACCTCGGCCCCTCCACTGCCGCCATCGTCGAGGCGGCCACCGAGCGCCGCATCCCGCACATCCGGCTCAACAGCGGCAACCTGGTGCAGCTCGGCCACGGCGCGCGCCAGCGCCGCATCTGGACGGCGGAAACCGACCGCACCAGCGCCATCGGCGAGGGCATCGCCGGCGACAAGGACCTCACCAAGACACTGCTGGCCGCCTGCGGCGTGCCGGTGCCCGAGGGCCGCGTGGTAGAGAGTCCGTCCGAGGCCTGGGAAGCCGCCGAGGACATCGGCGTGCCGGTGGTGGTGAAGCCCTCGGACGCCAACCACGGCCGCGGCGTGTCGCTGGAGCTGACCGAACAGGCCGACATCGAGGCCGCCTTCGGCATCGCCGACGCCGAGGGCTCCGAAGTGATCGTCGAGCGCTACGTGCGCGGCAACGAGCACCGGCTGCTGGTGGTGGGCGGCAAGCTCGTGGCCGCGGCGCGCGGCGAGAGCCTGTGGATCACCGGCGACGGCCAGGGCAGCGTGGTGCAGCTCATCGACAGCCAGCTCAATTCCGACCCGCGCCGCGGCGAGGCCGAGGACCTGCCGCTGGAGACCATCCGCCTGGAGCGCGAGCCGGTGATGCGCCAGCTGCTGCAGCGCCAGGGGCTGGACGGCGACTCGGTGCCGGCCGCCGGCCGGCGCGTGCTGGTGCAGCGCAACGGCAACATGGCCTTCGACTGCACGCACGAGGTGCATCCGGAAGTCGCCGCCATGGCCGTGCTCGCGGCCAAGGTGGTGGGCCTGGACATTGCCGGCATCGACCTGGTGGCCGAGGACATTTCCAAGCCGCTGGAGGGCCAGCGCGGCGCCATCGTCGAGGTCAACGCCGGCCCGGGCCTGCTGATGCACCTGAAGCCCGCGGTGGGCACGCCGCAGCCGGTGGGCCGCGCCATCGTGGACCACCTCTTCGCCGAGGGCGAGAGCGGGCGCATCCCCATTGTCGGCGTGGCCGGCACGCGCGGCACGCACGTCACGGCGCGGCTGGTGGCGTGGCTGCTGCACCTGCGCGGCACGCCCGTGGGCCTGGCGTGCCGCGACGGCCTGTTCATGGAGAACCGCCTGGTGCAGGGCGGCCACCGCGCCGACTGGGCATCGGGCCACCGGCTGCTGATGAACCGCCGCATCGAGGCCGCCGTGGTCGAGAACGGCCCGCTGTCGATCCTGAGCGACGGCCTGGCCTACGACCGCTGCCACGTCGGCATCGTCACCGACCTCGAAGGCGCCGAGCTGCTCGCCGACCACGACATCCGCGACGCCGACCAGCTGCCCAAGGTGCTGCGCACCCAGGTGGACGTGGTGCTCGACGACGGCGTGGCCGTGCTCAATGCCGGCGACGAGCGCGTCGCGGCGCTGGCCGCGCTGTGCGACGGCGAGTCGATCCTGTACGCGCTCGACGCGGACAACGCCGCGCTGGCCGCGCACGTGGAAGGCGGCGGCCGCGCCGTGCGGCTGCAGGGCCGCGGCGCCGAGCTGCTGGCACCCGACGCGCAGCCGCAGCGCATCGAGCTGGGCCCCTGGGGCGAAGGCGCCCGGGCCGAGGCCGTGCTGCCCGCCGTGGCCGCCGCCTGGGCGCTGGGCATCGCCCCGGCCCTGATCCGTGCCGGCATCGAAACCTTCGATGCCGAGCTGGCGCGCAACCCGAATCCGAACCGCTGATGAACGTCTCACGCATCCGGGCCCTGCGCGGCCCCAACCTCTGGAGCCGCCACACCGCCATCGAGGCCGTGGTGGCCTGCGAGGGCGCCGAAAACGCCCTTGCCGACATGCCCGGCTTCGAGTCCCGGCTGCGCCAGCGCTTTCCGGGGCTGGCCACGCTGCCGCGCGGCGCCGGCCTGGCGCACGTGCTCGAAGCCGCCACGCTCAACCTGCAGGCCCAGGCCGGCTGCCCGGTCACCTTCAGCCGCACCCAGCCCACGCTCGATGCCGGCGTGTACCAGGTGGTGGTCGAGTACACCGAGGAGGCCGTGGGCCGCATGGCCTTCGACACCGCGCGCGCGCTGGTGGACGCGGCGCTGGCCGACGCCGCCTTCGACCTCGACGCCGCGCTGGCCGCGCTGCGCGAGAAGGACGAGGACGTGCGCCTGGGCCCCTCCACCGGCTCCATCGTCGCCGCGGCGCTGGCGCGCGGCATCCCGTACCGGCGCCTGACCGAGGGCAGCCTGGTGCAGTTCGGCTGGGGCGCCAGGCAGCGCCGCATCTGGGCCGCCGAGGTGGACACCACCAGCGCCGTGTCCGAGTCCATCGCGCAGGACAAGGACCTGACCAAGAAGCTGCTGGCCGCCGCAGGCGTGCCGGTGCCCATCGGCCGGCCCGTGGCCAGCATGGACGAGGCCTGGGAAGTCGCCAACGAGATCGGGCTGCCGGTGGTGCTCAAGCCGCTGGACGGCAACCAGGGCAAGGGCGTGACGGTCAACGTCGCCACGCGCGAGCACATGGAGATCGCCTACCGGGTGGCCGCCGAGATCGGCGAGGTGCTGGTCGAGAAGTTCCTGCCCGGCAGCGACTACCGGCTGCTCGTGGTCGGCGACCGGCTCGTGGCCGCGGCGCGGCGCGACCCGCCGCAGGTCGCAGGCGACGGCGTGCACACCGTGCGCGAGCTGGTCGAGCAGGTCAACGCCGACCCCAGGCGCGGCGACGGCCACGCCACCTCGCTGACCAAGATCCGCCTGGACGACATCGCGCTGGCGCGGCTGGACGTGCAGGGCCTCACGCCGGAGTCCGTGCCCGAGAAGGGCCGCCGCGTGACGCTGCGCAACAACGCCAACCTCTCCACCGGCGGCTCCGCCACCGACGTCACCGACGACGTGCACCCGGAAGTGGCCGCGCGCGCCGTGGCGGCGGCGCAGATGATCGGGCTGCACATCTGCGGCGTGGACGTGGTGTGCGAGAGCGTGCTGCGCCCGCTGGAGGAACAGAGCGGCGGCGTGGTCGAGGTCAATGCCGCGCCGGGGCTGCGCATGCACCTGTCGCCCTCGTACGGCAAGGGCCGCAACGTGGGCGAGGCCATGATCGGCCGCCTCTACGCGCCGGGCGACGACGGGCGCATCCCGGTGGTGGCCGTCACCGGCACCAACGGCAAGACCACCGTGACGCGGCTGATCGCGCACCTGTTCGCCAGCGCCGGCCTGCGCGTGGGCATGACCAACACCGACGGCGTCTACGTCAACGGCCGCCAGACCGACAGCGGCGACTGCAGCGGCCCCAAGAGCGCGCGCAACGTGCTGCTGCACCCGGAGGTGGACGCGGCCGTGTTCGAGACCGCGCGCGGCGGCGTGCTGCGCGAGGGCCTGGGCTTCGACCGCTGCAGCGTGGCCGTGGTCACCAACATCGGCGCGGGCGACCACCTGGGGCTGAACTACATCACCACGGTCGAGGACCTGGCGGTGCTCAAGCGCGTGATCGTGCAGAACGTGGCCGAGAGCGGCTACGCGGTGCTCAACGCCGCGGACCCGACCGTGGCGGCCATGGCGCACGTGTGCCCGGGCAAGGTGATCTTCTTCGCCGCCGACCGGCACCACCCGCTCATGGCCACGCACCGCGCGCAGGGCCAGCGCACCGTGTTCGTGGACGGCGACGCCGTGATCGCCGCCGAGGGCACCTGGCGCGAGAGCCTGCCGCTGCGCGACATCCCGCTGACGCGTTCCGGCTCGATCGGCTTCCAGGTCGAGAACGTGATGGCCGCCGTCGCCGCGGCCTGGGCCTCGGGGTTGAGCTGGGACGCGGTGCGCCGCGGGCTGGCCAGCTTCGTCAACGACGCGCACAACGCGCCGGGGCGCTTCAACGTCATGGACTACCGCGGCGCCACGCTGATCGCCGACTACGGCCACAACCCCGACGCCATGCGCGCGCTGGTGGCGGCCATCTCGACCATGCCGGCGAAGAAGCGCTCGGTGGTAATCAGCGGCGCCGGCGACCGGCGCGACGAGGACATCACCGAGCAGACGCAGATCCTGGGCGCGGCCTTTGACGAGGTCGTGCTCTACCAGGACCAGGCGCAGCGCGGGCGCGCCGACGGCGAGGTCATCGCGCTGCTGCGCCAGGGCCTGCAGGGCGCGGCGCGCACGCGCCACGTCGAGGAGATCCGCGGCGAGTTCGTCGCCATCGACTCGGCGCTGTCGCGGCTGCAGCCGGGCGACCTGTGCCTGATCCTCATCGACCAGGTGGAAGAGGCGCTGGCGCACCTGGCGCAGCGCTGCGCCGAGGCCGCCTGAGAGGCCTGGAGCCCGGGGCGGCACGCGTGACCGGGCCGTCATGAACGCCGCCGCGCCGCAGGACCTGACGCAGCTCGCGGCCCTGGCCGCGGCGCTGGGCTGGGCCAGCGGCATGCGGCTCTATGCCGCGGTGTTCCTCACCGGGCTGGCGGGCTGGCTGCAGTGGGTCACCCTGCCGCCAGGACTGCAGGTGCTGCAGTCGCCGCTGGTGCTGGGCGCGGCGGGCGTGATGCTGCTACTGGAGTTCATCGCCGACAAGGTGCCGGCGGTGGACTCGCTCTGGGACGCCGTCCACACCTTCATTCGCATCCCGGCCGGCGCCGCGCTGGCCGCGGGGGCGCTGTCCGGCGCCACCGGCACCGACACGGCCAGCTGGGCCGTGATCGCCGCCCTGGCCGGCGGCACGCTGGCCGCCACGGCGCACGCCGGCAAGGCCAGCACGCGCGCGGCGGTGAACACCTCGCCGGAGCCCTTCTCCAACCTCGCCCTGTCCCTGGCCGGCGACGCCGCCGTGCCGGGGCTGCTGTGGCTGTCGTGGGCGCATCCGCTCGCCCTCTTCGGCGTGCTGGCGCTGGGCGTGGCGCTGGCCCTGGGACTCACCTTCACGCTGTGGCGCTTCGTGCGGCGCAAGCTCGGGGCGATGCGGCGCTGACGGGGCCCAGCGAATATTTCACTATCTGGTTTCAAACATGCCAGAACATTTCACGGACATTTTTGACATGCCGCCGAACAAATCACCAAGGCGGTGGCGGAACGAAGGTCAGCCCAGGAAGCGCGCCGCCAGCGGCATCAGCAGCGCTGCCAGCAGCACCTGCAGCCCCAGCGCCATGCCGGCGTAGGCGCCGGCGTCGGGGTGCACCTGCAGGGCACGCGCCGCGCCAATGCCGTGCGCGGCCGTGCCCAGCGCGAAGCCACGCACGGCCCAGTCGCGCACGCCCAGGCCGTCGAAGAGGTACTTGGCCGACAGCGCGCCCACCATGCCGGTGAGCACCGCGAACAGCGCCGCCAGCGCCGGGATGCCGCCCAGGCGCTCGGCGATGCCCATGGCCACCGGCGCGGTCACGGACTTCGGCGCCAGCGAGCGCAGCACGTCCGCCGGCAGCCCCAGCGCCCAGCCCAGGGCCAGCGCGCTGCCCGCGGCCGCCGTGCCTCCCGCCAGCGCCGCCAGCACCAGCGCCGCGCCGCGGCGGCGCAGCGCCTCGCGCCGCAGCCACAGCGGCCAGCCCAGCGCCACCACCGCCGGCCCCAGCAGCACGTGCACGAACTGCGCGCCGGCGAAGTACGCGGGATACGGCGTGCGCGTGGCCAGCAGCAGCAGGCCCAGCATCGCCACCGACCACAGCACCGGGTTCGCCCACGGCGCGTGGCCCACGCGGGCGTAGAAGGCCTGCGCCAGCACGTAGGTCACGAGCGTGGCGGTGAGCCCGAACAGCGGCGTGGAGGCCATGTAGACCCAGAGCTGCACGAAGTCGGCCATGACGTCAGTCCTCCTTGTCGGTCGCCGACGGCGCGTCGCCGGCGCCGGCCGAGCGCGCCAGCAGCGCGCGCAGCACCAGCGCCGTCACGGCCATGCCCACCCAGGTGGACAGCACGATGGCCAGCAGCAGCTTCCAGCCGTACTGCGACAGCAGCGCCAGGTGCGTGATCACGCCCACGCCCACCGGCACGAACAGCAGCGACAGGTGCGCCAGCAGCGCTTCCGCCGCCGCCGCCACCGGCGCGCGCAGCGCCTCGACGCGCAGCGCCACGAGCAGCAGCGCCAGCCCCAGCACCGGCCCGGGCAGCGGCAGCTGAAAGCCGCGCGCCAGGGCTTCGCCCAGCGCCTGCAGCAGCAGCAGCAGGGCCAGTCCGCGCAGCGCTTCCATGGCGGCTTCAGCCCCGGCGCGCGGCGCGGGCCTGCACGGCGGCGCGGCCCTGCGCCGGGTGGTCGGTGAAGAAGCCGTCCAGGCCGGCGTCGAGGAAGGCGTCCAGGCAGCCGGCGAGGTCGCCGTGCGCGGCCGGGTCCGTGCCGCGCCAGAACTGCGCGGGCAGGAAGCGGTTCTCGGCGCGGAAGGTCCAGGCATGGACCTGCAGCCCGGCGGCGTGCGCCCGCGCCACCAGCGGCGTGGGCGTGCCGAGCACGCCGCCCAGGCGGCGCGGGATGACGAGGTCGGCATGCACGCCGAGGGCCTGCGCGTAGCGGGCGACCTCGCCGAGACCGGCGGGCGTGAGCAGGTCGGCGTAGCGGCGCTGGTCGCCGCTCAGCGTGAAGTCCCGGGGCGCCCCGCCGGGCTCGACGAGCTGCACCAGCGGCAGCTCCGTCATCTCGCGCAGCGCGCGCAGGTTGGCGACCTCAAAGGACTGGATGAACACCGGCGCGCGCGGCCCGCGCAGCCCCGCGCCGTGCAGCGCGCGCACCAGCGGCGGCTCCAGCGCCAGGCCCAGGGACTGGAAATGGCTCGGGTGCTTGGTCTCCGGGTAGAGCCCCACCGGGCGCCCGGGGCGGTGCGCGTTGACCTCGGCCAGCAGCGACAGGATCTGGTCAAGGCTGGGCACGGCGAAGCGGTCGTCGAAGGCCGTGCCGCGCAGCGCGGGCAGCCGCTCGCGCGCGCGCAGCGTCTGCAGCTCGGCCCAGGTGAAGTCCTCGGTGAACCAGCCGATGCGGGCGTGGCCGTCGATGGATTTCTTGCGGCAGCGCGCGGCAAATTCGGGACGGTCGGCCACGTCGGTGGTGGCCTCGCGCAGCGAGCCGTCGGGGTGGAGCAGCGCCAGCGCGTTCTCGTGGCGCGCCACCAGCACCCCGTCACGGGTGCTGACCAGGTCGGGCTCGATGAAGTCGGCCCCCTGTTCGATGGCCAGCGCATAGGCCGCCAGGGTGTGCTCGGGCCGGCATCCGCTGGCCCCGCGGTGGGCGATCACGAGGGGGTCCATGGGGCGCAGCATCGCACGCAGGGGGGCTTCCACGAGAGGCTCGAAATGCGCGCCGGGCTCGCGCCGCAAGAGCGGAAAAAGCCCGTCGCACGGGGGTATCCCGGACAAGACCCGCGGCTTGGCAAGGCCCATTCCCAGGACGCCCAGGAAAGGCCGGGACAACCCTCGTTGGTACGCTCCCACACCAAAGTCCGGACAACCTGAATGGGCGTGGAATAGGTCACGGTTCGCAGTATCGTGAGTGCCAACCTCACTGAAGTTGTGCTGCCTTGAAGCCCTTCCTCTCATGGCGAAAGCTCGGCCGCCTCGTGGTGCCGGGCGTGGGGATCGCGGCTGTCGCAGCAGCCGCGTATGCGCTGATCGAGGAAGTCCAGACCTCCCGATGGCAGGCGCGACAGATCTCCAAGGTCGCCGGCGAGCTGGGCTTCGAAGTGCAGCCCGGCGCCACCGACCAGGTGCGCTATCCCGGCGAAGGCCCGTACGACCTGCGCCTGGGCTACACGCAGTTGCCCATGTTCATCGACCGGCTGCAGCGCCAGGGCTACGCGGTGCAGTCGCAGGCGCGCATGTCGCCGCGCATGGTCAGCCTGGCCGACCACGGCGTGTTCCCCACCTACCACGAGAAGAACCAGGGCGGGCTGGACTTGGTGGACTGCCGCGGCGAGTCGATGTTCGCCGCGCGCTACCCGCAGCGCGTGTACCCGGGCTTCGACGCCGTGCCGCCGCTGCTGGTGCAGGCGCTGCTGTTCATCGAGAACCGCGAGCTGCTCGACGCCAACACGCCGCAGCGCAACCCGGCCGTGGAATGGGACCGCTTCGGCAAGGCTGCGGTGTCGATGGGCATGCGCCTGGTGGGCGACTCCGGGCGCTCGCCCGGCGGCAGCACGCTGGCCACGCAGATCGAGAA
Organism: Azohydromonas aeria; assembly: GCF_009760915.1. GTDB lineage: Bacteria > Pseudomonadota > Gammaproteobacteria > Burkholderiales > Burkholderiaceae_C > Azohydromonas > Azohydromonas aeria. Next base: position 54,855 of record NZ_VIDQ01000019.1, read on the forward strand.
GTACCGCCACTCGCCCGAAGGCCGCACCGAGGGCGTGAAGGACAAGCTGCGCCAGATGGCCTCGGCCTCGCTGCGCGCCTACCTGGACGGCCCGGACACGCTGGAGCGGCGCAGGCAGATCGTCACCGACTACATCAACACCGTGCCGCTGGCGGCCAAGGCCGGCTTCGGCGAGGTCAACGGCCTGGGCGACGGGATGTGGGCCTGGTACGGACGCGACTTCGAGGAGGTCAACCAACTGCTCACCGACAGCGGCGAGCTGCCGCGCCCGGATCTTCAGGCGCAGCAGGCACTGGCCTTCAAGCAGGCGCTGTCGCTGATGATCTCGCAGCGCCGCCCCTCGCACTACCTGCTCGACGCCGACACCAACCTCGACGAGCTCACCAACAGCTACCTGCGGCTGCTCACCGATGCCGGGCTGATCAGCCCGGCGCTGCGCGACGCGGCGCTGGCGATCAAGCTGGAACTCTCGCCGCAGCCGGTGGCGCGCGCGCCGCAGCAGAGCTTCGTGGACCGCAAGGCCGCCACGGCCGTGCGCACGCGGCTGTCGGCCATGCTCGACGTGCCGCGCGCCTACGACCTCGACCGCATCGACGTGCGCGCCAGCGCCACGCTCGACACGCCCGTGCAGCGCACCGCCACCGAGCTGCTGCGCGGACTGCGCACGCCCGAAGGCGCGCGCGCGGCCGGGCTCTACGGCCACCACCTGCTCAAGGAGGGCGACGACCCGAGCAAGCTCGTCTTCAGCTTCACGCTCTTCGAGCGCGGCGAGGGCGTGAACCGGCTGCGCGTGCAGACCGACAACTGGGACCAGCCCTTCGACATCAACGAGGGCGCACGGCTGGACCTGGGCTCCACCTCCAAGCTGCGCACGCTGGTGACCTACCTGGAGATGGTGGCCGAGCTGCACGAGCGCTGGGGCAAGCTCGACCCGATCGAGCTGGCGGCGCTGCAGCCGCACGAGCGCGACCACATCGGGCGCTGGGCGCGCGAGTACCTGATGCGCACCGGCGAGCGCGCGCTGCAGCCCATGCTCGACGCGGCGATGCTGCGCAAGTACTCGGCCGGCCCGGGCGAAGGCTTCTTCACCGGCGGCGGGCTGCACTACTTCGCCAACTTCGAGCCCAACGACAACGGCCGCATCATGACCGTGGCCGAGGCGATGCGGCACTCGGTCAACCTGCCCTTCATCCGGCTCATGCGCGACGTGGTCTGGCACGTCATGTACAACTCGCCCACCACCGACCCGGCGCTGTTCACCGACCCGGACAGCCCGCAGCGGCGCGAGTACCTGCAGCGCTTCGCCGACAAGGAAGGCCAGGCCTACCTGCTGCGCTTCTGGCGCAAGTACCAGGGCAAGGACTGGGCGCAGGCGCGCGAGACGCTGCTGCAGGGCGTGCGCGAGACGCCCCCGAAGCTCACCGCGGTGCTACGCACCATCGAGCCCCAGGCCAGCATGCAGGACCTCTCCGACTTCCTGGTGCAGCGCCTCGAAGGCGAGATGCCCGACTACACCGACCGCGAGCTGCGCAAGCTCTACGACACCTACGACCCCGCGCGCATGTCGCTGCACGACCGCGGCTACGTTGCCAGCGTGCACCCGCTGGAGCTGTGGCTGGTGGGCTGGTTGCGCATGCATCCCGAAGGCACCTTCACCCAGGCCGTCGAGGCCAGCGCCAAGGAGCGCCAGGAGGTCTACGCCTGGCTGTTCAAGACCAGGTACCGCGGCGCGCAGGACGTGCGCATCCGCAACCTGCTGGAGATCGAGGCCTTCCTCGACATCCACCGCCGCTGGAAGCGCCTGGGCTACCCCTTCGAATCGCTCACGCCCTCCTACGCCTCGGCGCTGGGCGCCTCGGGCGACCGACCCGCGGCGCTGGCGGAGTTCATGGGCATCCTGGCCAACGGCGGCGTGCGCCAGGGCGCCGCGCGCATCGAGGAGCTGCACTTCGCCGCCGGCACGCCCTACGAGACGCGGCTGGCGCTGCGCGGCAACGCGCTGGAGCGCGTGCTGCCCGAGGAGGTGGCCTTCACGGCGCGGCGCGCCGCCTTCGACGTGGTGGCCAACGGCACGGCGCGCCGGCTCAACGGCGTGCTCAAGCTGGCCGACGGCAGCGTCGTGCCCATCGGCGGCAAGACCGGCACCGGCGACCACCGCAAGGAGAGCTTCGGCCGCTACGGGCAGATGCTGTCCTCGCGCGTGATCAGCCGCTCGGCCACCTTCATGTTCGTCATCGGCGACCGCTACTTCGGCACCATGATGGCCTACGTCCAGGAGCCCGACGCCGCGAAGTACAAGTTCACCAGCGCGCTGCCGTCGCAGCTGATGAAGTCGCTGGCGCCCGCGCTCGTCCCGCTGCTGGAAAAGGGCTCGTGCGAGGTGCCCAGGCGCGAGCCGGAAACGGCCCCCGCCGAGGTGCTGCAGAACGTGCAGGCACCGCGTGCCATCCAGATCCGCGCCGAGGCGCCGGCGCAGCAGGCCGCACGCTGAGCGCGCAGCGGCGCTTCACACCCTCTCCCCGGCCGGGCCCCTCGCGGGCCCGGCGCCGTTTCGGGGCTGTTTCAGGCGCCGTTCGAGGTGCTCACTCCGGCGCCGTGCTCAGCTCACTCAGCGCGCTCGCCGCCGCCGCGCCGCCGCGCCCAGCACGCCCAGCCCCGCCAGCAGCAGCGCCCACTGCCCCGGCTCGGGCACCGGCGTGGCGACGAAGCCGCGCAGCGCGCCGTGGTAGAGGCCGTAGCCCACGATCGCGCCGCCGTCGTTGATGCCCTGCGCCGACAGCAGCGTCCAGCGCCCGGCCTGGTCGGGCGCCACGAGCGTGTTGAGGTCCCAGCGCGTGCCCTCGCGCCACAGGAAGGCGGCCAGATCCTGCTCGCCCACGACCCAGCCGCGCTCGTTGATGTCGAAGGCCTGCCCGAAGCCCCCGTCGGCCAGCGCCGTCATGGCGCCGCCGCTGTAGAGGAACGGCAGCAGCTCGCCGCCGGCGCTGTAGCTGTAGCCCACCACCTGCCCCGCGTCGTTGACGGCCTGCGCCTGGCCGAAGGTGCCGCCCAGCGAGGGCAGCAGCGTGGCGCGGCCGTCCTCCCACACGAAGGGGCGGCGCACCACGTCTCCCGGCATCACCGCGCCGCCGACGACCACGCCGCGGTTGTTGAGGTCCAGCCCCTCGCTGGTGCCGCCGATGCGCAGCTCGCGGCTGGCGGTGCCGTCGAAGTACAGCGTGTGGCCGCTGAGCTGCCCCGTGGCCTGGCCCGCGTCGTTGACGGCATTGGCCACGCCCTGGACGAAGCTGCCGAAGGGCGCGGCCAGGTCGGTCCAGCGCCCGCCGCTCCACAGCACCGGGCGCTGGTTGCCCGCGGCGTCGAGCGACCAGCCCGCGACGTCGCCGCGCGCGTTGAGCCCGGTGGCCTCGCTCCAGCGCCCGCCCAGCGTGCCCAGGCCGCGCAGGCCATCGCGACCGGGCCCCAGCACGGCCTGGCGTGTGCGCGACGTGCCATCGAGCACGGTGCCGGCAATGAGCCCGGCGTCGTTGATGTCCACTCCTACGCTGGCGCTGCGCGGCAGGCCCAGCGTGCCCAGGTTCTGCACCCGGTAGCGCGGCGCCTCCTCGGCCGCCTGCGCCGCGCCGCCCAGCGCGGTGGCGGCGATGGCAACGGTCACTCCCTGCAGCAACGGTTCGATCAGCTTCATGCGGCACCTCCGGCAGCCGCCACGGCATGAGGGGTGCCCGCGCCGCGCCGGCGCAGGGCTCGAATCGTCTCTTACGCGGCTGCAATGAAGCGTGCGGAATTCGCGGGGGCCTCATGCGGCCGGCGCACAAGCCCCCGGCACCGCCTCACACCGCCGCCAGCGCCTGGTCGATGTCGGCCTTGAGGTCGTCGATGTGCTCGATGCCGATGGACAGCCGCACCGTGTCCACCGTCACGCCGGCCTTGGCCAGCTCCTCGGGCGAGAGCTGGCGGTGCGTGGTCGAGGCCGGGTGGCAGGCCAGCGACTTGGCGTCGCCGATGTTGACCAGCCGCGTCACGAGCTTCAGGGCGTCCTGGAAGCGCGCCCCGCCCTCGATGCCGCCCTGCACGCCGAAGGTCAGGATGCCGGAGGCGCGCCCGCCCATGTAGCGCTGCACCAGCTCGTGGTCGGCATGGTCGGGCAGGCCCGCGTAGTTGACCCACTTCACCTTCGGATGCGCCTTCAGGTGCTGCGCGATGGCGAGCGTGTTGTCGCAGATGCGCTCCATGCGCAGCGACACCGTCTCGATGCCCTGCAGGATCAGGAAGGCGTTGAACGGGCTCAGCGCCGCGCCCGTGTTGCGCAGCGGCACCACGCGCGCGCGGCCGATGTAGGCCGCATCACCCAGCGCCTGGGTGTAGACCACGCCGTGGTAGCTCACGTCGGGCTCGTTGAGGCGCTTGAAGCGCTGCGCGTGCTGGGCCCAGGGGAAGCGGCCCGAGTCCACGATCGCGCCGCCGATGGAGTTGCCGTGGCCGCCGAGGTACTTCGTGAGCGAGTGCACCACGATGTCGGCGCCATGCTCGAAGGGCCGGCACAGGAACGGCGTGGGCACGGTGTTGTCCACGATCAGCGGCACGCCGTGGCGGTGCGCGATGTCGGCCAGCGCCTTGAAGTCGGTGACGTTGCCCAGCGGGTTGCCGATGGACTCGCAGAAGATGGCCTTGGTGCGCTCGTCGATGAGCGGCTCGAAGGCAGCCGGGTCGCGCGGGTCGGCGAAGCGCACGTTGATGCCCGAGAGCGGCAGCGTGTGCGCGAACAGGTTGTAGGTGCCGCCGTAGAGCGTGGAGGAGGAGACGATGTTGTCGCCGGCCTCGGCAATCGTCTGGATGGCGTAGCTGATGGCCGCCATCCCCGAGGCCACCGCCAGCGCGCCGATGCCGCCTTCCAGGGCCGCGATGCGCTGCTCCAGCACCGCGGTGGTCGGATTCATGATGCGGGTGTAGATGTTGCCCGTCACCTTCAGGTCGAACAGGTCGGCACCGTGCTGCGTGTCGTCGAAAGCGTAGGCCGTGGTCTGGTAGATCGGCACCGCCACCGCCTTGGTGGTCGGGTCCGGGCTGTAGCCGCCGTGCACGGCCAGGGTCTCGAATTTCATGGCTTGCTCCTCCGTCGAATCAGGGGACTCGCAGTGTAGGCAGCGCGGCGGCCGGTGCGGGCGCACCGGCGCTTGCGCTGGCTCAAAGGCGTCCGGAGCCGGTTTTGAGCCTGCGCAAATCGCGCCTGGTGCCCCGGGAGTCAGATAGCGGCATCGAACACCGAATGACTTCCAGGAGGACGCCATGCATGCACTGAAGGATCTGCTGACCACCGACTACGGCCTGATGAGCGTGGGCGTGATTGCCCTCACGCTGGGCCTGGGCGGCTTCTACCTGCGCTACTTCCTGAACCACATCCGGGACGAGTCGGCCCGCCACGCCGCTTCTCTGGCCGCCAAGCGCTGATCCGGCCTTTCCCCGCTGCCCAGAAGACCCGCGCCCTCCCGGCGTCGTCCGGGAGGGCGCGGTTGCTTCGGCTTCAGCACCGCGCGGCGGCACCCCTGGCGGCCGCCGCGGCCGTCACGGCTGGCGCGCCGGCTCGGCCGATCGGGCCAGGCGCTCGTCCGACTCGTCGTCCGCCGCCGTGGTCGCCTGCTCGCGCGTCTTCCACAGCGACACCAGCACGCCGCCGGCGATGAGCGCGCCCGTCACCGACAGGCTGATCACGGGCGGGATCTTGCCGATGATGTTGACCAGGAAGATCTTGCTGCCGATGAACACCAGCACCAGCGCCAGCGCGTACTTCAGGTAGGCGAAGCGGTGGATCATCGCCGCCAGCGCGAAGTACAGCGCGCGCAGGCCCAGGATCGCGAAGATGTTGCTGGTGTAGACGATGAAGGGGTCGGTGGTGATGGCGAAGATCGCCGGCACCGAGTCCACCGCGAACACCAGGTCGGCGAACTCGACCATGCACAGCGCCAGGAACAGCGGCGTGGCCCACAGCACCGGCTGGCCGCTCACCGGGTGCGGGCGGCGCACGAAGAAGTCGTGGCCGTGCAGCTCGTTCGTCACGCGCATGCGGCGGCGCAGGAACTTGAGCAGCGGGTTGCCCGCCAGGTCCATCGGCTGGGAGGCGCTCATCCACAGCATCTTGATGCCGGTGAGCACCAGGAAGGCGCCGAACAGGTACAGCACCCAGCTGAACTGCGTCACCAGCGCCGCGCCCAGACCGATCATGAGCGCGCGCAGCACGATCACGCCCAGGATGCCCCAGAACAGCACGCGGTGCTGGTACTTACGCGGCACGGCGAAGAAGCCGAAGATCAGCGCGATCACGAAGACGTTGTCCATCGACAGCGACTTCTCGATCAGGTAGCCGGTGAAGTACTCCGTGCCGGACTGCGCGCCGAGCTGGTGCCAGATCCAGGCGCCGAAGATCAGGGCCACCCCGATGTAGCCGGCCGACAGCCACAGGCTCTCGCGCACGTCGATCTCGCGGTCGTCACGGTGCAGCACGCCCAGGTCCAGCGCCAGCAGCAGCACCACGATGGTCAGGAAGCTCAGCCACAGCCACAGCGGCTGGGTCAGGAACGGGGTGTGAAGGAATTCCATTCAGGGTTTCCAGGGGCAGGTATCGGGAAGTGTTGAAGGGGGTGGCGAAGGCGCTGTCCGCGCCGCCCGGGCCAGTGCACCGGGCGGTGCGGGCTTCAGCAGTGAGTCAGGCCGCGGCGCGCGGCGCTTCGACCCAGTCAGGGCGCGGCAGCACGTGGGGCAGGTTCCACCAGGCGGCGACCGTGGCCAGCAGCACGGCCTCGCCCTCGGCGACGTGGCTGTCGGCCTCGGCCAGCTGCTCGCAGCACTGCAGCACGCGCTGCTGCAGCACGGGGTCACTGACCTCGTCGAGCAGGCCGGTCAGCGTCGCCTGGCTGACGCGGCAGACCTCGTCCCAGGTCATCCAGGGCGAGGACTGCAGATCCTCGCAGCAGTCGTACAGCACCTCCATCAGCTCCGAGGGCAGCAGCCCGAGCTGTGCCGCCATCTGCTGCTGCTCCATCGCCATGAACTCGTCGTGGGAGAGGTTCCCGTCGGCCAGCATGGTCAGCGCCACGATGCGGGCGGCGGCCTGGGGGCTGTTGTGCGGGTAGCTGCGCATGAAGAACGCTCCTTGCGTGAAGACTGGTTGCCGTGGACCGGGTGCCCGCCGCGATGGCGGGCACGGGGTGCAAGGTAGGCGGCGGGAACCTTCCATAAAAGCAGCCGATCACAGAGCCACCTTCCACAAAAACCTGAGGAACCCATGGCTCCGGACTTCAGCTACCGGCACTTGCACTATTTCTGGGTCGTGGCGCAGGAGGGCGGCATGGCGCGCGCGGCGGCGCGGCTGGGCGTGGCGGTGCAGACCGTCAGCGCCCAGGTGCGCGAGCTCGAGCGCGCGCTCGGCCACACGCTGCTGCGCCCGCAGGGCCGCGGACTGGCGCTGACCGAGGCCGGACAGGCCGCGCTGCGCCAGGCCGAGCAGATCTTCGCGCTGGGCGCGCAGTTGCCCGCGCTGGTGCGCGAGGCCGCCGGCACGCCCTCGGTGCGGCTGCACGTGGGCCTGTGCGACGGGCTGCCCAAGCTGGTCGTGCACCACCTGCTGCAGCCGGCGCTGGCGCAGCCCGACCTGCGGCTGCTGTGCCACGACGGCGAGTTCGATGAGCTCCTGGCGGCGCTGGCGCTGCACCGGCTCGACCTGGTGCTGGCCGACCACCCCGCCCCGCCGCACCCGGGGCTGCGCATCCACGGCCAGGCCGTGGGCCGCTCCACCATCGCCTGGTACGCCGCGCCGGTGCTGCAGGCCGCGGCGCGCGAGGACTTCCCGCGCTCGCTGGCGCGGCTGCCGGTGCTGCTGCCCACGGGACATTCGGCCATGCGCGGCGCGCTGGAGCGCTGGTTCGAGCGCGAGGGTCTCCAGCCGCGCATTGCCGGCGAGTTCGAGGACAGCGCGCTGCTCAAGACCTTCGGCGCCGGCGGCCTGGGCGTGTTCCCGGCCGTGGAGATGGTGGACGAGGAGTTGCGCCGCCACTACGACGTGGCCCGCGTGGGCCGCTGCGAAGGCGCCGAGCAGTGCTACTTCGCCTTTCGCACCGAGCGCAAGGTGCAGCACCCGCTGGTGCAGCGCGTGCTGGACGCGGCCGATGCCGCAAGGCAGCAGTGACCTATTGCGCAGGAAGGGGCTTTGCGTGCGGCGGGGGTGAATTCGTACCGCGGCGGGGCGCGGCGCATCTCCTAGAGTGTGGGTCCGTCGCCGCGCTGGATCGACTTTCGCGCCGCCCGTCAACAGAACATGACCCAAGAAAAGAACCCTTCCGCAGCCCCATCTCTCGGCCTCCTGGCACGGCTGCCGTGGTGGGTTGGCGTGCTGCTGGCAGCGGCGGCTTTCCTGTCGCTGCACCAGGCGGCCGGCGTCGGCCAGGTGCTGGTGCCGCTGCTGTGCCTGGTGCTGGCCGCCGGCTCGGCCTGGCAGCGCCGGCTGGCGGCGCGGGAGTTGACGCTGTCCAGGAACCCCGAGGCCGACGGCCTGGACACCGTGGACGCCGCCGACCCGCTGCACGCACCCGTGCAACCCGACTTCGAGGACACCGTGCCGCCCTGCCCGCTGTGCCACGGCGCCATGGTGCGGCGCGCGGCGCGCGGCGGGCCGGACGCGGGGCGGGTTTATTGGGGGTGCATGAATGCGCCGGCTTGCGGGGGCAGGCTGGACGTGGAGTGAAGAGTTCCCGGCGTTGATCCAACGCCCTTGCGCCGGCCAAACAGGCCCGTTGCCCCCCGCATCACCCGTTTCCCCGCCCCTTCGCGGCGCACCCTCCTTCGCCGCAGCCTGTCGGCTGTGCAGAAGCAGGTCATGCGAGCCGGGCCATCGATCGCGCCGCGGCGCCGGGAGCCTTCCCTCAGGGGCGGCGCTTCTTCTCCTCTCGTCGCTGCTGGTCGCCGGCGCCCATGCCGGCGCCGCAGCGTGATGCAGGCGCTGCACGCGCCCGGCTTCGGCGACAGCAGCGCCCGCAGCATCAAAGAGCTGGGTCAGGTCGGCCTGCAGGGCTCCGACCGCGACGGCGCGGGAAGCCTTCGGCTACTCGAATCGGGCCGCGGCTTCGCCGACGTGCAGGACATCAACGAGCGCGACTGGATCGTGGGCACCGGGGACACGCCGAACACCGGCGGCCCCGCCGCCTGCCTGGCCGTGCCGGTACCCGAGCCCGGCGCCATGGCGCCGTGGCTGGCCAAGCTGAGGCTGGGGCTGGTGGGCGCTGCGGCCCGGGCCCAGCCCGGGGCGGCGCGCCGGCCTGAGGGTGGCCGGCGCCGCGGCGGATCACTCCACCGTCACGCTCTTGGCCAGGTTGCGCGGCTTGTCCACGTCCGTCCCCCGCGCGCACGCCGTGTGGTAGGCCAGCAGCTGCAGCGGCACCACGTGCAGGATCGGGCTGAGCGCGCCGTAGTGCTCGGGCATGCGGATCACGTGCATGCCCGGGCCGTTCTCGATGCGGGTGTCGCTGTCGGCGAAGACGAACAGCTCGCCGCCGCGCGCGCGCACTTCCTGCAGGTTGCTCTTGAGCTTCTCCAGCAGCTGGTCGTTCGGGGCGACCGTGACCACCGGCATCGCCGCCGTCACCAGCGCCAGCGGGCCGTGCTTGAGCTCGCCCGCCGGGTAGGCCTCGGCGTGGATGTAGCTGATCTCCTTGAGCTTGAGCGCGCCTTCCAGCGCCACCGGGTAGTGCAGCCCGCGGCCCAGGAACAGCGCGTTCTCCTTGCGCGCGAACTCCTCGCTCCAGGCGATGACCTGCGGCTCCAGCGCCAGCACCGCCTGCACCGCGGCGGGCAGGTGGCGCAAGTTGCGCAGGTGCGCGGCCTCCTGCTCGGCCGTGAGGCGGCCGCGCACCTGCGCCAGCGCCAGCGTCAGCAGGAACAGGCCCACGAGCTGCGTCGTGAAGGCCTTGGTCGAGGCCACGCCGATCTCCACGCCGGCGTGCGTGAGGAAGGCGAATCGGCACTCGCGCACCATCGCGCTGGTGGCGACGTTGCAGATGGTCAGCGTGTGCTCCATGCCCTGCGCGCGCGCATGCTTGAGCGCGGCGATGGTGTCGGCCGTCTCGCCGCTCTGGCTGATCGTCACCACCAGCGTCTTCGGGTCGGGCACGCTGTCGCGGTAGCGGTACTCGCTGGCGATCTCGACGTTCGTGGGAATGCCGGCAATCGACTCCAGCCAGTACTTGGCCGTGCTGCCGGCGTAGTAGCTGGTGCCGCAGGCCAGGATCAGCACCTGGCGCACGTCCTTGAACACGTGCTGCGCGCCTTCGCCGAAGAGCTCGGGCTTGACCTGCTCGATGCCTTCGAGCGTGTCGGCGATGGCGCGCGGCTGCTCGAAGATCTCCTTTTGCATGTAGTGCCGGTACGGGCCCAGCTCGGCCGCACCGCTGTGCGCGTGCACGGTGCGCACTTCGCGCTGCACCGCGCGCCAGCCGCCGTCGGCCTGACGCGCGCTGATCCAGCTCTTGCCCGGCTGCAGGTCCACCACGTCGCCCTCTTCCAGGTAGACGATCTGGTCCGTGACACCGGCCAGCGCCATGGCGTCGGAGGCCAGGAAGTTCTCGCCCTCGCCGATGCCCAGCACCAGCGGCGAGCCCTCGCGCGCCCCCACCACGCGCTGCGGCTCGTCGCGGCAGAACACGGCGATGGCATAGGCGCCGCGCAGCCGTGCAGTGGCGCGCTGCACGGCCTCGAACAGGTCGCCCTCGTAGAGGTGGTGCACCAGGTGCGCGATGACCTCGGTGTCGGTCTGGCTCGCGAACTCGTAGCCGCGGCCCTGCAGCTCGGCGCGCAGTTCCTCGTGGTTCTCGATGATGCCGTTGTGCACCAGCGCGATGCGGTCGCGCGAGAAGTGCGGGTGCGCGTTGTGCTCGGCAGGCGCCCCGTGCGTGGCCCAGCGCGTGTGGGCGATGCCGGTGCTGCCGGCCACGCCGTCGTGCGCAATCTGAGTGCCCAGCTCGGCCACGCGCGCGGTGCTGCGCGTGCGCCGCAGCTCGCCGCCCTGGTGCACGGCCACGCCGCAGGAGTCATAGCCGCGGTATTCCAGCCGCTTGAGACCTTCCACCAGCACAGGAACGATGTCACGCCCGGCGACGCCGGCCACGATGCCACACATGTTGAAACTCCCTCGATGTTCGGTGGACGGCATGGTACGCCGGGCACAGCGCAAGGTGCTTGCATATTTCGCCAATTATTGGTAGATAATTTCAAGAACTAAAAATGACGCCAATTTATTTCATTTTCTGGCTTGAAATGAAAGAATGCTCTCAATGATCGACCTGGACGATACCGACTTGAAACTGCTCGACCTGCTGCAGCAGGACGCTGCGCGCTCGAACCAGGCGCTGGCCGAGGCCGCCGGCATCTCGCCGGCGACCGCGCTGCGCCGGGTGCGGCGCCTGGTGGAGGCCGGCGCCATCGAGCGCGTGGTGGCGCTGGTGGCACCCGCGCTGCGCCCGGACAGCCTCACCGCCATCGTCGAGATCACGCTCGACCGCCAGGACGAGGCCAGCCGCGGCGCCTTCGAAGCGCGCGTGGCCGCCGACGCCGCGGTGCAGCAGTGCTGGCGCCTGGCCTCGGGGCCGGACTTCGTGCTGGTGCTGTGGGTGCCGGGCATGAGCGCCTACCAGGCGCTGGCGCAGCGCCTGTTCACGCAGGACGCCAACGTGCGCAACGTGCGCGCGTACTTCAGCGCCCGGCGCGCGAAGTTCGAGCCGCGGCTTGATTTGGGCTCGTCATAGGCAGCCCATGCCGGGAGACGGGCAGGCTGCCAGCCAGGGCATCGTCATGCCCGCGAAAGCGCACTGCGGTCCGGGAACGATTCAACTTCTGGCATCCCGTCAGCCACGACGCTTCGCACCCCGATCCGTCATTCCGGCGAAAGCCGGAATCCACGCGCACCGTAGCCGTGGAACGGCTGACGTCGGCACGTGCCGGCGCCGGCCATCGAGGCACCCCGGCATTCGTGGATTCCGGCTTTCGCCGGAATGACGAAGTAGGTGCGGGATGCCCGTGCTGACGGGATACGAAGTTCTGTCTCCGGCCCGCATCCCTTTCGGGCGACACGGCCCTCAGCCCTTACCTTTTCAAGATCGCCAGCCCCTTGAGGTACTCCCCTTCCGGGTAGGCCAGCGTGGTGGGGTGGTCGCAGGCGGCTTCCAGCCGCGCCAGCAGGCAGCCGTCCACGCCGGCATCGGTGCCGGCGCCGGCCACGATCTTGTGGAACAGGTCCGCGCTCACGCCGCCGGAGCAGGAGAAGGTCAGCAGCAGCCCGCCCGGGGCCAGCAGCATCAGCGCCAGGCGGTTGATGTCCTTGTAGGCACGCGCGGCGCGCTCGGCATGTGCGGCGGTCGGCGCGAACTTGGGCGGGTCCAGCACGATGGCGTCGAAGCGCTCGCCGCGCTGCAGGCAGCCGCGCAGGTGCTGGTTGACGTCAGCATCCACGAACTCGGCGCGGCTCTCGTCGAAGCCGTTGAGCGCCACGTGCGCGCGGGCGCGCGCCAGCGCGGGTGCGGAGGAGTCCACGCTGACCACCTGCTGCGCGCCGCCGGCCAGCGCCGCCACGCTGAAGCCGCCGGTGTAGCTGTAGCAGTTGAGTACGCGCTGCGCGCCCAGCCGCTCGACCCACTGCGCGAAGAGCCGGCGGTTGTCGCGCTGGTCCAGGTAGTAGCCGGTCTTGTGCCCTTCCGCCACGTCCAGCGTCAGCCGCCAGCCGTGCTCGCGGATGGTAACTTCCGTGGCCCCTTCCCCGCGCAGCCAGCCGGTGGCGGGCTCCAGCCCTTCGAGGCCGCGCACGCCCACGTCGGAGCGCTCGTACAGGCGCGTGAGACCCGTGGCCTGCAGCAGCGCGTCGGCGATGACGGGCTTCCAGCGCTCCACGCCGGTGGCCAGGAACTGCGCGCTGAGCACGTCGGCGTAGCGGTCCACGACCAGCCCGGGCAGGCCGTCGGCCTCGCCGTGCACCAAGCGCACGCCGTCGCTGTCGATGGGCAGCCGGCCGCGAAGCTGCACGGCCTGCTGCACGCGGCGCTGGAAGAAGGCGGCGTCGATGCGCTCGGCCTCGTCGAAGCTCCAGGCGCGCACGCGGATGGAAGAGCTCGGGCTGTAGGCGCCCCAGGCCAGGAAGCGGCCGTCGGGGCCTTCCACGCGCACGGTCTCGCCGGGGTCGGCCTTGCCCTTGGCGATGGAGCCCTCGAACACCCAGGGATGCCTGCGCAGCAGCGAGCGCTCCTTGCCCTCGCGGATTCGGATCGATTTCATGGGGCCGGATTGTCCATGCCGGCACCGCGCCACCCCGGTGTCACGGGACTTGCACGGCCGTGAAGCCCGTCACTCCTTCTTCTTCGCGCGCGGATGCGCCGCGTCGTACACCTTGGCCAGGTGCTGGAAGTCCAGGCGCGTGTAGATCTGGGTGGTGGAGATGCTGGCGTGGCCGAGCAGCTCCTGCACCGCGCGCAGGTCGCCGCTGGACTGCAGCAGGTGCGAGGCGTAGCTGTGGCGCAGCATGTGCGGATGCACGTTCGTGGGCAGCCCGGCCTGCAGCGCCTGGCGGCGCAGCCGCGAGCGCAGCTGTGAGTCGGTCAGGCGTGTCCCACGCCGGCTCACGAACAGCGCGCGCTCGCCGGGCGCGGCCAGCAGCGCGCGCTGCGCCAGCCAGCGCCGCAGCGCCGCCAGCGCCGCGCTGCCCACCGGGCCGCTGCGGCGCTTGGAGCCCTTGCCCAGCACGTGCACGGTGGCGTCTGCCAGGTCCACCCAGCCCGCGGCGCCCTCGCCGGGCCCGACGTCCAGCCCGATGAGCTCGCCCACGCGCAGCCCGCAGCCGTAGAGCAGCTCGACGATGCAGTGGTCGCGCGCGGCCAGCGCCGGGTCGGCCTCCGTGGGCTCGTGCTCGGCCAGCGCCACGGCCTGCTCCACCGACAGCGCCTTGGGCAGCGGCTTGCCGGCCTTGGGCGCGCGCAGCCCGGCCACCGGGTTCAGCGCCACGTGGCCGTTCTGGCCCCACCAGCGGTAGAGGCCGCGCCAGGCCGAGAGGATCAGCGCGATGCTGCGCGGCGCCAGCCCGCCGGCATGCAGCGCCGCTATCCAGCCGCGCACGTGGTGCGGCTGCGCCTGGCGCAGCACGACGCCATCGGCGCCGGAGAGCGCCACCAGGCGCTGCAGCGCGTCGCGGTACAGCGCCAGGCTGCGCGGCGCCAGGCGCCGCTCCACCTCCAGGTGGTGCAGCCACTGCTCCAGCTCGTCGGGCAGCGCGGCGGGGGCGGTGGTGTGAGGGACGGAAGTGCCGGGTGCGGCGACCTTGGGACTGCGCGCCATGCTCAATGCGGCAGCAGCCGCGCCAGCGCCGCGGAGGCGATGTCGCCGATGCGCACCAGGAAATCGACGCCCATGTCGCTGGCAAAGCGCGTGGCGTCGGGCGAGCCCAGCATCAGCAGCCCGAAGGCGCCGGCCACGCTGTCGTGGCGCAGCGGGATACAGGCCAGCGACAGCGGCACCGTGCCGTCGTGCAGCCAGCGCGCGGCCTCGATGTCGCCGGTGTTGAGCCCGCACAGCGGCAGCGCCAGGCCGTTGGCGAAGTCGCGCGCCACGCCCGGCTCGGCCAGCACGAAGTTTTCACCCGCATAGGCCGGGTTCACGTTCCACAGGCGCAGCGCGGCCTGCGGCACCAGGAACTGGCTCTTCAGCTCTTCCACCAGCAGCGCGGGCAGCGCCAGCGGGTCGCGTGCCAGCATCACGGCGCGGGTCCAGCGGTGCAGCCGGTCGGCTATTGCCGAGTTCTCCTGGCCGTGGCGGATCATCTCGATGAGCCGCTGCTCCAGCCCCTTGATGCGCTCGCGCAGCATCTGCGCCTGGCGCTCCTGCAGCGACACCGCGCGCGCGCCGTGCGGGCTGGCCAGGCGGATATCGCCCAGCAGCTCGGCATGCCGGTCGAAGAAGCCCGGGTTGAGCGACAGGTACTGCGCGAGGTCGTCCTCGGTGATGCCGTCAATGCGGCCTTGAATGCCGCCGCTCACAGCTCGATCTCCCCTTCGAACACCGTCTGCGCCGGCCCGGTCATGAGCACGTGCGCGTCGCCGCCGTCCCACTCGATGGTCAGCCGCCCGCCGGGCGCGTCCACGTCCACGCGGCGGTCCAGCCAGCCCAGCCGGATGCCGGCCACCACCGCCGCGCAGGCGCCGGTGCCACAGGCCAGCGTCTCGCCGGCGCCGCGCTCGTACACGCGCAGCCGGATGTGCGATCGGCTCACCACTTCCATGAAGCCGACGTTGACCTGGCGCGGGAAGCGCTCCAGCGCCTGGATCTGCGGCCCCTCGATCTCCACCGGCGCATGCCGCACGTCGTCCACGCGCCGCACCGCGTGCGGGTTGCCCATCGACACCACGGCCACCTCGATGTCGTCGCCGTCGCCCAGCGCCAGCGGCCAGAGCTGGAAGCCGTTCAATTCGCGCGGCGCGAGGCCGTCGGGCACGAAGGGGATGCGCGCGGGCTCGAACACCGGCGCGTTCATGTCCACGGTGACGCGGCCGTCGTCCTGCAGCCGCAGCTCCAGCAGCGTGGTCATCGTTTCCACGCGCACCGTGCGCTGCGCGGTGAGGCGCTGGTCGTGCACGAAGCGCACGAAGCAGCGCGCGCCGTTGCCGCACTGCTCGACCTCCTCGCCGCTGCCGCCGTTGAAGATGCGGTAGCGGAAGTCCACGCCGGGCGTGGCGCTCCTTTCCACCACCAGGATCTGGTCGGCGCCGACGCCGAAGCGCCGGTCGCCCAGGCGGCGGTAGTGCTCGGGAGTCAGCGCCAGGGGCTGCCGCGTGGCGTCGATCACCACGAAGTCGTTGCCCGCGCCCTGCATCTTGGTGAAGCGGAGTTTCATGCGCGGGATTATCGGCCGGCGCCCGGGGACGGCCGGCCGATGCCGCAGTGGAAAACGCGCCGGGCTCAGTCCCGCCCAGCCGCGGCGATGGCGGCGAGCAGGTCGTCGTCGCTGCTGCTTTCTTCCCAGCCGCGCGGCAGCCGGATGCGCACGCTGGCCGCGCCGCCGCTGGGCGTGCAGGTGACGGGCACGGTGCCGTCGCCGGCTTCGAGCCTGTCGGCGGCGGCCTCGGTGGCGGCTTCGGACTCGGCCGCGCTGCCGCCGGCGTCGCCCAGCCCGGAGAGGGCCTGCACGCAGGTCCAGCGCGTGTTGTCGCTGTCCTGCACTTCGCGCTGCCTCATGGCGTCATGGGCCCTTCTCAGTCCTCAGCCACGCCGCGTGCTGCCGCCCTCGGGGCCCATCTGGCCGCCGCGGCTGCGCTCCTGGCTGGTGGCGCGCTCGGAGCTGCCCAGGCCGCCCTGCGAATCGACGCGCCCGTCGGTCGAGCCCATGCCGCCCTGCTCGGCGCGGCTCTCGTCGGCGCTGCGGCCGCCGAGCTGCGTGCCGCTGGTCTGGCCGGCTTGGGTGCCGCCCTGCATCTGCTTGTTGGGTGCCGTCTTGTCGCCCTGGGCGTTGGCGCTGCCCTGGCCCTGCTGGGATTGCTGCGCGGACTTGTCGTCCTGCTGGCCTTGCTTGTTGCTCATGCCTGGTCTCCTGCTGTCCGGCCGGCGCCGGGGGATGGTGAGGTCCTGGCAGGGCGGCAACCCGGGTTCCCGGGTGCCGCGGCGGTTTCAGCGCAGGTCAGCCATACAGCGACGCCTCTCCCTCCGGCCGCGTCTTGAACCGCTTGTGAACCCACAGGTACTGCGCCGGGCAGTGGCGGATCTGCTCCTCGATCCAGCGGTTCATGCGCGCGGCGTCGGCTTCGGCGTCGTCGCTGGGCCAGTCGTCCCAGGCGGGCAGGAACTTCACCTTGTAGCCCTGGCCGCCGGGCAGGATCTCCGCCACGACCGGCTGCACCACCATGTTCAGCGCGCGCGCCATCTTCGACGGCGCCAGCAGCGTGGCCGCGGGCACGTCGAAGAAGGGCACGAAGGCCGCTTCCCTGCGGCCGAAGTCCATGTCGGGCAGGTTGAAGAAGGCCCAGCCGCGGCGGATGGCGCGCACCAGCGGCAGCGCGCTCTCGCTGCGCGCGAACACCTCGCCCCGGTTGAAGCGCAGCCGGCCCTTGCGGATCTCGGCGTCCCACACCGGGTCGCTCTGCGCCTGGTAGATCGAGCCCACCTGCCGCTTCTGGAACAGCTGCGTGGCCACGCCGGCCACGTCCAGGCCCACGAAGTGCGGCACCAGCCACATCACCGGGCGCTCGCTGCGCTCGGCCAGGCCCACGTCGCCCTCGATCTGGATCAGCGCCTTCAGCCGCTCCACCGGCGCGTACCACAGCAGCCCGCGCTCCAGCAGGCTGCGAAACAGCCAGCCGAAGTGCTCGCGCACCAGCCGCTCGCGCTCGGCCGGATCCAGGTGCGGAAAGCACAGCGCCACGTTGCGCAGCGCGATGCGGCGGCGGCTGCCGGCGAGCCGGTAGGCCACCGCCCCCACCGCCCGCCCCAGCGCCGCCTGCACGCCCAGCGGCATGCGGTACAGCGCGCGCAGCATCGCGATGCCCAGCTTCGCGCCGACGCTCATCGGGTGGGCCCCTGCCCGGCGCTGGCGGCGGTGGTGGTGGCCGGGGCCGCGGCGCCGCGCGGCTTCTTGTAGCGGTGGTAGCCCCAGAGGTACTGGGTGGGGTCCTGCATGATGAGTCGTTCCATTTCCTCGTTGATGCGGCGCGCGCAGGCCTGCTGCAGCGCCTCGCTGTCGGACTCGCCCGCGCCGGGCAGCGGCTGCGTCGGGGCGCTGACGTGCAAGGTGAAACCCTGGCCGCGCGGCAAGCGCTCCGCCCACATCAGCACCCAGTCGGCGCCGGTCTGGCGCACCAGCTTGGCCGCCAGCGTCATGGTGTAGGCCTCGCGGCCGAAGAACGGCGCCCACACGCCCATGCCGTGGGGCGGCACCTGGTCGGGCAGCAGGCCCACGGTCTGGCCCTGCTTGAGCGTGCGCAGCATCTGCCGCACACCGGCCAGCGTGGCCGGCGCGGTGGCCATGCCCGGGCGCCCCCGCGCCGTCTCCTCCAGCTCGCGCAGCGCGGCCTTGCGCGAGGGACGGTAGAGCACGGTGAGCGGGTGCTCCGGGCCCCAGCGCTCGGCGAAGGCGCGCGCCGTGATCTCGAAGCAGCCCAGGTGCGGCGTGAGGATCACCAGCCCCTTGCCGCGCGCCAGCGCCTGCTCGATGAGCTCGGCGCCCTGCCAGCGGCAATAGGACGAGACCGCGCCGTCGCGCAGCCACAGCCACGGCGCCTCCGCGGCCATGCAGCCGGCCTGCGCCACCGCGGCGCGGCGCTGCGCGGCGGTCAGGCCTGCGAGGCCGGCATTGGCGCGCAGGCGCCGGCGGTAGGCGGGCGACAGCGCCCACGTCAACCACCCGAGGAAACTGCCGACAACGTGCAGTCTTCCCAGCGGCCAAGTGGCCATCCAGCGCAGAAAAGCTTTCATCTCTCAATACAATGGCGGCGTCGCCGGTTTAAAGGACAACTTGCGGGGCGACGCGGGTGCAAATCCCGCCGGGTTTGGAAGAGCCTGACAAATGCCGCTAAAGCGTTCGCCGCCTGACTCCGTTTCGGCTGGCAACGCAGCCAACCAACCCAGGAGTGTAAAAAAGTGGCGAACGACTTCCTCTTCACCTCGGAGTCCGTCTCCGAGGGTCATCCCGACAAGGTCGCGGACCAGATCTCCGACGCGATCCTCGACGCCATCTTCACGCAGGACCCGCGCAGCCGCGTCGCCGCCGAGACGCTGTGCAACACCGGCCTCGTCGTGCTCGCCGGCGAGATCACGACCAATGCGCACGTGGACTACATCCAGGTCGCGCGCGACACGATCAAGCGCATCGGCTACGACAACACCGAGTACGGCATCGACTACAAGGGCTGCGCCGTGCTCGTGGCCTACGACAAGCAGAGCAACGACATCGCCCAGGGCGTGGACCACGCCAGCGACGACTACCTCAACATCGGCGCCGGCGACCAGGGCCTGATGTTCGGCTACGCCTGCGACGAGACGCCCGAGCTCATGCCCGCGCCGATCTACTACGCGCACCGCCTGGTCGAGCGCCAGGCGCAGCTGCGCAAGGACGGCCGGCTGCCCTTCCTGCGCCCGGACGCCAAGAGCCAGGTCACGATGCGCTACGTGGACGGCAAGCCCCACAGCATCGACACCGTCGTGCTCTCCAGCCAGCACGCGCCGGAGATGAGCGACGGCACGAAGATGAAGCCCGAGTTCACCGAGGCCGTGATCGAGGAAATCATCAAGCCGGTGCTGCCTAAGGAGTGGCTCAAGGAGACCAAGTACCTGGTGAATCCGACCGGCCGCTTCGTCATCGGCGGCCCGCAGGGCGACTGCGGCCTGACCGGGCGCAAGATCATCGTGGACACCTACGGCGGCGCCTGCCCGCACGGCGGCGGCGCCTTCTCGGGCAAGGACCCGACCAAGGTGGACCGCTCCGCCGCCTACGCCGCGCGCTACGTGGCCAAGAACATCGTCGCCGCCGGCCTGGCGCGCCAGTGCCAGATCCAGGTCGCCTACGCCATCGGCGTGGCGCAGCCGATGAACGTCACGGTCTACACCGAGGGCACCGGCCGCATCCCCGACGAGCGCATCGCCGAGATCGTGCGCGAGGTCTTCGACCTGCGCCCGAAGGGCATCATCCAGATGCTCGACCTGCTGCGCCCGATCTACTCCAAGACCGCCGCCTACGGCCACTTCGGCCGCGACGAGCCGGAATTCGCCTGGGAGCGCACCGACAAGGTCGCCGTGCTGCGCGACCTCGCCGGCAAGTAAGCGCCTGATCCGCCACGGCCGGCGCCGCCGGCCCTGGCAGCGACGCCCACCGACGCCCGGCCCGGGCTGCCTTCGCGCAGCGCGGGCCGGGCGTTTCGCTTCGGCGGGCACGTGTCGCGCGCCCGCGCCACGGCCATCTCCGGGACTTCCCTAGAATCGACCGGATTTTGTCGCCGCCGCGGCAGGGCCCGCACGGGCCCGCAGTACCGCGTGCGACCAGCCGTCCTCCGGCCTTTCCCGATGCCGGACCACCACGGAGAACCCGCTGATGCCCACCCCCAGCCAGGAAGCCAAACCTTCTTTCCTGCGCCGCATTCCCATGGCCTTCGGGGCCTTCTTCAGCCTGCTGGGCAATGCCGACAAGGCCGCGCGCTACGAGCGGCTGGACGAGCCGCCCGCCCCCGTCGCCCCCCCGCCGCCGCCCGTGGCCGCCCCGAAGCCCGCACCGGCGCCCGTGCCCAAGCCGGCCCCGGCGCCCGCGCCGGTGGCGCCGGTCGTGCTGCGCGAGTCCGGCCCCGACGCCGCGCTGCAATTGCTGGCGCTGCTGCAGCGCGAGGGCCGCTTCATCGACTTCATGCAGGACGACATCAAGGGCTACGCCGACGCCGACATCGGCGCGGCCGTGCGCGTGGTGCACGAGGGCTGCCGCAAGGTGCTCAGGGAGCACTTCCGCATCGAGCCCGTGCGCGCCGAGTCCGAGGGCAGCCGCGTCACGCTACAGCCCGGCTTCGACGCCGCGAGCGTGAAGCTGACCGGCAACGTCGTCGGCCAGCCGCCCTTCACCGGCACGCTGAGCCACCGCGGCTGGCGCGCGGCGGAAGTGAAGCTGCCGAAACTGGCCGAGAAACATGACGCGCGCGTGCTGGCGCAGGCGGAGGTGGAGCTGTGAGCGACGAATCGAATTTCTCCCCTGACAGCGACACCGCGCCCGAGGCCGCCGGCCCGCGCTACGCCATCGGCATCGACCTGGGCACCACGCACTGCGCGCTGTCCTGGGTGGACGTGCAGGGCAGCGACGGCGAGAAGACGCTGCAGGGCTCGATGGACATCCCGCAGCTGACCGCGCCGGGCAGCGTCGAGGACCGCGCGCTGCTGCCCTCGTTCCTGTACCTGCCGCACGCCGAGGAGCTCGCCCCCGGCGACATGGCGCTGCCGTGGACGGCGGACCAGGACTTCATCGCCGGCGATCTCGCCCGCAGCCGCGGCGCCACCACGCCGATCCGCCAGGTCGCCAGCGCCAAGAGCTGGCTGGGCCACACCGGCGTGGACCGCCGCGCCGACATCCTGCCCGCCGGCGCCCCGGCCGAGGTCAGCAAGATCTCGCCGGTGACGGCCTCGATCCGCTACCTGGAGCACCTGCGCAACGCCTGGAACCACGCGCACCCCGAGGCGCCGCTGGAGCAGCAGAGCCTCACGGTCACGATTCCCGCCTCCTTCGACCCGGCCGCGCGCGAGCTCACGGCCGAGGCCGCCACCGCCACCTTCGGCGCGCACTTCACGCTGCTGGAGGAGCCGCAGGCCGCGCTCTACAGTTGGATCCAGGGCAGCGCCGGCTCGTGGCGCAAGCAGGTCAAGCCCGGCGACGTGATCCTGGTCGTGGACGTGGGCGGCGGCACCAGCGACTTCAGCCTGATCGCCGTGGTCGAGCGCGAGGGCAACCTGGAGCTGCACCGCGTCGCCGTGGGCGAGCACATCCTGCTCGGCGGCGACAACATGGACCTGGCGCTGGCGCACGTGGTGGCGCGCAAGCTGGCCGCGGCCGGCACCACGCTGGACCCGTGGCAGATGCGCTCGCTCACGCAGGGCTGCCGCGTCGCCAAGGAGGTGCTGCTGGCCGACGCGAACGCGCCGGCGCAGCCGATCGTGGTGCCCAGCCGCGGCTCGCGCCTGATCGGCGGCACGATCCGCACCGAGCTCACGCGCGAGGAAGTCGCCGCCACGCTGGTCGAGGGCTTCTTCCCGCAGGTCGGCGCCGACGCGCGGCCGGTCACGCGCACCCGCGCCGGCCTGACGCAGGTGGGCCTGCCCTACGCGCAGGACGCCGCCGTCACGCGCCACCTCGCCGCCTTCCTGGGCCGCCAGGCCGGCGCCACCGCCGAGCTCGAAGGTTTCAACCACGTGGCCCCCGAGGGCGCCACCTTCCTGCACCCGACCGCGCTGCTCTTCAACGGCGGCG
The DNA here is from genome assembly GCF_009760915.1 of Azohydromonas aeria. Classification (GTDB taxonomy): domain Bacteria; phylum Pseudomonadota; class Gammaproteobacteria; order Burkholderiales; family Burkholderiaceae_C; genus Azohydromonas; species Azohydromonas aeria. The sequence continues at coordinate 76,858 of NZ_VIDQ01000019.1, forward strand.
TGTTCAAGTCGGCGCTGCTGGCGCAGCGCGTGCTCGACGTGCTCAACGGCTGGCTGGCGGGCGAAGGCGCGCCGGCGGCGCGGCTGCTCGAAGGCGCGGACCTGGACCGCGCCGTGGCCCAGGGCGCGGCCTACTACGGCTACGTGCGGCGCGGGCGCGGCGTGCGCATCCGCGGCGGCACGGCGCAGGCCTACTACGTGGCCATCGAGTCGGCCATGCCGGCCGTGCCGGGCATGGAGCCGCCCGTCTCCGCGCTGTGCCTGGCGCCCTTCGGCATGGAGGAAGGCACCGAGGCGGCCGTGCCGGAGATGGAATTCGGCCTGGTCGTGGGCGAGCCGGTGCACTTCCGCTTCTTCGGCTCCAGCGTGCGGCGCCAGGACCAGGTCGGCACGCTGCTGGACTTCTGGGCGCCCGACGAGCTGCATGAGCTGGAGGAGATCCAGGCCACGCTGCCGGCCGAGGGGCGCAGCGCCGGCGAGGTCGTGCCCGTGAGCCTGCAGGCGCGCGTCACCGAGACCGGCACGCTCGAAGTCATCGCCGTGCCGCGCGACGGCAGCGCGCGCTGGAAGGTGGAGTTCGACGTGCGCGGCGGCGGCTCCAGCGGCGAGGAGGCCGGCGCCGAGGCATGAGCAAGGGCGGCGCCGCGGCATCGACTCCCTGCCTGGTCGGCATCGACCTGGGCACCACGCACACCGTGGTGGCCTGGGCCGAGCCCGGCGCCACCGACATCGCGCTGTTCGAGGCCGACCAGCTGATCGCCCCCGGCGAGCTGGGCCGCCGGCCGCTGCTGCCCTCGCTGCGCTACCACCCGGCGCCGGGCGAGCTGGCGGCCGAGGCGCTGCAGCTGCCCTGGCATTCCGGGGAGCCCGCTGTCATCGGCGAGCTGGCGCGGCGCCTGGGCGCGCAGGTGCCCGGGCGGCTGGTGGCCAGCGCCAAGAGCTGGCTGTCGCATGCGGCGGTGGACCGCACCGCGCCGATCCTGCCCTGGGGCGCCGAGGCCGAGGTGCCGCGCGTGTCGCCGCTGCAGGCCAGCGCCAGCTACCTCGCCCACGTGCGCGCGGCCTGGAACGTGCGCTTCCCGAAACGGCCGCTGGAGTCCCAGGACATCGTGCTGACCGTGCCGGCCAGCTTCGACGACTCGGCGCGCCAGCTCACCGTGGAAGCCGCGCGCGAGGCCGGGCTGCCCAGGCTGCGGCTGCTGGAGGAGCCGCAGGCCGCGTTCCAGGACTGGGCCTTCAAGCACCGCGCCGACCTGGCCGCGGCGCTGGGCGGCGCGCGGCTGGTGCTGGTGTGCGACGTGGGCGGCGGCACCACCGACCTGAGCCTGATCCGCGTCGCCGACGGCGGCCGGAAGCTCGACCGCATCGCCGTCGGCCAGCACCTGATGCTCGGCGGCGACAACATCGACCTGGCGCTGGCGCACCTCGCGGAGCAGCGCCTCGGCGGCGAGCGGCTGTCCGCCGGGCGGCTGACACAGCTGGTCGAGCGCTGCCGCGTCGCCAAGGAGACGCTGCTGGCCGAGAACGCGCCGGACAGCGCCAACGTCACGCTGCTGGGCGGCGGCAGCCGGCTCATCGGCGGCTCGAAGACGGTGACGTTCAGCCGCGAGGAAGTGCGGGCGCTGGCGCTGGACGGCTTCTTCCCGCGCGTGGCGCCCACCGACCCGGTGAAGCGCAGCCGCGCCGCGCTGGTCGAATTCGGCCTGCCCTACGCCGCCGACAGCGCCGTGACGCGCCACGTCGCCGCCTTCCTGCGCCAGCACGCCGACGCGGCGCGCCAGGCACTGGGCAGCGACGACGCCTTCCCGGTGCCCGACGCGCTGCTGCTCAACGGCGGCGTGTTCAAGGCGCACGCCATCGCGCAGCGGCTGCTGGAGGTGCTCTCGGGCTGGCGCGGCGCGCCGGTGCGTCTCCTGGCCAATGCCGACCCCGACCTGGCGGTGGCGCGCGGCGCCGTCGCGCACGGCCTGGCGCGCCGGGGTGCGGCGCCGAAGCTCGGCGGAGGCTCGGCGCGCAACTACTGGCTGCTGCTCGACGAGCACCGCGCCGTGTGCGTGCTGCCGCGCGGCACCGAGCCCGGCGTGGAGCTGCCGCTGACCGAGCGCCGCTTCGCGCTGCGCGTGGGCCAGCCGGTGAACTTCACGCTGCTGTCCAGCGTCGGCGGCGCGCTGCCGGCGCCGGGCGCGCTGGTGGACCCGTCGGTGGGCGAGTTCACGACGCTGCCGCCGGTGTCCACGGTGATCGAAGCCTCGGACGCGCGGCGCGAGCTGCCGGTGGGCCTGTCGGCCTCGCTGACCGAGGTCGGCACGCTGGCGCTGCAGGCCACCGACGCCGCCGGGCAGCGCCACGCGCTGGAGATCCGGCTGCGCGGCCTGAAGGCGGCTGAAGGCGCGGACGCGGGGCTGCACCCGCGGCTGGCGGAAGCCGTCGAGCGCATCGACCGCGTCTTCGGCCCGCGCGCCCGGGACGTGACGCCGAAGGAAGTGCGCCAGCTGCGCGCCGCGCTGGAGGCGCTGCTGGGCGCGCGCGAGCGCTGGAGCCTGCCGCTGCTGCGCCGGCTCTTCGACGCGCTGCTGCAGCGCGCCCGCGCGCGCCGGCGCAGCGCCGACCACGAGCGGCTGTGGCTGAACCTGGCCGGCTGGTGCCTGCGCCCGGGCTTCGGCTTCGCCGCCGACGACTGGCGCGTGCAGCAGCTCTTCGGCCAGTTCGAGGCCGGCGTGCAGCACCGCGGCGACGCGCAGGTGGCCGCCGAGTGGTGGACGCTGTGGCGCCGCGTGGCCGGCGGGCTGGACGAGGCGGCGCAAGGGCGGCTGCTGCAGGACTTCGCCTTCAATTTGCAGGGCGAGGGCGAGCGCCCGGCCGGGCTGGTGCCCGGCGGGCGCGAGGACATGCTGCGGCTCGGGGCGGCGCTGGAGCGCATCCCGGCCGAGTACAAGGCCGAGATCGGCGACTGGCTGCTGGCCCAGCTGCCGGCGGCCGTGGCGGGTGCGTCCGGAAAACCGGCTTCAAGGGCCGGCAAGGGAAAGACGGCCGCCGTGAAAGGCGCCTCGCCCGCGGCGCTGGAGCTGTGGACGCTGGGCCGGCTGGGCGCGCGCGCCCCGCTCTACGGCAGCGCGCACGCGGCGGTGGCACCGGCGGTGGCGGCACGCTGGATCGAGGCGCTGCTGGCGCTGGACTGGCGCGCCGTGCCGGCCGCGGCGCAGGCGGTGGTGCACCTGGCGCGGCGCACGGGCGACCGCTCGCGCGACATCGATGAGTCCCTGCGTGAGCGGCTGCTGCAGCGGCTGCAGGAGGCTGGCGCGGCGGCGCAGGGCATCGACCTCGTGCGCGAGGTGCGTGCGCTGGACGAGGCGGCCGAGCAGCAGGCGTTTGGCGACGCGTTGCCGCCGGGGCTGCGGCTGCTGGGCTAGGCAAAGCCCCGTCCGGAATCCCGGACGGCCGCGCGTCCGCCGGTCCGGACCATCGGCCCGCAAGCCGTCCATGGCGACCTATATTCCCTTGTGAATCAATGAGTTAGGACAATGCCGCGTCCTGGCACCGGTATTGCGAAAGAAGCCTTGTCCGGCCACCCCGACCCTTCCCCACCGGCCGCCCGAGGAGACATTCATGGACGCAGTCCAGAAAAAGCCTTTCTACCGATCCCTGTACTTCCAAGTGCTGTCCGCCATCGCCATCGGCGTGCTGCTGGGCCATTTCTATCCGGAAACCGGCGCGGCGATGAAGCCGCTGGGCGACGGCTTCATCAAGCTCATCAAGATGATCATTGCCCCGATCATCTTCTGCACCGTGGTGGTGGGCATCGCCGGCATGGAAGACATGAAGAAGGTCGGCAAGACCGGCGGCATGGCGCTGCTGTACTTCGAGATCGTCTCCACCATCGCGCTGGTGGTGGGCCTGGTGGTCATCAACTTCGTCAAGCCGGGCGCCGGCATGAACGTGGACGTGAGCCAGCTCGACACCAAGGCGATCGCGGCCTACACCAAGCCGGGCCAGATGCAGAGCACCACCGACTTCCTGCTCAACGTCATCCCGAGCAGCGTGGTCGATGCCTTCGCCAAGGGCGAGATCCTGCAGGTGCTGCTGTTCTCGGTGCTGTTCGGCTTCGCGCTGCACAAGTTCGGCGGGCGCGGCACGCTGGTGTTCGACTACATCGAGAAGTTCTCGCACGTGCTGTTCACGATCGTGGGCTACATCATGAAGGTCGCCCCGATCGGCGCCTTCGGCGCCATGGCCTTCACCATCGGCAAGTACGGCGTGAGCTCGCTGGTGCAACTGGGCCAGCTGATGGCCACGTTCTACCTCACCTGCCTGCTGTTCATCTTCGTGATCCTGGGCGGCATCGCCCGCGCGCACGGCTTCTCGATCCTGAAGTTCATCAAGTACATCAAGGAAGAGCTGCTGATCGTGCTGGGCACCTCGTCGAGCGAGTCGGTGCTGCCGCGCATGATGGCCAAGCTGGAGAACCTGGGCGCGCGCAAGAGCGTGGTGGGCCTGGTGATCCCGACGGGCTACTCCTTCAACCTGGACGGCACCTCGATCTACCTGACCATGGCCGCGGTGTTCATCGCCCAGGCCACCAACACCGACATGACGCTGACGCAGCAGCTCACGCTGCTGGCGGTGCTGCTGCTGACCTCCAAGGGCGCCGCGGGCGTGACGGGCAGCGGCTTCATCGTGCTGGCGGCCACGCTGTCCGCGGTGGGCAACGTGCCGGTGGCGGGCCTGGCGCTGATCCTGGGCATCGACCGCTTCATGTCCGAGGCGCGCGCGCTCACGAACCTGATCGGCAACGGCGTGGCCACGGTGGTGGTCGCGAAGTGGACCGGTGACCTCGACAGCGCCCACATGAAGCGCGTGCTCGACGGCGAGACCGTGGCCGAGGCCGAGGCGCCCGAAGCCGTGCTCGACGCGCAGGAAGTGCACATGCCCGTGCCGGCGCGCTGATCCTCCTTCAACGCGTAAGCTGCGCGCCGCCGCGGCCGGCTCCCGCAAGCCGGTTGCGCGGCGCGCAACGTCTTTTGCAGCAGCAGCATCCGCAGTGAAACCCCGCACCCTCCTGGCCTGGAGCGGCGCCTGCCTGGCGCTGGTGGCCGCCTGCGCCTGGAGCGGGCACCGCCTGGCCTGGCGCAACGGCCTGGCCAGCCTGCAGGACCAGGCGCAGCACCGGCTCGACCTGGTGACCACCGCGCTGGACGCGCAGCTGGCGCGCTTCGACTACCTGCCCTCGCTGCTGGAGACCACGCCGCAGGTGCTGCAGCTGCTGCGCGCGCCGGGCGACGAAGGGCTGCGCCACGAGGTCAACGCCACGCTGCGCGGCATCAACGCCACGGCCGGCGCCGACATGCTCTACGTGCTCGGCCGCGACGGCCGGGTGCTGGCCGCGGGCGACGCCGGCCAGACCGGCACGCCGCTGGGGCTCGACCTGTCCTTCCGCCCCTACGTGCGCGACGCGCTGGCGCAGCAGCGCGGGCGCTTCTTCGGCGTGGGCGTCTCCAGCGGGCGGCCGGGCTACTACCTGTCCTTCGCGCTGGCGCCGAAGCCCGCCTTCGAGGCGCCGCCGCCGGCGCCGCTGGGCGTGGCCACGGTCAAGGTCAGCCTGGAGGCCAGCGAGCAGGCCTGGCGCAAGCTGCCCGGCGAGGTGCTGGCGATCGACGAGCACGGCGTGGTGATCCTGGGCACGCGCGAGCACTGGAAGTACCGCCCCCTGCAGCCGCTGCCCGAAGCCGAGCTGCGCGAGGCCGAGCGCACCCGCAGCTACGGCGGAGCCCCCCTCAAGCCCCTGGACTGGCGCGTGCGCGAAGCGCTGCCCGACGCCGGCGGCACGCTGCTGGCGCTCGAAGGCGGGCGCTGGCTGGCCAGCGAGCGCGCGCTGCAGCGCACGCCCTGGCGCCTGGTGGTGCTCGACGACCTGGCGCCGCTGCAGGCCGAGGCCCGGCGCATGGCCGTCACCGGCGCGCTGGCCGGGCTGCTGCTGCCGCTGCTGGGCTTCGCCTGGCTGCAGCGCCGCCGCGTGCTGGCGCAGCAGCGCGCCAGCCGCCTGGCGCTGCAGATGGCCTACGACAGCCTGGAAGCGCGCGTGGTGGAGCGCACCGCCGAGCTGCGCGCGGCGCAGAACGAGCTGGTTCATGCCGGCAAGATGGCGCTGCTTGGACGCATGTCCGCGGGCATGGTCCATGAGCTCAACCAGCCGCTGGCGGCGATGCGCACACTCGCCGACAACGCCTGCGTGCTGCTGCAGCACGGCCGCAATGCCGACGTCGAGGGCAACCTGCAGCGCATCGCCAAGCTGGTGGACCGGCTCGGCGCCCTGACCCAGCGCTTGAAGAGCTTCGCCCACAAGTCGCAGCAGCCGGCCGGTCCGGTGGCGCTGCAGCCGGTGGTGGGCAATGCGCAGTTCCTGCTGTCGCGCCGGCTGCGCGAGGCGGGCGTGGAGTTCGAGTCCGACATCGCCCCGCCGGGCCTGAAGGTGCTGGCCGACGAGGCGCGCACGGAGCAGGTGCTGGTCAACCTGATGGCCAATGCCATCGACGCCATGGAGGGCGCCGACGCCGCGCGCCGCCTGGTGGTGCGCGCGCGCATCGACGGCGCGTGCGCGCGCATCGAGGTCGAGGACAGCGGCCCGGGCATCCGCGAGGACATCCTGCCGCGCCTGTTCGAGCCCTTCGTCACCAGCAAGCCCGCCGGGCGCGGCCTGGGACTGGGGCTGATGATCTCCGCCCACATCGCGCGCGAGTCCGGCGGCACGCTGGCGGCCGGGAACCGGGCCGAGGGCGGGGCGCGCTTCGTGTTCACCCTGCCGCTGGCGCCCGCCGCCGGTTCCCCGCCGCTGCCCGCCGACACGCCGGCCGCGGCGGGCTCGCCCTCCGAGACCCATTCCTGATGCCCGCCACCACCGACGCCCTGCCCGCCGCTGCCGACACCCCCATCCGCGTCCTGCTGGTCGAGGACGACGAGGACGTGCGCCTGGGTAGCGCGCAGGCGCTGATGCTGGCGGGCTTCGACGTGATCGAGGCCGGCAGTGTCGAGGAGGCGCGCGCGCACGTGCAGCCCGGCGCGGCGCTGGTGGTGCTGTGCGACGTGCGGCTGCCGGGCTCGAGCGGGCTGCAGTGGCTGCCCGAATTGCAGGCCGCCGACGCGCAGCTGCCGGTGATCCTGGTCACCGGCCACGGCGACATCGCCATGGCGGTGCGCGCCATGCGCGAGGGCGCCTGGGATTTCATCGCCAAGCCCTGCAGCGCCGACACGCTGGTGGCCGCGGTGCGCCGCGCCGCCGACAAGCGCCGGCTGAGCCTGCAGGTGGAGCAGCTGCGCGCGCAGCTGGAGGGCCGCCGCGGCGTGGAGGCCACGCTCATCGGCGGCTCGGTGCTGATGGAGCGCGTGCGCGCCAAGGTCGCGGCGCTGGCCGCCACCTCGGCCGACGTGGTGATCTACGGCGAGACCGGCACCGGCAAGGAGCTCGTCGCGCGCTGCCTGCACGAGCAGGGCCCCCGCCGCAAGGGCAACTTCGTGGCGCTCAACTGCGGCGGGCTGCCCGAGAACCTGGCCGAGACCGAGCTGTTCGGCCACGAGGCCGGCGCCTTCACCGGCGCCAGCAAGGTGCGCATCGGGAAGCTGGAGCACGCCAAGGGCGGCACGCTCTTTCTGGATGAAATTGAAAGCATGCCCATGGGGCTGCAAGTAAAGCTGTTGCGGGCGCTGCAGGAGCGCAGCATCGAGCGGCTGGGCTCGAACCAGCCGCGGCCCATCGACTGCCGCGTGGTGGCCGCCGCCAAGGAGGACCTGCAGCGCGCCAGCGAGCGCGGCACCTTCCGCGCCGACCTGTACTACCGCATCGGCGTGGCCTTCGTGGAGCTGCCGCCGCTGCGCGCGCGGCGCGAGGACATCCCGCTGCTGTTCGAGCATTTCACGCTGCAGGCCGCCAGCCGCTACCAGCGCGCCGCGCCCCTGGTCACGCCGGCGCAGCTGGCGGCGCTGATGGCGCATCCCTGGCCCGGCAACGTGCGCGAGCTGCGCAACGTGGCCGACCGCTTCGTGCTGGGCCTGCTCGACGACAGCCTGCTGCCCGGCGGCGGTGGCGGCGTGGCGCCCCCGCCGGCCGGCCTGGCCGCGCCGCCGGGCGTGGCCGCCGTGCCGCAGCCCTCGGCGGCGCGGGCGCTGCCGGAGCAGGTGGAGGACTTCGAGCGCGCCGTGATCACGCAGGCGCTGCGCGCGCACGCCGGCGAGGTGGCGGCCGCGGCGCGCGCGCTGGGCGTGCCGAAGCAGACGCTGCACGACAAGCTCAAGCGCCTCAACGTCTCGGCGGCGGCGTTCCGCGGCGACGCCTGAAGCGCCCGGACGGGCGGCGCACGTCCGAGCGCGCCGCTGCGGCATCCCCTGACTGAGGGGCCGCGTCGGGCCGGGCATGGCAATATTTCACGTTGACCGCCACGGTGCGGCCGCCTATGGGCTCCCCCCGACGAGGGAGCCGCCGCGCAGGCAGGAGCCGGTGGAGCCTTCCTTCACCGACCGGCCTTGTCGCGGCCGCGGCGCCGCGGCAATCGTTCGCTCCAGGGGTTGTCCGGGACTGCGGGGATGCCGAACCTGCCTTCCTCGCCCCGCGCGTGACGTCATGGAGCGCTCACAACGAAACACGCTGCCCCGTCAATCGCCCCAAATCCCGATTTCCATCCCGCTGCAGCCCGACCCGCCGGTCGCCCTTCGACCCTTCAAAGCCTGAGGAGCCGACGCCCATGAGCCTTCTTCCGCCGACACGCCGTGCCGCCGCCGCCGCCGTCCTGCTGCTGTCGGGAGCTGCGGCGCTGGCCGCCGGCCCGCAGCCCTCGCAGGAGGATCCGGGTGCGCGGGCGCAGATGGCGCTGATGCTGCGTGCCGACGCCGAGCGCTACGAGAAGGGCGACGGGGTGCCGCGCGACGAGGCCTTTGCCGCGGCGATGTACTGCCGCGCCGCTCGCGCCGGGGATGCCGAGTCGCAGTTCCGCCTGGGCTGGGCCTATGCCAATGCCCGTGGCGTGCCGCGCAACGACGGCTGGGCCGCCTACATGTTCAAGCTGGCGGCCGACCAGGGCATTCCGCAGGGCGCCACGAACCTGAAGCTGATGGGGGGCGCCACGCCCGAGCAGCCCGACTGCATGATCCCGCCCGCGCCGCCGCCTTCTGTGATCACCATGGTCAACGGGCGCACGGCGCAGGGCCTGGTGGCCGACCCGGCGCAGCGCGTGCGGCTGCTGAACACGGCGCCGAAGCACGTGGTGGCGCTGGTCAACAAGCTCGCGCCCAAGTACGACATCCAGCCCGAGCTGGCGCTGGCGATCATCCGGGCCGAGTCCAACTTCGACGCCGGCGCCGTGTCGCCGAAGAACGCGCAGGGGCTGATGCAGCTGATCCCGGCCACGGCCGAGCGCTTCAACGTGCGCGACCCCTTCAACGCGGAGCAGAACATCCGCGGCGGGCTGGCCTACCTGCGCTGGCTGCTGGCGTATTTCGAGGGCGACCTGCAGCTCGTGGCCGCCGCCTACAACGCCGGCGAGGGCACGGTGGACCGCTACAAGGGCGTGCCGCCGTTCGAGGAGACGCGCAACTACGTCACCAAGGTGCTCGAATCCGTGGGGCTGACGCAGCACCACTTCGACCCCAGGGCGGCGCGGCCTTCGGTGCAGCTGGCGGCGATCCGCAAGCCGCGGGTGGAGGCGGTGGCGCACCGGCGCGGGCGGGAGTAGCGAGGCGCCCGGATCAGCCCAGACGTGCCTTCAGGACCGCAACGGGCGGCGTCTGGAAGGCCGGCCGGTCGCGGGCTCCCAGTGATTTCCCGTCTACGCCGCCCGCACTTCGGCCAACAGGTCGGGATGCCTGTCCAGCACCTTCAGCAACTTCACCAGCGCCAGCGGCGGCTTGGTCTTGCCGGTTTCGTAACGCGAAAAGGCATTGACGCCGCCACCGAAGATTTCCGCAGCCTCACGCTGGTCCAGCTGCAGCTTTCTGCGCACGCGCACGATGAACTCCGGGTCCACGCTGGATGCGTTGACCTGTTTGTTGAAGGCCAGCATCAGGTCCATGGTGCGCCGCGACTCGGCCGCATCGAGGATGGACTCGCCGCAGGCCGTGCAGAACTCGCCCGTCACCTGCGGCAGCACCGTTGACTCGCCCTTGTACGCATAGGGCAGATCGCGGGTGTCATGCACCAGCGCCGCTTGTCCGCAATTCGGGCACTGCATGGTCATAACTCCTTGAAAGAGACGATGAGCACGTCGTCGATGACGGTGAACTTCAGGTACACCGCGCCGACGGACGTCACAGGGCGGTAGACGTCCTGCCACACATGGTGGTCGGTGTGGGTCGTCATGCTCTTGTAGAAATCGGCACGCTGCAGTGTCAACACCACAGCCAGCATGCCGTCGAAGTCCAGACCCAGCGCCACGGCGCCTTCACGTGCTGAGCGTGTCGTGCGGACCTTGCCGGCTTGGACCAGCGCCTTCACCACCGAGAGCTTGCAGTGCGGCGTGCTCTTTTCCATCAAGCAACTTTAACCTAGTAGGTTAAATTGCTGAATTGTTTGGCGTGGGATCCTTTACGGATTCCCCCCCACCCGCTGCGGCTCGACCTGGAACAGCTCCGGCGTGCCCGGCAGCACGCGCACCTTGACCCAGTGCACCCGCGGGCTGCCGTAGCCCTGCACGCGCGTGACGTTGGCCAGCTTGGGCTCCGGCGAGCTGTCGCGGTACCAGGGCTGGTCCATGAAGAACTCGTGGTCGTCGCCGTGCAGCAGTAGCACCGGGTGGCCGTAGGCCAGCGCGCGCTGGCGCAGCTTGTCGAGCACGGCGTCGAAGCCCTTGCGCGCCGGGCTGCCCGGGGCGGCCTCGATGCGCGGATTGGCCTGCATCGCCACCACCACGCCCGGCGCGCCGCGGCGCTGCGCGGTGTCGAAGAGCCGGTCCAGCCAGGCCAGGTTGGCGGCCTGCCGGGCCTCGAACTCGGCCTGGCGCTCGGGGTTGGTGGCCGTCACGTCGTCCTTCGGGTCCACGCCGCGCCAGGGCGCCGTGTCGTTCTGGCTGCCCACCACGTGCAGCGTGGCGAAAAGCACGCCCTGGCGCTCGAACATCGCGTTCTCGACGAAAGTGGCATGCGCGGGCATCTCGCGACCCTGCGACTGCAGCGCCATGGGCCGCTGGCCCAGGCTGCGTCCGGGCTCGGCGAAGAACAACTTGCGCAGCAGCGCCAGCCGCTCGGTGGGCACGTAGCTGCCGTTGCTCGGCCGGTGGCAGTCGGTCCACTCGTTGTCGCCGGGGGTGTAGACCACCGGCGGCGCGAAGCGCTGCACCTGCCGCAACCGCTCGCGGTAGATGCCCTCGTCGCAGCGCTCGGCGCCGCCCTTGACGTCGCCCACGTGCAGCACCACGCCGACCTCGGCGTCGGCATTGACGGCGTCGATGAGCCGGTCCACCGCCGCCACCTCGCGCGGGCTGTAGGGCATGTCGCCCATGAGCGCGAAGGCGAAGCCGCCGGGCACGCCGGGTGGCGCGCGGTGCAGCGGCGCGGCGTCGGGCTGCGCGCAGCCGCCCAGCACGGCCGCCAGGGCCAGCACCCAGCCGCCCAGGCGGGCGCGGCGCGGCGCGGCGCCGGCTTGGAAACAGGGAGCAACGGGAACGCGGTCGAACTTCATGCGGGCCTATGGGGCAGGAAACGGGCCGCGTATGCTGCCAGCGCCCAACCCGCTTTCCGTCCCGGGAGATGCCGATGCAACACAGGGAAACGACCTTCCGCAGCGCCGACAAGGTGGTGTCCGCCGAGGAGGCGGTGCAGCTCATCCCCGATGGCGCCACGGTGGCCACCGGCGGCTTCGTGGGCATCGGCTTCGCCGAGAACCTCGCCGTCGCGCTGGAGCAGCGTTTCACGAGCACCGGAACGCCCAGGGACCTGACCCTGGTCTATGCCGCTGGACAGGGCGACGGCGCCAAGCGGGGCCTGAACCACCTGGCCCATGAAGGCCTGCTGAAGCGCGTCGTCGGCGGGCACTGGGGGCTGGTGCCGGGGCTGCAGCGGCTGGCGGTGGAAGGCCGCATCGAGGCCTGGAACCTGCCGCAGGGCGTGATCTCGCAACTGTTCCGCGACATCGCCGCGGGCAAGCCGGGGCAGCTCTCGCGCGTAGGGCTGGGCACCTTCGTCGATCCGCGCCACGGCGGCGGGCGCGTCAACGAGCGCAGCACGGAGGAACTCGTCAGGCTGCTGGACCTCGATGGCGAGGAGGTGCTCCTCTACAAGACCTTCCCCATCGACGTGGCGCTGCTGCGCGGCACCACGGCCGACCTCGACGGCAACGTCACCATGGAGCGCGAGGCGCTGACGCTGGAGGCGCTGTCCATCGCCATGGCCGCGCGCAACAGCGGGGGGCTCGTGATCGTGCAGGTCGAGCGCCTGGCCGAGCGCGGCTCGCTGCATCCGCGTCACGTGAAGATTCCCGGCGTGCTGGTGGACTGCGTGGTGGTGGCGGAACAGCCCGAGTACCACATGCAGACCTTTGCCGAGCCCTACAACCCGGCCTATGCCGGCGAGGTGCGCCAGCCCGCGCAGCGCGTGGCGCCGCATGCCGACACGGGCAGCAGCACGCTCGACGCGCGGCGCATCATCGCCCGCCGCGCCGCGCTGGAGCTGCGCCCCGGCGCGGTGGTGAACCTGGGCATCGGCATGCCCGAAGGCGTGGCGGCGGTGGCGGCGCAGGAGCGCGTGATCGACCTCATCACGCTCACGGCCGAGCCCGGCGTGGTGGGCGGCATCCCGGCCGCGGGCCTGAGCTTCGGCGCGGCGGTGAACGCGCATGCCGTGATCGACCAGCCCTACCAGTTCGACTTCTACGACGGCGGCGGCCTGGACATCGCCTTCCTGGGCCTGGCGCAGGCCGATGCGCAGGGCAACCTCAACGTCAGCCGCTTCGGCCGGCGGCTGGCGGGCGCGGGCGGCTTCATCAACATCAGCCAGAACGCGCGCAAGGTGGTGTTCGTCGGCAACTTCTGCGCCGGCGACGGCAGCGTGCCGAAGTTCCTGCGCGAGGTCGAGCAGCGCACCTATGCCGGGCGCGAGGCCCTCAAGCGCGGCCAGGAGGCGCTGTACGTGACCGAGCGCTGCGTGTTCCGGCTGCACGAGGCCGGGCTGCAACTGGTGGAGATCGCGCCGGGCGTGGACCTGGAGCGCGACATCCTGGCGCGCATGGAATTCACGCCCGTCATCGAGGGCGCGCCGCGGCTGATGGAAGCCTGCATCTTCTCGCCCGCGCCGATGAAGCTGCGCGAGCGGCTGCTGGCGCGCCCGCTGGCCGAGCGGCTGCACCTGGACGAGTCGGGGGAAAGTTTCTTCGTCAACTTCGAGCGCCTGACGGTGCACAGCAGCGAGGACATCGAGGCCGTCGAGCGCGCGCTGGTGCAGCGCCTGGAGCCGCTGGGTCGCAAGCTGCGCGCGGTGGTGAACTACGACCACTTCCAGATCGACGCCGCGCTGGAAGACGACTGGGCGGCGATGGTCGAGCGCACCGCCGGGCGTTTCTATTCGAAGGTCACGCGCTACGGCAGCGCCGGCTTTGCAAGGGCGCGGCTGGCGCAGGCCCTGGCGGCGCGGGGGATCGATCCGCAGGTGTATGCGACGGAGGCGGAGGCGCAGGCGCATTTGAAGGGGTGAGCCAGGCGCTTGGCGGTAGGCCATCGGCACGGGCGCCTGCAACTTGCCTCGTCATTCCCGTGAAGGCGTGCTGCTGTCCGGGAAAAGCGGGGAACGACCGGCAGCCCGACAGCACGGGCATCCCGCTTACTGTTTCGTCATTCCGGCGAAAGCCGGAATCCACGAACGCTGCAATGTCTCGCTGGCCAATGCCAGCATGTGCCCGCGTCAGCCATTCCACCGTAGCGGCGCGCGTGGATTCCGGCTTCCGCCGGAATGACGGATCGGGGTGCGCAGCGTCACGGCTGACGGGATGCCATGGAGTGAGCCTTCCCCGGACAGCAGTGCGCGAAGGCGAGGATGACGAAGTAGAGGGTGAGCCGTATCAGCCTGCGGGCGGCAGGCGACGGCAGCTCATCAATCCTTTGCCGCCTCCAGCCCCCGCTGCCCCAGCGCCAGCACCGCCCCCAGCGCCAGCGCCGCGGCCGAGCAGATGAAGCCCAGCGGCAGCCCGCCGGGCCCGTCGGCGAGCCAGCCCACCAGGGTCGGGCCGGCGATCTGGCCGGCGGCGAAGACAATGGTGAAGGCGGCAATCCCGGCCGGCCACTGCGCCGGCGCCAGGTTGCGCCGCACCAGCGCCGTGGTCGAGGCCACCACCGACAGGAACACCGCGCCGAACAGCGCCCCGGAGCCGAACACCGCCAGCGGATGCGTGCTCCACACCGGCAGCAGCGTCGCCAGCGCCAGCAGCGCGTTGAGCAGCGCCAGCGCCCCGCCCGCCTTCGCCCGCTGCAGCAGCCCCGCCCACAGCCACGACGACGCCACCACCCCCGCGCCCAGCAGCACGTAGAACCCGGTGCGCCAGCCCGGCGCCACGCCCTGCTCGCGCAGCAGCGCGATGATGAAACTCATGTAGCCGATGTAGCCCAGGCCGAACATCAGGTAGCCGGCCAGCGCGAAGGCCAGCGGTGCCCAGCGCAGCCGCGCGAGCGCGGCGCTGCCGGCGGCCGGCGCGCCGGGCGGGTTGCGCAGGCCGCGCGTGGCGGCGGCCGTGAGCAGCGTGGCCGCCAGCGCCGCCGCGCCCAGCAGCAGCCAAGCCCGCGGCCACTGCGGCGCATCGATCACGGCCAGCGGCACCAGCAGCGCCGAGGCCATGATCCCGAGCCCTGTGCCGCCGTAGTACAGCCCCAGCAGCAGCCCGGCCTGCCCGGCGCGCGCCGCCAGCCGCGCCGCCAGCAGCCCGCCGGAGACGAAGCTCGCGGCGCTGGCCACGCCGGTGAGCAGCCGCAGCAGCGCCAGCAGCGCGTCGTGGCGCGCCGCGCCGTGCAGCGCCAACAGCAGCGCCGCCGCGAAGCCGCCGCCCAGCAGCAGCGCGCGGGCATCGAAGCGCGCCAGCGCCCGCGGCGCCAGCAGCGCGCCGACAAGGTAGCCCGCGGCATTGGCGGTGTTCATGGCGCCGCCGGTGAACCAGCTCCAGCCCAGGTCCGCCGCCATCGGCGGCAGCAGCAGCGCGTAGGAGAAGCGCGAGAGGCCCAGCGATACCGCCGCGGCCAGCGCCAGGCCCAGCGCGGCGCGCAGCGCGCCGGCGGGCTCGTCCTTGAGGGGGGTAGCGGCGGCGGGGTCTGGCGGAGGCGGCAGCGGGCGGCTCATGCGCCGATTGTGGTGGCCGGGGCGGCGTCGGCCGCGGCCTGGTTTCAGCCCGCTTTCGCGCCCGGCTCGCGCAGCGCCTGCTCCGCTTCCAGCGCCGCCACCACGTCGGCGAACTGCTCGCGGTTGCGCTCGTTGAGCGCCATGAGCGCGCGGTGCGCGTCCAGCACGGTGGCGCCCAGCGCGGCGTCGTCGGCGTCGCCCAGGCCGCCGACGCTCTCGCCCTCCACCCCCGGCGGCGGCGCGCCGTCGGGGCCGACCA
This sequence comes from Azohydromonas aeria, assembly GCF_009760915.1. GTDB lineage: Bacteria > Pseudomonadota > Gammaproteobacteria > Burkholderiales > Burkholderiaceae_C > Azohydromonas > Azohydromonas aeria. The sequence continues at coordinate 92,407 of NZ_VIDQ01000019.1, forward strand.
GGCTGAACTCCTCGTCGAAGCCCATGCTCAGCAGCACCTCGGTGATGTCGGGCCGGCCGGTGACGAGCGTGGGCCGCGGCGCGCCGGCCCTGCGCAGCTTCGTGGTCAGCCGCGCCAGCAGCCCCAGGTGCGTGCTGTCGATGGCCTCGGTGTCGCGCAGGTCGATGACGAAGCCCGCCGGCGCCTGCGCGCCCGGCGCGAAGAGCTTTTGCAGGTACGCGTCCAGCGCCGGCGCCAGCGGGTAGCGCACCTCGCCGAGCAGGCGCAGCACGTGGATGCCGTCGGCGCCGCGGGCGTGCAGGATCTGGCCTTCAGCCATGGTGGTCGATCTCCAGCAATGCGATGTCGTCGATGCGCTGGACATGCTCGGGGATGCCCAGGCGCCGCATGAAGTCCTCGATGTCGCCGCCGGCGTCGCCCACCTGCGGCAGCAGCGCCTCGGCGCGCTGCGTGGCCTGCGCCGGCAGCAGCTCCAGCACGCCGTCGGACACCAGCAGCAGCCGGCACTTGCGCGGCAGGTCCACGCAGTAGTCGCGGTAGCGCGCGTTCTCGAACAGCCCGATCGGCCGCCCCGGATGGGCCAGGAAGCGCGGCTCGGCGCCGTCGTGCAGGATCGGGTAGGGAAAGTGCCCGGCGTTGCACCAGCACAGCGTGTCCTCGCGCCGGTCGATCACGCCGTAGAGCATGGTGGCGTGCTTGTCGAGCTCCTCGGCGCAGAAGTCGCGGTTGAGCTGCGCCAGCGCCAGCGCCGGCTGCAGGATGGTCGGGTCGCGCTCGCGGGCATGGGCGCGCAGGTAGCGCCCCACCAGCGTCTTGAGGATCACCGCCACGAAGGCCGAGGCCGCGCCGTGGCCGGCCACGTCGGCCAGGTAGAAGCCGATGCGGTGCTCGTCGAGCGGGAAGTAGTCGATGAAGTCGCCCGAGAGGTAGGCCGAGGGCAGCAGCCGCCGCGTGAAGCGGTAGTTGCCGAAGGCCAGCCCGTCGGGCGGCAGCAGCCGCTGCTGCAGCATGCGCGCGGCCTCCTCGTCCTCCTGCAGCTGGCGCACGGTGTGCGCGAGCTGCCGGTTCATGGCCTCCAGCCGGGCCTGGTAGTCGCGGTTCTGGCGGATCAGCCCGGCGCGGTCGAGCGCGTGCGCGATGGCGCCGTCGAGCACGGCGAAGTCGGCGATGGGCTTGGTGATGTAGTCCCAGGCGCCGACCTTCAGCGCGCGCACCGCCTCGCCCACCAGCGCCATGCCGGAGATGACGATCACGGGCGTGTCGGGCGCGCGCGCGCGCAGCGCCGCCACCACCTCCAGCCCGTTCATGTCGGGCAGGCCCAGGTCGCACAGCACCAGGTCGGGCGCCTCGCGCTCGAACGCCTCCAGCCCGCCGCGGCCGTCGCCGGCCTGCAGCACCTCGTGGCCGCTGTCCTCCAGGTACGCGACGATGCTCAGCCGCACGGCGCGGTCGTCGTCGATGCTCAGGATGCGTGTCATGCGCGGGTGTGCTGCAAATGGAGGCCTGGGGAACCCGGGAGGGTCAGAGCCCGGCAGTCTGATCCCGGTTCCTTCCCGATCAGGAAACGAAGCGTTCCGCACCGCGGCAACTGCAGTGGCTGCAGCACGGCAAAGGCCGTTCATCCTTCGACGCGCCGCAGGCGCGCCCTGTGCTGAGGTATCGAAGCATCAGGACGAACGGAATGGGTCACGGCGCGCCGGCCGCCAGCCGCCGCACCGTGGCCGCCAGCGGCGTCATGTCGCGCAGCGGCTTGTTGAGCAGCGGGATCTCGCCGAGTTCGGCCAGCTCGTCGGGCAGCGTGTACTCCGCGGAGCCGGTGTGCATGGCGAATCGCAGCGCCGGACACAGCGCCGCCAGCCGCGCCACGGTGGTGGCGCCGTCGATGCCGGGCAGGCGCACGTCCATGATGCAGACGTCGAAGCAGCCGCCCGCGCCCACGCGCTCCAGCGCCTCCTCGCCGGAGTTGACGATGGTGACCTCCATGCCGTCGTCTTCCAGGAAGGCCTGCACGCACAGCGCGATCACGGGCTCGTCGTCCACCACCAGCACGCGCGGCGTTTCTGCACTCATCTCACACGCTCCCGCCCTGGCGCAGCGGCAGCCGGACCGTGAAGCAGCTGCCCTCGCCCGGCGTGGACTCCAGCGTGAGGCTGCCCTTGTGGTGGTCGGCGACGATGAAGTACGACACCGACAGCCCCAGCCCCGTGCCCACGCCCACCGGCTTGGTCGTGTAGAACGGCTCGAAGATGCGCCGCTGCGCCGCCGGCGCGATGCCCGGGCCGTTGTCCTCGACGTCGATGCGCACCGCCTCGCCCTCGCGCGCGGCGCGCAGCGTCAGCACCGAGGGACGGCGCCCGCCCTCGGCCATGGCCTGCGCGGCGTTCTTGATCAGGTTGAGCAGCACCTGCTCGATCTCCGTGCGCGCGCAGGGCACCGGCGGCAGGCCGCTCTCGTAGCGGCGCACCACCTCGACCTGCTTGAAGTCGTAGCGCTTCTTGAGGTCGTAGTCGCTGGCCACGAGCCGCACCACGGCGTCGAGCATGTCGGCCACGCCTTCGGGCGCGAAGCTCTCGTCGGCGCGGCGGCTGAAGGCCAGCATGTCGGCCACGATGCGCCCGGCGCGCTCGCCGGCCTCCTGGATCGCCTCGATGAAGCCGACCAGCCCGCGCGCCTCCAGGTAGCGCTGCAGCGCGTCCAGGTCCAGCCCCGCCGCCTCGGCGGCGCGGCGGTTCACCGCCAGCTCGGTGCCCAGGCGGCGGCGCAGGTTCTGGCAGCTCTGCAGGATCACGCCCAGCGGGTTGTTGATCTCGTGCGCCATGCCCGCGGCCAGGCCGCCCACGGACATCATCTTCTCGGTCTGCACCATCATCTGCTCGATGCGCACGCGCTCGGTGACGTCGTCCACGCGGATCACGGCGCCCTCCGCGCCGTCGCCGGCCAGCGGGTAGGCCATGACGTCGGCCCAGCGCGTCTCGCCCTCGCGCTCGAACACCTGGCGCTCGGCACGCACGGGCACCTGGCCCGCGATGGCGCGGCGCACGTTGTCCATCTGCGCCGCGTGCTCGGGCAGCACCTGCGCGAACAGCCGCCCCACCGCCTGCGCCGCGGCCACGCCGGTGGCACGCTCGGCCGAGGCGTTCCACTGCGTGACGCGGCCCTCGCCGTCCACGCCCACGAGCACCGAGGGCATGGAGTCGATGATGTTCTTCAGGTACGAGCGCATGCGCTGCAGCTCGTGGCGGTTGTGGCGGTCGGCGGTGGCGTCGTGCATGGCGCCGACCATGCGCAGCGGCCGGCCCGCCGCGTCGCGGATGACGTAGCCGCGGTCGTCCACGTGGGCCCAGCCGCCGTCGGCGCGCTGGAAGCGGTAGGTGTCGCACCAGCCGCTGCCGCCGCCATCGATCACGGCATGGATGCCCGTGGCGACGCGGTCGCGGTCCTCGGGGTGGATGTGCTCGATCCACCAGCCGGCGTCGGCCCCCAGCGCCTCGGGCGCGTAGCCGAACAGCGCGGTGACGGCCTGGTTCCAGCGCAGCGCGTCAGTGGCAAGGTCCCAGTCCCAGACCGCGTCCATCGTGGCGCGCGCCAGCGCATGGAAGGCGTCATGCAGCGGCGCGGCAGCGCGTGCCGCGCCGGGCGCGCCGGCGGCCGCGGGGGAATGTGGGAAACCCGGCGCGACGGCTGCGCCCGCCGGCTCGTCTGGGTCTGAGTCTTGAATTGGCAGCAGTGTCATCGGAGTGCGGGGATTCTTCCCCCGCCCCGGGACCGTGCCAAACCGACCCGGGAATGCAACCGGTGCCAGTCCGGTTTCCAGTTGTCAGCCGGCCGCCCCTGGGCTATCGGGCACCGGGCTGCAGGGGCGCGCGGCTCGGGGCCAGGCCGTCCTCGTCCGCTCCGGGCTGCTCAAAGAACCCGCAGCCCCGCTGGGCCGCAGGCGCTTGGAGCAGCCCGGCGCGAACGCGTTGCGCGGGCGCTCAATGCAGCGTCACCGGCGCGACGGTCGGGCGCGCGAACTCGCGGCCGATGACGGTACGGGCGTAGAAGTAGTCGAGCCGGGTGCGTGCATCCAGCGCGTCGATGTCCACGTGGCCGGCGGCGTCGCAGGGAAAGGCAAAGACGCGGTCCTGGTCGAGCAGCGAGCTGTAGCGCAGCTCGTAGCCGTCGGCGGCGGCCTGGGCGGGTTCCGGGCGGTTCAGGTTCGAGGCGTTCATGGTGCTCTCCTGGCAGGCGGTGGATCGATGTGCCCCTGGGTTGCGCCATCGGCCGCCGTTGTTCAGGCCTGGAGAGCTTCGCGCCGCGGCTCGCGGGGGTGCGCGTGAAGAAGGTCACGCGGGGCGCCGAACGTCATCCAGGTTGAGGAGGCACCCAGGTCGCCGCCCCTGCGGAAAGGCGAATGCCCGCTGGCGCGGGCATTCACGTTCAACGGCGGGCAGCGGGCACGTCAGCGCAATTCAGCGCACCACCGCGCATCCCCCGCCCGGCCCCGGCTTGAAGCAGAAATCGCCCGTCAGGCTGGAGCTTTCCCAGGGCACCTGCACGCGCCCGGTCTCGCGCGCCACGCTCAGGCGCACCTGCTTGAACAGCATCTCGATGGGCAGCCCCGGCGATTGCAGCGCGCCCAGCAGGTGCTTGGTGTAGAGGCTGTGCGGCTCCTTGGGGTTGTCCAGCGCCACGCCGCCGGGCGCGGTGGAGAAGGCCACCATCGAGCCCAGCGGCGCCTCCACCGGCGCCAGCCCCGAGGGCGTGGCGCCGCGGAACTTCAGCCGCCGCCCGTCCGGGCCCAGGATCTCCGCGCCGGAGAACGGGTTGTTGCGGCAGGCGTCGAGGATGACGATGTTGATGCCCTGCTGCAGCGCGCCCAGCCGCTCCAGCAGCTCGTTGAGGTCGGCGCTCTTGGCCGGCACCTCCTCCTCGGCGCGGATCTCGGTGTCCACCGGCAGCAGGTAGTTGCGCCCCTTCACCTGCAGCCCGTGGCCGGCGTAGAAGAGCAGCCGCACGGCCGCGCCGCGCGTATCGACCGAGAAGCGCCTGAACGCCTCGATCAGCTCGCGCAGCGGCGCGTCGCGCACCAGCGAAACCTCGAAGCCCAGCGCGCGCAGCGCCTCGGACATGGCCTGCGCGTCGGAGGCCGGGTTCTTCAGCGGCCCGACGCGGTAGGCGCTGTTGCCGATGACCAGCGCCACGCGGCGCTCGCGGGCAGCGGCGGTGGAGGGCGCGGGCGCGGCGCGCACGCCCGCGGCGGCCAGCAGCGCGGCGGCGCACAGGGCTCGGCGTCCGGACAGGGGCATGGTTCGTGTCTCCTTCGCTCACTGCCGCGCCGGCAGCCCGTCCACCACCTGCACGCCGTCCACGATCGGGCTGGCCTGCAGCTGCGCCGTGAGCTGCGCGATCTGCTGCGCCGGCACGCGCACGTAGTAGTCGCCCAGCTGCCCCGGGCCGGCAGCCAGGCTGCCGTTGACGCCCACCAGCAGCATGCGGATGTCGCTCTCGCGCGCGTCGGGCTTGAAGTTGAGCTTCAGATACGGCCCCTGCTCCACCACCGCGCCGCCGCGCAGCGCGCGCAGCTCGGTGCTGTCGTCCTCGTGCTGGCCCAGCAGCTGCACGATCACCGCGCCCTGCACCACCGCCAGCGCCAGCGCCCCGCCCAGCGCCGGGCGCAGCGCCGACTGCGGCACCAGCGACGCCAGCCAGCCGCGCAGCCGCGCCAGCGCGCCCGGCTGCGCCGCCGGGCGCGCGCCCGGCTGCGCCCGCCCCTCGGCGCGGATGCGCTGCAGCGCCCGGTCCAGCCCGACCTCGGCCGACACCGCCGGCGCCTCCTCGCGCACCCGGGCCTGCAGCGAGCGCAGCCACTGCACCTCGGCCTGCGCCTCGGGATGGGCCTTCAGATACGCCTCGACGCGCTCGCGCTCGGCCGCGGGCAGCGTGCCGTTGACGTAGAACGGCAGCAATTCGTCCAGGGTGTCGTCGTTCATGGCGCTGCTCCGGTGAGCGATCCGCCGCCTTCGCGCTCCAGCAGCAGCTTCAGGCAGTTGCGCAGCTTCTGCCGCGCGTGGAAAAGCCGGGTCTTGACGGTGTTCTCGGGGCAGGACTGCACCTGCGCCACCTCGGCCAGGGACAGGCCCTCGTAGAACACGAGGTGGATGGCCTCGCGGTGGTCCTCGGACAGCCGCCCCATGCAGTGCTGCACGCCCTCGCGGCGCTGGCGCTGCGCCAGCAGCTCGAAGGCGCCGGCGTCCTCGCTGGCGACGACCTCGGCGATCTCCTGCAGGTCCTCGTACACCGCGTCGGGCTTGCGCGAGCGGAAGGCCATGAGCACCTTGTTGCGCGCGATGCCGATGAGCCAGGTGCTGAACTGCGACTCGCCGCGAAAGCGCGCCGGCGCCTTCCAGACCTCGTAGAGCGTGTCAGCCACGATTTCCTCCGCCTGCGCCTCGTTGCCGAGCTTGCGGATCACGTAGGCGTAGAGCCGGCGCGAAAAAGCCCGGTACAGCTCGCGGAAGGCCGCCTCGTCGCCCTGTCCGATACGGCCGAGCAGCCGCATCACCTCGTCGTTGTCCATGGCGGGAACGCGCCGACGGCACGGATGGGAGTGGAAGTCTCATGGTAGGTGCCGAAGGCGGGATGGGGAAACCTTGCGCGGCGAGACATCACTCGCCGCGGAACTGCACGCGCCGGTTCTCCGGCGCGTCCGGGTCGCGCCCGGGCAGCGGGTCGTGCTCGCCCCGGCCCACGGCCTGCAGCCGCGACGCGGCAATGCCGTGCTGCGCCACCAGGTACTGGCGCACCGCCTGCGCGCGGCGCTGCGACAGGCGCTCGTTGTAGTCGTCGCCGCCCAGCGCGTCGGTGTGGCCCTCGATGACCACGGCCTTGTCCGGCGGCAGCAGCCGGATGCCCTGCGCCAGCGCATCGAGCTGGCGCCGCGCCGCGGGCTCGATGGCGGCGGAGTTGAAGCCGAACTGCACCGGCAGCGCCAGCGCCGGCGCCGCCTGGGCCTGCGCGCCGGCGCCCTGAAGCGCCTGCTGCGCCGGGGCGTCGTCGTCGAGCAGGCGCAGGCCGCGGAACTTGGGCGCCCGGGCGGGCTTGGGCGCGTCGAGGATGGCGGCCACCTCGCGCGGATCGACGGCCTCGTCCGCGCCGTAGAGCCGCACCTGCTGGGCGCGCGCCGGATCGGCTGCGGCCACCAGCGTGACGGCGGCAGCCAGCGCCGCGGCCAGCGTGGCGGGGGTCAGGCGGTTCGTCATGGCGGTGTCCTGGATGGAGAACGGGGGATGCCGCTGGGTTGCGGCGGCGCGGCGGGGGGTTCAAGGCTTTCACCGACCCGGCACGCGGCTCCGGGACCGCGCGGATTCAGCGGGCATTCACCGCAGCTCGTACTCCACCAGCTCGAAGCTGGTCGCCTCGCGCAGCGCCCCGCCCACGCTGGTCGAGACGGTGCTTTTCACCATGCGCCTGACGGCCGGCGCGTACCACACCACCTGCTCCACGCTCACCGCCTTGCCCCCGCGCGGCGTGGCGCGGCCGGTGAGCACGACCTTCAGCGCCCTGAAACGCCCGGCCGCCACCTGCACCTCCTCCTCGCCCTCGACGCGCGCCTGCAGCGCCACGCTCACCTGCTCCACCCGGCGCACGGGCGCGCCCAGCGCCTGCCCGGGCTGCAGCGCGCCGCCCGACGCCAGAAGGTAGGGCGCGAACTCCGGCGGCGTCAGCGTCCAGCCGGGCAGCTCGTGGAAGGCCGGCGCCAGCGCCGCCACCGCCGTGCGCAGCCGGGCGTCGGAGGTGGTGCTCCAGCTCTCGGCCACGCCCTCGGCCGTCACGCCCTCGACCCGGGCGCTGACGAACAGGTCGCCCAGCCGGAACTGGTCCTGCACCCGGTAGCGCCAGCGGTCGCCGACGCGCGGCAGGGCGCCCGCGCCCGGTGCCGCGACCGGGGCCGAGACGGCCGGCGGCGGCACGGCCTGCGGCGCGAGGGCCACGGCCTGCGGCGGCGAGGCCGGCGCCGCACCGAACGCCGCCACCCGCGCCTGCGCCAGCGCGGCAAAGCGGCCCTGCGGGTACTGCCGCAGGTAGGCCCGGTACTCGTCGGCGCGCTGGGAGGCCTGGATGCTGTTCCAGAACGCGATCTCGCCGGCGGCGTCCACGTCCGCCGGCGCCGCGGCCGTCGCCGCCACGCCCGGCACGAAGGCGAACTCGCCCTGCAATGAAGAGCTTTCCCACGGCACCTGCTGCTGCTGCGTCTCGCGCACCACGCCCTCGCGCACGCGCTTGAACACCTGCTCCACCGGCAGCCCCGGCGTCAGCAGGTGCCTGGCAAGGTGCTCGGCATAGACGCCGTTGGCGCCGCTGCCCGCGTCGGCGGCGAGCTTGCCGGGCGCGGTGGCGTACGCCAGCAACGTGCCCACGGGCGCGTCCATCTGCGCCAGGCCCTGCGCCGACACCGTCTTGCCCAGGAACGGGTTGTTGCGGCAGGCGTCGAGGATCACCAGGTTGATGCGGCTGCGCGCATGCCCCATGCGGCCCAGGATGAAGCCCAGGTCGATGCCGGCGATCGGGATCTCGTCCTCGCTGCGGATCTCGGCGTCCACGGGGATGAGGTAGTTGCGGTCGCGCAGCTGCAGCCCGTGGCCGGCGTAGTACAGCAGCGCCACGGTGTTCTCGCCCAGCCGGTTGCCGAAGTCGCGCAGCGCCTGCAGCAGCGCGGCGCGGTCCAGGTCCTGGCGCAGCGCCACGTCGAAGCCGGCCTTGCGCAGCCCGGCGGCCACCAGCTTCGCGTCGTTGACGGGGTTGTCCAGCGGGTCGCTGCGGTAGGCGGCGTTGCCGATCACCAGCGCCACGCGCTGCTCGGTGACCTCGCCGACGCCCGGCGCGGCCGCCGCCGCAGCGGCGGCCAGCAGCAGCCACGGCAGCCACAGCAGCGCCAGCAGCCGGTGCGCCATCGCCCTCATGCGCAGGCTCCGAGCAGCGCGGTGAAGGCGGCCGCGGGCGGCAGGCCGTCGAAGCGGCAGCGCAGCTCGCCGCCGGCGCGGCTGAACCACCAGACGCTGCCGCGCTCCGCGTCCTCTTCCGATGCGGGCGCCGGCCACTCGGCCCCGTCCACCGCCTCGGCCAGCACCCGCTCCAGGTCGTCCACCGTGAAGCGCAGGTCCAGCACCTGGCGCATCGCCGCGTCCAGCGCCTCGAACCAGCGCGGCAGCGCCCGCGCCTGGCCCAGCGCCAGGCCGGGCCGGGCCACGGTGAGCGGGTAGTGGCGGCCGACGCGGTCCAGGCTGGGCATCACCAGCCCGGTCCAGGACGTGGCGCCCAGCAGCCCCGGCGCCAGCCAGAAGCGCACGATCGGCGCCACCAGGTAGCCCTCCAGCCAGCGCGGGCCCAGCGCCTCGCGCGAGGCGTTCAGGCCGTGGCGCAGCCACTCGTCCCAGCCGGCGATGAAGGCGTCGGGCAGGCGGCGCGAGGCGAAGTCGCCCAGGGCCGGCAGCTTCCCCCACCAGCCCGGGGGCAGCGGCGATGACGATGTCAGAGCTGTCTCGGACATGCGAAGGACTCCAGTTCGGCGCGCAGCGCCGGGTTCAGTGCCGACGCGCTGCGCACTTCGAAGCGGGCCTGGTGGCCCTCGACGTCGAAGGTCAGCTCCGCCCGCCCACCCGGCCCCGGCGCCACGCGCACGCGGTCGAGCAGGCGCAGCAGCGCCCAGGGGCCCTCGAAGCTGTAGCCGTTGCCGGAGCCCGCGCGCAGCGTCACGCGCCCCGGCGCGCCGTCGGCCGCCGGCCAGCGCAGCCGCTGCGGCGCTTGTGCGCCGCGCCGGAAGCGCAGCGGCTGGCCGTCGATCTCGATCACGAATTCCGGCAGCGCCGCGTCCAGCGCCAGCAGCCGCAGCTCCAGCTGCACGCCGAAGCGCCGCCCGCCATCGCTGAAGAAGGCCTCGCGCACCTGGCGCGCGCGCTGCAGCCCGGGCGGCGTGGCGCTCTCGCCGTAGGGCAGCAGGCGGCGCTGCACGAAGTCGTCGAGCACGCCGCCGGCGCCGAAGAAGGCGATGAAATCCTCCCGGGACACCTCCTGCGCCGCGCCGCGCGCGAAGGGGTAGCGGTGGTCGAGCACCCGGCTGCAGGCCGCGCCGACCTCGGCCGAAACCTGGCGCGACAGCGGCTCGCGCAGCGCCGCCAGCGCCTGCGCCGACGCGCTCGCGGCCAGCGGCGACAGCAGCGCGTCCACCGGCGCGGGCGCCTGCGCCGCCGCGGCGCTCAGCGCCCTGAAAGCCGGCCCCGGCGGCGGCAGGGTGCGGCGGCGCAGCGCGTCCTCGATCACCGTCAGCTGCTGCCCGGCGCTGCCGAGCTGCGCCAGCGTGTCGTCCAGCGGCGCCGGCTGCCCGGACACGAAGCGCGCCAGCGCCGCGTGGCGCGGCGCCAGCAGCGGCGAGGCATTCACCTCCTGCGCCAGCGCGCGCAGCAGCTGCGCCAGCGCCGCGTCCGGCCGCGACAGCGCCTGCGCCGCCTCGGCCGTGGCTGCCAGCGAGGGCGTGGGCGCCAGGCGCAGGTCGGCGATGAAGGCTTCCCATTGCCGCGCGTGGTCGGCCAGGTAGAGCTGCTCCACGGCCTCGGCCAGCGACGCGGGCGCCGCGGCGCCAGGGGCGGCCGCCGCGACCGGCATGGCGCGCGCGCCGGCCGTGCCCAGCACCCAGGCGCGCTCGCGCTCCAGCTGGCGCAGCGCCTCGTGCGTGCGCTCGCGCAGGCGCTGCGGGTACACGGCGCGCGTGTAGAAGCCGGGCACGCCGTCGTCCAGCGGCCGGCCGCTGGCGCGCGCGAAGTGGCGGGACGCGGCCGGCCCGGCCGCCGCCGCGACGCTGAAGGCCGGCACCGCGGCGCCGTCCTGGCGCAGCCGGTGGTACACGCGCTCGGCCACCGGCACGCTGGCCACCAGCGCCCGCGCCCGGGCCACGAGCTGCGGATCGGCGCCTTCGGGCGCCCCCACCTCGCCGCCGGCCAGCAGCCGCTGCAGGTGGCGGCGCAGCGCCACGCGCTCGGCCACGCCGGCCTTGAGCGTGGCGTCCCAGTCGGCGTTCAGGTCGGCGCGCAGCGCCGTGGCGTCGAAGTTGCGCCCGGCAAAGAGCATCAGGTAGGCGCGCAGCGCCTCGTAGACCAGCTCGACGTGGTCCTGCGCGTCGCTGCGCAGCCGCGTCTCCAGCCGCGCGGCGATGCGCGGCAGGAAGGCGTCCTTGAGCAGCCGCGCGTAGGCGTCGCCGGCCGCGGTGGCCAGCATCTCGCGCTGGTCCAGCCCCAGCGGCCAGGGCACGGCCGCGGCGTCCGGCGCGCCGGCGAAGCGCTCCACGCCGTCGAGCACCGGCACCAGCGCGACCAGGTCGGTGGGCGCCGTGGCGCGCGCGGCCTGCGCCTGCTGGCGCAGCGCGGGCAGCCGCGCCTCGGCCGCGGCGAGGTAGGCGCGGTTGTCGGCCCAGGCGCGCCAGCCCAGCGCCACCATCGCGGCCGCCGCGGCCAGGCTCAGCCCGGCCAGGCTCGAATGGACGAGCGCGCGGCGCCGCTCCCAGCGCAGGTTGGTGCCGGCCAGTCCCGCCTCGGCAAACACCACGTCGCGCAGCAGCCGCGTGACGAAGAAGCTGCGCCCGCTGGGTTGCGCCGGCGCCAGCAGCCGCCCGGACAGTCCCAGCGCACGCGCGATGCCGCCCAGCGCGCGGTCCATGGGCGTGCCTTCCTGCGTCGCGCTGGTGAAGTAGACGCCGCGCAGCATCGGCGAACGGGCACCGGCACCGGTCTGCGGCGCCGGCTCCGGCTCCGGCGCGAAGGTGTCGCGCAGCAGCTCCAGCAGCAGCTCGTGCAGCAGCCGCCACTGCTGCGGGAAGGCGAACAGCGCGGCGCGGCGCTCGCGGTCGGGCTCGCCGTGCAGCCGCTCCAGCAGGTACTCGCCCAGGCGCTTCTCCAGCGCCGCGAGCTCGCTGCTGAGCAGCGGCAGCGGGTCGGCCGGCACGCCCTCGGCCGGCAAGGTGAAACCCCAGACCTGGGCGCGCTCCTCGGCGTTCAGGTCGGCGAAGAACTCCATGAAGCCGGCCAGCAGGTCGGTCTTGGTCACCAGCACGTACACCGGCAGGCGCAGCCCCAGGCGCTGGCGCAGCTCGTCGATGCGCGCGCGCAGCGCCCGCGCATGCGCCTGGCGCGCCCCGGGGCCGGCGCCCAGCAGGTCGGCCACGCTGACGCTGAGCAGCACGCCGTTGAGCGGGCGGCGCGGCCGGTGCCGCTTGAGCAGGTCCAGGAAGCCCAGCCACGCGGCGCGGTCCGCGGCCTGGTGGCTGTCCTGCGTGGTGTAGCGCCCGGCCGTGTCGATCAGCACCGCCTGGTCGGTGAACCACCAGTCGCAGTTGCGCGTGCCGCCCACGCCGGGCAGCGCCGGGTTGCCGTCCCGCGCCTGGGCCAGCGGGAACTGCAGCCCGGAGTTGACCAGCGCCGTGGTCTTGCCCGCGCCGGGCGCGCCGATGATCACGTACCAGGGCAGCTCGTGCACCCAGGACCCGCGCCGCCAGGCGAGCCAGCCCGGGCGCCGCCCGCCCGGCTGCGCCCCCAGGCGCGAGCGGCGCAGCTGCGCCACCGCCTCCTTGAAGCGCCGGCCCAGCAACTCGACCTCGGCCGTGGGCGCGGCGGCCTCGCCGGCCACCAGGCCGTCGAGCAGCCGGGCGTTGTCGCGCCGGGCCCGCAGCGCGCGGCCCGCGGCCCGGGCCAGGCTGGCGGCCAGCAACGCCGCCAGGGCCCAGCCGCGCGCCGCCTCGCCGGCCAGCGGCACCCGCCCGGCAATGGCCACCAGCGGCCCGACCCACCAGATCAGCGCCGCGGCACCCAGCACGCCCACCGCCTGCAGCAGCGGGCGCAGCCCGGGCCAGCGCGGCTCGGCCAGCTTCATGGCGCC
>NZ_VIDQ01000191.1 GCF_009760915.1 Azohydromonas aeria
ACCAGGTCAAGGGCAGCGGGCTGTACGTGACCAACACCACCTACACCGTGCCGTCGCTGCCCAGCGGCAAGACCTACTACTTCGCCGTCACGGCCGTCGATGCCTCCGGCAAGGAAAGCGCGTACTCGGCCGAGGCCACCAAGGTGATCCCCTGATCCGCCTGACGTTGCGCCCGCATCCGACCCCGACGCCTCTCCCTCACGAATACCGAAGATCCCGCAGGACCCACGACATGAAGCTCTCGCTCAAGCGCTCCGCCCTCGTCCTCATCGCCGCCGGCCTCATGCCCGCCTTCGCCAGCGCCGCCAACATCTACGTGCGCGCCGGCGCCACCGGCGCGGGCAACGGCTCCGACTGGGCCAACGCCTACACCGCGCTGCCTTCCACGCTCGTGCGCGGCAACACCTACTACGTCGCCGCGGGCAGCTACGCCGGGCGCACCTTCTCCACCGCAGCCAGCGGCACCACGCCCATCACCATCAAGAAGGCCACCGTCGCCGACCACGGCACCAACACCGGCTGGAATGACGCCTACGGCACCGGCCAGGCCCAGTTCACCAGCGGGCTGCGCTTCACCTCGCCCTACTGGGTCATCGACGGCCAGACCGGCGGCGGCCAGGCCAACAACTGGATGGGCGCCTTCGGCTTCAAGGTCACCGAGCGCGGCGACGCCAACGCCATCCTCAACTTCCAGAGCGGCGGCTCCTTCGTCACCGTGCGCCACGTCTCGCTCGTGGGCAAGGGCAGCGTCTCCAGCAGCGGCGGCTCCATGTCCAACGACGCCGTGGCCGTCTACGGCGCCTCCAACGTCACGATCTCGCACTACCACATGACGGGCATCGGGCGCTGCCCGTTCTTCATCAGCCCGCGCAACTTCGTGGCCGAGCACGGCTGGGTCGAGAAGTACTACGGGTCGAGCGCCGTGCACTCCGAGATCGCCAGCATCTGGGGCTTTGCCGGCAGCGTGGGCGACACGACCTTCCGCCACAACCTCTTCACCGACGTGCAAAGCACCGGCGGACTGATGTGGGACAACTCGTCGAACACCAGCGCCCGGCTCATGGTCTACGGCAACGTCTTCTACCGCCCGTCGGGCGCGACGTGGCAGCAGGCCAACGGCGTGGTCGGCGGCTGGACCGGCGGCGGCGGCGAGCAGTTCCACAACGCCAAGGTCTACAACAACGCCTTCATCAACGTGAACCAGGCCGCGCTGAGCACGTTGCCGCGCATCGCCTCGGGCAACGAGGCCTTCAACAACATCTTCCTCAACAGCCAGGCACCGAGCTTTGCCAAGTTCGCCAGCCACAACCACAACCACTTCATCAACTCCGGCACCACGCAGGGCGAGAGCGCCGGCACCACCGCCAGCACCGACCCCTTCGTCAACGTCGCCGCGCTGGACTTCCGGCTCAAGGCCGCCACGGGCGCGGGCTCGAACTTCGCCACGCCCTACAACGTCGACGGCCTGGGCAACACCCGCGGCAGCGACGGCACCTGGGACCGCGGCCCCTTCGAGTTCGTCACCGGCGCCGTGACGGTGGCCGCCCCGACCAACCTGCGCGCGCAGTAAGCCCGCCGCGCCCCGTCCGCATCCGTCGTCACGAGGGAAAGACTCTCAAGAGGGAGAGAGCGCGAAAGTGAGAAGCGCTCCTGATGGCGCCGTCCCGCTCCCGCGGGCCGGCGCCT
>NZ_VIDQ01000192.1 GCF_009760915.1 Azohydromonas aeria
AAGTAGACCGGGTCGATCCCCGCCTGCTTGATCACGGGCATGAGCACCGGCGTGAGGATCAGGATCGTGGGCGTCATGTCCATGGCCGTGCCCACGGCGATGACGAGCAGCATGATGGCGATGAGCAGCAGCGTCTGGTTGCCCATGAAGGGCTCCAGCATCGAGATCATCTGGCTGGGGATGTCGGCCACCGTGATGAGCCAGGCACTGACCATGGCCGCGGCCACCAGGAACATGATCACGGCGGTGGTCTTGGCCGCGCTGACGAACACGCCGTAGAGCTGGCTGAGCTTCATCTCGCGGTACACCAGCATCGACACCAGCAGCGCGTAGACGGCGGCCACCACCGCTGCCTCGGTGGGCGTGAAGACACCCATCTTCAGCCCCACGATCACGATCACCGGCAGGCCCAGCGCCCACAGCGAGTCGCGCAGCGCGGCCATCTGCTCCTTGAAGCTGGCCTTGGGCGGGGGCGCGATGTTCTCGCGCTTGGCCACGAAGTACCACGTCAGCGCGATCGACAGCCCCATGAGCAGCCCGGGGACGATGCCGGCGAGGAAGAGCTTGGAGATCGAGACGTTGGCCGCCACGCCGAAGATCACGAAGCCGATGGACGGCGGAATGATCGGGGCGATGATGCCGGCCGAGGCGATGAGCCCGCCGCTGCGCGCCTTGTCGTGCCCGGCCTTGACCATCATGGGCAACAGCAGGGCGGCCAGCGCCGCGGTGTCGGCCACGGCCGAGCCCGACAGCGCCGCGAGCATGCACGCGGCCAGGATCGCCACGAAGCCCAGGCCGCCGCGCTTGTGGCCCACCAGCGTGAGCGCGAGCTTGACGATGCGGCTGGAGAGGCCGCCGACGTTCATGATCTCGCCGGCAAGCATGAAGAAGGGCACGGCCAGCAGCGGGAAGCTGTCGGCGCCGTTGATGACGTTCTGCGCCAGGATCTGCGCGTCGAACATGTCCAGGTGCCACATCAGCGCCACGCCGGAGACCAGCAGCGAGTAGGCGATCGGGATGCCCAGCGCCATGGCGCCCAGCAGCGAGCCCAGGAAGATGAAGACGGTCATGGAGTATTCCTTGGAAGTCTGGGCATCAGCGCCGCGGGGCGGCCTGCGCCGGCTGCTTGGCGTCGAAGGTGGCGGGCTCATCCAGGTGCAGCTCGTGCAGCGCGGCGAGGTCCTCGCTCTCCTGCACCATCACCAGCTCCTCGTCGCGCACCTTGCCGCTGAGCGTGCGCACGAGCTCGCGCAGCAGCAGCAGCCCCGCGGAGACGGCGAAGAACACGCCCGAGGCATAGAAGATCGCCACCGACGCGCCGGTGACGGGCGCCTGCACGTCGGCATTGATCCGCGCCTGCGCCAGCGCGCCCTGGAACAGCAGCCACGTCACGTAGAGCATGGCGAGCTGGCCGATGACGAGGCACACCTTCTTGCCCGTCTTGCCCAGGCGCGAGACGAGCATGTCGGTGCCCAGGTGGCCGTGCTCCTTGATGGCGACGATGGCGCCCAGGAAGGTCAGCCACACGAACAGCCAGCGCGAGACCTCCTCGGACACCGTGATGCCGGAGTTGAAGGCGTAGCGCAGCACCACGTTGCCGAACACCAGCACCACCATGACGGCCAGCGCCAGGGC
>NZ_VIDQ01000193.1 GCF_009760915.1 Azohydromonas aeria
ACATGGCCAGGCATGCCAAGGAGAAGTTCGATGCGATCGTCGTGGGCGCGGGGCCTTCGGGCAACGCCGCGGCCTACACGATGGCCCAGGCGGGGCTCAAGGTGCTGCAGATCGAGCGCGGCGAGTACCCGGGCAGCAAGAACGTGCAGGGCGCGATCCTCTACGCCGACGCGCTGGAGCGGATCATCCCGGACTTCCGCGACGACGCGCCGCTGGAGCGCCACGTCATCGAGCAGCGGGTGTGGGTGCTCGACGACGCCTCCTTCGTCGGCACGCACTTTCGCAGCGACGACTACAACAAGCCGCCCTACAACCGCTACACCATCATCCGTGCCCAGTTCGACAAGTGGTTCTCGTCGAAGGTGCGCGAGGCCGGCGCGCTGCTGATCTGCGAGACCACGGTGGAGGAGCTGCTGCTCGACGGCGAGCGGGTGGTGGGCGTGCGCTGTGACCGCATCGGCGGCGAGGTGTATGCCGACGTGGTGGTCCTGGCCGACGGCGTGAACTCCACCCTGGCGCGCAAGGCGGGGCTGCACGGCGAGATCCAGGCGTCCAACGTGGCGCTGGCGGTCAAGGAGATCCTGTTCCTGCCGGAGGAGGTGATCCAGCAGCGCTTCAACGTCAAGGACGAGGAGGGCGTGGTCATCGAGATGATGGGCAGCGTCACCGAAGGCATGGTGGGCACGGGGTTCCTCTACACCAACCGCGACTCGCTGACGATCGGCATCGGCTGCATGCTCTCCGACTTCAAGGCCAACCCGCAGCGCACGGCGCCGTACGCGCTGCTGGAGAAGCTCAAGAAGCACCCGAGCATCGCGCCGCTGATCGAGGGCGGGGAGATGAAGGAATATGCCGCGCACCTCATCCCCGAGGGCGGCTTCCACGCGGTGCCGCAGGTGTACGGGCACGGCTGGATGATCGTGGGCGACTCTGGCGGCTTCGTGAACGCGGCGCACCGCGAGGGCTCGAACCTGGCGATGACGACGGGGCGGCTGGCGGCGGAGACGGTGATCGCGGCCCGGGCCGCGGGGCGGGACATGAGTGCGTCCACGCTCAAGGCGTACAAGGCGGCGCTGGACGCGAGCTTCGTGATGAAGGACCTTCACAAGTACCGCGACATGCCGCAGGTGCTGCACAGCAGTCCGCAGTTTTTCAGCGCCTACCCGGCGCTGCTCAACCGCGCGGCGCAGACGATGTTCACGGTGGACGGGGTGGACAAGAAGACGAAGGAGCGGGAGATCCTCTCCAGCTTCCGCTCCGCGCGGCGCCTGGGCGGGCTGGTGTCCGACGCATTCAAGCTGTGGAAGGCCTTCCGATGAACGCCATCGTATCCAGCCCGATCCTCGTCAACGTCGAGGAAAAACTCTTCCAGAACCGCTACAAGGTGGACCACGGGCGGCCGCACATCCGCATCAAGGATGCCGCGGTGTGCGCCAACGACTGCAAGGGGCAGCAGTGCACCTTCGTGTGCCCGGCGGCCTGCTACAAGGCCGAGGGCAACGGCGCGGTGACGCTCATCACCGACGGCTGCCTGGAGTGCGGCAGCTGCCGCGTGATCTGCACCGAGCATGCCAACGTCGCGTGGGAGTACCCGCGCGGCGGCCACGGCATCCTGTTCAAGTTTGGTTGA
>NZ_VIDQ01000194.1 GCF_009760915.1 Azohydromonas aeria
CGGGAACGCCCAGCAGCGCGCCGGCGCGGCGCAGCGCGTCGGCCCCCGGCGCCAGGCTGGCGCCGCCGCGCAGCGCCAGGTGCACGCCGCGCCGCGCCGCGGCCAGCAGCGCCTGCTGCAGCACGGGCGGGGCATCGCGCAGCAGCGACTGGTCGAGCTGCAGCTGGCTGCGCGTGCGCGCCACGGCCTCGACGAGCGCCGGCGCCGGGTCGTCGAGCCAGCGCACGCGGTGCCCGCCGCAGGGCGGCTGGCCCAGCGCCTGGACCAGCACGCGCGCGTGGCGGTGCTCCGCTTCGAGCTCGGCATGCCGGCGCTCGCGCGGCCGCGCCGGGCCGGAGGAGGAATGCTGCGAAGCCATGGTGACGAGCCGCTGAGCGAGCAGGCGGCGTGCCCTGGGCAGGGAAGCCGGGCTCAGGCGTTGCGCCGCCGCTTGTGGCGCAGCAGCGAGGCCAGCGAGGGCGGCGGGCGGCGGCTGCCTTCGAGGTAGACGCACAGCAGGCGCAGCCGGCGGTTGCGCTTGCACACGCTGCGCAGGCCCACGAGCATGGGCACGGCCAGGATCGCGCCGGCCACGCCCCACAGCCAGCCCCAGAACATCACCGACAGGAACACCGAGATCGGGCTCAGCGACAGCCGCTTGCTCACGAACAGCGGGCTGATGACGTTGGCCTCCACGGCGTGGATGAGCATGAAGGCCAGCGGCGGCGCCAGCATCAGCGCCGACCCGCCGAAGCTCAGCAGCCCGGCCGTGCCCAGCAGCAGCGTGCTCAGCAGCGGCCCGATGTAGGGAATGAAGTTCAGCACCCCCACCACCGTGCCCCACAGCACCGGGTTGGGCAGCCCGATGTAGGCCATGGCGGCGCCCGTGACCAGCGCCACGCCCAGGTTGATGATGCTCAAGGCACCCAGGAACTGGCCGATCTCCTGCTGCGCGCTGCGCACGCCCGCCACCACCAGCGCGCGCGTGCGCCGGCGCGGGATGGCCTCGACCGTGCGCGAGAGCATCCAGTGCTCCGAGGCCAGCAGGAAGTACAGCAGGATCACGGTGGAGGCCGCCGAGAAGCCGAAGCTCAGCAGGTTGGCCAGCACCAGCCGCGTGAGCGTGACGCCCTCGCTGGCGATCTTGTCCTTGAGCGGGTCGGCCGGCGGCGGCGCGTTGCGCGGCGCCGCGGCCGGGCGCTGCGGCGGCGCCAGGATCGGGATGGAGGCGCGCACGCGGTCGATCTGCTGCTCCAGCGCCGTCATCACGCTGGGCGCGCGCTCCCACCACTGCGCCGCCGGCGTCACCAGCGCGCTGCCCAGCAGCACCGTGCCGCCCAGCAGCGAGGCCACCAGCACCAGCGCGCCCAGCACCTCGGGCACGCCGTGGCGGCGCAGCGCGCGCACCTGCGGCGCCATCAGGAAGGTCAGCACCACCGCCACGACGATCGGCACGAGCAGCGGCTGCGCCAGCTTCAGCAGGAAGATGAGGGCGACGGCCAGCAGCCCCTTGAGCGTGCGGCTGCCGTGCCAGGGCGTGGGCACCGCGGCGGCCGCCGCGGCCAGCGCCGCCGCGTCGGCGCGCAGCCCGGCACGCGCCGGGGGCCGCGCCGGCGGCCGCGCCGGCAGGGCG
>NZ_VIDQ01000195.1 GCF_009760915.1 Azohydromonas aeria
AAGGCCGGCAGCGTGACGGCGGGCAACGCCTCGGGCATCAACGACGGCGCGGCGGCCGTGATGGTGATGTCGGCCGCGAAGGCCGAGCAGCTGGGCCTGAAGCCGCTGGCCAAGATCGCTAGCTTCGGCACCAGCGGGCTGGACCCGGCCACGATGGGCATGGGCCCGGTGCCGGCGTCGCGCAAGGCGCTGGAGCGCGCGGGCTGGCAGGTGGGCGACGTGGACCTGTTCGAGCTCAACGAGGCGTTCGCGGCGCAGGCCTGCGCGGTGAACAAGGAGCTGGGCGTGGACGCCGCAAAGGTCAACGTCAACGGCGGCGCCATTGCCATCGGCCACCCCATCGGCGCCTCGGGCTGCCGGGTGCTGGTGACGCTGCTGCACGAGATGCAGCGCCGCGACGCGAAGAAGGGCCTGGCCGCGCTGTGCATCGGCGGCGGCATGGGCGTGGCGCTGGCGGTCGAGCGCTGATCCTGCGTTGACCAAGGCGCCTTCGGCGCGCGGCTGACCCGGGACCCGGCGGGCCCCGGGCGGCCGCTCTCACCCGCATTCCTCACATCGTTTTCAGCAAGGCCGGCCCGGCAGGACCGTCCCAACCACGGCCGCGCGGCGCGGCCCCCAAGGAGACTCACATGGCTCA
Source organism: Azohydromonas aeria (assembly GCF_009760915.1). Taxonomy (GTDB): domain Bacteria; phylum Pseudomonadota; class Gammaproteobacteria; order Burkholderiales; family Burkholderiaceae_C; genus Azohydromonas; species Azohydromonas aeria. Next base: position 638 of record NZ_VIDQ01000195.1, read on the forward strand.
GAAACTCGCGTACGTCACCGGCGGCATGGGCGGCATCGGCACCTCGATGTGCCAGCGCCTGCACAAGGACGGCTTCAAGGTCATCGCCGGCTGCGGTCCGAGCCGCGACCACCAGAAGTGGATCGACGAGCAGAAGGCGCTGGGCTACACCTTCTACGCCTCGGTGGGCAACGTTGCCGACTGGGACTCGACCGTGGCCGCCTTCGAGAAGGTCAAGGCCGAGCATGGCCAAGTGGATGTGCTGGTCAACAACGCCGGCATCACGCGTGATGGCCAGTTCCGCAAGATGAGCAAGGCCGACTGGCAGGCCGTGATGTCCACCAACCTGGACAGCATGTTCAACGTGACCAAGCAGGTCATCGACGGCATGCTGGAAAAGGGCTGGGGCCGCATCATCAACATCTCCTCGGTCAACGGCGAGAAGGGCCAGTTCGGCCAGACCAACTACTCCGCGGCCAAGGCCGGCATGCACGGCTTCACGATGGCGCTGGCGCAGGAAGTCGCGGCCAAGGGCGTGACGGTGAATACGGTGAGCCCGGGCTACATCGCCACCGACATGGTCAAGGCCATCCGCCAGGACGTGCTCGACAAGATCATCGCCACCATCCCCATCCGCCGCCTGGGCACGCCGGAGGAGATCGCCTCCGTCGTGGCGTGGCTGGCCGGCGAGGAGTCGGGCTTCACCACCGGCGCCGACTTCAGCTGCAACGGCGGCCTGCACATGGGCTGACCGGCCCCGGCAAACGAAAAGGCTGCGCGGTGCGCGGCCTTTTTTGCCATGGCCTCCTGCAGTTGCCTTCGCGCTCCGCATTTCCTTCCCCGACACACCCGAACCGCCCATCCCGGGCTGCTGCCATGTCCGAAGAAGCCTCCATGTCCCCGGCCGAGCTGGCCCTGCGCGACGCCGCACGCGAGTACCACCGCTCGCCCTCGCGCGGCAAGATCTCCATCGCGCCGACCAAGCCGCTGTCG
>NZ_VIDQ01000196.1 GCF_009760915.1 Azohydromonas aeria
GTAGGAGGAATACGAAGGGACTTCTCCAATCCCTATCGGTGTCGAGGCACCAAGATTGAGATGTAAGTCGTCAATCTGAGCGGCAAAGGAGAAGTCCCATGAGCGAGGCTACACGAAGCGAGATCGTTCGAGTCGGTATCGATCTGGCCAAGCGCGTCATCGATGCGCACGGCGTTGACGCCGCAGGCAAGCTGCTCACGCGGCGCTCTCTCTCGCGTGCGAAGTTCCTGCCCTGGTGTGCCCAACTGCCCCCGGGCTGTGTCGTGGCCATGGAGGCCTGCAGCGGGGCGCACTACTGGGCGCGGCGGCTTGCCGCGATGGGCTTGCAGCCGCGGCTCATCGCTGCGCAGTTCGTGGCGCCTTACCGGCTGCAGGGCAAGAGCGGCAAGAACGACGCCAACGACGCAGCAGCGGTGTGCGAGGCCGCATCGCGGCCGAACATGCACTTCGTGCCGGTCAAGAGCGTCGAGCAGCAGGGTTGGATGGCGGTGCACCGCCTGCGCGAGGGCTTCAAGCAGGAGCGCACGGCGTGCATCAACCGCATTCGCGGGCTGCTCTCGGAGTTCGGGCTGGTGTTCCCACAAGGCAGCAAGGCATTGCGCCAAGCGCTGCCCCTGGCGCTGGAGGACGGGGCCAACGAGTTGCCGGCGGTGGCGCGCTATGCGGTGCAGCGCGCGCAGCAGCATTGGCAAGAGCTCGATGAGCACCTGGCTTGGTGCGATGCGCGCATTGCCGAGCACGTGCGCAGCAGCGAAGCGGCCCAGCAGGCCGCGCGGCTGCAGGGCATTGGCGCGCTGGGGGCCTCGGCGCTGGTGGCGGGGGTAGGAGATCTGCACCAGTTCAAGTCGGGCGCGCAGTTCAGTGCCTGGCTGGGAGTGGTGCCCAGTCAGCACTCCAGCGGCGGCAAGGTGCGCCTGGGCGGCATCACCAAGCGCGGCGACGAGTACTTGCGCATGCTGCTCATCCGTGGTGCCAAGGCGGCCGTGGACACCGCGGCCAAGCGCGACGACCGGCTCTCGCGCTGGCTGGTGCAGTTGTGCGCGCGTGTGGGCTGGCAAAAGGCTGCCGTGGCGCTGGCCAACAAGAACGCTCGCATCCTCTGGGCCATTCTGACCAGGGGCGCCCGCTTCGACCCCAACCATGTCCCCAGCGCGCCGCCTGGGCCCGGCATCAACGGCGCGGCTGCGCCGGCGTAAGCCCCAGCCTCCAGCCAACCATCCCTTAAGCGCCCACGGCGTGTTGGAGCTTGAATCTCTCTAGGCAGTAGGACGTGCGTTCGTAGACACAGCACACAGGTCAGACCGGCAGCAGGTGAGCTCGAAAAGCGGGCCGTCGCGCCCCTGGCGGGGTAACGACTCGGAGGAATGGAGTCCTGCTGAGCGGTACGTATCTGGGCCCGCACCATCAGGTGCAACAAGGCCGTCTGTAGATGTGCAATCTGATCCTTCGTCGTGCACTGTCACCACGACGCGTCGCCAACACCAGAGAAGTCGAATACCAACACCGGGCCATTGACCTCGGGAGAAGTCCCTGTAG
>NZ_VIDQ01000197.1 GCF_009760915.1 Azohydromonas aeria
TCTTACTGTGTCAATAATTTGATCTATATTTGTCCTATCCAGTCGCGCAGGAGGCTCGGGTATGGACATGGGAGCACGGTTTGACGGGTACATGGCCCATCTAGCTGCAGGGCTGGGCCATGCCGACCGGGTGGCAGGACTCAAGGACTACTGCAGCGGCCTGATGCTGCCGCTGTCGCGCAAGAGCGTGGAACCCATGGCCGCGCGCATCGACCCGCTGCACGCCAGCGCGCGCCACCAGGCGCTGCATCACTTCGTGGCCAAGGCCCAGTGGAGCGATGGCGAGATGCTGCGCCGCGTGGCGCAATGGGTGGTGCCGCACATGGACTTCTCCGGTGGCGGCTACTGGCTGGTGGACGACACGGGGTTCCCGAAGAAGGGCAAGCACTCGGTGGGCGTGGCACGCCAGTGGTGCGGGATGCTGGGCAAGCAGGACAACTGCCAAGTGGCCGTGAGCGTGTCGCTGGCGTGCGAGCAGGCGAGCTTGCCGGTGAAGTGGCAGCTGTACCTGCCCGAGAGCTGGAGCGAGGATCCCGAGCGCTGCGCCAAGGCCGGTGTGCCTGAGGACGTGTGCTTTGCGACCAAGGGCGACATCGCGCTGCAGCAGTTGCAGGCGCTGCTCGATGAGGGGGCGCCGCCGTACTGCGTGGTGGCCGACGCCGCCTACGGCACGGAGGCTGAGTTCCGCCAGCGCCTCACCGACATGGGACTGCCCTACATGGTGGGCGTCACGTCGAGCGTGAAGGTGTGGCCTCCAGGCATGGAGCCGCTGCCGCCCAAGCCATGGTCGGGCCGTGGACCGCATCCCTTTGCCACGCGGCGATCGCCCGATCACCAGCCCGTGTCGGTGGGCGAGTTGGCGCAGTCGTTGCCGCCCGAGGCCTTCAACACTATCACTTGGCGCCAGGGCACCAACGAGCCGCTCACAGGTCGCTTTGCCGCATTACGGGTGCGCCACGCCGGCTCCGGCACGGGCAAGCAGCGCTTGCATCCGCAGCAGTGGCTGCTCATCGAGTGGCCCCAGGAGAAGGACGAACCCAGGAAGTGCTGGCTGTCCACGCTGCAGGAGCACACGCCGCTGGCCGAGCTCGTACGCGTGGCGCATATGCGCTGGCGCATCGAGCGCGACTACCAGGACCTCAAGCAGGATCTGGGGCTGGGCCATTACGAGGGCCGCGGCTGGCGTGGCTTCCATCACCATGCCAGCCTGGCCATTGCGGCCTACGGCTTCCTCGTGGCCCAGCGGCTGGTCGAGGAAGGCAACGCCCGTGATGCAGCGGCAGGGGAAAAAAACTTCATCGAACGCCGCCTGCCTGCGCTTCCCGAAGGTTGGCTCCCCCGCGGCAGTCGTGCGTGCACAGCGCCACATGCCGACCTCGATCACTACGCTGCGACTGCGGCTCAGCAGCTACCTGCTCGTTGAGATGGGACTGTGCCCGCTGTGCGGCTCTTGCAATAGGCCATTGCGCTTATGACACAGTAAGA
>NZ_VIDQ01000198.1 GCF_009760915.1 Azohydromonas aeria
GCCGCGCCGCGCACCACGCGCGCGCAGAGCATGGACGTGCTCTCGTCGCAGGCCAACATCGCCGGCTACAAGGCCGTGATCATCGCGGCCGACCGGTACCAGAAGTTCTTTCCCATGCTCATGACCGCCGCCGGCACCGTGAAGGCCGCGCGCGTGGTGATCCTGGGCGTGGGCGTGGCGGGGCTGCAGGCCATTGCCACGGCCAAGCGGCTGGGCGCGGTCATCGAGGCCTCCGACGTGCGCCCGTCCGTGAAGGAGCAGGTCGAATCGCTGGGCGCCAAGTTCATCGACGTGCCCTACGAAACCGCGGAAGAGAAGGAAGCGGCCGAAGGCGTGGGCGGCTACGCGCGGCCGATGCCTGAGAGCTGGCTGGCGCGCCAGCGGGCCGAGGTCGCCAAGCGCGTGGCGCTGGCCGACGTGGTGATCTCCACGGCGCTGATCCCGGGCCGCCCGGCGCCGAAGCTCGTCTCCGCGGAGATGGTGCAGTCGATGAAGCCGGGCTCGGTGATCGTGGACCTGGCCGCGGCCAATGGCGGCAACTGCGCGCTGACCGTGCCCGGACAAACGGTGCAGGAGCATGGCGTGACGATCGTGGGCGAGACCAACCTGCCCGCGCTCGTGGCGGCCGACGCCAGCGCGCTGTACGCGCGCAACGTGCTGGACTTCCTGAAGCTGGTGCTGCCGAAGGACGCCACGGCCGTGAGCGTGCCGATGGACGACGACATCGTGGCCGCGTGCCTGATGACGCAGGACGGTCAGGTCAAGAGGAGCTGAAGGCCATGGAAGTCTCACCCACCATCATCAATCTCATCATCTTCGTGCTGGCGATCTACGTGGGCTACCACGTGGTGTGGACCGTCACGCCGGCGCTGCACACGCCGCTGATGGCCGTCACCAACGCCATCTCGGCCATCGTCATCGTGGGCGCGATGCTCGCGGCCGCGCTGACCGAGACGAACCTGGGCAAGACCATGGGCGTGCTGGCCGTGGCGCTGGCCGCGGTCAACGTCTTCGGCGGCTTCCTGGTCACGCGCCGGATGCTGGAGATGTTCCGCAAGAAGGAAAAGAAGGCGCCCGCGGCTGATGGCGCGGCCAAGCAACTGAGTTCGGAGGCCTCGCGATGAGCATGAACCTCGTGACGCTGCTGTACCTGGTGGCCAGCGTCTGCTTCATCCAGGCCTTGAAGGGCCTGAGCCACCCGACCACGTCGATCCGCGGCAACGTCTTCGGCATGACGGGCATGGGCATCGCGGTGGTCACCACCGCGGCGCTGATCCTCAAGCTGGCCGAGGACCTCGGCACCGCCGGCGCTTCCGGCCTGGTGTGGGTGCTCATCGGGCTGCTGGCCGGCGGCACCGCCGGCACCATCATGGCCAAGCGGGTGCAGATGACGAAGATGCCCGAGCTGGTGGCCTTCATGCAC
>NZ_VIDQ01000199.1 GCF_009760915.1 Azohydromonas aeria
CTGAGGTGCCCCTCGTTTTTCGCCTTCCAACTGGCCGCTCTTATGCCGCCTTCGGCTGCTGAGCTTGCTGCTTGCTGATCCAGCTTTGCAGGAACTCCTGCGGTGAGCAGTAGCCCAACGTGGAGTGGCGGCGCCTGCGGTTGTAGAAGCCTTCGATGTACTGGAACACGTCGGCACTGGCCTGCTGGCGCGTGGCGTACCGGGCGCCGTGTACCCGCTCGTTTTTCAGGCTGTTGAAGAAGCTTTCGGTCGGGGCATTGTCCCAACAATTTCCCTTGCGGCTCATCGATGCGGTCATGCCGAATTCGTTGAGCTTGCAGCGCATTGCATGACTGGCGTACTGGCTGCCGCGGTCGCTATGGAACATGACACCGGGCGTGGGCTTGCTCCGGAACCACGCCATGGTTAGCGCATCGGTGACGATGTCGGCTGTCATGCGTGGCTTTAGCGACCAGCCCACCACCTCGCGGTTGAAGAGGTCCAGCACCACCGCCAGGTACAGCCAGCCCTCATCCGTGGCGATGTAGGTGATGTCACCGGTCCACACACGGTTGGGCGCCTCGGGCGTGAAGTTGCGCGCCAACAGGTTCTCAGCCACCGGCAGCGCGTGGCTGGAGTCCGTGGTGGCCTTGTAGCGCCTCTTGTGGCGTGCGCGGATGCCGTGCTCGCGCATGAGCCGCTCCACGCGTTCCAGGCCGATACGATGTCCCCGGCCCTGCAGTTCACGGTGCATGCGGCGAGATCCATAGGCGCCCTTGAATTCGGCGTGGATGGCCTTGATCAAGGCCACGGCCTGTGCCGTGCTCAGCCGCTTCGTGTCGGGGCTGCCGCCGCGGCGCCAGGCCCGATAGCCACTGACACTCACGCTCAGTGCTTCGCATAGGTCGGGCAGCGGGTAGTCGGCGCGCTGTGCGTCGATCCAGGCGTACTTCACAGCGCATCTTTCGCAAAGTACGCCGTCGCTTTTTTTAATAGATCAACGTGCATCTTCAGCCGCGCGTTCTCCGCGCGCAGCCGCGAGATCTCCATCTGCTCGGCCGTCACCGGCTTGGCGCCGGCCCCGCTGAGCTGGCCTGCTCCAGCGGCCTTGACCCAGTTGCGCAGCGTCTGCGCCACCAGCCCCAGCTCCCGCGCCGCCACCCCTACGCCCACCTCCTGAGCACGCTTGACGGCCTGTTCCTTGAATTCGGCCGTGTACTCTTGTTTCGGAATCCGCTTCACTTCTCTTCCCTCAAGTCTCGATGGTACCCATCGGCCCTTGGAAGACGAAATTCAGGGGGCAGCTCA